>NZ_CP126980.1:6745833-7374166 GCF_030252345.1 Actinoplanes oblitus | reverse complement strand
AAGAGCGCGAGGCTCCAGGTAGGGCAGCGAATCGACCAAGACCCGACCGAGCGCATCCGCGACCACCGTCAGCACCGCGGATCGCGATGGCGGCGACTGGCCCTGTGCCGTCAGGCCCTGCTCGCCCTGGCCCACCTGCGCAATGGCGACACCTACACTCGCCTTGCGTCCGGCTTCGGGATCACTACCGCCTGGCGCTACGTGCAGGAAGCGATCGCTCTGCTCAGCGTGGCTGCCGATGACCTCACCGGCGCGATGCGGCGCATCCGGCAGTTGGCGTACGCGATCCTCGACGGCACGCTGATCCCGATCGACCGGGCGGGTCATGACGGTGGCGACACGCAACGGTATTCCGAGAATAAACCGGAATCACATCGCGCCATCGTAGAACTGATGGAGCTGTCGTCAATGGGAGGTACCAGTGTTCCGTTTCGAGCGCATTCTCGCGGACGTCGACTATTGGTGGAACAACGGGACCTCCGCGGCCGCGCGAGGTGTGCGGCGCGCCTATGACGTACTGCCGGGCTCGGGGGTGGGTTTTGACAGTCACGGCGACGACGGCCCGTCGATCAGTTATGCGGGGGTCGCCGACGGCCGCTCCCATGTGCTGGCGCCGGCCGAGATGTGGCGTCAGGGCGAGCGGGCGGGCGCGCCGCGGGTGCGGCGCTCCGGTGGCCGGCTGCTACGGCCGCATCGGTGGGCTGCCGCGCCGGAGCGGGCCGATCTGCTCCTGGTCGGCGCCTATGCCGGTCAGGTCGGCGGGCTCGGTCTTGGAGCGTGTCTCGTGGCGCCGCTGCGGGTGCACTACCGGGTGCCGCTGCCGGACGCGCCGGAGGACTGTCTGGCCCGGTTCGGCCGCAAGGACCGGGAGAACATCAGGCGCGCGCTCAAACGGCATGACTGGAGGCTCGAGATCGGCGAGCGGGAGTCCGATTTCGAGTTCTTCTACGACCGGATGCATGTGCCGACCATGGCGGCCCGCCATCACGGATGGGTACGCAGCGAGCGCCGAGCGGTCGCCCTGCATCCCCTGTTCCGGCGAGGCCGGCTGTTCTTCCTGCGACGTGACGGCGAACGGGTCGCGGGGGTGCTGTGCCGGGTGCACGAGGACACGCTCAACGTGCGGCTCGCCGGTGTGCTCGACGGGGACTCCCGCCATTATCGTGACGGCGCTCAACTGCTGCTGTACCACCTCTTGCTGGAGTGGGCCGCCGGGCAGCGTATTCCGTACGCGGAGATGTCGGGTTCGCGGCCGTTCATCAGCGAGGGGTTGTTCTCGTTCAAACGCAAGTTCCGCCCGGAGATCGTGCTGCCGGGCACCCATTTCCGGGACAAGCGGCTGCTCATCGTGCCTCGCCGCGACACCCCGGCGGTGCGTTCGTTCCTGCGTGATCATCCGGTCATCACGGCGGATCCGGGCGGGAGGCTGGGGGTCGTCTATCCGTACGACGCCGGGCGGCCACCGCGCACCGATCTGCCGGGGGACTGCGCCGGTCTGCGCGGTCCGGTCGAGCTGGATCTCGACCGGATGCTGGCCGGGCTGCCGGGCGCGTCGGCGCACCGGGAGGCGACGGCGGTCACATGAGGCCGGCGGCGGTGGCCTTGCGGATCGCATCCACCCGGGACACCGCCTGCAGTTTCGCGTACACGTTGGTGAGGTGCCTTTTCACGGTGCCCTCGGTGATGAAGAGCCGGTCGGCGATCTGCGCGTTCGACAGGGCCTGGGCGAGCAGGCGCAGCACCTCTAGCTCACGGGCCGACAGCACACCCGTGCCCGGCGGCGGCGCCGGTACCGCGAACGGTGAGCGCTGCACCGACACCAGCACGGTGTCGGCGTTGCGGTGCACCGACCGGATCGCGGCGAGCAACTGGTCGCGGCCGATGGTCTTGGTGAGGAACGCGGACGCTCCGCAGCTGAGCAGTTTCTGCACCAGACGCGGGTCGTCGTGCATGGTGAGGATGATGATGCGGGCCGACGGCACCGCCTCCCGGATCTGTTCGACGGTCTTGGCCGCGCCCTGGCCGGGCAGCTCCACGTCGAGCAGGACCAGGTCGGGGTTCAGGCGGCGGGCCAGGGCGACCGCTTCCGAACCGCTCGCACCCTCCGCCAGGACGGCGATCTCGGTCTGGTGGGTGATCAACTGCCGCAGGCCCTCACGGAAGAGGGCGTGGTCGTCGACCAGGATGACGCTGATCTGCTCGGCCGACAGGTCGGTCACGGACGCGACCCCAGCGGGACGATCGCGCGGACGCTCGCGCCCCGGCCGGGGCGGCTGACGAGTTCCAGCCGGCCGCCGAGCGCGCTCAACCGCTCCCGCATCGAGGCGAATCCGATCCCGGAGGCGTGCCGCGGGCTGAACCCGGCGCCGTCGTCGGTCACCTCGGCGACCACCGTGTCCTCGTCGACCCGGATCCGGACGTCGAGCTGGGCGGCGTCGGCGTGCAGGAACGTGTTGTAGACGGCTTCCCGCAGGATCAGGTAGAGCTCCTCGGCCACGGTGGGGTCGAGCCGGCCGGGATCGCCGGTGATGGTCACGCCGGTCCTGATGTGCGGGCCGGCGAAGCGCTCCACGTACGCGGTCAGGGCTTCGCCGAGGCCGCGGCCACCGAGCGCGTCGCGGACCTCGGTGGCGATGGCCCGGATGGTGGCGATGGCCTCGTGCAGGCTCTGGCGTGCCGTGGCCAGCTGGTTGCCGGCCCGGCCCGGTTGCCCGGACGTCGAGTACAGCTCGTGCAGCTCGAGGCTCTGCAGGGCGACGCCGACGCTGTGCGCGGCCCGATCGTGCATCTCCCGGGCCACCCTTTTGCGTTCCTCGCGCTGGGCGCGCAGGTTGCGCTGCAACAGCGCGTCGACGTACGCGGTGGCGGCATGTCCCATCCGGTTCATCAACGACCGGTTCAGGTGCAGGGCGATGCCGACCACCTGCCGACGGTCGTCACAGTCGCGGGTGAGGACGCGAAGCGCGCAGGAGAACAGGACGTCGGCGGCGAACCAGGAGTCGAGCGGGTGCGTGCCGTCGCTGCTGCGGGTCTGGCCGATCTCTGCGCTCAGCTGCGGCTCGGGGACGGGGACGCCGCCGCGGATCAGCGAGTCCACGTCGTCGAGCACGGCGTCCACCTGCCGTCTTAGCTGCTCGCTGCGCTCCCAGGTGAGGAGAAGGGCGCTGTCGGCGGCCTTGAGCTCGCGGACTATCGCCTCATAAATCTCCTGGCGCTGCCCGGCGGAGACCTCAGGTTTCGACGTCTGTTCCTCGTCGTGGTGCACTGCCATTCCGAGTCCCCGTCTGCTTTACCGTGCGCGCTCGCTCCCCCCGCCGGAGATTACCAATTCCATTGTCATGCGACAAGCAGACCGGCCGTCGCGGCATACACCGCGAGGACCGTGCCGTGCACCAGAAATTGGGTGACCATGAAGGATCGGTAGGGGAGACGCCGGTCGGCGCGCAGCGTCGCTCTGCGGGTGCGGAGCAGCGTCGCGGCGGTGACCGCGGCGCCGGCGGCGAGTGGCAGCGCGTACCAGATCAGATTGTCGCCGACATGGACCGCGACCGCCACGAAGAGCGCGCCCACCGTCAGGGTCCCGGCGGCGATCATTCGGGCTGCCGATTCCTGGCCGAACATGACGGGCAGGGTCCGGCGTCCGGCGGACCGGTCGCCGTCGGTGTCGGACAGGTCCTTCGAGGACCCGGCTACCGCCATCCAAGCCGACAGGAACAGGGCGAAAACGGCCGACTCGAGGGTCGGGCCGCCCGACGTGGTGAGACCGCCGGCGGTGTAGGTGAGCATTCCTCCGCCGAGCACCACCAGCGCGAAACCGGGCATCGACCCCTTCAGCGGCGCGCGGCCGCTGGAGTAGGCGAAGCCGAGCGCCAGCATGGCCAGCGCGAGCAGCGCCTCCCGCGGATCGGCGAGCGCCGCGATGGTGAGGCCCGCGACCGCCAGGCCGCGGACGATGGCCCGGGCTGCCGGCAGGGGCAGCTCCCCGGTGGCCAGCGGCCGGGCCGAACCGTTGCGGCGGTCCTCCACGACGTCGGTGGTGCCGTTGTGCAGGTAGATCGCCGCCACCACGCACGACCAGCCGACCCCGGCGGTGAGCAGCCGCCAGCCCGAGACCGTTCCGCCGGCGAGCAGGGCGCCCGCCAGGAAGCGCAGGGCGAAGATCACCTGTACGCAGGGCCGCGTCTCGCGCCAGGCCAGCCGGGCAGCGGCGCCGTCCGCCAGCGGGCGCCGGGGCACGCGCTGGCGGACGGCGCTCTCGTGAACCGTCATGCCATGGTCTCCTCGATTCCTCGCCGGCCGTGGCCCGGCCGGTACGTCGCGGGTCAGGCGGCCAGCCGGCCGGCCAGACACCTGTGCAACGCGGTCCGCACGTCACCGAGGCGGCCGCCGACGATCACGCGGCCCACGCCGACGTGACGCTGGCGGTCCGAGGCGAGCCGGGGGACATCCTCGGCCGGCACCTCGTCGCCGGGTGCGGTGGCGCGTACGGTCCGCACGTCGGGGTTCTGGCTACCCAGCAGCTCGGCGATCATAAACTCACGCTCGTCGATGAGGTTGGCCTGTCCGACCACCATCGCCCGCGGCGCCGGCAGCGGCGGCACACCCTCCCCGAGATGGGCGCGGAACGTCCACTCCGCCCAGTCGGCACCGGTGATCCGCTCGACCAGGCCGACCAGGCCACCGCCGGAGAGCCGGAATCCCATCTCGACGAACTCGGGCCCCCGCTCACTGCGGATCACATCGACGTGGAAGGGGCCCTCCCGGTATCCGGTCGCGGCCAGGCAGCGGGACACCAGATCGACGAACGCCGGATCGGCGTACGCCCCGTGCGTGCCGATGTGCCCCAGCTCCCGGAACCCGCGCAGCCCCGGGTCGGTGCCCACCGGCTCGTGCGCCGTCAACTTCTCGCACGTCGTCAGGACCGTGCCGACGCCGTCGTGCGCGATCCCCTGGATCGAGAACTCGGGACCCTCGACGTACTCCTCCACCAGGATCGCGGAGAACGGGCTGCCGTCGTAGTTGGGCGTCCGCAGCACCGACCGCAGGGCCGAGTCCCGCTCCCGCGCGTCCCGGACGAACATCACCCCGAGCCCGCCGCCACCGTCCGCCGGCTTCACGACCTGCGGGAATCGCAGGCCGGCCGCGGCCGCCGGGAGACCGGCGACCGGATTCCACCGCACGTGCCGTGGTTGCCGGACCTCCGGCGCCCGCCCGGCCAGCGCCGCACGCTGCCCGAGCTTGTCGAGCGGAGCGAAGTCGCGGCCCACGGCCGGCCAGGGCGCGACACCCAGGCTTCGGGCGGCCGCGAATGCGCTCGGCGCGTACCGTTCGAAACCGGCCAGCAGCAGCACCGGCGCCAGGCCCTGGGCGGCGAGGGCGGCGCGTACGTGCTCCGGATCACCCGGTTCGGTCACGCCGACCTCCAGGTCGAACGGCCGGCGCCCGAGGACCCGCCGCCACCGCAGGTACGCCGGTGTCTCGACGAGGACCGCCGGCAGCCCTCGGCGGCGGGCGCAGTCCAGGTAGGCGTCCAGCCCGTCACGGGTGGCACCCACCTGGACGAATGCGTCGATCCGCATCACGCCGGTCCTCAGTTCGCGATCTGGATCCGGCGCAGGTGCCGGGACCGGTCGGAGAACGCGTTACGCGCGTGCAGCAGCCGCCAGTTGTCCCAGACCAGCATGTCGTTGGGGTGGTAGTCGATGCTGATCTGGTCGCGGTAGAAGTTTTCCTTCCACCGCTCCTGCAGCGGCACCACCTCGTCGTCGTCGGCCCGGACCAGGTTGTTGCAGGAGAACCGCACGATCATGCCGTCGGCGTGCTGTTCCAACACCGGGTGCTTGGTGTGCAGGTCGAGACCGAGCCGGTTGACGCCCTCGGTGGTCTTCCACTCGAACTCGGTGCCCTCGAGCAGCTCGCGCTCGCGCTCGTCGAGTTCGGCCACCCACGGCGCGGTGTCGGCCAGCGTCGTCTCGCCGCCCGGGCCGCTGGCGGGCGTGACGCACCACAGCGCGATGTAGCGGGGCGGGAGGACGGTGAAGTCGTAGCCCTCGCTGTGCGGGGTGAGCGGGCGGGTGTTGCCGGCGTGGTAGACGTCGTCCATGCCGGGTTCGGGGCGCACGTCGCCGACCACGGCGCCGGTGTAGTTGGGCACGAAGCCGCCCAGCCCTCGGCAGAACTTCACCTGGTCGAAGGAGTCCGGCACGTTGCACATGAGCACGTAGCCGTGCTCGTCCATGAGCTGCCGGAAGGTGCGCTGCAGCAGCTCTTCGTCGAGGGGGTCGCCGTTGAAGTCGGTCTGCGACAGGATGCTGATCGGGGACGATGACACGAGGCCTCCAAGGTCTGACGGGGCTTTGCGTTCCACTCTGGAGCCGGCCGGTTCAGCCGGTGTGGTCGCGCGGTTCAGTGCCGGTGTAGTGCGCCGATCACCCCCAGACGACGGCGTCGGTGAGTGACTCGCCGGGGAAGCCGACGAAGAAGCCGAGAGTGGTCCGGTCGGCGCCGTGGACGCGTTCGATCTCGTGGTAATGGGTCGGGTTGATCAGGTAGACGTCCTCGGCACGCGGGCGGAACGTGTGGACCGGTGCGCCGGCGACCACGCCGGCGTCGTACCCGAGACCGCCGTCGATCTTGAAAGCCTCGTCCTCGGGCCGCCATGACCGCTGATAGATGCGCAGCTCACCGCCTTCGTCGCACTCCTCTACGCAGACCACGCAGCTCAGCTGGTGACGCAGACCGGCCAGCGCCAGGCCGGTGTCCCGGGCGTCGCGCATGATGTTGTCGTTGTGCAGGGGGTTGCTCACCCCGTCGGCGTGCACACGGACCACGGCGTCGCCGTACCGGCGCCCGTCCGGCTCCTCGGCGGGCCGCAGGCTGTGCAGGCCGAACTCCTTGGTCAGGGCCTGCCGGACCTGGGCGCTCAGGTCGAACGAGACCTCGTCGAGCCGGTTCTCGGCGGCCCGCGCGGCGGTGAAGTAGTCGTCCGGGCGAGACAGGTACTTCGCCAGGTAGGGGCCGATCGTGGTGAGCGCGCCGTTGACGTATCGCGTCGTGGTGGCGTCCGAGAAGATGCGGCGCAGCCGCTCCCGGTTCGCGGCGAACTCCGCGGCCGGCAGCAGGCCCCGCAACCGCACCACCGCGACGTCGCCGTCGATGAGCCGCCGCAGCAGGTCCTGGTCGGCCTGACCGCCGCCGGCATCGCACTCGACGCGGGTCCAGTTCTCGTTCTCGGTCATGATTCCCGATTCCTTCCGTGTAGGTCGAGCACGACGTTCGGGGGCAGCGGCTGCCAGCGGTGTCGTGCGGCGAGCGACGGGATGACCTCGGACGACACGACGTCGAGGCCCGGCCGGCGCAGGCGGTGCATGCCGAAATAGCGGGGGTACGCGTTGCCGGCGGCGGTCCAATGCACCACGTAGGACCGGGTCGGCGTCATCGCGATGGCGTTGCCGGAGCTTCCACCGGGCGCGATGGCCCGCAGCCGGGCCAGCGCCTCGCTCTCGACGAGTTCGGTGGCGCCGGCCGGTACGAGGTAGTCGAAGTACTCCGCCGAGTCGAACCGCGAGGCGGCCAGGCCGAGGTGGCGGTACACCGTCGGCAGGAAGCCGTTGTGCATGAAGTACCAGGGCACCGGGCCGTCCGGGCGGTGCAGCGGATGGGTGAACGGCTCGCCCAGATTGTGCGGCAGCGTGGCGTGCCGCACGTGGATGGCGAGCACCGGGGTACGCAGGCCGGCGAACGGCGCCTCGTGCCAGCTGTCGGCCATCGGCCGTACGTCACGGTGACTGCGCAGGCCGGTGGGGGAGCCGGGATCGGCCCACACCGCGCCCCAGCCGTTGGGGTGGCGGGTGATCGGGCCGTCGTGGTCGGCGGTACGGCCGGTGCTCATGGCGACCGCCGCCCGCACGATCCGCGGCACCGGCACGTCACCCGTGGCCACGATCAAGCGGCACATGACGGCCCCTCACCGGCCCGAGATCAGCTCGGTGAGCTGAGGCCCGGCCGACGCGTGACGGGTCGTGATGACGGCCTTGTGCGGGTCGCCGTCCAGGACCGCCGCGAGGATCGAGCCGCCGGTATCGCCGGCCGCCGGAGCCGGGCCGTGGTAGAGCAGCCGCAGCCGGTCCAGGGGCAGGCCGCTGACCTCGGTGAGGAAGTCGCGGTCCGCGGCGGTGCCGTCGCCGGTCCCGGCCAGCACCTCGTGCAGCCGGGCCAGGCGCCCGGCGAACGCCGGGTGCTCCCGCGTGACGAACCGGTCCAGCCCGGCCCCGCACCCGGCGAACGGCGCGTACACCATGCACACGAGCTGTTCTTCGCGCAGCCGGTAGGACTCCCAGGCGAACTCGTTGATCCGGCGCCGCAGCCGGGCGGCCGCCCCGTCGCCGTGATACCGCTCGGTCATCATGTCGACCAGCAGGTCCGGGAACTCCTTGCGGCGCATCAGGCCGACGGCGAACTCGGCGTACTCGGCCAGCCCTTCGGCGTAGTCGCGCCCGAACATCCGTTCCGCCTTGAGGCCACGCAGGTGGGCCATCAGGGCGGGGTTGGCGCAGTCCGACTCGGTGAAGCTGAAGGCCAGCTCGTCGAAGCGGAAGCCGAGGAACTCGGTCAGCAGCTGCCAGTGGCTGCCCGACGCGTACTCGGTCTCGTCATAGATGGAGAAGAACAACAGGGCCGGGGGTACGGCCGAAGTGATCCGCCGTTCCTCGACGGCCGGCCCGGGGCCGTGGATCTCCGCGAAGTAGACCTGCGAGACGGCGTCGAGTGAGGTCAGGAAGCCACCGAAGCCCGTACCGCCCCCGCCGCGGCGCGCGCCGCCGAACCGTCGTGCCAGCCGGTTGACCCACACCGCGTACGCCCGCTGCTCCTGCCGCGAGTCCCCAGTGATGATCACGTCGACCCCGCCGTCGTGGCCCGCGGCCAGGCCGAAGGCGTTGACCATGCTCAGGTTGCAGGCGTTGCAGAACGTGGGCCGTGCGTCCGCCGCCGTCCGGTGGCCGGTGAGCAGGACGTCGAGCCGGTTGCGGTCCAGCATCGCCGCGGAGTGCGGCGCGTCCGCGGTGAAGCCGCGGATGTCGTCGGCGTCGACCAGCAGTAGCTGGCAGTCCGGGTCGTCGTGCAGACCCAGGGCCTGGTAGACACGGTCGATGTTGGCCATCACGGCGGCGGGCATCCCGGCCTGCCGGTTGGTCACCACGCGCAGGGCGAAGGTGGCACCGTGCTGACGCCACAGCCACAGCTGCATGGCACGGACGAAGAACACGCTGTAGGAGCTGTCCTTGCCGCCGCCGAAGGCGACCAGGACCACGTTGTCGGGTAGATGCGGCTTGGGCAGGGCGGCGAGCAGCCGCTCCGCGCAGCGCTGGAGACTGGTGCGATCTGCTTCGGAGAGTCTGCTCAGCATGTCGCCGAGCCTCTCCGCGCGGTCGTTCGACATGGCACGTCCTCGGTGTCTCATGCGCCCGCGGGCACGGCGTGTGATGCGAACGGGACCCGGGTGCCGGCGGCGTTCAGCGCGGCGTCGAGCAGGCCGATCGCGGTGTCCGCCTCCTCGGCGGTGACCGTCATCGGCGGTGCCAGCCGCAGCACGTTCCCGGCGGCGCCGCCCAGGCCGACGAGCAGGCCGGCGTCGCGGGCGGCGGCGAGGACTCGCCGGGCCGACGCGGCGTCCGGGCGGCCGGTGACCGGGTCGGTGATCTCCACGGCGAGCATCAGCCCGTGCCCGCGGACCGCCCCAACCATGTCGTGCGAGCGCGCCAGTACGCGCAGGCCGTCGAGCAGCCGGGCGCCCATCTCGCCGGCGCACCGGCGCAGGTCCCGTTCGAGCAGGTGGTCGACGGTGGCCAGGGCCGCGGTGGTGGCCAGCGGATTGCCGCCGAACGTCGAGATCGACCGCCCGGCGAGGCTGTCCAGCAGCGAACGGGAGCCGACCACGCCGCCGATCGCGAAACCGTTGCCGAGCCCTTTGGCGAAGGTGACGGCGTCCGGCACCACACCGTGCGCCTCGTATCCCCACCAGTGCCGCCCGGTACGCCCCCAGCCGGTCTGCACCTCGTCGCAGATCAACACCCCGCCCCGGGCGGCTACCACCTGCTGATATCTGTGCAGCAGGCCCGGCGGTGGGGCGTGGAAACCGGCCAGGCCCTGCACCGGCTCGACGATGAGCGCCGCGACCGGGCCGCCGGCCTGGTCGAGCCGCCGTTCGAGGTCGGCGACGCAGTCACCCACCGCCGGCACCCGCCCGTCCGGGCCGGGGCGCCCGTTGGCGGCCACCGTCACCCGGAACGGCCCGTGCGGGGTCGGCTGCCAGCCCGGCAGCGACGACACGGCGCCGGTCGCGATGGTGCGCCCGTGGTAGCCGTCCGCCAGCGTCACGACGTGGTTGCTGCCGTTGCGGCACAGCGCCGCGAGCAGCGCCGTCTCGTTCGCCTCGGAGCCGGAGTTGACGAAACACGCCACCGAGTCCGGCAGCCCGGCGAGCCGGATCACCCGTTCGGCCAGGCGTACCTGGGATTCTATGAGGTACAGCGTGGAGGTGTGCACGACGCCGGTGTCGAGCTGGGCGCGTACGGCGGCGCTGATCGCGGGCACGTCGTAGCCCACCGAGGTGGTCAGGATGCCACCGAAGAAGTCGAGGTAGCGGCGGCCGTCCGCGTCGATGACATGCCGGCCCTCGCCGCGCTGGATCGTGAGTGGATCGTCGTAGTAGGTGGTCACCCAGCCGGGCAGCGCCGCGCGCTGCCGAGCGGCCAGAGTCGGTGCGGACATCAGGTCTCCTCGGGAAGGTCTCGGTCGTCAGCGGAGCCGGTGGCGCAGGTCGAGCAGGCGCCGGCAGATCTCCGGCAGTTCTTGCGGCATCAAGGTCGCGGGCAGGTCGGGCAGATGCTCGCGGAGCGCGACGGTGGCCTGCGGCGCGAACCGCACGGTGCCGTCGACACCCACGTCGGCGCCGTCGAGGACGGCGACCCGGTGCGTCCAGGACAGGTGGGCGTCGAGGGACGGGCCCGGCGGCAGCCGCAGGGTCAGCGCGGTGCCCTCCAACTGGACCGGGAAGCCGCCGGGCAGCCCCAGCGGTCCGGGCAGATGCCCGATCCACCGGCCGCCGTCGGCGAGAGTGCGGACCACCTCCGCCGACACGGTCGCGCCGGCGTCGTTCACGGCCGTGCGCGAGCCGGTGCGGACCGGGCGCAACAGGCCCCCGACGTCGGGGTACGGCTCGTCGTCGAGCCAGCACCGGGCCTCCAGCTCGGGATCAGCCGGTTCGTGCAGGTGCGCATGGTGGGCGAACAGTTTCACCCGGCCCGGATCGGTGACGCCGAGCCCGGTGTAGACGGCCTCGGCCAGCGAGCCGACGTTGCCCAGCCCGCACAGCACCGGCAGGCCGCGGGCTCGCAGAGTCGGGTTGACCGCGTCGGGGAAGCAGGCGTTCACCATGGTCACCGGCGGGTCCGCGTCGGCGCAGGCGGTCGCGATCGGCGCGGCCAGGGCCGCCTGCAGAGGCAGGGTGACGGCGAAACCGGCGGTACGCACCAGGCGCGCCCAGCCGCTGTCCGACGCCCGGAACTCGGCCGGTGACTGGAGCGAGGCACACACGACCACGGTGTGCGGGCGGACCGCGCGCAGCAGCCACCGAACGTCGATGTCCGGGCTGAGCGGCAGGTCGACCGGGTAGAAGGCCGGCGCGCCCGGCTCCGGCCAGGCCGCGTGGGCCGCCTCGCACACGGCGACCGCGGCCCCCGGGGTACGTCCCACGACGTGCACCTCGGTGCCGGGCGGCAGGGTCAGCCCCGCCAGCGCCCGGCACAGGGCCCGCGAGAACGCGCCGGTGCCGATGACCACGATCGCCCGTCTTCGCTCAGTCATCGCCGGGCCCTAGTCCCCGTCCCCGACGAGGACCGCGTGGAAGACGGCCTTACGCAGGTCGCAGGCCTGCTCGACGGTCCGCGCCGCGTCGTCGCGCAGGGGCACGTAGTCGTCCAGCCCGTAGCTGCCCGAACCGTGCAGCAGCACCTCGTCGTCGCTGATCAGGCCGCGGTCGATCGCGTTCAGCACGCCGGTCGCCGCCATGACCAGCGACCACTCCCGCAGCCGGCGCGGGTCCGCCGGCAGGTGGACGCCGGCCTCGCCGAGCCGGGACCGCAGCAGCGGGTACCGCTGGAGGCATTCGTGCAGTGACACCACGATTCCGCCGCCACCGCCGGTGCGGATCAGTTCGTTCATCCGGGCCGAGGTCGGCGGCCGGTGTGTGTAGAAGGTCGGGTCGAGGATCTCGTCGGGGTGGTACGTGGTGACCGGGAACCGCAGGTCGCCGTCCTGCCGGTAGAGGCCGTCGGCGGCGTCGTAACGATAGGCCGGCAGGTGGTCGCGTTCGGCCGACCCGAAGTACAGGTTCAGCACCATGTCCGGGGTGTCGAGATGCTGTACCAGGAAGTAGCGGGGATCGCCGTCCGCCCCGATCGCGGTGTGTCCCAGGTGGTGCCCGAGCAGGCCGTACGCGCTGGACACGGCGTGTGCGTGCAGTCGCCGTTCGCCGGGCCGCGCCGGGCAGAAGTCGCGCTCGTAGAGGGCCCGTGCCGCGTCGGCGGTGCGGTAGTTGTCCAGGTCCAGCGAGTACCACAGGCGGGTGCCGGTCAGCGCGTACACCGTGTCGGCGTGCTGTTCGACCAGGCCCGCGGCCAGCGTCTTGACCGCCGAACGGTCGGCGCCGGGCAGCACCAGGACTGGGTTGCGGGCGGCCAGTTCCGGATCGGTGGACAGCGGCGACGACCACAGCTTCGGCCGGGACGCCTCCGGGACCACGACGGCGATCCGCAGCTGGTCGGGCGTGACCAGGCCGCTGCGGATCGCACCCAGCACGGCGTCGCGCAGGGCGGTGGCCTTGTTCGCCGAGGACGGGGTGACGATCATGACGTTCTCGCCGGTCCGCTGGATGTGGCCGACCGCGCGCGCCACCATCAGCAGCGACGCCAGCGTCTTGGTGGTACGGGTGCCCGGATTGCCCATCAGGTTCAGCAGGCTCAACCGGACACCGCGGTACTCGCCGAGGTCGCCGGTGGTGATCGAGCCGGCGGAGAAGTACCGCTCGAGCCGGGACGTGAGCGGCGGCAGCGCGAAGTCCGGGGCGAATCCGGCGCCGGCGGTGGGCAGCGGGGCCCGGCCGGCCCGGACCGACCCCATGATCTGCCCTAGTTCGTCGTAGTAGTGCGTGAGCACGTTCGCGGACCCGGTCCGCGGTTGGGCGACGGCGGCCATCTCAGTACCGGCCCGCGAGCTGGTCGCCGCGGATCGTCTCGGTCCCGGGGATGGTCTCGGCCGGGTCGTGACCGCGGCCGATGATGCGGTTGTCCTGGTTGACGAAGACGATGTTGGGCTTCAGATCGGCGGCCTCGGCGTCCGGCACGGTGGCGTAACCGATGACGATCACCAGATCGCCGGGGCTGATCAGCCGGGCAGCCGCCCCGTTGATGCCGATCACGCCGGAGCCCCGCGGTCCCTCGATGGTGTATGTCGACAGGCGGTTGCCATTGTTGATGTCGACGATGTCCACCTTCTCGTTCGGAAGCAGGCCGGCCGCCTCCATCAGCTCGGCGCTGATCGTCACCGATCCCACGTAGTGCAGATCGGCCTGGGTCACGGTGGCCCGGTGGATCTTCGATTTGAGCATTTCCCGGAACATGTGCTGCCGCCTCTCGTCGTGGAGTACGTCCTTCCTCACGCTGTCAGTGGCGCCTTTAGCCGTACCGGAACGGCGTTGTAGCCGCGATGTAGTTGTCGCCGGGCCGATGACGCGAAAAGCCCGCCGCCGGTCGGTCCGGTGGCGGGCGTGATGCCGGGGGAGGCGTGCTCAGACGGCCATTCGCAGCCGGGTGGGTGCCGCGGCCGGGGCGGGCACGCCGCTGGTGTAACGCATCGACGGTTCGGTGCAGCGCTGGACGTAGCGGCGCAGCAGCTCGGGACAACGGAACCCGAAGCCGGTGTGACCGGCCGGGACCATCTCGAGCATGCCGGAGTCGACCAGCCGGTCGACGGCGTGCCGCCAGCCGCTCGTGGGGGCCGGCCTGCCCGTGCCGTCCGCGGTGTCACAGGCCAGTTGCCGCAGCACCTGCCGGTCGCCGGGACGCAGCTGGTCGTAGGCGGCGCCGACCACCTGCTTCACGTCGAGGTTGCCGAGTACCAGTTCGTCCAGCGCGGCGCCCCCGCTGAGCCGCTGCTCCAGATGTCGCAGGGCGAGGCCGGGGGACATGGCGGCGAGCAGGCCGGCGACGCGGACCGCCAGCGGAAGGTGACCGCAGGCGTCGGCGATGGCCCGGGCCGCGGTCGGCTCGGCGCCGGTCCGGTTCGGACCGGCGAGCCTGCCCAGCAGCGACAGCGCCTCGCCGGGACCGAAGGCGGGGATCCGGATGTGGTGGGCGCCGTCGAGTTCGGCCATGCCGCCGCGGCTGGTCACCATCACGGCGCCGGGTGTACGGCCGGGCAGCAGCTTGCCGACCTGGTCGGCGTCCGCGGCGTCGTCCAGGATCAGCAGGATCCGCCGGGTGGCGAGGATGCTGCGGAACCGGTCCTGGCGGCCCCACAGGCCGGCCGGCTGGTCGGCCGGTGGACAGCCGAGGACCTCGAGCAGCCGGCCGAGCGCACCGGCCGGGTCGACCGGCTCGCGGTGCGCGCCGGTGAGCCGCAGGAAGATCTGGCCGTCCGGGAACGACTCGCGCAGCTGGTGGCCCAGCCGGACGGCGAGGGCCGTCTTGCCCACCCCGCCGAGTCCGGACAGGACGATCACCGGGGCGTTCTCGGCCCGCAGGCCGGCCTCGACCGTGCCGGTCACCGCGCCGATGAGGTCGGTACGCCCGACGAAGTCGGGCAGCGGGGCGGGCAGCTGGGCCGGTACGACGGCGGGCTGGACCGTCAGCGGTCCGGCCGGCGCAGTGTCCGCGGCGGGCCGTTCGTCGAAGACCTCCTGCTCGGCTCGGCGCAGTTCGGGTCCGGGTTCCAGGCCCACCTCGCCGACCAGGACGGCGCGGGCGTCGCGGTAGACCGCCAGCGCGTCGGCTTTGCGGCCGGCTCGGGTCAGCGCTCGCATCAACAGCACGTACAGACGTTCGTGCAGCGGGAAACGGACGGTGAGCGAGGTCAGTTCACTGATCGACTGGCTGACCCGGCCGGCCGCGAGATCGGACTCGGCCTCGAGTTCCAGCATCCCGGCGTACAACTCCTCGAGGCGTACCCGTTCGGCGGTCACCGACGGGCCGTCGGGGACGTCGCTGTAGGCCTGGCCGCGCCACAGCCGCAGGGCGGCGCCGATTAGCGACTTCGCCTCGTCGGGACGGCCCGCCGCGAGTTCGGTGCGGGCCGCGTGGCCGAGCCGTTCGAACTCCGCCACGTCGAGGGTGGACCGGTCGACGACCAGCATGTATCCGGCGGCGTGCGTCTGCAGGGCGACCGTGTCGCCGAGCGCGTCGGTGAGGAACCGGCGCAGGTGCGAGACGTACTGCCGCACCAGGTTCTGTGCGGTGACCGGCGGATCGTCGGGCCATAGCTCGTCCACGAGGTGAGCGACCGTGACGGCCCGGTTCACGTTGATCAGCAGGATCGCGAGCAGCCCGCGGTGTTTCGCGGCGCTGATCGGGTATGCCTTCTCGTCGCTTATGGAGAGCGGACCGAGGGTGAGGAATCGCACGATGGTTCTCCCGTGGGGTGATGATTGATCAGGTACTGGTGCCGGGCGCCAAGGCCGACATTAGGTGCCCGAAGAGCCATCACAAAGATCACCATCAATCATTCGGCTGATTTATCACTAAGGCGGGGGAGGCACTGTTACCAAAGTCGTAGTCGACTGTCGCTTCCGTCGGAAGCTGATCGCCCGGCCGCCCGGCAGAGTGAAAACGGTGAACTCGACTTTCGCCTCGGCCTCATCGCTGACCACGCTGCTCGACGAGCACGAAGCCCGATACCGGGTGATCGACCACCCGCCCGAAGGGAACACCGAGAAGGCGTCCCGGCTGCGCGGCCACCCGCTCGACGCCGCCGCGAAATGCCTCGTCGTACGGGTCCGCACCGGCAAGACCCGCCAGCACGTGCTCGTCGTCGTGCCGGGTGACCGCCGGGTCGACATCGCCGCCGTGCGGGATCTCTACGGTTGCCGCAGCGCCACGGTGGCCCCGCTGGACGTGGCCGAGCAGCTCACCGGCAGCGTGTCCGGCGCGATCCCGCCGTTCACCTTCCACCCCGACCTCGACCTGGTCGTCGACCCCGCGCTGCTGCACCACGACGAGATCTTCTTCAACGCGGGGACACTCGACCGCTCCTACGCCCTCCGTACCGACGACTACGTCCGCGTGATGCGGCCCCGGCTGGAAACGGTCGCCCAAGACGTCTAGGAGGCTCGCGTGAAGCCCGCACGAGTGGTCGCACACTTGCTCACCGCACAGGCGATCAACGGATTCGGAGACGGTCTCTGGTTCAGCATCTGGGCCATCTTCTTCACCCACGTCCAGCACATCCCCGCCGGGCAGATGGGTCTCGCCGTCGGTCTCGGCGGAGCCGTCGGCCTGCTGGCCGCCGTCCCGATGGGCGTACTCGCCGACCGGCACGGCTCCCGCGAGGTGCTGGGCGTCGTCATCGTCCTCCGCGGGCTCGCCATGGCCGCCTACGTCTTCGTCACCGGCTTCTGGTCACTGCTGCTGGTGACCATCTGCTTCCACGCGGTCCGCAGCTCCGGTGCCGGGATCCGGGTGGCGCTCATCTACGGGCTGATGCCCGAGGAGCAGCGGCTGCGGGTGCTGGCCCAGTCACGGGTGGTGCAGCACATCGCGTACGCCGTCGGCGCGGCCGGCGGTGCCATCGTGCTGGCGGTCGACCGGGAATGGATCTATCTCGCGGCGGTCCTGATCAACGCGGCGACGTTCCTGGTGACGGCCTACTTCACCGTGCGGGTGCCGCGGGTACCGGCGGTCCCGGCCGACCGGCGGCACGGCAGCACCCAGGCGGTCCGCGACTTCCCGTACGTCTCGATCATGCTGGCCACGGCGGTCCTGGCGTTCTGCTGGTCGATGCTCTCCAGCGGCCTGCCGCTGTGGATCACCACGCACACCACGGCCGGCGCCTGGGTCGCCGCCGTGGCGGTGGCCCTCAGCTCGATCCTCATCGCCGCCTTCCAGGTCCGGGTGACCCGGGGCGTCACCGGCATCCCGCGCGCCGTCGGTGCGGCCCGCTTCGCCGGCCTGCTGCTGGCGGCGAGCTGCGCCGTCTTCGCCCTGGCTGCGCTGCCCTCGAACCCGGTGCTGGCCACCGTCGTCATCCTGCTCGGCGTCTGCGCCAACGTGGTCGGCGAGCTGTACTACGTGGCCTCCCGCTGGGCGCTGTCGCTCGGGCTGATGATGCGTGACGCCGAAGGGCAGTACCAGGGCGTACAGGCCAGCACCGAGGCGATCGCGGTGGCCGTCGGCCCGGCCGTCGTGACCGGCCTGGTGACCGGGATGGCCGGCGTCGGATGGCTGGTGCTCGGCGCCATCCTTGTCGTCGCGGTCGCACCGCTGCGCGTCCTCGCCGCCCGGACCATGCGAAACCCGGAACGGGTGGCGGCCGCCGCCGCCCGGGACGAGGCCGGCCGCGAACCCGCCCTTAAGGAGACCTGATGACCACGACCATGACCATGACCTCGGCTCCGGCCGGTTCGCTGTCGTGGCGGCCCGCGTCGGTGGCGGTGATGCGCCTGGCCGGCTTCCCCTTCCACTGGCTCACCCGGCTGCGGGACGAGGCCGTCACCGACGCGGCCGCTGAACGGCTCGCCGCCGACGCGGCCCTGGACGAACTCGCCGGCCGGGCGGGCGACCCACTGCTGCGCCAGTCCGCCGGCAACACCGCCGACCGGCACATCCTGCGCGCGATGCACCGCCGCCGCGCCTACACCCCGCGCCCGGAGGCGCCGACACCCCGGTTCCAGACGCTTCTGGAGCAGTTCGAGACCGCCTTGCGGCGGCGTGCGGACGCGGAGCAGGAACTTGAGCGGGTGTACGCCGAAAGCTGCGACCGCACCGGACAGAAGGTGATCGACCGGTTCCGGAACACCCCGGAGCTGCGCGACATGCTGCTGGTCTCCAACGACCAGGCCTACCCGCGGCTGATCGGCTGGCTGGATGACCCGGAGCTGGGTCGCCGGCCGGCCCGCAAGAACGACCGCAACAACATCGCGACCCTGGTCCGCTACCTTCAGCGGGTCTGCGCGAAGAACGACACGACCAGCCACTTCGGGCCGCTCGCCACGGCCCGGGTGACCACCGGTGACACCGGTGTCAGCTGGGTCCCGGCCGGGCTGGAACGGCACACGCGGCTAGCGCGCTGGGCCGCCGAGGCGGTGGCCCGGACGATCTTCGGCGACCCGCTGCTGCGCGAGCACCTGTGCCCGCGGCCGGTGCCGGGTGCGCGGGTGAACGAGGGCAGGCTGCGGGTGCTGAGCATCGACCAGGGCCGACGCAGCACCGACGCGCGGACGGCGCTGCGGGTGGACCCGCCGATCGATCTCACCCCGCATCAGGCGGCTGTCTTCGAGCTCTGTGACGGGGCCACGAGCGTACGGCGGATGTCGGATCTGCTGACCGGTGATCCGTGGCCGGCCCTGCGGCATCTGGCGGACGCCGGGGCGGTCCACCTCGAGGCCGAGCTGCCGTATGGTGCCGATGACTCCTTGGCCGGGGTGCGCGAGATGCTGGCCGGCGTGGATCCCGGGCACCCGGCCCACGCGATCTGTGCCGGGCTCGTCGCGGCCGTACACAATCTTCAAGAAGCACCGCCGCCCGGCCGCCCGGAGGCGCTCGCCCGCCTCAAGGCGGAATTCACCAGGGCCACCGGCCTGCCCGCGGCGCACGGTGGGAGTGGCTTCTACAGCGACCGTAGCGTCTTTCACGAGCACTGCGTCTGCACCCCGCGCGAACTGACCATCGGCCGGCCCCTGTCCGACCGGATGAGCGGAGATCTCGCCCTGCTCTACGACATGTTCCTGCTGCGGCCGCGGTGGCGGCTGAAGCTGGAGCGGGACCTGCTGGCCGGCTGGTTCACCCGGCGGTTCGGCGCCGGGCGGGCCGTGCCCGTTCCCGACTACGTCGCCGCCTACCTCGACGACCTCGGCGAGCTGGCAGAGGGTTACCAGCGCATCGACGACACGGTCGCCGAGATGGGCGACGCGCTGGAGGCGGCCCTGCTGCCCGCGGCGACCGACGACCGGCGGGTCCACGTGGTGCAGCGGGCCACGGTACGGCGACTCGTCGAACGGTACGGGCTGAA
This sequence comes from Actinoplanes oblitus, assembly GCF_030252345.1. Classification (NCBI taxonomy): domain Bacteria; kingdom Bacillati; phylum Actinomycetota; class Actinomycetes; order Micromonosporales; family Micromonosporaceae; genus Actinoplanes; species Actinoplanes oblitus. The sequence continues at coordinate 7,354,888 of NZ_CP126980.1, read as the reverse complement.
CGAGCCGGCCGTCTGCAACCCCGACCTGATGATCGCGGCAAGATCCGCACAGGACCTGGCCGGCGGGCGGTTCCGCCTGGTCGTCGGCGACCTGCACGCGATGGAGGACCACCTGAGCCACGGCTCCGTCGCGCCGTTCGTGGGGTCCGCCTTCCCCGAGTACCGCGCCGAGGCGCTGCGGCACTACGCCGGTCTGCTGGCGCCGGGCGAGCAGCTGGCCGATGTGACCCAGCACCACCGCAACAAGACGTACCCACGGCTCGACCTCGAGTGCCGCGACGTCGAGGCGTTCGACCGGTCCGGCCGGCCGCCCGCCGAACGGCTGCGGCTTGCCGACCTGGACGTCTGCCACGACGGTGAGCGGTTGCGGTTGCGCCCACCCACCGGCCCGGCGCTGCGCCTGATCGCGCCGCCGCACGCCTGGCCGATGCTCGGGCGCAACCCGTTCAGCGTCTTCGGATTCCCCACCGACACCGCCGGTGCGGCCGTGCACGGCACCGGCCGGCGGCACATCCCGCGTATTCAGGTCGGTGACGTCGTCCTGCGCCGCGAGTCCTGGCGGATCGACGCCGGTGCGGTCGCCGCGGCCTCGGTGGCCGAGGAACCGGAGGCGTTCGCCCGCGTGCAAGGGCTGCGTGCGCGGCTGGGTCTGCCCCGGCACCTGTATCTGCGCTGTTCCGGCGAACCGAAGCCGGTCTACTGCGATCTCGACTCGCCGCTGCTGGTGCGCCAGGTCACCCGGACCGCGGCCGGCCTGCCGCCGGAGGAACCGCTGACCTTCGGCGAGATGCTCCCCGGCCCGGACGAGCTGTGGCTCGACGACGGGGCCGGCGGCCGCACCGCGGAGATCCGCTACGCCGTCTTCACCACGCCCGATTCAGGACAGCGGGGGTAGCGCTGGCAGCGGCCCCGGTGGCGAGGTGCGCAGTCCCGAGCCGTCGCCACGGCCGGTCAGCCAGGCCAGCATCGGCGCCGGTTCACCGGCCACGACGAGGTCCCCGCCGTCGCCCACCCGCAGATCCCGGCCGGGCAGCCGTACGGTGAACGCCCCGGCGTCGGCTCGCTCGCCGAACGACGCGGTCACCCGGTCGAGCTGTGCCTCGACGAAGTCGGCCGGCCAGTCGTCCGGGCCGTACTCGGCTGCCAGGTCGACGTGGTGGTACTCCACCTCGCGGCGCATGCTGGGCACCACCCGGCGCACCGGCCGGGGACCAACACCCAGCCAGACGCCGGGTGTGTCCCACCGGTCGGCGGGCTGCTCGGTCACCACGGTCAGCAGCCGATCCAGCGACTCCACGGCGTCGCGGCGGATCTGCCCGGGCAGTCGCCGGGCACCCTCCTCGATCTCACGAGCGCGGTGCTCCTCATCGGCGTACTGCCGGCCGACCTCGCCGTGCCGGGCCGCCTCCAGCAGCCGTCGGCGGGAATCCGCCGACCTGGCCACATGGGTGAGCACGTGCCCGCGGCTCCAGCCGGGCAACAGCGACGGTTCGGACAGCGCCGCGTCGGGCAACGCCGACACCGACTCCTGGAACCGGGCGACGCTCGCCCGTAGCGCGGCGACGTCGGCGAAAAGCGTTGACATGGTCACGCACCCTAACAAATCCGGCGGCTACATCGGCGCTACACGGCAGCTGCACGCACCGCGGACACGATCGATCCATGACGTCCAGTGAGATCCTGGCCCCCGCGCCCCTGCTGGCCGGCGAACCCGAGGAGATTCGCGACCGGCTGCGCCACGGGATGCGCGACGTGCCCTTTCCGCCGAATCCGGTACCACTGCATCCGGTGCTGTTACCGGCCGCCACGTACGAGGAACTGCACAGCGCCGCAGCCGCCGTCCTCGGCGTGCTGTTCCGTGCGGCACGCCGGCTCGGCAACGACCGCGGCGAGCGGCTCGCCGCCCTCGGCATCGATCCGGTCACCGCGCCGCTGTTCACCGGCGACGACGAGTGGGAATGGCGGTACGCCGCGTGCATCGCCCGCCCCGACGCGTTCGTCACCCCGGACGGCGTCAAACTCATCGAGTACAACGTCGGCGGTGGTGTCGGCGCGGCCGTGCAGACCCAGCTGCTCGGCGACACCTGGGTGGACGACATCTACGCCGGCCGGGGACTGTCGGCGTACCGGCCGTACGCCGCCCGCGCCGACCTGTTCGAAGAGACCGCCGCACGTGAGGGCACCGACCGTGCCGTCGCCCTGGTGGGCAGTGTCGCCGACCTCGTCCGGGGCGTGACCAGCACCCGGTACTTCGACTCAGAGGTCGACTATCTGCGCCGGCGCGGCCTGCGGGCCGAGTTCTTCGAACCGACCGATCTCATGGACGGCCTGTTCACCCGGGACGGCCGGTTGAGTTACCCGCTCGGGCTGCGGCATTTCACCGTGCAGGAGTGGGGCGAGATGGGCCTGGACTGGTCGCCGCTGGGCGAGGCGCTCGCGGCCGGATGCCAGTTGCTGGCCTCGCAGACCTCGGCGCTGCTGTCCAACAAGAAGCTGCTGGCCGTCGCCTCGGCCGGGCAGCCGGGCATGAGCGCCCAGGACCGGGAACTCGTCCAGCGGTACCTGCCCTGGACGCGCGTCGTCGGCACCCAGCAGGTCCGCTACCAGGGCGCCCTGCACCGGCTGGACGAGCTGCTGCTGGCGTGCCCGGAGCGGTTCCTGCTCAAGGGCGCCATCGGCATGAAGGGGGAGAAGGTGCTGATGGGCCGGGACACCGACACCGCGACCTGGCGTGCGGCAGTCGGCGCCGCGGTGCACGCCGGCGACAGCATCGCGCAGGAGCGGGTGGAGTCGCTGCGCTATCCCATGTCGGTCCGCGCCGAGGACGGCTCGGTCACCACCGGGCTGGTCGCCCCGGTCCTCGGCCCGTTCGTCATCGGCGGACGGCCCGGCGGCTGCCTGGCCCGGTTCTTCCCCGACGGCGCCGACGGCGTGATCAGCGTCGAACGCCACGGCGGCCTGCAGAACATCGCGGTCGCCGCCCACTGACCTCGAACACCACGAAGGGAAGTACGACATGATCCAGCTGACAGCGACCAGGCTGGTCCCGCCCGGCGTCTCGGACGTGGCCGTGACCGGTGGGTCCGGATTCATCGGCCGGCACCTGGTGCGAGCCCTGGCCGAACGGGGGCTGCGGGTGCACGTGGTGGACCTGTCCGACCTGCCGCCCGAGTTGTCCGAACTCGACGGGGTGACCCTGCGGCGGGCCGACCTGCGCGACCACGCCCAGGTACGCGCCGCCCTGAACGGCGTCGACACGGTCTTCCACCTGGCCGGCAACGCCAGCGGAACGGTGTCGGTGGAGAACCCCCGGTTCGATTTCGAGACCAACGGGCTCGGTACCTGCAACGTCGGCAACGCGTGCGCCGAGCTGGGGGTACGCCGGCTGGTCTACCTGTCGTCGGCGATCGTGTACGGCGTACCGGAGCAGTCGCCGATGACCGAGAACCACAGCACGATGCCGTTCCTGCCGTACGGCGCCTCCAAACTCTCCGGCGAACTCGTGCTGCGCAGCCTGCACCGGACGATCGGACTGCCCGTGGTGATCGGCCGGTCCTTCGTCGTCTACGGCCCCGGTGAGGATCCGCGCCGTGCCGGTGGCGAGGTCTCCCAATTCCTCCGCTGGCATCTCAACCGGCGGGCCATTCCCGTCGTCGGAGACGTCGACGGCAAGACACGCGACTTCATCCACGTGCGGGACCTCTGCGACAGTCTCGTCGCGCTCGCCGAGTCCGGCACCGAGGGCGAGGTCTACAACCTCGGCTCCGGGGAGGAGGTGTCGATGCGGCAGCTCGCCGACGCGGTCGAGTCGGCAACCGGGCGGCCGGCCGAGCTGGTTCCCGACCGCACCGTGCTCAGCGACACGTACCGGCTGGTCGCCGACGTTTCGAAGCTGGCCGGAATCGGGTTCCGGGCCAGGGTGCCGCTGGCAGACGGCATCCGGGAACTCGCCGGCCTGCTCGGCGAGAACCCCGAGCTGCCCACCGTCGCGGCGATCTTCCACCGGACACCGGCCGTCACCGTACGCGCGGTGCCGCAGACCGCGGGCGCCGGAGCGGACGCATGCTAGCCGTACACGGAGGGACTCCGGTGCTGGCGCCGGGCGCCCTCGCGCCGTGGCCGCACGTCGTCGAGGAGGACCGCCGGGCCGTGCTGCGGGCGATGGACGAGGCCGTGCCGTGGCACTGGCCGATGACGGCGGTGCGGGAACTCGAGCAGGCGTGGGGCGAGGCCTGTGACATGCCGTACGTCGTCGCGGCGAACTCCGGCACCGCGGCGCTGCACATGGCCGTGGCGGCCGCCGGCGTGGGCCCCGGCGACGAGGTGCTGGTGCCGGCCGACACCTTCCTGGCGTCGGCCTCGTGTGTGCTGCAGGCCAACGCCATCCCCGTGTTCGTCGACACCGATCTCGCCACCTTCGCCATGGACCCGGCCCGGATCGAGGAGCGGATCACCGCACGGACCCGGGCGATCATCGCGGTCGACCTGAACGGTCTACCCGCCGACTACGACGCGCTGGCCGAGGTGGCCCGCCGGCACGGTCTCGTCCTCATCGAGGACGCCGCCCAGTCGCACGGTGCCACCTACCGGGGCCGGCCCGCCGGTGGCCTCGGTGATCTCAGCGGTTCCAGCCTGAACGGCTCGAAATGCCTGTCCGCTCTCGGCGAGGGCGGCCTGTTCGCCACCCGCGACGAGTACCAGTGGCGGCTGGCCCGCCGGGTGATGATGTTCGGGGAGGAACTGGACGGCCAGGGGCGTGACTACAACGCCCGGATGATGGGCTGGAACTACCGCATCGACGTTCTCGCCGCCGCGTTCGCCGGCTCGCAGCTGAGCCGGTTGGGGGAGATGACCCGGCAGCGGATCGCGAATGGCGCCGCTCTTACCGCCGCGCTCGACGGAGTGCCCGGCATCCGGCCGCCGGTGGTGCCGCCCGACCGTACCCATGTGTATTTCTTCTATCCGTTGCTGGTGCGCCCCGAGGACCTCGGTGCCGCCGACATCCCGGTGCCGGTGTTCCGCGACGCGGTCGAGCGCGCGGTTCGGGCCGAGGGCCTGGGCATCATGCGGTGGCAGCCGCAGCCTGTCCCGGCGCAGACCCTCTTCCAGGAGATGCGGGGGTACGGCCGGGGCTGCCCTTGGACGTGCGGGCACGCGGACGGTCCGCACCGGTACCGGCCGGAGGAGTACCCGGTCGCCGAGGAGATCTGCGCGCGGCGGCTGGTTCTCGGGCAGACGTTCAGCTCGCTCGGCCCGCCGAACGACGAGGCCGTCATGCTGCGGGTCGCCGAGGTCTTCCACAAGGTCCTGGTCGACGAGCGGGACGCCCTGCTGTCCATGGCCCGGGCCGACACGGTGACGGCCGGCCGATGAACGCGGTGGCCCGGGTCACGACGCCCGTACGCCCGGCGGTCGGCACCTTCTTCCTGGTCACCGGTGCGGTGTTCGCAACCTGGGCCACCCGGGTCCCGGCCGTGCAGGAGCGCTTGGGACTCTCGGTGGCCGGTCTCACCGTCGCCCTGTTCGGGCTCACCGCCGGTGCAGTGGCCGGCCTGCCCGCGGCCGGCGTGATCGTCGCCCGCTGGGGGAGCCGGCGCGCGCTGCTGGCCGCCACCGGCGTCTATCTCGCCGCGCTGCCCCTGATCGGGGTGGCACCGACCCTGCCCGTGCTGACCGGCGCGCTGGCGTTGTTCGCGTTCGCCAACAGCACGGTCGACGTCGCCATGAACACCCAGGGGCTGCTGATCGAGCGTGCCGTCGGCCGGCCCGTGCTCGGCCGTCAGCACGCCATGCTCAGCGCCGGCGGTATCGCCGGCGCCACGGTGGGAGCGCTGGCGGCCGGTGCCGGAATCGGCCCGGCAGCACACTTCGCCGCGACCTCCGCGGTGCTGGCCGGAGTGTGCGCGGTCGCGGCGGTCGCGCTGCTGCCCGATGCGCCGGCGCGACGAGCCGGGCGGACCCGGCCGGCCACGCCGTCCCGACTCCTCTGGCTGCTCGGCCTGATCGCCTTCTGCGCCCTGCTCGGCGAAGGCGTGATCAACGATTGGGGTGCGGTGTTCCTCCATGACGCCGGGAACGCCCCGAGCGAGGTGGCCGCGGCCGGCTTCGCCGCCTTCTCGGCGGGCATGGTGGTGGGGCGGCTGGCCACCGACCCGCTGCGGTCCCGGTTCCCCTCGCACCGGCTGTTGGCCGGCTGTGCCCTGGTCTCCGCCACCGGCGCCGCCCTCGCCGTCGCGGTGCCGGTCCCCGCGGCCGGCTTGGTCGCATACGCGCTGGTCGGCCTGGGAATCGCCCCCGTCGCACCGGTGGCGTTCAGCCGCGCCGCGGACGATCCGATGACCACGGCCGGCGCCGTCGCGACCGTCTCCGCGATCGGTTACCTGGGCTTCCTCGCCGGCCCGCCCCTGATGGGCGCCTTGATCACGCTGACCTCCCTGCACGCGGCGATGTCCATCCTGATCGTCGTGACCTCGGCGATGGGCATGCTGGGCCGCACTCTCCGCAACCGCTGAAACCCGCGTCCTCGTCCGGTCATCAGTCGAACAAGGGCTCGGATGCAGTCCGGCTGAAAACGCCGCGGGGGCCGGTGACCAGGGGGCGGATCAGCGTCAGCGCAGGTGCTCGTTCTTCGGCGTCGAGTAGTACCAGAGCGCCGGCTGCGGCTGGCGGCGGTCGCGGGTGACCGGCTCCCGGACTGTCCTCAGTCCGTGTCGCGGGCGAGCAGATCGTAGGCGTCGGTGGTCAGCTCGCCGCTTACCTGCGCCGGGGGATTCTGCGCTTCGGTCCGGCCGTACTCCGAGATTTGGATGATCAGTGGCGGCTCGGGATCGACCGGTCCGGCCGGCTGGGAGGCCATCTGATGATCGGGCATCGTGACGGTGAAGTCGGTGAGCCGGCCCTGATCGTCGAGGGTCGCCCGGTAAGGCATTGTCGTGGCGCCCACGCCGTACAGGTAGGTCGGGTCATTGAACAGCTGCTCCAGGAGCGGGTTCGGCTTGGTGGCGTCCAGCGTGCCGGTGATCGTGTTGCCGGAACGTTCAGCGCTGGTCACCGCGGCGATCAGGGCGTCGGCGCCGGTGGCGTCGGGTTGCCCGGACGTGGGCAGGCGCGCCATGGAGTCCAGCCCGCTCTGCTCGTCGACGGTGGCGGCGTCCGCCAGCTTCTTCTCGTCGGCGCGCGTCCAGTGTTCGCCGTCCAGCTGGGCATAGATCTTTTCGACCTTCTCCGCTTGGGCGCCCTTGAGATGCTTCCGGAAGTATTGCCGGTACTCGTCCCGTGCCTCGGGTCGCACGTGGAGCAGGTAACGAAGGTACGTGCCGGAGCCGGTGCGTAGCACCGCGAACGTGTCAGAGTGTTGGATCAGCACGCTGTCCGGCAGGTGAACCGCACCACGCTGAATGTCGGCGACCGAACCGGCGCCGGTTCGGGTGAAGGTGTAGTTGCCGGCACGCAGCGCGGTCACGGAGTTCCGCAGTGTCTGCCCGGCGTCACCGGTGTCCGTGGTGGTCTGGTTGTCGAGCGGGCGGGCGGGGTTGAGCGCGGCGACTCCGACGGACACCGCCACGACCGCCGTTGCGGTTGCCACGGCGGCCAGGAGACGCCGCTGTGTCTGGCGGCGCCGGGCGGACTGCAGCACCGCCGCGGGCGACAACGGATCAGTGGAGCGGGCCATCTCGTTCATAGCGTTCCTCAGGTGGTCTTGGGTAGGCATCAGGGGCTCCGTCAGGCCGTGATCGGGTTGGCGTCAGTGTGGTGCGGAGGCGGTTCCTCGTCGGCGAGAGTGACTCGTAGCTTGCGGAGTGCTCGTGAACAGGTGGACTTCACCGTGCCGAGACTGACGCCGAGCAGGTCGGCTGTCTCCCGTTCGGAGCAGTCGTCCAGGTAGCGCAACGCGACGACGGCGCGCTCCCGATGGGTGAGGTGACCGAGGGCGGCGAGCAGCTCCCGGCGGTCCTCGAAGGTGTTCTCGGGGGTGGCCGGCTGGTCGGGCACCACGTCGACTGGTTGTTCGTGACGCTGGTGCGCGGTGCGCCACCAGTCGGTGACCGCGTTGGTCACCGCGCGGTGTAGATAGCCGTACGGGTCGTCTTGCTCGATGTGCCGCCAACGCCGGTAAGCGCGGATCAACACGGTTTGCACGATGTCGCGCGCCTGCTCATGATGGCCGCAGAGAAGCTCTGCGTGTGCGATCAGCCGACCCGAGCGCGTTGCCACGAACTCGATGAACGTCTCGTCGGTGTGGCGGCGCCGTCTGATCTTCATGATCGTTAGACGTAGTCGAGGGCCGAAAGGTTGACGAATCGCCGCGGCAAAGCGCGCGGCTCCAAGGACGCGCAGTCAGCGTCATCGGCCAGGGAGCCGATCCCGGCGGGGTCGGGGTCATGGCCGTCAGAACCACCTGATGGGCGCTCACGGGTGTGCCATCGAAGCTGCTGCGCCTGATGGCGCCCATGAGACCCGTGGCCGCCTCGGCGGGGTGTCCCGGCAGCGCGTCTACCAGAACACCTCACGGGGCGACTTTCCGAAACCGGTCGCTGACCTTGAGCAAAACCCTCCCGGCCAGACCCCGGACGACCATCCGGGCGCCGCGACAGCCACCCGCCGATCCGCCATGACGTCCACACCGTCACCAGCACCAACACGGCCACCAGAATCGACCAGCCCCAGACCACGCCGCACAGGTTGAAAATCAAGCTGAGGGATGTCTCGTAACCGCCGCGCACGCGACGATGAGACGCTAGCCGGGGGCGAGGTCATGCGGGAGTGGCGCGAGTTCACCTCATCCCGCGGCGACGATGCGCCAGCGCTGGTTGGCGCTCGTGGAGTCGCCGTACTGACCGGCGCTCGCGCCGTTCGCCGTCCGCCCCATCCCGTCCAGGTACAGCCCGGTGGCCCGGTTGCGCAGCCGCACGTTGTTCGCGTCGGTGAGTACGCTCCACTGCTGGTTGGCGCTGGTAGAGCCGCTGTACTGCCCGGCCGCGCTGCCGTTGGTGGCGCGGCCCATGCCGTCGAAGTACAGGCCGGTGTGCACGTTCCTGATCCGGACGTAGGTTCCGGAGTTCTCGACCACCCATTGCTGGTCCGGGCTCGTGCCGTCGGTCCCCTGGGCGAGGTCGGTACCGGCCGTGGTGCGGCCCAGTCCGTCGGCGTACCGGCCGGTGGCGGCGTTCACGATGCGGACCGTAGTGGTGCCGCCGGTGCCGATGCCCCACGAATAGTGCAGCCGGTTCAGCCCGGACGCGTTGGTCAGCGTCAGGTTGATGTTGGCGCCGCTGCCGGTGCGCTGGGTCAGGCTGTACCAGTCGCCGTCGCGCAGGCCGGGCCAGTAGACCCCACCGACGCCGAGCTCGCGCAGCTTGCTGCTGACCCCGCGGAGGTAGTCGGCGAAGAACGAGCCGCTCGGGATGTTGTAGTCGATGCTGCCGTAGGAGACGCCGTTCTTGCTGCCGGGACTCATCGGGCCGCCCCACTCGGTGGCCACCGTCCGCGAGGCGTACCCGCCGATGGAGCTCGCGATGTGGTTCGCCCACGACGTCTCGTCCTCGTACCCGGCGAAGAACGAGTAGTCGTGGACGGCGAGCAGGGTCGAGTTCAACCGGCTGTCCTGGCCGACCGCGGCGACGTTCTGGGCGAGCCCGGCGCCGTCCAGGATCACCCGGCCACGGGGCACGTCGGGGTGCCGGGCCAGCCAGGAGTTGTAGAAGTTGTTCAGATCCGTCGTGGAATACCCGTACGGCTCGTTGATGACCTCGAAGTAGGCGTTGCTGTTGCCGGCGTACCGGGACACGACGATGTCCCACATACGGTCGTAGGCGCCGGCGTCGGCCGGCCGGCCATTCGCGGTAGCCCAGTACGCCAGGATGACCTTGCCCTTGCCGAGCGCCTGGTCGATAGCGCCGGTGTAGGTGTTCCAGTACGACGCGACGGTCGGCTCGTTGATCGGCATGCGGACGGTGTTGGCGCCCGTGACCGCGTACAGTTGGCCGACCACGCGGTCGGCGACGACGGACGCGGAGGAGTACGTGTCAGCCGAACCGAGGCCGGACACGTAGAGCACCCCGTTGACGAAATTGTCCCGCTGGTCGGCCCAGTTGACTCCGTGGAACTGCATGGTGTCGGCACGCGCCGGTTCCTGGACCGCCACGGTTGCGGCGAGCCCGAGCAGGGCCGCGAGCAATATCCTGCGCATTCGATTCCTCCCTACGGATCCGCGGGTTCGGGTGGTCAGCCGGCGCAGGTGAGTGCCGGGACGGACGGGGTGCCGGTGGCCAGGAACCCGAAGGTGACCGAGCCGCCGGCCGGCACCGAACCGCTGTACGAGGCGTTGCGGACGGTCACCGCCGAGCCGCTCGTGGTCAGCGTGCCGTTCCACACCTGGGTGATTGCCTGGCCGCTGCCTGGCGTCCAGCTCACGGCCCATCCGCTGATGGCCGCGCCGGCCGCGGTGACGGTGACCTCACCCTGGAATCCGCCTGGCCACCAGCCGGCCGTCCGGTAACTGGCCGTGCATCCGGTGGCCGGGGTGGACGGACTCACGGACGACGGCGACGGCGACGGCGACGTCGTGCCGGGCGGCAGGTAGGGGCATTTGCCGCGGTACAGCGAGATGCCGCTCGGGTCGGCCGGCGCCGGGCACAGGAACGGGGTGTACCGGGTGTCGTTGTCCAGGAAGATCTTCAGCCACGGGATCAGGACTTTCATCTCCGTGTTGTTCCCCCGGGTGAAGAACAGGTGGTCGGCGCCGGCGATCTGCACGAAGTCGCCGGGTGTCGCCGCGGGCAGGCCGGCGTACAGGTTGTTCAGGTAGGCCGGGGTCACGGTCGGGTCGGTCTGTCCACCGATGACCATCGTGGGTACCCGGTCGGTGGCCATGCTGAGACTGCCCGGCGTGCCCGGTGCGAGCCCGACGGCGGCCTTCAGCGAGGGACGTCGCTCGGCGGCGAGGATCGTTCCGGCCCCACCGGCCGAGTGGCCCATCACCGCCAGCCGGGTGGCATCGACCCGGTCACGGACGGCGCTGCGCTGCGTCAGGTAGTCCAGCGCGGCCAGCAGTTGGGTGGCGCGGGCGTCGGCGCCGTCCGAGCGGGTGATGGTCTCGACGCCGATGACCACGAACCCGAACGAGGCCAGCCACGGCCCCATCCACGCCTCCTCGTTGGCGAACAACGCCGAGTAGCCGGGCACGATCGCCACCGCGCCCCAGGTGCCGTGGCTGGTGTCGGTCGGGTAGTAGATGTATCCCCCGCCGAATCCGTTGCCGGCCGGCACGGTCAGTTGCGCGGTGGCGAAGGTGCCGCGGGTGGCGGCCACGCTGGCCACGGTCGGGTCGGGCCCGCGCTGATAGGGGTTGTCGGCGGCGTACGCGGACCGGGGGGTCAGGATCGCGGTGACGGTCACCGCGACGGCCAGCACGGCGATCACGAGGCAGGCGACGAGCCGGCCGGCGGAAGATCGGGGCATGGGGAACTCCAGGGATCGGGGATGTCCGGTTGCCTGCGCCTTCTCAGTGGTAGGCGGCGGCCACGACGCTGGCCTGCACCGCGTTCTCGGTGGCGTCGGTGGGGAAGCCGGTGGTGATGGCGCCCTCGAAGAACTCGCCCTGGCCGCTGTGGCTGTTGTCGCCGCCGGTGCCCAGCAGCAGCGAGCTCTCGGTCTTCATCGGCGAGTAACCCCTGGGCAGCGCACCCGAGTACGGCGTGGTCAGCCCGCCACTGGTCGCGTTGCCGTACTTGAGGGTGAAGTTGGACGTGCCGTTGTTCTTCTCCCACGCCGAGACGAAGGGGAAGTGCACGCCGGAGTTGTTCGGGTCTTTGTTGGAGCCGGTGTTGGTGTGGTACATGCCGTTCTCGAGGTCGGCCTCGACCCACGGGCCGGTGCCGACGCACGGATTGTTCGCCCAGTCACCGAACCAGCAGGCGGTGCCCCACTCGATGGCGTTCATCGTGGCGTTACCGGTGTCGGTGTGCGAGTTCTCGCCGCTGCCGTAGTCGAAGCAGCACCACTGGTTCACGTAGTTCGACGACGTGATCATATAGATGCCCTCCGGCTGGGAGCCGGTCGGCGCGTTCTTGGCATTGTCGACCCGGTACCCGACACCAGGCGTCACCTTCACGCCGTACGCCTTGTGGCCGCCGACGGTGATCGGCAGGGCCTTGGCGTCCGCGCCCAGGTCGGCGCCGTTGGGACCGGGGCCCTTCCAGAGGCCGCCCCACGAGATCGGCAGATCGTTGTGGTTCGCGGTCTGGTCGTAGATCTTGGTGATGGTGCACGTGGTGTTCGCGCAGAACGAGTCCTGCGTGGCCGCGTTCGCCACCCCGCCGGCGGACAACAGACCGACATTGGTGTACGCCTTGTCCGACGCCCGCTGTACCTGGTAGAGCGGCCCGTTGTACGCCCCGAACAGCGCCCGGGTGGTGCTGTGCGCCCCGATGCACGGCGTGCCGCCGGCGGCGTAGATGTCACATGACTGTTGTGCGGGCGGCGGTGTGCTCGACGGGTCGCTGCTCGGCGTCGTGGTGCTCGGCGACGGGGTCACGGTGCCGGTGCAGGCGACGCCGTTGAGGGTGAACGCGGCCGGGATCGGGTTGCTGCTGTTGTTCCAGGCGCCGTTGAACCCAAAATTCACGCTCCCGCCGGTCGGGATGCCGGCGTTGTAGGTCGCGTTGGTGACTGTCACCGCAGCGCCGGATTGCGTGTAGCTGCCGTTCCACAGCTGCGTCACGGTCTGCCCGGCTCCGAACGTCCAGGACAACCGCCAGCCGTCGACCGGATCGCCCAGATTGCTGACGCTCACGCCGGCCCCGAAACCGCCGGGCCACTGGGAGCTGATCGTGTAGTCGACGTGGCATCCGGCCGCGGCGTGCGCGGCGGTCGCGGTGACGATTCCGCCGGCGGCCAGGACCGAAGCGGCGGCGACTGCCACCACCCACCGAGTTTTCATGAGGACCTCCTTGCGGGACAGGACGAGTCCCAGCGGACAGGCTTCGCACACGGCGCGACGCGTCCGGTGAGCCGGTGGAGGCATTGGTCCGGCCGTCAAACGCCGGGCCTACCGCGGTGGATGGCTGCCGCACCGGCAGCCGGCAGCGGCCGCCATGTGTCGGTGAAGTTAACGTTCACATCGTCATACGTCAAACGACTGATGTCTATGTCTGCAGCTGGCGCTAACCCGCCCTATTCGCGTAACAACAGGTGAGCTGATCGCCCATTGATCGGATGACTGGTACCGGGAGCTGGAGGGATTCGGCTACTCGCCTACGACCCTGCGAGCACTGGACCTGGTGTTGGCGAAGGCGATTTCGCCAGTGGGCCGGCCGGACCTGGGGGTGCCCGTAAGCCGCGCGAGAGCGATAACAAGCGACTGACGGGTGCGGACGGCTTCGTTGAGCGCGCTGGACAGCCAGGTCGCGCAGCGCCGCAGCGCGGTGGGGCCGCGGTTGGCGGATTGACATCGTGACTTCGAAGACCTGAAAGCTAGTGACAAAGCTGCGCTGCCGGCCCGCCGAGCGACCCCGATTGTGCCGGCCATCCTCGTTATGCACCACGTCGAAGCCAACCGCTACGCAGAATGAGAAAGGCTCATTGGACCAGTTGGTAGTTGGGAATCTCGGGTCGCCGACTCTCGCGGGGCTGCCGAATGTCTTGAACGACGGCGTGCTCCGGGATGGCCGTGCGTGAGATGCCAATGCCATGTAGGCAGCGGTCACACCAGAAGTGAGCGTAGCCAACCATGCGGTCGAGGTCACCGGTGAAGACCAGCTGAAGGCATTGGTGTCCGCAGTTGGGACATGGCAGGAGCAGAGGCCCGGGCACCGTGTCATAGGCGGCGCTGTAGGAATCCAGCCACTGGTCGTACGCCGCCATCATCGCTTCCTCTGCTCGGGACGGATCGGTTGATTGTTCCACCACTGCTCCTCGTGCGCGTATGCCCGATCCTCGAAGGCGTCGAACTCCTCCGCGTTCTTCGGGAACGGCTTGCCGGCCGCCAGTTCGTCGTGGTGGAACCGCTCGTGAGCCAGGGTCTTGGCCAGATCCTCCTCGCTGCGGAAGCCGGTCGGGAACAGCACGATGGAACCGTCCGGCAGAGTGCGGCCGCAGATGCCCCGGGTGGTCTTGCTGCCAAGAGAGATGCTCAAGCCGGCGATGTCGATGCCATACTTCGCGGCGATGCCGCGTACCGACTCCAGGCTGAACAGCTGGACCGGCCCGGCGCCTCGCTTCTTGACTCGGTTGAGGGCTTCGGCACCTTCCTCGCCGCTGTGGATACGGTTAAGAACTTTTTTGATTTCGTCAACAAGATCTCCGATCCGGCGGATGGCCGGCAGGAGTTTGCGCAGGCTGTCCAGGAGGCCCCTCAGCCAGCGGGCAATTCTGGCTGTCCAGGAGCCAATCAGCGTAGTGACCTGTTCGACGACGAGCGGCGTCGCGATCCCCAGCGATGCGACTTCTTCGGCGGCGTAGACGACGAGCCGCGAGGCCAGGGTCGCAATTGCGTCCCGTACCAGTACTCGGACCGCCGCAATCAGAAACCCGGCGCCTTCCGTGATGACCGCCATCGTCTCCGATGCCTTGGCGAGTGCGCCGAGGGCCTGTTGCTGCTGGCCGGTTCGATCGCGGTATGCCGTGCTCGAGTCGCCCGTCCATTCGGACAAGTCCAATCTGACTGCCCCGCGGAGTTCTTCGGCCTGCCGGTGCAACTCGTTGGCGACGTTGCGCCAAGTCTCTGCGTTCGCGGCGATGCTCGCCGGGTCGCCGGCGAGCCAGTCCAGCGCCTCGCTGAGCGGCCTGACGTGCTCGATGATCCAAGACGCGCCGTACTGAAGGAGGACCCCGAGGGGGTCGCTGATCAGGGCGAGGCCGTCAAGACTGGCTCCCACGACGCCGAGCGTGCCGTCGATCCAGCTGCCGTTTTCGATCCCGCGGCGGATCATCTCGATGTCCTCGACGATCCAGACCCCGGCCCAGGAATCCTTGGGTATTTCGGTGCGCGGTGCGATGAGCGGGTTACTCACCAGCCTCCTCCGCTGTGCCGGATCTCATTCGCGTGGGCGTCGTCGGTAGCCTCGTAGAGGTCCGCGGCTTCGATGATCAAGTCAGCGTTTCCCTGGACTGACCGCGAGGCTATTTCGATCGCCTCTAGCAGCGGTCTCTGCAGCTGACTCAACATGATTGGCACCATCAGGCAGAGTCGCCCGTACGATCCCGGACCGGGATCGGTCGCGTTACCGGCTCGTCGGGCCATGTTGAGTCCGTCAGTGATGAGATCCAAATGGCCGGCATGCCGGCGCAAATCCTCTGTAGGGACCTTCAGCGGCCTGGTCATTGCCCGCCGTCGCGAAGACGAGCTGTCAGGGCTGTCAGTAAAGCGCGGCCCTCCGCGGTATCGGCGGCGCCGGACTGTTGTGCCACGAGATCGGCCTGCCGGACCAGTTCGGCCCGCGCCGATCGGGTGGCCGAAAGCACTTGCTCGGCAATCCACCGTCCTGAGTGTCGGCGCACGCCGTCGTCGAGGTATAGATCATTAAGGGCGCCCGAGCTGTCCACGGTGACCTCCACCAGGCCGCCTCCGGAACGAGCTGATCCCTTCATCTCGCCCAATCGATTCGCGAAGTCCCGTGTGCGAGCAAGCCGTGCCTCAATCCCCTCCTGCCAGTCATCGATCCAGTTCTCCGACTCGTCCAAGGATGAGCTGTCCAACATCGATTGCCCTCCCGAAACGCCACGCGAGGTTGTGTCCGCCAGTCTCGATCGTTCGGCGGCCCGGCAACCGTCGGCTGGCCACGCATTCATCGGGGCTGACCAATGTAGGATGCCGTGCCTGGGCGGCGAAGGCACAGTTGGATCCGTCTGGCGGCCGTGCAGATAGCGAAACACAAGATCGCGGTGATTCGAGCCAGCTCGGCTTGCGGTGGGGACGGCACAGGGGCCACACGGTATGCGCGCCGGTGCGCGGACCTGCACGCTTGGCATCGAATCCATCCGGGCGATGAGCGGGAATGTCTGCCAACGAGGCCGGCGGGTCGCGCGGCGCCGACGCCTTCTGTCCGTGACGCAACCAGCAGCAGGGCAAGGCCGAGATCATCGCGGGTCTCGCGCACACTCGGGACCTGAACGCGCTGCTCCTGCGGGAGATCTGCTGCTCGGTGGACGGGCAGCCCGCCGACAACCTGCTGACCAAGCTGATGGCGGTGCTCGGGCCGGAATGGACGGTCGCCACCAAGAAGGAGAACTCGGGCGGAGCCCCGGTGTCGGGGGCCCCGGCCCTGGCGCCTTCCCCCGCCGACCGCCCGCGGTGTTGACGTCAACTCAGGTTCAAGTTGCAGAGTTCTCGGTATGACGTTTACCGACTTCGAGATCGCCTACCTCGGTACGCAGCGGCTGGGGCGGCTGGCCACGTTGCGGCCGGACGGCACGTTGCAGAACAGTCCGGTCGGGTTCCGGTACAACGCGGCCACCGAGACGATCGACATCGTGGGGTTCAACCTGGTGGCGAGCCGCAAGTTCCGGAACGTCGCGGCGACCGGGGAGGTGGCGTTCGTGGTGGACGACCTGTACTCCACCGATCCCTGGCGGGTGCGCTGCCTGGAGATCCGCGGGCGTGGCGAGGCGATCGAGCAGCCGGCCGACTCCGCGTGGGGTACGCCGGCGCCGATCATCCGGATCCGGCCGCGGCGGATCATCAGCTTCGGCATCGACGACCCGGACCGCCCGCCGCACGAGCTGGTGCCCCACAACCGCACTGTCGCGCCCGCTTAGGGGTGAAGGCGGCGGTGTCGTCGCACTGCTCGGCCCTCGCTGAGCTCGTCAACGGGGTCAGTGGGGGCGGTCGTGGACGGCGGCGATCGCGGTGGCCATGTCGAGGCGGCCGAGGCGCGGATCCGGGCGGTACGACAACGGGGCAGACACCGCGCGGAGCGTACCCGGATCGTGTCTCTGAGATCGCACCGGTTGACCGGACGTCCGATTCATGTAAGTGTGGCTCCGTGATCTACTGACACGCACCCAGCCCGCTGCCGTGGCCGCCCACCGTTCTTGGTGGATGTGGAGGCCCCGGCGGGCAGTCGATTCCCTTTCTTGATTCGGCGATTGGTGTCCGCGTGTCCAACGTTTCTGTTCTGCATGCCCGCGATCTGGTCAAGGTCTACGGCGACCGTGTCGTTCTCGACGGTGTCTCCCTCTCCGCCGGTCCCGGCCAGCGGCTGGGCCTGGTCGGTGAGAACGGGATCGGCAAGTCCACCCTGCTGCGCCTGCTCTCCGGTGCGGAGGAGCCGGACGCCGGCGACCTGCGGCGCCCGGCCGACACCGAATTCCTGCGGCAGGAGCTCCCGTTCCCGGCCGACGCCCCGGTCCGCGCCGTCGTCGACGACGCGCTCGCCGAGTTCCACCGGGTCCGGGACCGCCTCGACGAACTGGGCGAGATCCTCGCCGCCCGGCCCGAGGACGAGGCCGCGCTGGCCGAGTACGGCGATCTGCTCGGCTGGGCCCAGGACCACGACCTGTGGGACGCCGACCACCGGGCCAAGATGGTCCTCGACGGTCTCGGTCTGTCGGCTGTGGACTCCGAACACCCGCTCGGGTCGCTCTCCGGCGGGCAGCGTACCCGGCTCGGCCTGGCCGCGCTGCTGATCCGCCAGCCGCGGGCGATGCTGCTCGACGAGCCGACCAACCACCTCGACGACGAGGCGGTCACCTTCCTGGAGAGCCGGCTGGCCGAGCTTCCGGGCGCCGTGGTGGTGGCCTCGCACGACCGCGCGTTCCTCGACGCCGTCTGCACCGACGTCGTCGACCTCGACCCGTCCCGTGGTGGCGTCACCCGTTACGGCGGCACCTACTCCGACTACCTGGGGGTCAAGCGCACCGAGCGGGTGCGCTGGGAGCAGCAGTACGAGACCGAGCAGAAGGAGATCAAGGAGCTGCGGCAGGCGGTGGCGACCACCGCGCACGAGGTCAACCACGCCCGGTCCATCAAGGACAACAACAAGGTCGGGTTCGACCGGCACGGCGGCCGGGTCCAGAAGCAGATCTCCCGGCGCGTCCGCAACGCCCAGCAGCGCCTCGACGAACTCACCGCCGGCCAGGTGCGCCGCCCACCGGCCCAGCTCAGCTTCACCGCGGCGCTGACCGGAAGCGGGCCGCACGAGGGCAGTGTGTCGTTGCGGCAGGTCCGGGTGGACGGCCGGCTGGCCGTCGACGATCTGACCGTCGCCATCGGGGACCGCCTGCTGATCACCGGGCCGAACGGGGCGGGCAAGTCGACGCTGCTGCGGGTGATGGCCGGTCAGCTGGCGCCGGACTCCGGCATGGCCTACCGGTCGGCCGGACTGCGGGTCGCCCTGCTCGAGCAGGACGTCGAGTTCCCTGACCCGGAGCGGTCCGCCCACTCGTACTACCGGGAGGCGGCCGGTGACGATCCGGCCGTCCCGCTGTCCCGGCTCGGGCTGCTCGCCGGGCGCGACGCGGAGCGGCCGGTCGGGCAGCTCTCCACCGGCCAGCGCCGCCGGGTCGCCCTGGCCGTGCTGGTCGCCCAGCCGCCGGACGTGCTGTTGCTCGACGAGCCGACCAACCATTTGTCGCTACGCCTGGTGGAGGAATTGGAGGAAGCACTGAGTAGTGCACCGGGTGGCGTCGTCGTCGCCTCCCATGACCGCTGGCTGCGCCGTGGCTGGCAGGGGCCGGAACTGGCCCTGCTCGACGGCCGTGTCCGAGTTTGATCGACGCAGAGGAGATTCTCGTGTCCACCCAACTCGCATTGCGCACGGTGAGCAAGGCCTACTCCCACGGCCGGGTCCTCGCCGCGGTCTCGGCTACGGTCGGCGACGGGGAACGAGTCGCCGTGGTCGGCGAGAACGGCGCCGGCAAGTCGACGCTGCTGCGGTTGATCGCCGGGCCGGAGACGCCGGACGAGGGGGAGATCGTGGTCACCGCGGACGGCGGGATCGGCTATCTCGGCCAGGTGCTGGATCTGCCGGACACGGCCACCGTCGGTGACGCCCTCGACGCCGCGCTGGCCGACCTGCGCGACCTGCAGCGACGGATCGCCGAGGCGGAACAACGGCTCGGCGATGCCGACGCCGCGACGCTCACCGCGTACGGGGAAATGCTCACCGCTTTTGAATTGCGCGGTGGTTACCAGGCGGACGCCCGGGCCCGGGCGGCGATGTCGGTGCTGGGCATCGGTGAGCTGACCGCGGACCGCGAGCTGGGCACGCTCTCCGGCGGGCAGCGGGCCCGCCTCGCGCTGGCCGGCGTGCTCGCCGCCGAACCGGAGCTGCTGCTGCTGGACGAGCCCACCAATCACCTCGACGAGGCCGCGCTGACCTGGCTGGAGAACCGGCTGCGCCGGCACCGCGGCACGCTGGTGGTGGTGACCCACGACCGGCTGCTGCTGCAGCGGGTGGCCACCGCGATCCTGGAGGTCGACGGGGACCGGGCCACGGTGGTGCGCTACGGCAACGGCTACGCCGGCTACCTCGCCGAGAAGCGGGCCGCCCGGCAACGCTGGGAACAGGCCTACGCCGAGTGGACCGCCGAGATCGACCACTGGACCGAGTGGGGTGCGACGACGGCGTACCGGGTGGCGCCGGGCCGGGCGATCAAGGACCACAACAAGTGCAAGTACAACGGGGACGGCCGCCGGGTCCAGGCGTCCATCTCCACCCGGGTACGCGGCGCTGCCGAACGCCTCGACCGTCTGCACGCCGAGCCGGTGCCGCGGCCGCCGGACCCGTTGCGTCTGCACGCGCCGCTGACCGCCGCGGTCCGGGAGGGCGCGGTCCTGACCGCGCGCGGCCCGCGGGTCACCGGCCGGTTGCTGGTGCCGGAGCTGTCCGTCGCCGCCGGCGAGCGGGTCCTGGTCACCGGTCCGAACGGGGCCGGCAAGTCGACACTGCTCGACGTGCTGGCCGGCGTGCTGATGCCGGACGAGGGCACCGTGGACCGTCGCGGTGTGGTCGGCTACCTGCCGCAGGAGAGCCCGATCGGTGACCCGTCGCGGAGCCTGCTGTCGGCGTTCGCGGCGGGCCGGGCCGGCACCCGTGAGGAGCACGCCGAGCGACTGCGTTCGCTGGGCCTGTTCCGGGACGGGGACTTCGGCAAACCGGTGGGCATGCTGTCGGTCGGGCAGCGCCGTCGCCTGGCGCTGGCCCGCCTGCTGGCCGGCGAGGCCGACGTGCTGCTGCTCGACGAGCCCACCAACCATCTGTCGCTGGTGCTGGTGGAGCAGCTGGAACAGGCGCTGGCCGACTACCCGGGCGCGGTGGTGGTGGTGTCGCACGACCGGATGTTCCGGGAGCGCTGGACCGGTGCGGTGGCCGAACTGGCCGCCGGGAAGCTCGGTGGGACACCTCCGGACCGAGCTTCCCGGGTAACGACGCCGACCAGTACCACCGCGACGTTCAGCGGTAGCCGGCCGCCGTGATGTTGGCCTGGACCGCGTTCTCCGTGGCGTCCGACGGGTAGCCGGCGACCATGGCGCCCTCGTAGAACGTGCCGGCGCTCTGGTTCGCGCCGCCGTCCGGCTTGCAGCAGTCACCACCGCTGCCGAGCACTATCGCGCCCTGCTTGCGCATCGGGCTGTAGCCGGCGGGCAGCGAGCCGTCCCACAGCGTGTAGAGGCTGCCGCTCTGGGCGTTGCTGCCCTTGATCGCGAAGCGGGAGGTGCCGTTGTTCTTCAGCGTCGCGGTCACGAACTTGCTGGTGAACGCGCGCTGGTTGGGGTTCCACGAACTGCTGCCACCGGGGAACAGGCCCCACTCGAGGTCGGCCTGCACCCAGGGCCCGGATCCCGAGCACCCGCCGAACCAGCAGCTCGTACCGAAGTAGATCGCGTCCATCGCGCCGGCCGCGTCGGCCTTGCGGGTGGTCTCGCTGTTGCCGTAGTCGAAGCAGCAGCCGCTGTTGACGTGGGTGCCGCTGGTGACCATGTACATGCCCTCGGGCGCGCTGCCGGTCGGGACGCCGGTCAGGTGCCCGTCCCGCCAGTAGCTGTTGCCCGGGTTGATGTAGAGCGAGTACGCCTTGGCGCCACCGACGCTCAGCGACTCGGTCGTCGCGACGGCGGGCCTGCTCTGCGGCGAGCCCGGCACGGCGGACGAGCCCTGGTACCACAGGTCGTTGCCGTGCCCGGACTGGTCGTAGAGGACGGTGATCACACAGGTGGTGCCGGCGCAGAAGGAGTCCTGGCTCGCGGCGTCCGCCACGCCCCCGCCGAGGGCGGCGATGTTCCGGGTCGCCGCGTCGGAGGAGCGCCGGACCTGGTAGAGATTTCCACGGTACGAGCTGTAGAGCGCCCGCACCGTGCTGTGCGCCGCCACGCAGGGGGTGCCGCCGGCCGCGTAGATGTCGCAGGTTCCGCCGGTGGTCCCGCCCGGCGTGACCTGGGACCACTGCTGGTTGGCCTGCCCGTTGCAGGCCCACAGGATGATCTTGGTGCCGTTGGCGGTGCCGGCCGCGTTGGCGTCCAGGCAGCGGCCGGACTGCACGCCGGTGATCGTGCCGTCGGCGTTGACGTTCCACTGCTGGTTGGCCTGGCCGTTGCAGTCCCAGACGACCACCGCGGTGCCGTTGGCGGTGCCCTGCCCGGAGGCGTCCAGGCACTTGGTGCCGTACACCGTCAGTTGTTTCGCGGTGGTGTAGGTCCAGGACTGGCCGGTGGCGCCGGAGCAGTCGTACAGCTGCGTCTGCAGGCCGTTGGTGCTGCTCGAGTTCGGTACGTCGAGGCAGCGGCCGGACTGGCCACCGACGATCCGGGTGGGGGTGCCGACGGTGGCGGCCCGTGCGGGGCTCGGCCCGGTGCCGACGATGCCGGCGGTGAGCAGCAGGCTCAGCGCGGTGGCGAGAACGGTGCGAAGTGTCCGGCGGGCCATCAGCTTCGTGTCCATTTCTGGTTGTCGCCGCTGTTGCAGGTCCAGACGATGACCGCGGTGCCGTTCGCGGTTCCGGCCCCGGTGGCGTCCAGGCACAGGCCGGACTGCACGTTGGTGACGGTGTTGTCGGCGTTGAGGTTCCACTGCTGCCCCGCCGCGCCGGTGCAGTCGGTGATCACCGCCCGGCTGCCCGAGCCGCCCGCGTCCAGGCACTTGCCGCCGTACACCTGAAGTTGCCTGCCGTTGGTGAGGGTCCACTGCTGGTTGGCGCCGCCGTTGCAGTCCCACAGCGCCAGTTGCGTGCCGCTGGCCTGCGAGTTGTTCGGGACGTCCAGGCATCGGCCGGCGTTGACGTTGCGCAGCGCCAGGGAGGTGCCGCCGCCGGTGCCGGCGGTGATCCGCAGGTTGTCGAACTGCGCGGTCTGGCCCTGGCTGGTGCCGATGCCGGCGAGGCCCGCGCCGAAGGTGGCGTCGCTGACCGTGCCGAGCACGGCGCCGTCGACGGTGGCGGTCAGCGTGCTGCCGGAGAGGGCGAGGGCGACGGTGTGCCAGCGGCCGGTGCCCAGCGCGGTGGTGGTGCCGCCGCGCAGGGTGGTCGTCTGCGCGGAGGTGTTGGTGCGCAGGATCGACCAGGCGCCGCCGTCGCTGACCCGCAGGTGGTAGGCGTTGAGCGCGCCCGGGTTCATCAGCTCCTGACCGCCGACGCGGCCGAGCAGCTCGACGTACCCGGCTCGTTCCAGCATGACGTCGGACTGGACGGTGTAGTTGGTCCAGGCCGTGTTGCCCAGTTCGGCGTACGGGTCGCTGAGGGTCTTCCAGGTGATCGGCGCCTGGGTGCTGGTCTGCCGGACGCACGTCCCGGAGCGTCCGGCACCGCACGCGGCCGCCTCGAAGGCGCCCTGCATGTCCATCAGGTACCTGGCCTCACGGCCGGCGGTGTAGCCCTCGAAGTCGTCGCTGTAGGGCAGTGCCAGCGAGCCCTGGCCGGGGCTGGTGGCGCTGCCCTTGCCGCCCCCGGTCGTGGTGGTGACGGTGTACTGGTGGCCCGGCTGCACGGTCAGCGAGTAACGCCCGCCGGACGGCGTGATGTCGGCCTGGCGGACCAGGAGGTCGGCCGGGTTGTTGGAGTTGAGGTTGGACGCCCACACGTGCACCGGTCCGGTGGACAGCCCGCCGGTGACGTTGAGGTCCAGCGTCTGGGCGGCGGTGGCGTCGACGGTCTCGATGACGGTGCTGTAGTCGGTGTTGTTCGGCGACTTCATCGTGACGTAGCTGCCGTTGTTGCGGTTCCCGCCGAGGTAGCCGGAGGAGCTGTCCAGGTACTTCCAGCCCGGGGCGGTGAACTGGGTGGTGTGCGCGATCGCCCAGACGTCCTTGCCGACCGAGTAGTACCCCGACCAGGGCTGGTTGGCCAGCACCAGGCCCACCGTCGACCACAGGTTGTTCGGGGTGGTGGAGGCGACCAGGTCCCAGTTCAGGTAGCCGGTCATCTTGGCGTCGAGGTAGACCCGGTTGATGCCCCGGGCCAGCGGTTTGGCGCCGCCGTTGTAGTCCTGGGACCCGTTCTCGCTGGACCACAGGGCCTTGCCGGAGTTGATGGCGGTGCCCGAGGAGTTGCAGGTCTTCTGGTCCGACAGGTACCCGCACGAGTAGTGCACGCCGATCGCGTCCACGGCGTCCCGCAGGGCCTGGTTGCCGGCGAACTGGTCGGCGGGCGAGTACGTCCAGTCCTCGGCCACCTCGATCCTGACGTTGCCGTACCCGTTGGCGTTGAGCGCGTTGCGGACGGCGATCGTCGTGGCGGCGTTCCACTGCCGCTCGTTCTGCGCGGGCACCAGGTAGTCGATGCTCAGGTTGTGCTGCCTGGCGCAGCCGAGCCAGGACAGCAGGTAGCCGGTCAGGTCGCTGGAGAGGAAGGTGCCGTTGCCGATCCAGCCCGGCGCGCCCCACGGCAGGCCCATCAGCTTGATGGCGGGATTGCGGCGCTTCGCCTCCTCCATGATCCACCATTCGTAGCCGCGGTTGCAGTCGAGGTCGCCGCGGAAGTGCGCGTGGCTGGGCTCGGCGCCGCTGGTGGAGTTGGTGTCGCCGCCGATCTCGACCTTCAGGACCTGCAGGGCGGCGCCGTAACCGGGCTTGAACAGGTAGTCGAGAACCTGCCCGCGCTGCGGCTCGGGGTAGTCGATCAGCAGGCGGCTGTTGCCGCCGCCGCCGCTGACCGCGCCCACGCCGTCGAACGTCCGGCCCGCTGACGCGCCGTTGAGGGTGATCGCGGTGGCGGCCTCGGCGGGTCGCGCGAACCCGCCCACGACGCCGGTCGCCGCCAGCGTGCAGCACACCGCCAGCAGCGCACGGGGGAGCAGTCGTTTGATCGGGGGCGGGACGGAGGGCGCCCGGCGACGGCCGGTTGCCGGGGCTGCGTCAGTACGCATGCGGTACTCCATGGGGATGGGGTGAGGCCCTGGGGGCGGGCCAGGTAATACGTCGTACGTTAGGACGTCAATAGTCCGAGGTCAATGACTCGATCGTCGCCTATAAACTGACTCATTCGGGCCCCGCCGACCTGGGTATTCATTTTCGACGACTCGGCGGGGGAGCCGCGCATAACACTTTCCGGGAAATCATTTCCGTGCTTTCCCCGAGTTGATGATTCGAGCGCGGAAGTGGCTCTGACCATGGGAACGTGCCGGTCTGAGGCCGGTCGACGCCCCATCCGAATCACGTCAAATGAAACTTGTCGATGTCCGGTCTGTTGCATCGGTGAAAAATCAGTGATGATACGTCACACCTATCGAAGGGCATCGAGGCGTCGACCGCCGGTCCCTCGTCCGTTCACCGGTGACGACAGCGGCCCGGTGTCCCGGAGGAATCCGCCTCGCCATCGGCACCGTGGCAAAAGGAGTTGTGTAATGGTGCGGAAAAGACTCGCCATCGTGGCTACCGCGATCAGCGCGGCGATAGTCCTCGCCCTCGCCGGCACCTTACCGAGCGGCGCGTTCGCCGGGGCGGCGAACACCGGGGCCGCGGCGCCGACCGCCGGCTGCGGCAGGGCTCCCACGCTGGCCAGCGGCAGCCACACGATCACCAGCAGCGGTCGGAACCGCGGCTACATCCTGCGGGTGCCGGCCGGCTACGACAACAACCACGCGTACCGGCTGGTCTTCGGCTTCCACTGGAACGGCGGCACCGCCGGCGACGTCGACTCCGGTGGGACCGACGGCTACAACTGGTCGTACTACGGGCTGCGACGGCTCGCCGACGCCGCCGGCAACGGAACCATCTTCGTGGCACCGCAGGGCATCAACAACGGCTGGGCCAACTCCGGCGGTCAGGACATCACCTTCGTCGACGACATGCTCCGCCAGCTCGAGGCCGGTCTGTGCGTCGACACCGCACAGATCTTCTCCTCGGGCTTCAGCTACGGCGGCGCCATGAGCTACGCGCTGGCCTGCGCCCGGCCCACCGTCTTCCGTGCCGTCGCCGTCTACTCCGGCGGCAACCTCAGCGGCTGCGGCGGCGGCACCCAGCCGGTGGCCTACATCGGACTGCACGGCATCCGGGACAACGTGCTGCCCATCGCCAGCGGCCGGGCCCTGCGCGACACCTTCGTCCGCGCCAACGGCTGCACCCCGCAGAACCCGCCGGAGCCCGCCTACGGCAGCCTCACCCACATCGTCACCGGGTACTCCGGATGCCGCGCCGGTTACCCGGTGGTCTGGGCGGCCTTCGACGGCGCCGGCCACGATCCCGGCCCGCGCGACGGCTGCACCTGTGACGGCTGGCAGACCTGGACCTCCGGCGTCGTCTGGAACTTCTTCACCCAGTTCGGCAGCAGCACCCCGCCCAGCTCGCCTCCGCCCGGCGGCGCCCAGCAGCTGGTGGGCGAGCAGTCCGGCCGGTGCGCCGACGTGCCGAACTCCTCGACCGCCAACGGCACCCAGGTCCAGCTCTGGGACTGCTCGGGCGCGGCCGGCCAGCGCTGGACCTACACCTCCGGACGGCAGCTGCAGGTGTACGGCACCAAGTGCCTCGACGCGAACGGCCAGGGCACCGCCAACGGCACCGCGGTGATCATCTGGGACTGCAACGGCCAGGCGAACCAGCAGTGGAACGTCAACGCGAACGGCACCGTCACCGGCCAGCAGTCCGGACTGTGCCTGGACGCCAACGGTGCCGGCACCGCGAACGGCACCCGGCTGATCCTGTGGGCCTGCAACGGCGGCGCCAACCAGCGGTGGAGCCCGCGCGGCTGAGCGCCGGCGATCCCCATCCCCACGTTGAGGAGAGGCACGTGTCAAGACCCGAAGTGTCCACATCGCGAAGGCGGCTGCTGGCCCTGACCGCCGCGGCGGGGCTGGCCGCGGCCCTCGGAGCCGTGTCCGCGGCGGCGCCCGCCCTGGCCGCCCCGACGACCGTCTACGCCTCGCCCACCGGCACCGGCACGAGCTGCTCCAGCGCCCAGCCGTGCTCCCTGGCCGGCGCGCAGGCCGCCGTCCGATCGCTGAACGACGCGATGTCCGACGACATCGTGGTGCAGCTGGCCGACGGCACGTACCGCCTGCCCGCGCCGCTGCGACTGACCGCCGAGGACTCCGGCTCCAACGGCCACACGGTGGTGTGGCAGGCCGCGCCGTCGGCTCATCCGGCGATCAGCGGCGCGCGGGCGGTCACCGGCTGGACCCAGGCCGACGCGGGGCGCAACATCTGGCGGGCCGACGTCGGGGCCGGGACCGACACCCGGCAGCTCTACGTCAACGGCGCCGTCGCGACCCGGGCGCGCACCGCGGTGAACCGGTCCGACTTCACCGCCACCAGCAGCGGCCTGCGATTCGGCAACAGCGCGCTGAACTACCTGAACAATCTGGCCGACCAGGGCCGGATCCAGATGGAGAGCATCGGCTCGTTCACCGACCGCTACGTGTCGGTGCAGAGCATCAGCGGCAACTTCATCACCATGCAGCAGCCGGGCTGGAACAACAACACCTTCGGGTACGACACGTTCACCAGCCCGCACCGAGCCGGCCCGCTCTACCTCAGCAACGCGTACGAGTTCCTGGACGCGCCCGGCGAGTGGTATCTC
This sequence comes from Actinoplanes oblitus, assembly GCF_030252345.1. Classification (NCBI taxonomy): domain Bacteria; kingdom Bacillati; phylum Actinomycetota; class Actinomycetes; order Micromonosporales; family Micromonosporaceae; genus Actinoplanes; species Actinoplanes oblitus. Next base: position 7,327,945 of record NZ_CP126980.1, on the reverse strand, counting down.
AACCGGGGGACCGGCGCGCTCTACTACATCCCGGCGGCCGGTCAGAACATGAGCACCGCCGATGTGGAGCTGCCGGTCCTGCAGTCCCTGGTGGACGTGGGCGGGACCTACGACGCGCCGGCGCACGACGTGACGTTCACCGGGATCACCTTCACCGGCACGAGCTGGCTGGGACCCAGCAGCAACCAGGGTTACGCGGACCAGCAGACCGGCGCGTACGTCACCGGCAACTGGAACTGGCCGGCGCTGACCGCCTGCCAGGAGGGCTGTACGCAGTTCGAGGCCACCCGCCCGAACTGGAGCCAGATGCCCGCCGCGGTCCAGGTCTCCGCGGCACACCACATCACCTTCAGCGGTGCCCAGTTCGTCAACCTCGGGCAGATGGCCATCGGCATCGGCAACGACGCCAACGCCCACGCCAGCGGGGTCGGCCTGGGCGCCGGCGACATCACCGTCACCGGATCGGAGATCGCCCGGAGCACGGCCGGCGGCATCGTGGTCGGCGGGGTGCGCGCCGACGCCCACCACCCCGGCGACTCCCGGATGGTCAACCGGAACATCACGATCAGCAACAACCGCATCCACGACCTCGGCCTGGAGCACCGGGGCAACGTGTCGGTCCTGACCACGTACGTCAGCACCGCCACGCTGTCGCACAACGAGGTCTACAACATGCCGTACTCCGGCATGTCGGTCGGCTTCGGCTGGGGTGCCAACGAGCCCGGCGGCAGCACCCAGTACGCCAACCGGGGCCTGTACAACTACCAGCCGCGGTACACCACCGCCACCACCGCCGCCAACAACCGGGTCATCGGCAACTACATCCACGACGTGATGCAGCAGACGACCGACGGCGGATGCATCTACACGCTGTCGTGGAACCCGGGCGCCCTGATCAACGGCAACTACTGCCTGCGGACGAACGGCTGGTTCGGGCTCTACTTCGACGAGGGCTCCAAGTACTACACGGCCACCGGCAACGTGTTCTCCGCGATCGGCACCTGGGCGACGGCCAACTACTGGGGCGGGGAGAACATGGGCAACTTCACCGTCACCGGCAACTGGGCGAGCAGCAGCGCCACCAACGTGACCAACGGCGATCGCGGCAACGTCGTGAACAACAACGTCACGGTCACCAACGGGAACTGGCCGTCCGGCGCCCAGGCCGTGATGGCGTCGGCCGGGCCGCAGGGTGGCAGCAGCCCGCCGGGCAAGCAGATCGTCGGGGTGCAGTCCGGCCGCTGCGTGGACGTGGCCGGCGGCGCCACCGCCAACGGCACCGCGACGCAGCTCTGGGACTGCACCGGCGCCACGAACCAGACCTGGACCTACACCTCGGGCCGGCAGCTGACCACGTACGGCGGGACCAAGTGCCTGGACGCCAACGGCCAGGGCACCAGCAACGGCACCGCGGTCATCATCTGGGACTGCAACGGCCAGCCCAACCAGCAGTGGAACGTGAACAGCAACGGCACCGTCACCGGCCAGCAGTCCGGGCTGTGCCTGGACGTCACCGGCGCCAGCACCGCCAACGGCGCCAAGCTCAACCTCTGGACCTGCCACGGCGGTACGAACCAGCAGTGGACCCTGCGGTGACGGGCGGCAAGGCGCGGGATCGCGTCCGCGGCCTCCGGCACCTGCTGGCCGCCCTCGGCGGTGCCGGGATCCTCACCCTCGCCCTGGCCGGATGCGGCGGCGGCGACACCGGCGCCACCACCGGCTCCTACGGATTTCCCCAGGCCGCCCAGGACGACAAGGCCGCGATCACGGTGTGGGTGGACGCCGATCGGACGAAGGCCGCCGACGCGTTCAAGAAGGCCCATCCCGAGGTCGCGGTCCAGGTGGTGACCTACGACGGATCGGCGAACGGCTCCAACTCCTTCCGTACCAAGATCCAGCTCTTCGATCGCACCGGGAGCGGCTGGCCCGACGTGGTGTTCTCCACCCAGAACAACGACGCGGCCTGGGCCGCCCAGCGGGGCAACGGCAAGCAGGCGTACGCCGCGGTGCTGAACAGCGGTCTCGTCCCGCAGGACACGCTCGGCAAGTTCACCGCGGGCGCGCTGAACCCGTGCACCGTCGACGGGAAGGTCTACTGCCTGCGCAACGACCTCGCCCAGGCGGTCCTGTGGTTCAACAAGTCGCTGTTCGACCAGTTCGGTTACCGGGTGCCGGCCACCTGGCAGGAGTACCAGGCCCTGGGGGAGCGGGTCGCCCGGGAACATCCCGGGTACATCGTCGGCACGGTGGGCGACGCGTGGACCCCGGAGGTCTACTTCTGGAGCAGCAAGTGCCAGGCGAACGACATCACCGGACCCAAGGCCGTCACGGTGAACACCGGCACCCCGCAGTGCCGGCGCGCCGCCGCGATGCTCGACGTACTGATCAGGAACGGCACGACGCCGAACGTCAGCGTCTTCGCACCGGAGTTCGTGACCAGGTACTCCGGCAAGGTGCTGATGATGCCCGGCCCGGCCTGGTACGCCGGCGCCATCTTCAACAATCCGCAGTCGCTCAAGGTCCCGGCCGGGCAGCTCGGGGTGGCCCCGCCGCCGGCCTGGCCGGGTGAGGACGCGGTGACCGGCAACGTCGGCGGCGGAACCTGGTTCGTCAGCAGCCACTCCAAGAACCTCAAGGCCGCCGAGGCGTTCGTCGAGTTCGCCACCACGGCGGACGACTATCAGGTGGCAGTCGCTCCCGGCTATCCCGCGTACGGCCCGGCCGCCCAGAAGTGGGTGACCAAGCAGGAGTCGAGCGGCTACTACGCCACCGACCTGCAGCCCGTCGTGACGGCCGGCGCGTCGATCTGGAGCGGCTGGGGTTCGGGAATCTTCAGCCAGGAGGCGATCTGGGCCAAGACCATGACACCGGCGATCGCCGGCGGCAAGAGCCTGGTCGACCTTCTCCCGGCCTGGCAGACGGCGATCAAGAACCAGGCGCGGGTCGACGGGTACACCGTCACATGACGGTCGTCGACGAGACGGCGGTGCCGGTGGCCGTGGCGACCGCCCGGCCGGCCGGCCGCCGTGCCAACGTGATGGGCTATGGTTTCGTCGCCGTCTACGCGCTGCTGATGCTGGTCTTCGGGCTGCTGCCGGTGCTCTACGCCGGGTACCTCGGGTTCACCGACGACACGGGCCGCTTCGCGGGGCTGGCGAACTTCACCAGGGTCGCCGGCGACTTCCGCTTCTGGCCCGCGGTCTCGCACGTGGCGCTGTACCTGCTCGTCTGGCTGGTCGCGCTGGTGGTGCTGGTGACCGCCCTGGCGATCGTCGTGCACGCCATCAGGATCCGCTGGCTCGGCGGCGCCCTCCGGTTGGTCTTCTACCTGCCGGGCGCGCTGGCGGGTGCCTCGAGCGTGCTGCTGTGGCTGTTCGTCCTCGACCCGACGGCCAGCCCGGTGCGGCCCCTGCTCCGCCTGCTCGGCTTCGACAGCTTCGTGCAGGTCGTGGTGCCGGGAAACCTGCCGGTCGTGTTCGCGGTGATCGCCTTCTGGACCGGCGCCGGCGGCTGGATCGTGATCATGTACGGCGCCCTGAACAACATCGGCGCCGAAGTGATCGAGGCGGCCCGGGTGGACGGCGCGAGCGTCGTGCAGATCGCCTGGCGCATCCAGCTACCGATGCTCCGTAGATGGATCTCGTACATGTGCGTCATGTCGCTCGCCGCCGGCACGCAGCTCTTCGTCGAGCCGCAGCTGCTCGCCCAGGCCAGCAACGCCGTCGTGCCGAACGACTACTCGCTCAACCAGCTCGCCTACCAGTACGCGTTCCAGCAGAACGACTTCAACGGGGCCGCGGCGATCTCGCTGCTGCTGCTCGTCGTGGCCCTCGCGCTGTCGGCCGTCTTCGTGACGCGCGGCGGCCTGTTCGAGAAGGGGTGAGCCGATGGCGGCGCAGCACACCCGCTCGCCGGCGGGACGCCTGTCCGGCGTCAGCGGATGGAGCGGCCGGGCGATGGTCGCGGTCGTGCTGGCGGTGTTCGTGGTGTTCTTCGCCGTGCCCATCGTCTGGCTGCTGCTGGCCACCACGAAATCCGCACGGGGCTTGAGCACCGGCAACCCGTTCACGCCCGGCGGCGCCGGCGACCTCTCGGCCAACGCGGAGCAGCTGTTCGGATTCCAGGACGGCGCGGTCGTCACCTGGATGTCCCATTCGGCGATGTACGCCCTCGGCGCGCTGGTCGTCACGCTGGTGGCGAGCATTCCGGCGGGTTACGCGCTGGCCCTGACCCCGTTCCGGGCACGGCGGCTCCTGCTGGTGCTGACCCTGATCGTCATGCTGATCCCGAACACCGCCCTGGTCCTGCCGATCTTCCTGGAGCTCAACGCGGTGGGCCTGATCGGCAGCCCGCTCTCGGTGATCCTGCCGATGTCGTTCTTCCCGTTCGGCGTGTACCTGACCTACCTCTACTTCTCCACGAGCATGCCGCGTGACCTGCTCGCCGCCGCCCGGATCGACGGGTGCCGGGAGATCCAGGTCTTCACCCGGATCGCCCTGCCGCTGGCCACGCCGATCGTCGCGCTGGTCGCCTTCTTCAGCTTCGTCCAGAACTGGAACAACTTCTTCCTGCCCTTCGTCATGCTGCCGTCCAGCGACGGATATCCGATGCAGGTCGGACTGACCTCGCTGCTGGCCTCGACCCCCGCGTTCAACCCCAGCTCGGCCGGCTCGCAGTCGGTGCAGCTGCCGGCGCTCGCCCTGGCGACCGTGGTCTCGGTGCTACCGGTGCTCGTCGTCTTCCTGGTGTCACAACGCTTCCTGGTCGCGGGCATGACAGCCGGCGGGACCAAGGAATGAGCCGCACCTCTGCCGACCGGGAGCCACCATGAAAGTCACCGGCTATCGCAGCCTGTCGACGACGCACGACTGGGGCCGGCTGACCGGCGACGCCAACGGCGTCATGCCCGGGCCGCGTACCGACGTCCACGTGCTGATCCTCGAGACCGACAACGGCCTGGAAGGCGTCGGGGTCGGCCCGCACGGCGACATCGACCGGGTGTTCGGCGCCGTCGAGGGCGAGGACCCCCGGGCTGTCACAGCGCTCTACGACCGCATGCTGAGCTGGGTGTTCAAGACCGGGCACGCGGGCGCGGCGTTCGGGACGATCGGCGCCGTCGACATGGCGCTCTGGGATCTCAAGGCGAAGGCGGCGGGCGAGCCGCTCTGGCGGACCCTGGGGGCGCTGGACCGGTTCGTGCCGGGCTACGCCTCCGGCCTCGACATCGCGCTCGACGACGACGCGCTCGTCGAGCTCTACCGCGAGTACGCCGATCGCGGATTCAGCTCGGCCAAGCTCAAGGGCGGCCTCGACGTCACGCACGACCTGCGCCGCCTGCTGGCGGTCCGCGACGTGCTGAGCCGTAACTCGAGGCATCCGGCGCTCATGGTCGACGTCAACGAGTCGTGGCACCGTACGCAGGCGGTGCGGTTCGTGTGCGAGCTGGAGCGGACCATCGACCTCGCCTGGGTCGAGGAACCGGTGCGCCGATGGGACGCGGCCGGTCTCGCCTCGGTACGGCAGCACATCCGTGCCGCCGTGGCCACCGGCGAGAACCTCACCGGCCTGGAGCAGTACCGGCCGCTGCTGGCCGCCGACGCCGTCGACGTCGTCCAGGTCGGCAACGTCTGGGGCATCACCCACTTCCTCCGGGTGGCCGCCGTCGCGCACAGCCACGACCTGCCGGTGAGCCCGGTGTCGTACCACGCCAACCCGGTCGCCCACGCCGCCGCCGCGGTGCCCAACCACCTCTCCTTCGAGGTCCAGCACCTCGGCTCACCGATCGGGCTGCGGATCGATCAGGAGATCATGGACGGCGGGATCGTCCTCGGAGACCAGCCGGGGATCGGCATCCGGGTGGACGAGGAGCGGATCGACAGCGTACGGACCGCCGGCCCGGCCGCCGGGGTCACCGGGCCGCACGTCCGGCCGGAACGGGCCGGCCTGCGGTTGGTCCCGGATCCGCCGTGGTGAGTCACGCGGCGCTCTCCGGCGGCGCGGCCGGGCGGCGCCGCTGCCACGAGTTGACGATGTGGTCACGCATCGCCCGTTCCGCACCCGCCACGTCGTGTCTCGCGATGGCCTCGACCACCCGGCCGTGCTCCTCGAGGGTCGACGTGAAGGCTCCCTCGTAACCGAGACCCTGGTATTTGTTGCTCTCCAGGGCCCGGCGGTACAGGCGTTTCGTGATGTTCTCCGCCAGCCGGTTACGCGAGATCTCCATGACCGTGAAGTGGAAGACGACGTCCTCCTGCCGGAAGGCGTCACTCTCCTGGCGCATCTCCCGCATGGCGTCCAGCACGTGCTCGATGCGCGCCAGCTCCTCCGGCGTGTGACGCGCGGCCACCGCGCCGGCCATGGCCGACTCGAGGTTGCCCCGGACGATAGTGAGCTCGTCGAGGATGCCCAGCGAGTCGTCGTTGTCGATCAGCGCGGAGAGAATGGTGGGATCCAGCATGTTCCACGACCCGGACCGGGTCACCTGCGTGCCGCGGCCCTGGGCCACGACGACCAGCCCCTTCTCCTCGAGGCGTTTCACCGACTCGCGGATCACCGTGCGGCTGACGCCGAAGTGTTCGCTGAGCGGTCCCTCCGGGGGTAACAGGCCGCCTTCGGGAATCTCGCCGGTGACGATGAGGTCGACGAGCTCGTTGGTCACCACCGCACCCAGTCGTTCCGGACGGCGACGGGGAGGAAGAGTCAACCTGCCGGGCTGGGTTGCCATGACGCAAATATACGGCCGGCACGGTGGTGGGGAAGCCGTGGCGGGCGGTTGCGCAGGGCAGGTCCGCCGATCTGGCTGACCGGCTCGTCGTGCCGCTATCACCGCTGCCGGAGCGGACGGACGATCTGCACGGGGCAGTCGGCGTGGTGCAGCAGTTGCAGGCCGGTGGAGCCGAGCAGAGTGCCGGCGAGGACGCCGTGCCCGTGGTTGCCGACGATGACGAGCCGGGCGCGAGAGGACACGCCGATCAGCGCGGAGGCGGCGCTGTCGTGCGACAGCAGCGCCTTCACCGGCACATCGGGGTACTTCTCCTGCCACGGCGCCAGCTGGGCCAGTAGCCGGTCGTGCTCCGCGGCGTCCTCTTCCGGCGTGGTCAGCTCGGTGACCGGGACGCCGGCGAGGTAGGCCATGGCCGGTATCGGGCGGCTGCGGATGACGACGAGATGGCTGTCGTGCCTGGCGGCCGCGTCGAACGCGGCGTCCATCACCAGGTCCGCCGCGGGGGAGTCGTCCACGCCGGCGACGACCGGTCCGTCGGCGACATCGGGACGGCCGCGGACGACGACCACCGGGCCGGAGGCGTGGGTGGCGAGCCGCTGACTGACCGAGCCGAGCAACAGTCCGGCGAATCCGCCGCGTCCCCGGTGACCGACCACCAGGAGTTCGGCGTCACCGGTGTCGAGGAACTGGGCGGCCGGATGCCCGATCAGCACCTCGGTCCTGACCCGGACCCCCGGTGCCGCCTCGCGGGCGAGGTCGGCGGCGGCGGCCGGAACGGCTTCGGCGAGCCGGCGTGCCGTGGTGAACAGCGAGCCGTCGAAGTCGTACCGGCTGGTGTTCCCGTCCCAGTCCAGAACGTGCACGATGCGCAGCGGCGCCTCACGGGCCACCGCCTCACGGGCCGCCCACCTGACTGCCGGCGTGCTGGTGTCGACGCTGTCGACGCCGACGACGATCGGACGCTCGTTCATGGCTGCTCCTGTCTTGGTCATCTCCTCTCATCGTCACCACGGTCCATGCCGGCCAGCAGGGCGGAACGGCACCTCCGGGCGGGCCGCCCGGCCCGGCCCGGCACCACGAGCGGATCACGGTCGCGCGTCGTAACCAAGGTCGGGACCGGACGGGACCTTCGGCCCTGATCTGCCCGCGGCGTGATCGCCAAGACTCGGGGCATTCGTGGAAAGGACCCCGTTGTGGACGCGCTCGACCTGGCTCGATGGCAGTTCGGCATCATCACCGTCTACCACTTCCTGTTCGTGCCGATCACGATCGGGATGTCGGCTCTGGTGGCCGGCCTGCAGACCGCCTGGGTGCGTACCGGCAAGGAGCACTACCTGCGGGCCACCAAGTTCTGGGGCAAGCTCTTCCTGATCAACTTCGCGATGGGCGTGGTCACCGGCATCGTGCAGGAGTTCCAGTTCGGCATGAACTGGAGCGACTACTCGCGCTTCGTGGGCGACGTCTTCGGCGCGCCGCTCGCGATCGAGGGACTGCTCGCCTTCTTCCTCGAGTCGACGTTCCTCGGCCTGTGGATCTTCGGCTGGGACAGGCTGCCGAAGAGGCTGCACCTCGCGACGATCTGGCTGGCGTCGGCCGGGACGCTGCTGTCGGCGTACTTCATCCTCGCCGCCAACTCCTGGATGCAACACCCCGTCGGGTACGAGGTGAACCCGGCGACCGGCCGCGCGGAGCTGCACAGCATCGGCGCGGTGCTGACGAACTCGACGACGCTGGTCACCTTCCCGCACACGATCACCGCCTGCTTCCTGACCGGCGGTGCGGTGCTGCTCGCGGTCAGCGCCTGGCACCTCAAGCGCGGTAACCAGGTGGACGTGTTCCGGCCCAGCCTGAAGCTCGGCGCCTGGGTGGTGCTGATCGCCGGCGTCGGCGTGCTGATCACCGGCGACCTGCAAGCGCGGGTCATGACCGAGCAGCAGCCGATGAAGATGGCCGCGGCCGAGGCGCTGTACGAGACGTCGAAGCCGGCGAGCTTCTCGATCTTCACCATCGGATCGCTCGACGGCGACGAGGAACTGGCGAGCGTGCGCGTCCCGTCACTGCTCTCCTTCATGGCCACCGGCAACCCCGGCGGCGAGGTCGAGGGGATCAACGACCTGCAGACCGCGTACGCCGAGAAGTACGGTCCCGGCGACTACAAGCCGTACGTGCCGGCCACCTACTGGTCGTTCCGCCTGATGATCGGGTTCGGTGGACTCGCCGTGCTGGTCGCCGCGGCGGCGCTCTGGTTCACCCGCCGGGGGCGTACCCCGTCGAGTCGCTGGTGGTGGATCGCCGCGATCGCCTCGATCGGCATGCCGCTGGCGGCGAACTCGTTCGGCTGGATCTTCACCGAGATGGGCCGCCAGCCGTGGACGGTGTTCGGCGTCTTCACGACCGCGCGGAGCGTGTCGCCGTCGGTCGGCGCCGGCTCGGTGGCCACCTCGCTCATCGTGCTGACCCTGCTCTACGGCGTACTCGCCGTTGTCGAGGTCGGGCTGTTCGTCCGCTACGCCCGCGCCGGGGCGCCGGAGATCCCGCCCGAGGCGGACAACGAGCCTGACGACCGCCCGCTGGCCTTCGCCTACTGAACGGGAACACCGACATGGAACTCACCACCGTCTGGTTCGCCCTGATCGCCGTCCTCTGGGCGGGCTACTTCCTGCTCGAGGGATTCGACTTCGGCGTCGGCATCCTGCTGCCGGTGCTGGCCCGCGACAACCGGGAACGCCGTCTGCTGATCAATACGATCGGCCCGGTCTGGGACGGCAACGAGGTGTGGCTGCTGGTCGCCGGCGGTGCCACGTTCGCCGCCTTCCCCGAGTGGTACGCGACCCTGTTCTCCGGCTTCTACCTGCCCCTGCTGATCATCCTGGTCGCGTTGATCCTGCGCGGCGTCGCGTTCGAGTATCGCGGCAAGCGCGACGACGACACGTGGCGGCGCCGCTGGGACGCCTGCATCATCGGCGGCAGCCTGGTACCGGCGATCCTCTGGGGCGTCGCCTTCGGCAACATCGTGCGCGGCGTACGCCTGGACGCGGATCACGAGTACGTCGGCGGCTTCTTCGAGCTGCTCAACCCGTACGCGTTGCTCGGCGGGCTGACCACGCTGACGTTGTTCGTCCTGCACGGCGCGGTCTTCCTGGCCCTCAAGACCGGCGGCGAGATGCGTGAGCGCGCCGGTCGGCTGGCCGAGCGGCTCGCCCCGCCGGCGATCCTGGTGGCCGGCGGCTTCCTGGCCTGGACCGCGCGCACGCATCACGACGTCACCGGTTGGCTGATCTTCGGGGCCGCCGCGGCCGCCCTGGCCGGTGCCGCCTTCGCCACCCGGTCGCGGCGCGAAGGCTGGGCGTTCCTGGCCACCGGGGCGACGCTGGTGCTCGCGGTGGCCGGCTTGTTCGTGACGCTGTTCCCGGACGTGATGCCGTCCAGCGTCGCGGCGGCCAACAGCCTGACCGTCCACAACGCCGCGTCCACCCCGTACACGCTCAAGGTGATGACCTGGGTCGCTGTCGCGTTCACCCCGCTCGTGCTGGCCTACCAGGGCTGGACCTACTGGGTGTTCCGCAAGCGGCTGACCGTCGAACGGATCCCGGCGTGAAGCCGCTCGACCCGCGGCTGCTGCGGTACGCCCGCGGCACCCGCACCTACCTCGCCGCCACGGTGGCGCTCGGCGTGCTGCTGGCCGTCCTGATCGTGGGCCAGGCAACCCTGCTGGCCCACGGCATCACCGCCGTGTTCCTGGACGGCGCCGACGTACGCGCCCTGACTCCCACACTCGTCGCGCTCGCCGCCGTGGTCGCCCTCCGAGCCGCCGTCGCCTGGGCGCAGGAGGCGACCGCGGCCCGCTCGTCGGCCGCGGTGAAGCGCGAGTTGCGCGGGCGGCTGCTGGCCCACCTCGCGGCCCTCGGCCCCGGCCGGGGACCGGACACCGGGGCGGCCACCACGTTGATCACCCGGGGGCTCGACGCGCTGGACGCCTACTTTGCGCGCTATCTCCCTCAGCTCGTCCTGGCGGTCCTCGTGCCCGCCGTGGTCCTGGCCCGGATGCTGCCGGCCGACCTCACCGCCACCGTGACCATCGTGCTGACCCTGCCCCTCATCCCGGTCTTCATGGCCCTGGTCGGCCTGCACACCGAGGCCGCCAACCGGCGCCAGTTCCGCCTGCTCACCCGTCTGTCGCACCACTTCCTCGACGTGGTCGCCGGCCTGACCACGCTGAAGATCTTCGGCCGGGCCGGCGCGCAGGCCGCCAACATCCGCCGGGTCAGTGCCGAGCAACGCCGGCTCACCATGCGGACGCTGCGGGTGGCGTTCCTGTCCTCGCTCGTGCTGGAACTGCTGGCCACCCTGTCGGTGGCGCTGGTGGCGGTCGGTGTCGGGCTCCGCCTGGTGTCCGGCCATCTCGACCTGTCGACGGCGCTGCTCGTGTTGATCCTGGCGCCGGAGGCCTATCTGCCGTTGCGGCAGGTGGGCGCTCACTACCACGCCAGCGCCGAGGGGCTGGCGGCCGCGGAGGACGCCTTCGCCATCCTCGAAACCCCGCTGCCCGCGGCCGGTACCGGCCCGGTGCCGCGCGGCACGATCGTCTTCGACGACGTGGTGGTGCGGTACCGCGGACGGGTCGCGTTGCGGCTCACCGCCACCGTCGAGCCGGGCGAGATCGTCGCCCTGACCGGGCCGAGCGGCTGCGGCAAGTCGACGGCCCTCGACGTGCTGCTCGGTTTCGTCACGCCGCACCACGGCCGGGTCACGGTCGGCGGCGTCGATCTGACCACTGTCGACCCGGCGGCGTGGCGGACCGGCGTCGCCTGGATGCCGCAGCGACCGTACCTGTTCGCCGGCACGATCCGTGAGAACATCGCCCTCGGCCATGGCACCGCGGCGACGCCTCCGCTCCCGCCCGGCCGCGATGTGGTCGCCGCGGCGCGATCCGCCGGTGTGGACTCGTTCGCCGCGGCCCTGCCCGACGGCTACGACACCGTGCTGGGCGACGACGGTGCCGGGCTGTCCGCCGGGCAACGGCAGCGGGTCGCGCTGGCCCGGGCCTTCCTGCGCGACGCGCCTGTCGTGCTGCTCGACGAGCCCACCGCCAACCTCGACACCGCCACGGCGGACGACGTGATGGCCGCGATCCGGCACCTGGCCCACGGCCGTACGGTGATCCTCGCCGCCCACCGCCCGGAGTTGATCGCGCTGGCCGACCGGGTCATCGACCTCACGGCGCAGCCGGTGCTGGTGAGTGTCTCGTGAGCCGGCTTCGCCCGCTGTTGGCCGCTGCCGGTCCCGCCACCGCCGGACTGCTGCCGGCCGTCCTCGCCGGTGCCGGGGCGGCCGGTGCCGCGGTGGGGCTCATGGCGGTCTCCGCCTGGCTCATCTCGCGCGCCGCCCTGCATCCGCCGGTCCTGCACCTGATGGTCGCCATCGTGGCGGTGCGGGCGTTCGGCCTCAGCCGCGGCGTCCTGCGCTACGTCGAGCGGCTGACCGGCCACGACGCCGCGCTGCGGGTCCTCGGCCGGCTGCGGGTACGGGTCTTCACCCGGCTCGCCGACCTCGCCCCGGCCGGGCTCGCCGGCTACCGCCGTGCCGACCTCGCCCACCGCCTGGCCGCCGATGTCGACGCGGTGCTGGACATGCTGACCCGGGTCGTGCTGCCCTACGCCGTCGCGACTCTGGTCGGAGCCGGGTCGGTGGTGCTGGTCGGCGCGTACTCGAAGCCCGCCGCACTCGCGCTCGCCGGCGGGCTGCTGCTGGTCGGCGCGGTCGTCCCGGCGGTGCGGGCCCGCGCCGCGGGCCGCGCCGACGGACGGCTCGCACCGCTGCGCGCCGAGCTCGCCATCGGCACCACCGAGCTGGTGGAGGGTCTGCCCGACCTGCTCGCGTACGGTGCGAGCGGCGCCCGCCTCACCCGGCTCGCCGACACCGGCGTGCGGCTGGGCCAGGCCGAACAGCGCTCCAGCGCGATGGCCGGCCTGGCCGCGGCCGTGACCGCCCTGGTCACCGGCATCTGCCTGCTCGTGGGTCTGGCCGCCGGAGCGGTAGCGGTCCGCGCCGGCGCTCTCCCCGGTGAACTGCTCGCCCTGGTCGTGCTCACCCCGCTCGCGGTGTTCGAGACCGCCGCCGGCCTGCCCGCCGCGGCGCAGCACTTCGCGGCGGCTCGTGCCTCGCTGCGCCGGCTGGCCGACGTGCTCGCCACACCGGTGCGGATCACCGCGCCCGACGCGCCCGTGGACCTGCCGGACGGCCCGCACACCGTACGTCTGGAGGCGGTCACCGCCGGCTGGACTCCCGGCCGCGCCGTGCTGCACGACGTCGACCTGGAGCTGCGGCCCGGCGCGCGGGTGGCGCTGGTCGGCCCGAGCGGCTGCGGGAAAAGCACCGTCGCGGCGCTGCTGGTCCGCTTCCTCGACCCGACCACCGGCCGGGTCACCCTCGACGGCATCGACCTGCGCCGGATCGCTCCGGAGCGGCTCCGGCAGATCGTCGGCTACCTGCCCGATGACGCCCACCTGTTCGACACCACCATCGCGGCGAACCTGCGCATCGGCCGCCAGGGCGCCACCGACGAACAACTGCGCGACGTGCTGGCCCAGGTCCGCCTTCTCGACTGGGTCACCGGTCTGCCCGACGGCCTGGCGACGCTCGTCGGCGAGCACGGCCGCGACCTGTCCGGCGGCCAGCGCCGCCGGCTCGCCCTGGCCCGGGCGTTGCTCGCCGACTTCCCGGTCCTCATCCTCGACGAACCCACCGAGCACCTCGACGACGACACCGCGGCCACGCTGCTCGACGACCTGCTGGCCGCCGCCGGTCATCGCACGGTGCTCCTCATCACCCACCGCACCGACCTCGGCCCCCGCGTCGACGAGGTGCTCGACCTGGGTCAGCGCCCGGCCGCGGTGGCAGCCGGGCGAGGCGCCGGTGGCTGACCCGGAGGGCTCCCGAGCCGGGCCGGCCGGGCGGCGGTGGCGCGCCGGGTGGGAATCCGGCCGGGCCGGGTGATCAGGACGGCAGGGCCGACTCGATTGCGGTGATCACCTCGGGGGCGTCCGGCGCGGTCTGCGGGGCGAAGCGGGCGCGGACCGTGCCGTCCGGGCCGACCAGGAACTTCTCGAAGTTCCAGCGGATGTCGCCGGTGTGGCCGTCGGCGTCGGGGTGGTCGGTGAGCGTCACGTAGAGCGGGTGCCGGTCGGCCCCGTTGACGGCGACCTTCTCGGTCATCGGGAACGTCACGCCGTACGTGGCGCTGCAGAACTCGGCGATCTCGTCGGAGGTGCCCGGTTCCTGACCGCCGAACTGGTTGCACGGTACGCCCAGCACGCTGAAACCCCGGTCCGCGTAGCGCTCGTGCAGCTGCTCCAGCGCCGCGTACTGCGGGGTCAGGCCGCACCGGGAAGCGACGTTGACGACCAGGGTGACGGTGCCGCGGAACTGTTCCAGATCCAGGGGCTTACCGTGCAGGTCGGCGATCCGGATGTCGTAGACGGGCGCTTGCGACACAGGTCCTCCTGTTGCTTGCCGGAGTGGATGGTGATCCACGAGAAGAAGCGTAACGGCTCCCCGGGAGTGCCCGGGAACCGCTGTGAGCCGTATATCGCGGGCGTATTCAAAAGTTCATACGCCGCCGCTACGGCGCGCCATCTCTAATAGAGGCATGAACCACAGCACGCGCCGTACTCGGAGCGTCGTGTTCGCCGGCCTGGCACTACTCGGGCTGATGAGCGCGGTGTACGCCGTACGGCGGCCGCTCCTGATGTCCGCTCCGCGGTGTTTGGGCGGGCACTGGCACGGTTGCTACGACACCGAGAACGGTGTGGTGCTGATGATGCTGGTGGGGCTGCCGTTCGCCGTTCTGCTGGCATGGGCGCTGGCGACCTGGCGGCGCGCTGCCGGTGCGGTGTCGGCGTGGCGCTCGTCGCTGGCCGAGGTGGGCATGGTCTACGGGACGGTCCCCATGGTGTGGCTGACCCTGATGCCGGGGCCCGGGGCCGGTGTCGTCCCCGGCCGGCTGAGCCTGGTGCCGCTGCGCGACCTGGCCACGATGGGGCCGATCGGGATCGGGGGCAACCTGCTGATCTTCGCGGCGCTGGGGTTCTTCGCGCCGATGCGCTTCGCGGTGCTGGCGTCGTTGCCACGGATCCTGGCGCTCGGGGCGGTCTGCTCGATCCTGGTGGAGACCGCGCAGTACGTGTTCCAGCTGGACCGGGTCTCGTCGATCGACGACGTGCTGGTGAACGCGGCCGGTGCGGCGCTCGCCGGGCTCTTGTCGCGCCGCTGGTGGCGGACCGCGGCGGAGACGCGGTCGGATCAGCGGCACCGTGCCTCGGTGGCTGTCGAGTAGCTCTCAGCGGGGCGTTCGCCGCCCGATCCGCCGTCGGCGCCCGATCATCGGGCGCCGCTTCACGGTGCGGCCTTCCGCACCTCATGGACGCCCCGGGGCTGATGTCCCCCCGTGCATCGGCCCCGGGGCTCAACGCGACCTCGGCGAGGCCGCTGAGGGCGAGGCTGCTGAAACGAGGCCGCTGAAACGAGGCCGCTGAGGGCGAGGCCGCTGAGGGCGAGGCCTGCCGGTGCGATCGCCGAGGAATTCGCTGCGCGAAGGCACCGGAGCGGTACCAGGCGGACTACTCGCCGTAACCTATCGTTGGCGTATCGAAAACCGCATACATGCTGGCAACACCGGGTGGCCTTGACTGGGCGGCATGAACTTCCACGAATCAGTCGACGCCGGTGGTGAAGCATGATTCCGCTCAGCTTGGCGGAGATCGCCGAGGTGGTCGCTGGGACCGTGGTGGGGGATCCCGCGGTGACGGTGACCGCTCCGGCGGTGCTGGACGGGCGGGAGGCCCAGCCGGGCGGCCTGTTCGTCGCGTTCGACGGTGAGCGCGTCGACGGTCATGGCTTCGCCGGTCAGGCCGGTCGGGCGGGTGCCGTCGCGGTGCTCGGTTCCCGGCCCACCGAGCTGCCCACCGTGGTGGTGCCGGACGCGCGGGCGGCGCTGCAGACGCTGGCGGCATTTGTCGTCGGCCGCCTGCGGGACGGGCTGACAGTGGTCGGGGTGACCGGGTCGCAGGGCAAGACCAGCACCAAGGACATGCTGGCGGCGGTGCTCGCCATGGCGGGGCCGGCCGTCGCCACGGTCGGCTCGCTGAACAACGAGCTCGGGGTGCCGATCACCATGCTGCGGGTCACTCCGGAGACCCGGTTCCTCGTTCTCGAGATGGGCGCCCGGCACATCGGCGACATCGCCAAGCTGACCGATCTGGTGGCGCTCGACATCGCCGTCGTGCTCAACGTCGGCGTGGCGCATCTCGGCGAGTTCGGTTCCCGGGACGCGATCGCGAAGGCCAAGGGCGAGCTGGTGCAGGGGCTGGTGCCCGGCGGGACAGCCGTTCTCAACGCCGATGATCCGCGGGTGGCGGCGATGCGTTCGCTGACCGACGGGCCGGTGGTGACCTTCGGCTACGGCGACGCGGACGTCCAGATCCGCAGTCTGACCCTGGACCGGCTCGGCCGCCCGTCCTTCACGCTGCGGGTCCGCGGCAGCCGCGAGGTCGCGCCGGATGAGCCGCAGGCCGGTCGCCGGAGCGACGCCGCGCCGGATGCGCCGCGGACCGATGGCGGCGAGGTCGCGCCGGACGGGCCGACCGGCGGCAGCGGCGACGCTGCGCCGGACCTGCTGCCGGCCGGGCGCGGCTCCGTTTCGGTTGCGCTGCCGTTCATCGGCGCGCATCAGGCGATCAACGCCGCGACCGCCGTCGCGGCCGGGCTTTCGGCAGGTGTCGCGATCGAGGCGGCGGCCGCGGCGCTGGCCACCGCCGAGCTGTCGAAGTGGCGCATGGAGCTGCGCGACCTCAGCGGCGGTGCCACGCTGATCAACGACTCCTACAACGCCAACCCCGACTCGACCCGCGCCGCTCTCGACGCGCTGGCGGCCATCGCGGGCGGCCGGCGCATCGCCGTGCTCGGCGAGATGCGTGAGCTCGGCGACGACAGCAAGGCCGAGCACCGCGCGATCGGGGAGTACGCCGCGCTCGCCGCCGACCTGGTCGTCGTGGTCGGCGAGGCGGCCGCTCCGATCGCCGACGGGGCGGGGGAGCGGGCCGTAGCACTGGCCGACAACGACGCGGCCATCGGCTGGCTGCGCGACCACCTCGCCGCCGGTGACGTGGTGCTGGTCAAGGCGTCCCGGATGGCACGTCTCGACGAGGTCGCCGACGCGCTCGGACAGTGGACGGCATAGCGCCGTGGACCCCCGCCGCGTACATTTCTGGATGTCGATAGAAAGCGGCCCGGGTGCGGCTGAATGAAAACCACATCTTCGGAACATGGCTGGAGAACGCCGTGATTTCTGCCCGTGACTCGGACGTGTCGCCCGTGGAGACGGTGAATATGATCGTCCCGGTAAATGTCGGCCGCGGACGATTCCGGTTGCATTTGACCGGCCCCCGCAGGGGGATGCGCGAGGTCCTGGAGGAGCTCGCCGTCCTGCAGTGCCTCGCCGATGACGAGGCGACCCTGCTGGAGGATCTCACGCCGATCCTGTACATCAACGATGTCGTGCTCGCCGACGTCCTCGACGCGGGTGGACCGGCGGCACCCGCGATCCCCCTGGTCGACCTGCTCCGCTGGGCGGCCGCGAGCCGGACGTCGCGCCGGGCCTTCGCCATCATGGAGACCGCCTTCGCCGACGCGAGCGACGACGAGGTGGTCCGCCTCATCAGGTCGGCCGACTTCCCGTGGGTCCGTGACCTGATGGAGTCGGTGCTGACCGATCTCGACGGGCGGGCGGCAGCGGCGCGCAGCACGATCGCCGGGCTGATGCCCGCGCACGTGGCGCCGCTGCTGGTCGACGCGGTGCCTTACGAGTGGCGGGCCGCCGGTGAACTGCCCCGGGCCTCGGCGAGCCTGGCGAGTTGCAGCCAGACCCGGTCGAACGCGTAACCCTTGGCGGCCAGGCCCATCGCGAAGGTGGAGGTGTCGGTGAGCCCGGGCGCCACTGCCGTCTCCAGCACGTACACCTGGTCGTCCTGGTCGACGATGAGATCGGTCCGCGACAGGTCCCGCAGGCCCAGCGCCCGGTGGGCGGTCAGCGCGGCCCGCGCGACCGCCTGCTCCGCCCGCTCACTCAGGCGGGCCGGGCAGAAGAACTGGGTCGCTCCCGCCGAGTAATGGGCGGCGTAATCGTAGATGCCGCGCCGCGGGACGATCTCGACCGCCGGCATCGCCACCGGCCCCTCGCCCAGGTCGACCACGCCGACGGCGACCTCGACACCGACCACGGCCCGCTCGATGAGTGCGGTGTCGTGGTAGGCGAAGCAGGCCATCAGCGCCGCGGGCAGCTGGTCGGCGTCCCGGACCTGCGTGACGCCGAAGGCGGATCCGCCGGCGCGGGGCTTGACGAACAGGGGCAGGCCGAGCCGCTTGAGGATCAGTGACATCAGCGGGGCGGCGCCCAGGTCGTGAAAGGCCTCCCGGGGCAGCGTCACGGATGCCGGCGTGCCGAGGCCGGCCTTGACGAGCAGCGCCTTCGCCAGGGGCTTGTCGAAGGCGAGCCGGCAGGCCTCCACCGACGCGCCGACATAGGGCACGCCGACCAGTTCCAGCACCTCACGGACGGTGCCGTCCTCACCGGGGTTGCCGTACAGGACGGGCAGTACCACCGACGGTGGGTCGGCGATCAGGGAGGCCATCAACTCGGTGCCGAGATCGCCGAACTCCACGTCCACGTCGAGGCCGCGCAGCGCCTCGAGCACCCGCCGCCCGGACCGCAGCGACACGTCGCGCTCGGGGGAGAGCCCGCCGGCCAGCACGAGAACGCGACCAAGCTCCGACATCAGTGCACTCCAAGGGATCAGGCGCCCGTTGTTGAGAAGAACGTGCGAAAGGAACGTGTGCCAGAGGTACGCGCGCTGATGGGCTCCGCCGGCCGGGTGGCCGACGGAGCCTCGTCTTCACCGATCACGCACCGCGCGGACGCGTCAACGCCCCGCCAACTGCTTCATCCGGCTCACCTCGGTGATCGGAAAATCGAAATAGGTGTCCGGGTACGGCTCGTCCCGCAGCGTGTAGTGCCACCACTCGCAGTCGTAGCGGACGAAACCGGATTCCTCCATGATGGAGCAGAGGTGCTGGCGGTTCGCCGTCTCGGTCGGCGTGATCCCGGCGGCACCGTGATGGGAGACGGGGTCCATCAGGTCGTGGTCACCGCCCATCGGCGCGAGCTCACCGGTGGCCAGGTGATAGAGCGTCAGGTCGACGGTGCTGCCGCGGCTGTGACCCGACTTGGCGGCGACATATCCCAGGTCGAACATCTGTGCCCGCTCGATGTTCGGATAGTGCCGCAGTTTCGTCCGGCCGTCCTCGGGCTGCTGCGACCAGCGCAGGAAGCAGTCCACGGCGCGCTGCGGACGATACCCGTCCCAGAGCAGCAGGCCGAAGCCGCGAGCCTCGGCCGCCTCCTGCGCCCGGGCCAGCGCCGCGCACAGCGCCGTGGTGCCGACGATCCGGTTGGCGTGGTAGCCGTCCACGGGCTTGCCGGTGAAGTTGTCCCAGGTCGCGTACTTGGCGTCCCACCGGATGCCGGGTACGACGTCATCGACGAAGACGAAGTCCTTGTTCATCGAAGCTGTGCTCATCGGAGTTTCCCGGTCAGCGCGAGCGAGATCATCCGGTCGATCACCTCGCTGAGCGGCAGCCCGGCGGCCGCCATCATCCGCGGGTAGCGGCTGTAGGAGGTGAGCCCGGGCAGGGTGTTGACCTCGTTCAGGACGACGCTGCCGTCCTCCTTGAGGAACATGTCGACCCGGGCCAGACCCCGGCATCCGAGGACGCGGTAGATGGCCTTGGCCGTCTCCTGCACGAGCGAGCGCGACTCCGCCGGGATGTCGGCGGGAACGATGAACGAGGAGTTCTCCGAGCCGGTCTCCGGCGAGCTCTCCTGGTGGATCCGGAAGAAGCCGTGGGAGAGGGCGACCCGGTCCACCTCGCCGGCGATCAGGTCCTCGTCGTTGCCGAGGATCGAGCAGCCGATCTCGCTGCCGATCACGGCCGCCTCGATCAGGATCTTCGAGTCGTACTGCCGGGCCTCCTCGACGGCGCTCGGCAGCTCGTCCGGGCCGTTCACCTTGGTGACGCCGAAGGACGAGCCGGAGCGGGCCGGCTTCACGAAGACCGGATAGGTGAGCTGCTCGGGATCGGGCAGCTCGTCCGCCGAGACGACCCAGAACTGGGGTGTCGCGATGCCGGCGTTGCCGACCACGGCGTAGGTCAGGGACTTGTCCATGCACACCGCGGAGCTCTGGATGTCGCAGCCGACGTAGGGGATGCCGGAGAGCTCCAGCAGGCCCTGCATCGCACCGTCCTCGCCGAGCTTGCCGTGCAGCACGGGCAGGACCAGGTCCAGGCTGATCGTCTCGTATCGTCCCGGCTCCAGGACCAGCAGCCCGTGCACGCCACGGTCCGGGGACAGCACTGCCGGACGGGTGTTGCCGTCCTCCCAGTCCGGGCCGGGGGCGTCGCAGAGCTTCCACGCGCCGTCACGGGTGATGCCGATGTAGAACGGCTCGTACTTGTCGGTGTCGAGGGCCTTGGCGACCTCCACCGCCGACTTGATGGAGACGGGGTGCTCCTCGGAGACGCCCCCGAAGATGATTCCGACTTTCAGCTTATCCACGCTGATTCCTACTCTCGAAGGTCAGGCAGTTGACGAGGGAGTT
This sequence comes from Actinoplanes oblitus, assembly GCF_030252345.1. Lineage (NCBI taxonomy): Bacteria > Bacillati > Actinomycetota > Actinomycetes > Micromonosporales > Micromonosporaceae > Actinoplanes > Actinoplanes oblitus. Next base: position 7,307,509 of record NZ_CP126980.1, on the reverse strand, counting down.
CTCCACGGTGTCGCTCAGGGCGTGGTCGGTGAAGTAGGCGGTGTGCGGGCTGACCAGCACGTTCGCCATCTCCTGCAACGCCAGGAGCGGGGAGCTCGCGATGGGCGTGTCCCGGCGGTCGGCGTAGAAGACGCCTTCCTCGCCCTCGACCACGTCCAGCGCGGCACCGCCCAGCCGGCCGCTGGTCAGGGCGTCGACGAGGGCCTCGGTGTCGAGGAGCGGGCCGCGGCCGGTGTTGACGACGTACGCCCCGGGTTTCATCAGCGCGAACCGCCGGCGGTCCAGCAGATGATGGGTGGCCGGGGTGAGCGGGGTGTGCAGCGTGACGATGTCGCTCTGCCGCAGCAACGTGTCGACCGGTACGTACTCCACCGAGGTCTTCGGCCGGTTGTCGTTGGCCAGGATCCGGCACCCGAAGCCGCGCAGCCGGTCGATGACCGCCACGCCGATGCGCCCCGTCCCGATCACGCCGACGGTCAGGTCGCGCAACTCCCTGCCACGCGTCTCGTGCAGCCGGTAGTCGTGGGCGTCGGTGCGGCGGATCATGGATTTGGCGTTCCGGATCGCCATCAGGATCAGCATCAGGGTGTAGTCGGCGACGCTGTCCGGTGAATAGGCGACGTTGCCCACGGTGATGCCGAGGCCGGCCGCGTATGCCACGTCGATGTGGTTGTAACCGATGCTGCGCGTCGACACGTACTCCACGCCGGCTCGGCTGAGCGCGAGGAGCGTGTCGTTGGTGATCGGGGTCTTGTGGCTGACGCTGACGCATCGGTTACCGACGGCGAGGTGGCTGTTGGCCTCGGACACGGGCTCGTCGACGAGCGTCGGCAGCACGCCGAGGCGCGGGGCCAGCGCCCGGAACAGATCGGCCTCGTCCGGCCCGCATCCATAGATGGTGATCCCGGTCGCCGGGACGGTGGCGGGAGTGCGGGACCTCAGCGACTGGCCGCCGGCTCGTGCTGGTGCTGTCGCTAGCTCGCTGTAGGTCATACCCATCAGTCAAGGCAATGGGGTGTTGCCAGCGCGTATGTGGTTTTCGATACGCGGGCGATATATTACCGGCCAGTAATATCCGGCCGCGTAGCGGTACGCCTGCCGACCGTGATCGGCGCCCTCGGCCGCGCCCTTCTCACGGCTCCCGCATCCCGGTCCCGCCGGACACCGTCACCCCCACCCGGGTGACCGATCGACGTCGCGCATGTCGCTTGATCGTTAGCGCACCGGAAGCACGAATCACGGCGCGTGACCGTCCCGCGCCGACATCCGTCTACGGGAGAGGACCCCATCATGGACTCGAACTCGGTGCGTGGCGTCGACAGGAGGCGACTGCTCCGCTGGGGTGGACTGGCCGCGGCCGGGGTGGCCTCGGCCGGTGTCTCGCTGGCCGGCACCTCGTTCGCCGGTACCCGGGAACGGGTCGCGCGGGCGCCGGGCGCCTCGCCGGATCCGGACCGGATCCCGCCGGCCACCCTGCCCGGCGGGGCGTACGACAGGTACCTGGCGGGGCTGGCCGCCCAGGGCAAGTTCTCCGGCGTGGTGCTGCTCGCACACCGGGGCCGCACGGTGCTCTCCCGTGCTTACGGCCTGGCCGACCGGGAGCGCGAGATCCCGAACAGCGAGGCCACCGCGTTCAACCTCAGCTCGGCGGGCAAGCCGTTCAGCGCGGTGGCCGTGCTGCAACTGGCGCAGCAGGGCCGGCTGCACCTGACGGACCCGGTGGGCCGGCACCTGACCGGCTTCCCCAAGGACGTCGCCGAGCGGGTGACCATCCACCACCTGCTCACCGGGACCTCCGGCCTGTACCTCGGCGCCCAGGACCGCGACCGGGTCTTCCGCAGCCGGCGGGAGGTGCACGACTACTACGAGCGCCGCGCCCGGCAGGCGAGGTTGCGGGGGATCCCGGGCGCGCCGTCCACCGTGCACGCGGAGCCCGACGCCCTGCTTCCCGCGCTGATCGTGCAGGCGGTGACCGGCAAGACGTACTGGGACCACGTCGAGGAGAACATCTTCCGCCGCTGCGGGATGACCGGTGCCGGGTTCTACACCACGGCGCAGTGGCTCACCGACCCGCGGCTCGCGCACCCGTACATGACGGTGACCGGCGGCGCGACGGTGGACGCGGTACGCCATCTCGACCAGGGCAGCCCGAGCCCGTACGCGCTCGGCGTCAACCCGGGCCGGGTCTTCATCGACGCGCCGGGTGACGGCGGCTTCGCCTCGGCGCGCGATCTGGCCCGGTTCGCGGGTGCGCTGACCGGCGGCAAGCTGTTGAACCGGCCGTGGACCGACGTCCTCCTCGCGGCCCGGACACCACTGGGCCCGGTGACCTTCGGGGCGTACGGCATCGTCATGGACATCGTCGACGGCCAGTGGGTGTACCAGCGGTCCGGTGGCAACCCGGGGGTGGGCGCCAACTGGAGCGTCTATCCCCAGACCGGCTGGACCGGTGTCATCCTCAGCAACGCCGAGGGCGTGCCGCTGCAGGACATCATCGCGCGGGAGACGCAGGCGGTCACCGGGGCCGCCCCGATGGCCGGGGCGGGCGGCTGACCCGGCCGGGGCACCGGAGTTACCGACGGGTCACATATGGTCGGCGTATCGAAAAGCGCATACGTGGCCGCAACATCGGGTGGCCTTTACTGCACGGCGTGACCTATGGCCGAGCAGCCGCCGTGCATCGCCTTCCCACCAGCGGGCCGCCGCCCGCCGTCGATGCGGCCGGGTGGCTGTCGCTGCGGATCGCCGGCGCCAGCTCCGCCTGGGCATGATCCCGCTCGGCCTCGGCGCGATCGCCGCGGTCCCCGGCGGGACGGTCGAGGAAACGGGCGCCGTACCGGCGACCGCTCGATCGTGCCCGTCGGCCGGCGCGCCGAGCCGGGCGGGTTGTTCGCACGTGCAGCAGGAATCTGTTCACGGGAGGAAGGACCCTTCGTGACCACCCCCATCCCGACCCGGCTCGATCCGGGCACCGCAATGACCGACGAGCAGCGCGCCGCGTTCGAGCGGGACGGTTTCCTCGTCGTGCCCGGCGTGCTCTCCGACGACGAGGTCGCCCACTACGCGGCCGCCGTCGACCGGGTCTACGAGGAGCACGCCGCCGCCGGCAAGCTCGCCGCCGACCGGTCGCTGCACAAGCTCAACGCTGTCGAGAGCTGCCACGAACTCGCGCCGCTGCTCGACCATCCGAAGGTGTTCGGCCTGGTCTGGTCGATGCTCGGCTGGAACGTGCACATGTACCACTCGCACCTCGACGTGCACCCGCCGCTGACCGAGAAGAAGCCCTTCCGGTTCGAGTGGCACCAGGACGGCGGCCGGCAGAACCGCGAGATCGAGACGGACCCGCGGCCGCGGCTGTCGGTGAAGCTCGCGTACTGGCTGTCCGACGTCTCGGAAACCGGGCGGGGCAACTTCCAGGTCGTGCCGGGCAGCCACCTCACCAACTGGATCGCCGGCCCGCCGCGCCGGGACGTCGAGTGGCCCAACCCCGACGGCGCGATCGAGGTGACCGCCAACCCCGGTGACGCGGTCTTCTTCGACAGGCGTATCTGGCACGCCCGCTCGAACAACTACTCGGAGATCACCCGCAAGGGCGTCTTCTTCGGGTACACGTACCGCTGGGTGCGCAGCCGCGAGGCGATGTCGGCGGACCTGCCCGGCCTCACCCCGGTGCAGCGGCAGCTGCTCGGTCTCGCGGACGGCGACGGTGACCACGCCTGGGGCCACTACCCGGACCAGGTCCCGCTGCACGGGCTGCTCAAGGAGAACGGCCTGCTCGACCCGGACTACCCGCCGCTGAAGCCGTAACACCCCGCTCACGCACGGCCCGGCCGCTCGACGGCCGGGCCGTGCGCGAGCGTGTGGTCACAGCCTGTATCGCCGGCGTATCGAAAATCGCATACGCACCGGCAACACGAGCCGACCTTGACTGGAAAGCATGAACTTCCACGATGCAGTTTCCGGCGGTGATCAGGCATGATCCCGCTCAGTCTCGAGGAGATCGCCACGGTGGTCGCTGGGACCGTGGTGGGGGATCCCGCGGTGACGGTGACCGCTCCGGCGGTGCTGGACGGGCGGGAGGCCCAGCCGGGCGGCCTGTTCGTCGCGTTCGACGGTGAGCGCGTCGACGGTCATGACTTCGCCGGTCAGGCCGGTCGGGCGGGTGCCGTCGCGGTGCTCGGTTCCCGGCCCACCGAGCTGCCCACCGTGGTGGTGCCGGACGCGCAGGCCGCCGTGCAGGCGCTCGCCCAGCATGTCCTCGGCCGCCTGCGGGACGGGCTGACAGTGATCGGGGTGACCGGCTCGCAGGGCAAGACCAGCACCAAGGACCAGTTGGGAGCCGTGCTGGCGAGCAGCGCGCCGACGATCGCCACGATCGCCAACCGCAACAACGAGCTCGGGGTGCCGCTGACCATCCTGCGCGCCGGACGGGACACCCGGTTCCTGGTCATCGAGATGGGTGCCCGGCACGTCGACGACATCGCCAAGCTCACCTCGCGGTACCCGCTCGACGTCGCCGTCGTCACCAGCGTGGGCAAGGCGCACCTCGGTGAGTTCGGTTCCCGGGAGGCGATCGCGAAGGCCAAGGGCGAGCTGGTGCAGGGGCTGGTGCCCGGCGGGACAGCCGTTCTCAACGCCGATGATCGGCGGGTGGCGGCGATGCGTTCGCTGACCGACGGGCCGGTGGTGACCTTCGGCTACGGCGACGCGGACGTCCAGATCCGTGACCTCACCCTGGACCGGCTCGGCCGCCCGTCCTTCACGTTGCACACCGGCGCCGGCTCCGCCTCGTTCACGCTGCCCTTCGTCGGGGCGCACCAGGCGATCAACGCGGCCGCGGCGACTGCCGCGGCGCTGGCCACCGGCGTGACGCCGGACGCGTCCGCGGCGGCGCTGGCCACCGCCTCGCTCTCCAAGTGGCGGATGGAGCGGCACGACCTCACCGGCGGCGTGACGCTGCTCAACGACTCCTACAACGCCAGCCCGGACTCGACCCGCGCCGCCCTCGACGCGCTGCTCGCCGTGCAGGGCGGCCGCCGCATCGCCGTGCTCGGCGAGATGCTCGAGCTCGGCCAGGCCAGCGAGGCCGAGCATCGTGCCGTGGGCGAGTACGCCGCCGCCCGGGCCGACATGGTGATCGCCGTCGGCGAGGCCGTGCGCCCGCTCGCCGCCGGAGCGGGGGAGCGAGCCGTGGCGCTGGCCGACAACGACGCCGCCATCGGCTGGCTGCGCGACCACCTCGCCGCCGGCGACGTGGTGCTCGTCAAAGCCTCCCGCGGGGCGCGACTCGACCAGGTCGCCGCCGCGCTGGTGTGACGGGAACGCCGCCGGAAACATATCGCCGGCATATTGAAAATCGCATACGTGCTGGCAACACCGGCCTCTCTTCACTGTGCGGATGGGTTACAGCGAGCCGGGGCGAACCGTCGATTCTCAGGTCACGTCGCTGCCGTCGGAAATCACGATCTACGGCTGCGGCGAGGACGAGGCTGTCCTGTTCCGTGCGCTGGCGCCGCGCTTCGGCGTGCTGCCGACGATCACCGAGGCGGCGGTCTCCGAGGCCAACGCGGAACTGGCCACCGGGACGCGCTGCATCAGCGTCAGCCACAAGACCCAGGTCACCGACCGGACGCTGCTCGCGCTCAGCCGGGTCGGGGTGCGCTACATCTCCACCCGCAGCATCGGCTTCAACCACATCGACGTGGCGTACGCGCGCAGCGTCGGCATCTCCGTGGGCAACGTCTCCTACTCGTCGGACAGCGTCGCCGACTACACGCTGATGCTGATGCTCATGGCGGTGCGGCACATGAAGTCCATGCTCCGTCGCGCGGACGCCCACGACTACCGGTTGCCCGACAGGCGTGGCCGGGAGCTGCGCGACCTGACCGTCGGCGTGGTGGGCACCGGTCGTATCGGGTCGGCGGTCATCGACCGGCTGCGCGGCTTCGGCTGCCGCATCCTGGCCCACGACACGCGCCGGGGGACGTCGGTCCGCTACGTGCCGCTCGACGAGCTGCTGCACGAGAGTGACATCGTCACCCTGCACACCCCGCTCGTCGCCGACACGCGTCATCTGCTCGACCGCCGGCGCATCGCGCAGCTCAAGCACGGCGCCGTCGTCATCAACACCGGACGTGGCGCGTTGATCGACACCGATGCCATCATCCCGGCGCTGCAGAGCGGCCGGCTGGCCGGTGCGGCACTGGACGTCGTCGAGGGTGAGGAGGGCATCTTCTACCACGACTGCCGGAGCAAGCCCATCGCGAGCACCGCCGTGGCGCGTCTGCAGGAGATGCCGCACGCCATCATCAGCCCGCACATGGCCTTTCATACCGATCACGCGCTGACCGACACCGTCGAGAACAGCATTATCAATTGTTTGAACTTCGCGAACGGCCGATGAATGGAGCACCGGCATCGCCTTTGGTGCCGGTGTCCGGCCGCCGGATGCGCGCCGCCGGCTTTATCGGAAGATCATTTTTCGGTACGCGATAAGAAAGCGCTCTCGCCGTGAGCGTACCGGGCGCCGCCGATTGTCCAAGGTGATTGTTTGGACAGCGGCGGTGCGAAAGTAATGTCCCCAGGGAATGGCCGAATAGTGCGTTCCCGTTGGAGGGCATTGCATGTTCTTGCGCCTCGCGGCTCTCGCCGCCATCGTGTTACCCCTGACCTCTCCGGTCACCCCCACCCAGATACGGCCGGACTGCGCCTGGACGCAGTGGGGGCAGAGTGCCGCGCACACCGGGCACTCCTGTGCGCCGGGCCAGCGGAACCTTCAGCTGGTCGAGCACATGGTCGTCGATCCCTTCGCCGAGCAGGAGGCCGGGGAGTCCCAGTCCGGGAGCTACATCCCGGTGCACCTCCCCGCGCCCCTGGTGGACGGCGAGGGCAACGTGTTCGTCCTGAAGAAGGGCGGCTCGTACGTCAGTTGTGATCCGCCCCGATCGGGGCGGCCGGCTCCCTGCGGGCGGGATGTCGGAAACCTGCGACGCGAGACCTGGTCGATCCAGGCATCCCGCTGGCGGGCCGGCCGCCTGGTGCCGGCCTGGTCGTTCACGTCGGACTGGAAGCCCAGCGCCATCGTCGGGCGGGAGAGCCTGTTCCAGTCCGCGATGAGCCGGACCTCGGTCTACGTGCCCGGCTCCGGCGGCACCGTGTTCCAGCTGGACAAGAAGGACGGCCGGGTGATCCGGCGGATCAACCCGTTCGGCGGCGCCGTCGATCCCGCGGCGTTCACCCCGGGCGCGCTCACCCTCGACGCGGACGGCACGCTGCTCTACAACGTGGTCCGCCGCGAACGGACCGCGAGCGGGCTGGACGACGTGCACGGCTGGCTGGTGCGGGCCACCCCGGGCGGGAAGCTCAGCACGGTCGACTACCGCACGCTCATCCCGGGCGCACCGCGGCCCACCGACCTCTGTTACGAGGAGTTCACCGAGGACCTGCCACTGCCACCGCCGCCGAAGCCGGACGGCTCACTGGCGAAACCCGTGCGGTCGCCGTGCCTCTCCCAGCGTGCGGCGTTCGGTGTCGCGCCGGCGGTCGGCCCGGACGGCGCCGTGTACACCGTCACCCGCGCGCAGAACGTCGCGGGCGGCCACAACTACGGGTACCTGGTCGCCCTGAACGCCGACCTCACCCTGCGCTGGGCCACGTCGCTGCGCGGCATCCTGAACGACGGGTGCGGCGTGCTCGTCCCCTACGGCACCGGCCCCTTCGACTGCCGCGCCGGCGCGCCCCGCGGTGTCGACCCGTACACCAACCTGCGACCGGCCGCCGGCGTGGAGGACGAGAGCACGGCGTCGCCGGTGGTGCTGCCCGACGGTGCTGTCGTCTACGGGACGCGGAACTTCTACAACGTGCAGCGCGGCCACCTGATGAAGTTCGACAGCCGCGGCCACTACCTGACCAACTACGACTACGGCTGGGACATCACACCGGCGGTGTACCGGCACGACGGCACGTACTCGCTGTACGTGAAGGACCTGCACTACGACGGCGGCGCGCAGTACATCACCCGGCTGAACGCCGACCTGAAGCCGGAGTGGTCACACGCCGAGACCGAGACCAGGACCTGCGAACGGCTCCCGGACGGCACGGTGAGCTGCGTCGACGAGGGGCAGCACCCGGACGGCTTCGAGTGGTGCATCAGCGCGCCGGCCGTCGACCGCGACGGTGCGGTCTACGGCCTGTCCCAGGACGGCAACTTCTACGTCATCGACAGCCGTGGGCAGCGGCGCGAGAAGGTCTTCCTGTCCAAGACCATCGCGTCCGCCTACACGCCCGTGTCGCTCGACTCCCGGGGCCGGGTGTACGCGCAGAACAACGGCCAGCTGTACGTCCTCGGGGGGAAGTGACAGCGGGCTCGAGTCCCGCCACGTCAGCGGGCCGGCCACACCAGGTGGTGCGGCCGGCCCGCGGTACCGAGCACCCGGCCCCGCCCGGTGCTCCCGGAGCCGATGGAGGAGAACCGATCTTGTCCGAGGACGCTGACCGTGGGCACCTCACCCACCTGGCCGTCGACCGGCGGGCTCTGCTGCTGACCGCCACCAGCCTGGCCGGTCTCGCCGGATGCACGGCGATCGAGGGGGCCGGACCGAGAAGGACGGACCCGCCGGCTGTGGCGGCCGCCGCACCCGGGCGCCAAGCCGGCGTGGTGACGCCCTCGTGCGCCGCAACGGAGTTCGTGGCGTTCGACGTGACAGCCCGGGACGCGGGGGAACTCGCCGAGGCGCTCCGGGCGTTGAGCGCACCCGTCTCCGGCGCGACAGTGACGATCGCCGCGGGCGCCTCGCTGTTCGACGGCCGGTTCGGCATCGAGCGGCCACGCCGGCTGACCCGGATGCCGTCCTTCCCCAACGACGCGCTCGATCCGCGGTGGTGCCACGGCGACCTGCTGGTCCAGATCGGCGCGGAGACCCGGGAACCGATAGCGGCGATGCTGGCCGGCGGGTTCCCGCATCTCACGCCGCGGTGGCGGCTGGCCGGCACGCACCGGCAGCGCAACCCGCTGGGATTCAAGGAGGGCGCCGGGAATCCCGACCCGGAGAACGGCGAGTTGATGGACCGCTGCGTATGGGTCCAGCCCTACGACGACGAGCCGGCCTGGTGCGTGGGTGGCAGCTACCAGGTGGTGCGGCTGATCCGGCTGGCCGTGCCGGCCTGGGACGCGCAGCCGGCCGCCGTCCAGGAACGGGTCATCGGGCGGCACAAGAACACCGGAGCGCCTCTCGGCGAGTCCGGCGAGCGCGACCTGCCCCGGTTCGCGGCCGACCCGCGCGGCGCGGTCATCCCGCTCGACGCCCACATCCGGCGGGCCTATCCGGACACCGGCCGGGAACGGCCGATCCTGCGCCGTGGCCATGCCTACCGTCTCGCCGGGACGGACACCGGCCAGATCTTCGTCTGCTTCCAGCGCGACGTGGACCAGGGTTTCGCCGCCATCCAGCGCCGGCTCGCCGGCGAGGCGCTGGAGAGGTTCGTCAAGCCGTTCGGCGGTGGCTACTACTTCGTCCTGCCCGGCGGCGCCGGTTTCCCCGGGCAGGCCATGCTGGCGTGACAGGCCTCACTCGGGCGAGCGGCGGGGCGCCGGCGGCAGGCGCCGGCCATCGCGCTCCGGCGGCGGGGCCGCGGGCAGCCGCACCGTGACGCGCAGACCGCCGCCGTCGCGGGGGGCCAGGGTGAGGGTCCCGTCGTGGGCGGTGACGATGGCCTTGACGATCGCCAGGCCGAGCCCCACGCCGGCGTGGTCCGCGTGGATCCGCTCGGTGCCGCGCTGGAACGGCTCGGTGAGGGTCGAGATCAGCTCCGGGGTGAGCTCCTCACCGGTGTTCTCCACGGTCAGCGCCACGCTCCGGTCGTGCAGGGCGGTGGTCACCCACACCGACCCCGCTTTGGGCAGGTTGTGGACTATCGCGTTCTGCATCAGATTGGTGGTCAGCTGCAGCAGCAGGGCCGGTGAGCCGAGCGCGTGGGCGAGGTCGCCGGACGTCTCCACCGTGGTGTCGCACTTCTCGGCGAGGGGCAGGAGGGTCTCGGTGGCCTCCTCCGCGACCAGCGACAGGTCGACGCGCTCCGGCTCGAAGGAGCGCTGGTCGGCCCGGCTGAGCATGAGCAGCGCCTCGGTGAGGGCGATCGCCCGGGAGTTGACGGCGTGCAGGCGGTCGAGGAACTCCTCGGTGAGGTGACTCGGATCCTTGCGGACCACGTCGAGCAGGGTTTTCGTGATCGACAACGGGGTACGCAACTCGTGCGAGGCGTTGGCGGCGAACCTCTGCTGCTCGGCGACGTGCGACTCGAGCCGTTCCAGCATGGTGTCGAAGGCGTCGGCGAGCTCGCGGAACTCGTCGCTGTGGCCGGGCATCCGGATGCGGTGGGACAGCGATCCGGTGCCGGCCAGGCGGGTGGCCTCGGTGATGCGGGTGACCGGGGAGAGCATCCGGCCGGCCAGGATCCAGCCGCCCAGCAGACCGAACACCAGCAGGAACACCATCACCTCGGCGGCCCGCGGCGCGAAGGCGCTCAGCAGGTCATGGCGGCTGGGACCTTGCAGGATGAGATCGTCGGCACGATAGACGGTCCCGCCGAGCGTGTCCAGCGGCGGGGGATGGGGCTGGTCGGGCACATAGCGCAGGAGGAAGACCCAGACGACGGCCAGCAGCAGCGCGCCGGCGAGCATGAGGAACCCCGCGTAGCTGAGAGTGAGTTTGAGGCGGACACTCCAGCCGGGAGCCCTAGCCACGGTCGCCGCCGCCGTCGTCCTCCGCCTCGGGCTGGGCACTGATGCGGTATCCCACTCCGGGCACGGTGGCGATGATCCAGGGCGTGCCGAGGCGTTTGCGCAGCGCCGAGACGGTGATGCGGACCGCGTTGGTGAACGGGTCGGCGTTCTCGTCCCAGGCCCGCTCGAGCAGCTCCTCGGCGCTGACCACACCGCCCTCGGCGCCGATCAGGACCTCGAGAACGGCGAACTGCTTGCGGGTGAGCGGAATGTACCGCCCGTCGCGGTAGACCTCGCGCCGGAACGGGTCCAGGCGCAGGCCCGCGATCTCGCGCACCGGCGGCCGGCTGTGCGCGCGGCGACGGTCCAGCGCCCGCAGGCGAAGCACCAGCTCGCGCAGCTCGAACGGCTTGGTCAGGTAGTCGTCGGCGCCGATCTCGAACCCGGACGCCTTGTCGTCGAGCCGGTCGGCGGCGGTGAGCATGAGGATCGGCATCCCGCTGCCGGAGGCGAGGATGCGCCGGGCGACCTCGTCGCCGGACGGGCCGGGGATGTCGCGGTCGAGCACGGCGATGTCATAGGCGTTGACGCTCAACAACTCCAGCGCGGTGTCACCGTCGCCGGCGATGTCGGCGGCGATCGCCTCCAACCGCAGGCCGTCGCGAACGGCTTCCGCCATGTAGGGCTCGTCCTCCACAATCAACACGCGCACGGTCCGATGGTACGAGGCGTCCCTTATCGTCCGCCTATCGGAATTCCCATACGTGCCGGCAACAGCACGTTGGGTGAGCTGACCGGCATGAGTCGTATCCGGACAGCCCGCACCACGACCCGCGAGACCACCGGACCAGGCGTCGTCGGCCTCGCCGCCGTCGCGCTCGTCCTCGGCATCCTGGTGTCCCTGTCGGCAGGCTTCACCGGGGTCTCGATCGGCGACCTGGTGCACGGTCGCGGCGGCCCGGTGGCCGAGGGCGACGGTGGTCTCCCGGACAGCGCGACGGTGTTCGACGACAGGTATCCCGGTGTGGCCAACCTCGACCCCGAGCTGCTCCACGCCCTGCGGGCGGCCGCGGCGGACGCCGCCCGGGCCGGGGTGACCTTCCAGGTCAGCAGCGGCTGGCGGGCCCGGGCGTACCAGGAGCGGCTGCTGCGTGAGGCGAAGGTCAAGTACGGCTCGGAGCGGGAGGCCGCCCGCTGGGTCGCGCCGGCGGACAAGTCGGCTCACGTGGCCGGCCACGCGGTCGACCTGGTGTCCTCGGACGGCGGGGCCTGGCTGGCGGCGCACGGCGCCGGTTACGGGCTGTGCCAGATCTACCGCAACGAGCCCTGGCACCACGAGCTGCGGGCCGCCGCGATCGAGCACGGTTGCCCGGCCATGTACGCCGACGCCAGCGAGGACCCGCGGATGCGCTGAGCGACCGGTACGCGCGTCACCTGATCGTCCCGCGCCGCGTCCAAGCGTCGGAAATGCTCGCTTGGACCGTCTCGTAGACATCGAGTCGGATCAGCATGATGAGGATCGCTGATCTCACGTGTCGTGAGGCGAACGCGCAGGAAAGGATCAGGTTGATGAGTGATTTGAGGGAGTCCGACGACGTCTATCGTCGTTTCCAGCTGATCGTCAACGGCCCGGCGCTGTTCAACGCGGTTGTGACCGGCGTCGAGCTGGGAGTGTTCGACTTCCTCTCCGGCCGCGGCACGGCAACCGCGGCAGAGCTCGCCGGGTTCACCGCCATGGAGCCGCACAAGACCCGGGTGCTGCTGCTCGGCCTGACCGCGTCCGGCCTGGTCACCAAGACCGGCGACGAGTACGCCAACCACCCGGTCGCCGAGCAGCTGCTGGCCGCCACCGGCCCGGAGAGCTGGCGCCACATCCTGCGCAGCTGGAAGACGCTGTACTACCCGGCCTTCTACCACATGACCGCGGCGCTGACGGCCGGCACGAACAGCACCATCAGCGCGCACGAGGGCACCGAGGGCACGCTGTACGAGCGCCTGGCCCACGACCCGGAGCTGGCCGAGATCTTCCACTCCGCCATGTCGGCGTTCACCCTGCAGACCATGCCCGGCCTGCTGGACCACCTCGACGTCGCGAACAGCCGGCACCTGCTGGACGTCGGGGCCGGCGCCGGCACGAACTGCGCCCACCTGCTCGGCGCCCACGACGGTCTCACCGCCACGCTGCTCGACCTGCCGAACGTGATGGACATGGCCAAGACCGGGCTGCCCGGCGATCTCGCCGGCCGGGTCAACTTCTGCTCGGCCGACATGCTCGCCGACCCGTTCCCGGCCGGCGCCGACCACGTGCTGTTCAGCCACGTCCTGGACACCGTCTCGGCCGAGCAGGCGCAGACCCTGGTCAGCAAGGCGTTCGAGGTGCTGCCGCCGGGTGGCAAGGTCTCGGTGTACGGCTTCAGTGCCGCCGACGACGAGGTGGGTGGCCCGCTGGCCGCCCGGCTGTCGCTCTACCTGAACATCCTGGCCACCGGCCGGGGGATGGCATGGCCGGTGCCCGAGATCGAGGGCTGGCTGCGGCGGGCCGGCTTCACCGACGTCACGGCGATCGGCGACCTGCCTTTCGAGCACGCGCTGGTCGTCGGCACCAAGCCGTAGCAGAACCCCTCCCGCGACTCCGTCTGGCCCCGGCCGGGCGGAGTCACCACCGTGCGCCGAGTCTCGTCGCGGCGAGGCATTCCGCCGCGATCCGGATCGGAGACCGGCCTCGTGGTCGACGACGTGCCGGTCAGCGCGTCCTGACCCCGGCCGGGGGAGTGAGCCGCCGGACCGCGGCCGCGCACTCTCTGGTTCCGTTGCCACGGCGGCTTTCCGCCGTACCGAAAACTGGATTTTTGAATGGTGTCCAACTGTTCTTGATGGTCGCTTGGACTCGCTCGTGGACAGCGGATCTCACCAGCATCATCGAGGTGAGAAAGAGTCGGGAAAGGCCATTGCGCGGAGCGCGCCGAATGGCAATTCGCCGAAGTGGACGGCAGTGGTGAATGGGCCGGCGCACCAGACGGTAGGTGAAGGGGAACGATGATTTCCGCAGCGCAGACCAGAGTGACGGTGCCCGAGCTGCTCGCCCGTCAGGCGGACCGGACGCCGGACGCGGTGGCGGTGGCCGACGGGGATCGGGTGCTGACGTTCCGGCGGCTGGACGACCTCGCGAACGGTCTGGCCGGCCGGCTGGCCGCCCGGGGCGTGCGCCGCGGCGACCGGGTCGCGGTGCTCCTGGACCGCTCGGCGGACCTGCTGGTGACGCTGTACGCGGTGTGGAAGGCGGGAGCGGCCTACGTGCCGATCGACGCCGCCCATCCGGCGCGGCGGATCGCGTTCCTGGTGGCGGACGCGGGGGTGTCGCTGCTGGTGTGCTCGGCCGCGACGCGCGGCCGGGTGCCGGACGGCATCGGGACGCTCGTGGTCACCGGTGCCGAGGCGGGTGACGGCTCGGCGGTCACGGCCGGCCCGGGTGACCTGGCCTACGTGATGTACACCTCCGGCTCGACCGGCACCCCGAAGGGCGTCGCGGTCCCGCACCGCAGCGTGGCGGAGCTGGTGGCCAGCCCCGGCTGGGCGGTGACCCCGGGCGAGTCGATCCTCATGCACGCGCCGTACGCCTTCGACGCCTCCCTGCTCGAGATCTGGGTGCCGCTGGTGTCCGGCGCCCGCGTGGTGATCGCCGAACCCGGCCCGGTGGACGCCCGGCGGGTGCGGGAGGCGATCGCCGCCGGAGTGACCAGGGTGCACCTGACCGCGGGCAGCTTCCGCGCGGTGGCCGAGGAGTCGCCGGAGTCGTTCGCCGGCCTGCGCGAGGTGCTCACCGGCGGTGACGTGGTGCCGGTGCACGCCGTGGCGAAGGTGCGGGCGGTCTGCCCGGAGGTCCGGGTCCGGCACCTGTACGGCCCGACCGAGACGACCCTGTGCGCGACCTGGCACCTGCTCGAACCGGGTGACGTGCTGGGCCCGGTGCTGCCGATCGGCCGCCCGCTTCCCGGCCGCCGGGCTCAGGTGCTCGACGCGTCGCTCCGGCCGGTGGCCGCCGGCGTGGTGGGTGACCTGTACCTGTCCGGTGCCGGCCTGGCGGACGGCTACCTGGGCAATCCCGCCCTGACGGCGGAGCGGTTCGTGGCCGATCCGTTCGCCGCCGGTGAGCGGATGTACCGCACCGGGGACCTGGCGCGCTGGACCCGCGACGGTGAGCTGCTGTTCGCCGGCCGGGCCGACGATCAGGTGAAGATCCGTGGTTACCGGGTCGAGCCGGGTGAGGTCGAGGCGGCGCTGATCGCGCAGCCGGACGTGCACGAGGCGGTGGTGCTGGCGGTCGGCGGGCGTCTGGTCGGTTACGCGGTGACCGGTGCCGACCCGGGGCTGATCCGGGAGCGGCTGGGTGCGGTGCTGCCGGAGTACATGGTCCCGGCCGTGGTGCTGACGCTGGACGCGTTGCCGCTGACCGGCAACGGCAAGGTGGACCGGGCGGCTCTGCCCGCCCCGGTCTTCGCGGCGGAGGCCACCGGCCGGGAGCCGGTCACCGAGACCGAGCGCCTGCTGTGCGGCCTGTTCGCCGAGATCCTCGGGCTGGACCGGGTCGGCGCCGACGACGGGTTCCTCGACCTGGGCGGCGACTCGATAGCGGCGATGCGGCTGGCGGCGCGGGCGGCCAAGGCCGGCCTGCTGGTGACGCCCACCCAGATCTTCGTGGAGCGGACCCCGGCGGGGCTGGCGGCCGCGGCGCGCGCCGTGCCGGCCGGCGAGACCACCGATCGCCCGCTGGTCGTCCTCACCGCGGACGAGGAGGCGGAACTGGCGGAAGCCGTGCCGGGGGCGCGGGAGATCTGGCCGCTGGCGCCGCTGCAGGAGGGCCTGCTCTTCCAGTCGACCCTCGACGACCAGGGCACCGACATCTACCAGGCGCAGTGGATCCTGGAGCTGAACGGGCCGCTGGACGCGTCCCGGTTGCGCGCCGCGTGGGAGGCGGTCTTCGCCCGGCACGCCGAGCTCCGCCTGCGGTTCGTCCGGCTGACCTCGGGCCGGACGCTGCAGGTCGCCACCGGAGAGGTGGTGCTGCCGTGGCGGGAGGTGGAGCTGGCCGCGGACGCCGACGTCGACCGGGCCGTCGCCGAGCTGGCCGAGCGGGAACAGCGGCAGCGCTTCGACCTCGCCCGGGCACCGCTGTTCCGGCTGGTCCTGGTCGGGTACGGCGCGGGCCGGCACCGCCTGCTGGTGGTCCACCACCACATCCTCACCGACGGCTGGTCGGTGGCGGTCATCCTGAACGAGGTCGCCGAGGCGTACGCGGCCGGCGGCCGGCTCCCGGAGCGGGCCGGTGCGGCCGCCTCGTACCGGGACTACCTGGCCTGGCTGGCCGGGCAGGACCGGGAGGCGGCCCGGGCCGCGTGGCGGGCCGAGCTGGCCGGCCTCGACGAGCCGGCGCCGATCGCCCGCACCTCGGCCGGCACCGGCTACGACTACCGTGTCACGTTCCTCCCGCCGGAGCTCTACACTGGACTGACCGAGGTCGCCCGGGCCCGCGGACTGACCCTGAACACGGTGGTGCAGGCCGCCTGGGCGATGGTGCTGTCCCGGCTCACCCGGCGTACCGACGTCGTGTTCGGCACCACCGTCGCCTGCCGCCCCGCGGAACTGCCGGGTGTCGAATCGATGCCGGGCCTGATGATGAACACGGTGCCGGTCCGGGTGACGCTGGACGCCGGGCAGCCGGTCGCCGACCTGCTGGCCCGGCTGCAGCGGCGGCAGGCGGCCCTGATGCCGCACCAGCACCTGGGGCTGCCGGAGATCCAGAAGGTGGCCGGGCCGGGCGCGACGTTCGACACCCTGCTGGTGTTCGAGAGCTACCCGCGCGACTACGCCGGCCAGTTCACCTACCTGGGCACCGTCGAGGGGACGCACTACCCGCTGACCCTCGGGATCATCCCGGGGGAGCGCTGCCGGATCCAGCTCGCCTACCGGCCCGAGCAGGTCGACGAGACCGTCGCCGGGTCGGTGCTGGACTGGTTCACCGGCGTGCTCGCCGGCCTGGCCGCCGATCCCGGCGAGCTGGTCGGCCGGATCGGCCTGGCCGCCGGCCCGATCGGCGATCCGCCCGCGGCGCTGGCGGTGGGGCAGTCGTTGCCCGCGCTGGTCGAGCGGGTGGTGCGGGAACGGCCGCGGGCGATCGCGGTGGCCGACGACGAGGGCGAGCTGACGTACGCCGAGCTGTGGGCCCGGGCGGCGGCGCTGGCGGCCGGGCTGCGGGCGCGCGGCGTCGGACCGGAGAGCCGGGTCGGCGTGCTGGTCGGCCGGTCGGCGTGGTCGGTGATCGGGATGCTCGGGGTGTCGCTGGCCGGCGGGGCGTTCGTGCCGGTGGATCCGGCGTACCCGGCCGAGCGGGTGGCCTGGATCCTGGGCGACGCGGATCCGGTGGCGGTGGTCTGCGTGGCCAAGACTCGGGAGACGGTGCCGGACCGGTTCGCGGATCGGCTGGTGGTGGCCGACGCGCTGGAACCGGTCAGCGGCCCGGTCGGCGAGCCGCCGCGCGTGCGGCCGGACGACGCGGCGTACGTCATCTACACCTCGGGCTCCACCGGGACCCCGAAGGGCGTCGTGGTGACGCACGCGGGCCTGGGCAACCTGGCCGCCGCGCAGATCGACAGGTTCGCCGTCACCGCGTCGTCGCGGGTCCTGCAGTTCGCCGCGCTCGGCTTCGACGCCGTGGTGTCGGAGACGCTGATGGCGCTGCTGTCCGGGGCCACGCTGCTGATGGCGCCCGAGCGGGACCTGCCACCCCAGGTGTCGCTGGCCGAGGCGATCGGGCGGTGGGACGTCACCCACGTGACGGTGCCGCCGTCGGTGCTGGCCACCGCCGACGACCTGCCGGAACTGCTGGCGACGGTGGTGGTGGCCGGGGAGGCCTGCCCGCCGGGGCTGGCGGATCGGTGGTCGGGCGGGCGGCGGATGATCAACGCGTACGGGCCGACCGAGGCCACGGTGTGCGCGACGATGAGCCCGCCGCTGGTGGCGGGCCGCGACGTGGTGCCGATCGGTACGCCGATCGCCGGCGGCCGCTCCTACGTGCTCGACGCGTTCCTGCGGCCGGTGCCGCCGGGGATCACCGGTGAGCTGTACGTGGCCGGGATCGGGCTGGCCCGCGGCTACCTGAACCGGGCGGGGCTGACCGCCGAGCGGTTCGTCGCCGACCCGTTCGTGCCCGGCGAGCGGATGTACCGGACCGGCGACCTGGCGTACTGGACCGAGCGGCACGACCTGGTGTTCGCCGGGCGGGCCGACGACCAGGTGAAGGTCCGTGGCTTCCGGATCGAGCCCGGCGAGATCGAGGCCGCGCTGTCCGGCTACCCGGGTGTCGCCCAGGCCGCGGTGACGGTTCGCGCGGACCGCCTGCTGGCCTACGTGTCGCCGGCCGACGTCGACCCGCGCGCGGTACGCGACGACCTCGCCTCCCGGCTGCCGCACCACCTGGTGCCCGCGGTGGTGGTGCCGCTGGCGGCGCTGCCGGTCACCCCGAACGGCAAGATCGACCGGGCCGCGCTGCCGGACCCGGACTTCGCCGCCGGTGCGGCCGGCGGCGAGCCGCGTACCGACGCCGAGCGGGTCCTGTGCGACCTCTTCGCCGAGGTCCTCGGCCTGCGCCGGGTCGGCGTGGACGACAGCTTCTTCGAGGTGGGCGGCGACTCCATCACGTCGATGCAGCTGGTGGCGCGGGCCCGGCGGGCCGGTCTGACGTTCATCGCCCGGGACGTCTTCGACCTGCGGACGCCGGAACGGCTGGCCCGGCTGGCGACCCGGGCGGCACCGCGGCGGTCCGGCCGGACCGGTGCTGACGACGGGGCCGGCGAGGTCGCGCGGACGCCGGTGATGCGGCTGCTCGGCGACGGCGTGACCGGACCCGGGTTCGCGCAGTGGGTGGTGGCCGGCGCGCCCCCGGAGCTGACCACCGACGTGCTGGTCGCGGGCTTGGCGGCGGTGGTGGACGTGCACGACGCGCTGCGGATGCGGGTGGACGCCGGGCGGCTGGTGGTCGGCGAGCGCGGGTCGCTGGACGCGGCGCGCCTGGTCGAGCGGGTCGAGGCCGGCGACGGCGATCTGGACGACATCGCGCATCGCTGCGCCCGGCGGGTGGCCGCCGAGCTGGATCCGGCCACCGGCGCGGCGCTGCGGCTGGTGTGGGTGACGGCGGACGCCGGCCGGGCGGGACGGATCGTGCTGGTGGCGCACCATCTCGCCGTCGACGCGGTGTCCTGGCGCATCCTGCTGCCGGACCTGCGGGCGGCGTGCGAGGCGGTGGCCGCGGGCCGGGAACCGGAGCTCGACCCGGTGGACGTCTCGTTCCGGCGGTGGGCGGATCTGCTCGGCGAGTGGGCGCACACCGCGGAGCGGACCGGCGAACTGGACGCCTGGACCGCCGTCGTCGGCGAGGCGGAACCGTGGCCCGCGCCGGTCGGCGGATCGCCCGCCGGGCAGCGGTCGTGGACCCTGCCGCCGGAGCGGGCGGCCGCCCTGGTGGAGACGGTGCCCGCCGCCTTCCACTGCGGGATCCAGGACGTCCTGCTGGCCGGGCTGGCGGCCGCTGTGGCGCGCTGGCACGACCGGGAGTTCGTGCTGGTGGACGTGGAGAGCCACG
The DNA here is from genome assembly GCF_030252345.1 of Actinoplanes oblitus. NCBI lineage: Bacteria > Bacillati > Actinomycetota > Actinomycetes > Micromonosporales > Micromonosporaceae > Actinoplanes > Actinoplanes oblitus. The sequence continues at coordinate 7,288,154 of NZ_CP126980.1, read as the reverse complement.
GCCGGCATCCGGCCGACGGGATGGACCTGTCCCGGACGGTGGGCTGGTTCACCAGCGTGCACCCGGTCCGGCTGGAGGTCGCCCGCCTGGACCCGGGCCGGCTGCTCAAGTCGGTGAAGGAGCAGCTCCGGGCGGTCCCGGGTGACGGGCTCGGCTACGGGCTGCTGCGCTTCCTCAACGAGACGACCGGACCGGTGCTGGCGGCGCTGCCGTCGCCGGCCATCGGGTTCAACTACCTGGGCCGGTTCACCGGCGACCAGCACGGCGAGGTACGGGCGTGGCAGCCGGTCGGCGCGGTCGGCGGCCTGATGGAGCCCGGCATGGCACTGCCGCACGCGCTGGAGGTCAACGCGTTCGTCCGGGACACCCGGGACGGCCCGGAGCTGACCCTCGCGCTGAGCTGGCCGGCCGATCGATGCGACGAGGCGGAGATCGACCGGTTCGGCCGGATCTGGACCGACGTGCTGGCCGGGCTCGCCCGCCAGGCCGACGATCCGACCGCGGGCGGACACACCGCGTCCGACTTCGACCTGCTCGACCTGGATCAGGACGAGATCGAGAACTTCGAGGCCATCGCAGCCGCACATGGTGGAGGCAGAGCAGCGTGAACACTTCGACGACGTCCCCCGGCTCGGCGCTCGAGCAGGTCTGGCCGCTCTCCCCGATGCAGGAGGGGATGCTCTACCACGCGTCGTTCGACGAGGCGGCCCCCGACCTCCAGCTCATCCAGCAGTCACAGATCATCGACGGGCCGCTGGACCCGGAGCGCTTCCGGCAGGCCTGGGCGGCGGTCCTCGACCGGCACCCGGCGCTGCGCGCCTGCTTCCACCGGCGCAAGTCCGGCGAGACGGTGCAGCTCATCCCGCGGCGGGTCGAGCTGCCCTGGGCCACCCGCGACCTCTCGCACCTGGCCGAGCAGGACGCGCTGGCCGAGGTGGGCGTGCTCGCCGAGAAGGAGCGCGCCGCCCGGTTCGACCTGGCGAAGGCTCCGCTGCTGCGGCTGCTGCTGATCCGGCTCGGCCCGGAGCGGCACTGCCTGGTGACGACGAGCCACCACGTGCTGATGGACGGGTGGTCCCGGGCCATCCTCGAGTCCGATCTCCTGGCGATCTACGAGGCGGGCGGCGCGGCGGGACTGCGGCGGCCCGGCTCCTACCGCGACCACCTGGCCTGGCTGAACCGGCAGGACAAGGCGGCCGCCCGGGAGGCCTGGCGGGCCGAGCTGGCCGGCGCCGACGGGTCGACGGTGGGCAACGCCGAGGCGGCCGGGAAGGCGCCGGAACTGCCGGTACGCGAGGTGGTCCGGCACTCGCCCGAGTTCACCGCCGCGCTGGTCCGGTTCGCCCGCCGGCACGGGCTGACGCTGAACACGCTGGTGCAGGGTGCGTGGGCGCTGGTGCTGGCCCGGCTGGCCCGGCGCACCGACGTGGTGTTCGGCGCGACGGTCGCCGGGCGCCCGGCCGAGCTGCCCGGCGTGGAGGAGTGCGTCGGGCTGTTCATCAACACCGTGCCGGTACGCGTACGCCTGGACGGCGCCCAGCCGGTGGTGCGGATGCTGACCGACCTGCAACAGCGGCAGTCCGCGCTGATCTCGCACCAGCACCTGGGGCTGCCGGAGATCCAGAAGCTGGGCGGGGCGGGTTTCGACACCATCCTGGTCTTCGAGAACTACGCCGACCCGGGAGCGGCGCCGGCCGGCCCGCGCGGCATCACCCTGACGCTGCGGGACTTCCACCAGGCGTCGCCGTACGCGATCACCCTCGGCGTGATGCCGGGCGAGCGCCTGGAGATCGAGGCGCAGCACCACCCGGAGATGCTCGACGCCCGGGTCGCCGGTGCGGCGCTGCACGGACTGACCCGGGTCCTTGAGCGGATCGTCGAGAATCCGGAGACGCCGGTCGGCCGCCTGGACGTGCTCAGCGAGGCCGAACGGGAGCTGACCGTCACCCGGTGGAACCGGACCGGCGAGGCGGTGCCGGCGATCTCGGCGGTCGACCTGTTCCGCCGGCGGGTGGCGCTGGCCCCGGACGCGCCGGCGATCACCGAGGGCGACCGGTCGTTCTCGTTCCGGGAGCTCGACGAGTGGTCCGGCGGCCTGGCCCGGCTGCTCACCGAACGGGGCGTCCGCCGCGGCGACCGGGTCGCGGTGCTCCTGGAGCGGTCCGCCGAGGTGCTCGCGGCGTGGCTCGGGGTGTGGAAGGCGGGCGCCGCGTTCGTACCGGTGGATCCGGCCTATCCGGCCGAGCGGGTGGCGTTCATGCTGGCCGACTCGCTGGCCACCGCGGTGCTGTGCCGGGCGGACGGCGCGGGCCTGGTGCCGGCGGACCACCCGCGGATCGCCGTGGAGGACGCCGTCGCCGGCGACGTGGCGCCGGTGGCGATCGGGCCGCACGACCTGGCGTACGTGATGTACACGTCCGGCTCGACCGGGACGCCGAAGGGCGTGGCGATCGAGCACCGCGGCGTGGCGGCGCTGGCCGGCGACCCGGGCTGGGAGATGGCACCCGGCGACGCGGTGCTGATGCACGCGCCGCACACCTTCGACGCGTCGCTGTTCGACGTGTGGGTGCCGCTGCTGGCCGGCGCGCGGGTGATGATCGCCGGGCCGGGCGTGATCGACGCGGAACGGCTGGCCGCGCACGTCGCCGCCGGCCTGACCGCGGTGAACTTCACCGCCGGGCAGTTCCGGGCGCTGGCACAGGAGGCGCCGGAGTCGTTCGCCGGGCTGCGCGCCGTCTCGACAGGTGGTGACGTGGTGCCGCTCGGCGCCCTGGAACGGGTCCGGCAGGCCTGCCCCACGCTGCGGGTCTGGCACTCGTACGGGCCGACCGAGACCACGCTGTGCGCGTCCTGGATGACTGTCGAGCCCGGCGAGCGGCTGGGCACGGTGCTGCCGATCGGCCGGCCGCTGCCGGGCCGGCGGCTGTACGTCCTGGACGCCTTCCTGCGGCCGTTGCCGCCGGGCGTCGCGGGCGACCTCTACATCGCCGGTGTCGGGGTGGCGCGTGGCTACCTGGGCAGCCCTCAGCTGACCGCCGAGCGGTTCGTCGCCGACCCGTTCACACCGGGCGAGCGGATGTACCGGACCGGCGACGTGGCGTACTGGCTGGACGACGGGCAGCTGGCGTTCGCCGGGCGGGCCGACAACCAGGTCAAGATCCGTGGCTACCGGGTGGAGCCGGGCGAGATCGAGACGGCGCTGGCCGAGCAGCCGGGCGTCGACGAGGCCGTGGTGCTGGCCCGGGACGGGCGGCTGATCGGTTACGTGGTCTCCGGCACCGGGGTGGATCCGGACCGGCTGCGCGATCAGCTCGCCGCCGTACTGCCGGAATACCTGGTGCCGGCGGTGATCCTGGTGCTGGACGCCCTGCCGGTCAACGCGAACGGCAAGGTCGACCGGGGTGCGCTGCCGGAACCCGACTTCAGCGGCCGGGCGACCGGCCGGGAGCCGGCGACCGCTGCCGAGCGGGCGTTGTGCGCCCTCTTCGCGGAGGTGCTCGGCCTGGACCGGGTCGGCGCCGACGACAGCTTCTTCGAGCTGGGCGGGGACTCGATCACGTCGATGCAGCTCGCCGCACGGGCCCGCCGCGACGGGATGGCCATCGGCGCTCGCGAGGTGTTCCAGCACCGCACGCCGGCCGCGCTCGCGGCGGCCGTCGAGCCGGCAGCCCCGGCGCCCGGCGACCAGGGCGAGACGGTGCGGCGGTTCGGCCTCGTCGCGATGGACCGGGAAGAGATCGCCGAACTCGAATCCGAATTCTGATCAGGGGGACAACCGTGACCACGTCGCGTATCGAGGACATCTGGCCGCTGTCGCCGCTGCAGGAGGGCCTGCTCTTCCACACCGTCTACGACGAGGGCGGACCGGACGTCTACGTAGGGCACTGGCTGCTGGATCTCGACGGGCCGGTGGACCCGGCCCGGCTGCGTGCGGCCTGGGAGGCGGTGCTGGACCGGCACGCCGCGCTGCGGGCCTGCTTCCGGCAGCGCAAGACGGGCGAGACCGTGCAGGTCATCGCCGGCCGGATCGACCTGCCGTGGCGGGTGATCGACCTCTCCCACCTCGACGACCCCGAGCAGGCGGTGCGGGAGCTGGCCGAGGAGGACCGGCTCACGCCGTTCGACGTCACGGCGGCGCCCCTGCTGCGGCTGACCCTCATCCGGCTGGCCGGCGACCGGCACCGCCTGGTGGTGACCTGTCATCACGCGGTCATGGACGGCTGGTCGCTGCCCATCGTCTTCGACGAGCTGACCGCCCTGTACGCGGCCGGCGACGGCCCGGCGGACCTGCCGGCGGTGACGCCGTACCGGGAGTACCTGGGCTGGCTGAGCCGGCAGGACAAGCAGCGGGCGGTGGCGGCGTGGACGGAACAGCTGCGCGGCGCCGAGGAGCCGACACTCGTCGCGCCCGCCGACCCGGGACGGGCGTCCGGCATGCCGGAGAGCGTCGAGGTCGAGCTGCCGGGTGACCTCACCCGGTCGCTGGAAGAGCTGGCGCGTGGGCACGGGCTGACCCTGAACACCGTGGTGCAGGGCGCGTGGGCGCTGGTGCTGGCGCGACTGGCCGGGCGTACCGACGTGGTGTTCGGCGCGACGGTCTCGGCGCGTCCGGCGGACCTGCCGGGCGTCGAGGGGATGGTCGGCCTCTTCCTCAACACGGTGCCGGTGCGGGTGCCGCTGGACGGCGGCCAGCCGGTGGTGGAGATGCTGACGCAGTTGCAGGACCGGCAGTCGGCCCTGATCCCGGACCAGTTCGTCGGGCTGGCCGACGTCCAGCGGGCGGCCGGTCCCGGCGCCGTCTTCGACACCCTGCTGGTCTTCGAGAACTTCCCTCGCGAGCTCGGCGGCTCGGCCGCCGCCGACACCTTCGGCATCCGGGTGCACCAGGGCCGGGAGGCCGCGCACTACCCGCTGACGCTGGTCGCCGTGCCCGGCGAGGCGATGCTGCTCAAGCTCGACTACCTGACCGCGTTCCTCGACGAGGCCGGCGCGCTCGCCGTCGTCGAGCGGCTCACCGGGGTGCTGCGGCAGCTGGTGGACGCGCGCGGGGCCACGGTGGCCGAGATCGACGTGACCACCGCGGCGGAGCGCGACAAGGTGGTGCGGCTCTGGGGTACGGCATCCGGCCCCGCCCCGGTCCGGTTGCCGCTGGAGTCGCTCGGCGACCAGGTGGACCGCCGTCGCGACGAGGTGGCGGTGATCGACGGGGTGCGGGAGCTGACGTACCGGGAGCTGGCCGCCCGGGCGGACCGGCTGGCCGGCTACCTGGGCCGGCGCGGCGTCCGGCGCGGTGACCGGGTGGCAGTGGTGATGGACCGCTCCGCCGAGCTGATCACCACGTTGCTCGCGGTCTGGAAGGCCGGGGCGGCGTTCGTGCCGATCGACCCCGCCTACCCGGCGCAACGGGTGAAGTTCATGCTCGCGGACGCGGAACCGGCGGCGACGGTGTGCGCCGAGGCGTTCCGGGCCGTGGTGCTGGACGGCGGGCTGGACCCGATCGTGCTGGACGACCCGCAGACGGCGCGGGAGGTGGCGGCGAGCGCGCCGCCGGCCGTCACCGTCGGCGCGGACGACCTCGCCTACGTGATGTACACCTCCGGCTCGACCGGCACGCCGAAGGGCGTCGCGGTGTCGCACGGCAACGTGGCGGCGCTGGCCGGCGAGCCGGGGTGGGGGACCGGGCCGGGCGACACCGTGCTGATGCACGCCTCGCACGCGTTCGACATCTCCCTGTTTGAGATCTGGGTGCCGCTGCTGTCCGGCGCGCGGGTGCTGATCGCCGGGCCGGGCGCGGTGGACGGCGAGGCCCTGGCCGGTCACGTGGCCGGCGGCGTCACCACCGCGCACCTGACCGCCGGCGCGTTCCGGGTGCTGGCCGAGGAGTCACCGGCGTCGGTCGCCGGTCTGCGCGAGGTGCTCACCGGCGGCGACGCGGTGCCCCTGGCGGCGGTGGACCGGGTCCGCCGGGCCTGCCCGGACGTCCGGGTGCGGCACCTCTACGGCCCGACCGAGGCGACCCTGTGCGCGACCTGGTGGCTGCTCGAGCCCGGCGCCGCGACCGGCTCGGTGCTGCCGATCGGCCGGCCGCTCGCCGGCCGCCGGGTCTACGTCCTGGACGCCTTCCTCCGGCCGCTGCCGCCGGGTGTGACCGGTGAGCTGTACATCGCCGGCGCCGGTGTGGCACAGGGCTACCTGGGTCGTGCGGCGCTGACCGCCGAGCGGTTCGTCGCCGACCCGTTCGCCTCCGGCGACCGGATGTACCGCACCGGGGACCTGGCCCACTGGACCGCCGAGGGCGCGCTGGCGTTCGCCGGCCGGGCCGACGACCAGGTCAAGATCCGTGGCTACCGGGTGGAGCCGGGCGAGGTCGAGGCGGTCCTCGCCGGGCTGCCCGGTGTCGGCCAGGCCGTGGTGGCGGTCCGGGGCGAGCACCTGGTCGGCTACGTGGTCGCCGAGTCCGGCCGGGAGCTGGACCCGGCCGGGTTGCGCGAGCAGCTCGCCACGACGATGCCCGAGTTCATGCTGCCGGCCGCGGTGCTCGTGCTGGACGACCTGCCGCTGACGGTCAACGGCAAGGTCGACCGGCAGGCCCTGCCGGAACCGGACTTCGGCGCGGCGTCGACCGGCCGGGAGCCGGCCACCGAGGCCGAGCGGATCCTGTGCGCGGTCTTCGGCGGCGTGCTCGGCCTGGACCGGGTCGGCGTCGACGACGACTTCTTCCGGCTGGGCGGCGACTCGATCTCGTCGATGCAGGTGGCCGCCCGCGCCCGGCGCGAGGGGATCCGGCTGACCCCGCGGCAGGTGTTCGAGCACCGGACCGCGGAACGCCTGGCGGCGCAGGTGCGCGAGATCGGGCCGGCCCGGCCGGCGCGTCCGGCCGCCGGCGCGGGTCTCGGCGAGATCCCGTGGACGCCGGTGATGCGTGCCCTCGGGGCGGAGGCGGCGCGCCCCGGCTTCGCCCAGGCGCGGGTGGTCGCCACCCCGCCCGGCTTCGACCGGGAGGCACTGGCCGGCGCCCTGCAGGCGGTGCTGGACACGCACGAGATGCTGCGCGCCCGGGTGGAGCCCGGCGGGCGGCTGGTGGTGCCCGAGCGGGGCGCCGTCACCGCGGCGGACCTGATCAGCCGGGTGCCGGCCGGCACCGGCGACCTCGACGAGACCGCCGCGCGGGCGGCCGACGAGGCGGCGAGCCGGTTGGACCCGTCGGCGGGTGGCGCGGTGCGAGCCGTGTGGATCGACGCCGGCGACACCGAGCCCGGCCGGCTGGCGCTGGTGGCACACCACCTGGTGGTCGACGCGGTGTCCTGGTCGATCGTGCTGCCGGACCTGCGTACCGCGTACGACGCGCTCGTCGCCGGCGGCACCCCCGCCCTGGAACCCGCTGCCACGTCGTACCGCCAGTGGGCGCGGCGACTGACCGAGCAGGCGTCCAGCGCGAGCACGGTGGCCGAGCTGGAGCACTGGATCGGCGTGCTGGACGGCGCGGACGACTCGCTCGGCGAGCGGACCGGGCAGCCGCACTCGTGGTCCTGGACGCTGTCCGGGCCCGCGGCGCACCGCCTGGCCGGCGAGGTGCCCGGCGCCTTCCACTGCGGTGTCCAGGATGTCCTGCTCGCCGGGCTGGCCGGTGCGGTGGCGCGCTGGCGCGGCGGCGACGCCGGGGTGCTGGTGGACGTGGAGGGTCACGGCCGGCACGCCGCCGACGGCGAGGACCTGTTGCGGACGGTGGGCTGGTTCACCAGCGTGCACCCGGTCCGCCTGGAGGTCGCCGGGCTCGACCCGGCCCGCCTGCTGAAATCGGTGAAGGAGCAGCTCCGGGCGGTGCCCGGTGACGGGCTCGGCTACGGGCTGCTGCGCCACCTCAACCCGGACACCGCCGCCACCCTGGCCGCGCTGCCCACCCCGCGGATCGGCTTCAACTACCTGGGCCGCTCCGGCACCGCCGCCGGGGTCACCCCGTGGCAGGAGCGCGACGGGTCGATCGGCGCCGCGGAGGCCGGTCCGGACGTGGTGGTGGCGCACTCGCTGGAGGCCGCCGCCGACGTCCAGGACACCCCGGGCGGTCCGCGGCTGCGGCTCACCCTGTACGGCCGGGACCTCGACCCGGCCCGGGTCGAGCTGCTCGGTGAGGCCTGGCTCGACCAGCTCACCGCGCTGGCCGGCCAGGATGGCGGGCACACCCCCTCCGACTTCGCGCTGGTCGAGCTGACGCAGGACGACGTCGACGAACTGGAGGCGGCGGCGCCCGGGCTGACCGACATCTGGCCGGTGTCGCCCCTGCAGGAGGGCATGCTCTTCGAGCGGGCCCTCGACGAGGACGGCCTCGACGTCTACCAGAGCCAGCGGATCCTCGACCTGGAGGGGCCGCTGGACGCCGACGCGCTGCACGCGGCGTGGACCTCGGTGGCCGCCCGGCACGACGCGCTGCGGACGAGCTTCCACCAGCCGGCCTCCGGCCGGACGGTGCAGGTGGTCGCCGGTACGGCGGACGTGCCCTGGCGGGTGGTGGACCTGTCGCACCTCGCCGAGGCGGACGCGGCCGCCGAGGCCGGTCGCCTGCTCGACGAGGACCAGGCGGACCGGTTCGACGTCACCCGGGCGCCGTTGCTGCGGCTGATGCTGATCCGGCTCGCCGAGGACCGGCACCGGCTCGTGCTGACGTCGCACCACCTGGTGCTGGACGGCTGGTCGACCCCGATCGTGCTGGGCGAGGTGTCGGCCGCGTACGCCGGCGCCCAGCCCGAGCCGGCGCCCTCGCACCGGGACTACCTGGCCTGGCTGAGCCGTCAGGACGAGGCGGCCACCCGGTCGGCGTGGCGGTCCGAACTCGCCGGGCTGGACGAGCCGACGGTGGTGGACGCCGACGCGGACAAGTCGATGGCGATGCCCGACGAGCGGTGCGAGCAGCTGTCCGAGGACGCCACCCGGCGTCTCACCGAGTTCGCCCGCGGGCACGGGCTGACGCTGAGCACCATCCTGCACGGCGCCTGGGCGCTGGTGCTGTCCCGGCTGACCGGGCGTACCGATGTGGTGTTCGGCTCGGTGGTGTCCGGGCGCCCGGCCGAGCTGCCGGACGTCGAGCGGATGGTGGGGATGTTCATCAACACCGTCCCGGTCCGGGTACGCCTGGACGGCGCCCAGCCGGTGCTGGACGTCCTCGAGGACCTGCAGGCCCGCCAGTCGGCGCTGACCGAGCACCAGTACCTGGGGCTGCCGGCGATCCAGAAGGTGGCCGGGCCGGGCGCGGTCTTCGACACCATCGTGATGGTCGAGAACTACCCGATGGACGCGGCCGGCCTCGGCGACGGCGGCGTCACGATCGGCTCGGTGCTCACCCGGGCCGGCACCACCTATCCGCTGACGATGAGCGTCAGCCTGGGCGGACGCCTGCGGATCCGGGTGTCCTACCGGCCGGACCGGGTCGACCGGGCGACCGCCGGCGAGGTGGCCGGGCAGGTCGTCCGGGTCCTCGACGCGCTGGTGGCGGAGCCGGACCGGCCGGTGGGCCGGCTGGGCGTGATCAGCGAGGCGGCCCGCGAGTCGGTGGTCGAGCGCTGGAACGCGACGGGTACGGCGGCCGGCGGGTCGTCGGTGCTGGCGGCCTTCCGGCGGCAGGCGCGGACCACCCCGGACGCGGTGGCGGTGGCCGACGGCGGGCGGACCCTGTCGTACGCCGGCCTCGACCGGGAATCGGACCTGCTCGCGGCGCGGCTGGCCGGCGCCGGTGTGCGGCGCGGCGACCACGTCGGGGTGGTGATGGAGCGTGGCGTGGACCTGTTCGTCGCGTTCCTCGCCGTCTGGAAGGCGGGCGCCGCGTACGTACCGGTCAATCTCGACCACCCGGCGGCGCGGATCGACCGGATGCTCGCCGACGCCGGCGTCTCGGTGGCGGTCTGCCCGGCCGCGCACCGCGACGCGGTGCCGGCCGGGATCGAGCCGCTGCTGCTGGACGCGCCGCCCGCCGAGGGCGCGCGGCACGAGGTGCCGGCGGCCGAGGCCGGCGCGTGGGACACGGCCTACGTGATGTACACGTCCGGCTCCACCGGCGAGCCCAAGGGTGTCGCGGTGCCGCACGCGAGCGTGGCGGCGCTGGCCGGCGACCCGGGATGGGCGGTCACCGGCGACGACTGCGTGCTGATGCACGCCCCGCACGCGTTCGACGCGTCGCTGCTGGAGATCTGGGTGCCGCTGGTGAACGGGGCCCGGGTGCTGGTGGCCGAGCCGGGCGCGGTGGACGCGCAGCGGCTGCGTGACGCGACAGCGGCCGGGGTGACCACGGTGCACCTGACCGCCGGCTCCTTCCGGGTGCTGGCGGACGAGTCTCCGGAGTCCTTCCGCGGCCTGCGCGAGGTGCTGACCGGCGGGGACGCGGTGCCGCCGGGCTCGGTGGCCCGGCTGCGCCAGGTGTGCCCGGAGGTCCGGGTCCGGCACCTGTACGGCCCGACCGAGACCACGCTCTGCGCCACCTGGCACCTGATCGAGCCGGGTGCCGCGACCGGCGAGACGCTGCCGATCGGCAGGCCGATGGCCGGGCGGCGGGCGTACGTGCTGGACGCGTTCCTGCAGCCGGTGGCCCCGGACGTCACCGGCGAGCTGTACCTGGCCGGTGCCGGTCTGGCCCGCGGCTACCTGGGCGCCGGGCCGGCCACCGCGGAGCGGTTCGTGGCCGATCCGTTCGCCGCCGGTGAGCGGATGTACCGCACCGGGGACCTGGCGCGCTGGACCCGCGACGGTGAGCTGCTGTTCGCCGGCCGGGCCGACGATCAGGTGAAGATCCGTGGTTACCGGGTCGAGCCGGGTGAGGTCGAGGCGGCGCTGATCGCGCAGCCGGACGTGCACGAGGCGGTGGTGCTGGCGGTCGGCGGGCGTCTGGTCGGTTACGCGGTGACCGGTGCCGACCCGGGGCTGATCCGGGAGCGGCTGGGTGCGGTGCTGCCGGAGTACATGGTCCCGGCCGTGGTGCTGACGCTGGACGCGTTGCCGCTGACCGGCAACGGCAAGGTGGACCGGGCGGCTCTGCCCGCCCCGGTCTTCGCGGCGGAGGCGACCGGCCGGGAGCCGGTCACCGAGACCGAGCGCCTGCTGTGCGGCCTGTTCGCCGAGATCCTCGGGCTGGACCGGGTCGGCGCCGACGACAGCTTCCTGGAGCTGGGCGGCGACTCGATCCTGACGATGCAGCTGGCCGCCCGGGCACGCCGGCTGGGAGTGGTCTTCGGCGCGAAGGACGTCTTCGAGCAGCGGACGCCGGCCGGCATCGCGGCGATCGCCAGGCGGGGCGGCGCGGGCCAGGCCGGACCGGACGACGGCGTCGGCGAGGTGGCCTGGACGCCGGTGACGCGGGCGCTGCTCGACAGCGATCCCGGCGCGCTGACCAGCGGCGCCATGGCGCAGTGGGTGACGCTGGGCGCGCCCGGCGACCTGACGCTGGAGGTGCTGACCGCCGGCCTGGACGCGGTCCTCGACACCCACGACATGCTGCGCGGCCGGCTCGTGGGCGACGGGACCGGCGAGCCCGGCCTGGTGGTGGCCGAGCGTGGCGCGGTGCGGGCGGCCGGGCTGGTCGAGCGGGTCGAGGCGGGCGCCGGCGACCTGGACGGCCTGGCCGAGCGCCACGCCGCGCGGGCGGCCACCCGGCTCGACCCGGCGGCCGGCGTGCTGGTCCGGGCGGTCTGGGTGGACGCCGGCCCGGACCGGGTCGGCCGGCTCGTGCTGGTGGCACACCACCTGGTGGTGGACGCGGTGTCCTGGCGCATCCTGCAGCTGGACCTGCGGGAGGCGTGCCAGGCGGCGGCCGCCGGCCGGGAACCGGCGCTCGACCCGGTGGACGTCTCGTTCCGCCGCTGGGCCCGGACACTGACCGAGCAGGCGGCCACCCGCACCGCCGAGCTGGCGACCTGGACCGAGATCCTCGGCGGGACGCCGTCGCTCGGCGACCTGGACGGCGCGCGGGACACCATGGCGACCGCCGGGCGGCGGAGCTGGACGGTGCCGCGGGAGCAGGCCGCCGCGCTCGTGGAGCAGGTCACCTCGGCCTTCCACTGCGGCGTGCACGAGGTGCTGCTGGCCACGCTGGCGGGCGCGGTGGCCCGGTGGCGCGGCGGCACCGCCGTCGTGGTCGACGTCGAGGGGCACGGCCGCCAGCCGATCGGGGAGATGGACCTGTCCCGGACGGTCGGCTGGTTCACCGACGTGCATCCGCTCCGGCTGGCGGTGCCGCGTACCGGCACCGCCGGGGAACTGCTGAAGAGCGTCAAGGAGACGGTCCGGAGCGTGCCCGACGGCGGCCTCGGCTACGGCGTGCTGCGGCATCTCAACGCCGAGACCGGGCCGGTCCTGGCGGCGCTGCCGGCCGCCGGGATCGGGTTCAACTACCTGGGCCGGTTCGCCGCCCGGCCCGGCGGCGCAGCCGAGCCCTGGCAGCCGGTGGGCACGATCGGCGGCACGGCCGGCGACGACCTGCCGCTGCGGCACGTCGTGGAGGTCGACGCCGCCGTCCTGGACGGCGCCGACGGGCCGCGGCTCACCCTGAACCTGACCTGGGCCGGGCGGATCCTCGGCGACGACGAGGCGGAGTCGCTCGGCACGGCCTGGCTGGCGGCGCTGGCCGAGCTGGCCGGGCAGGCCGGCGCCGGCGGGCACACGCCGTCGGACTTCCCGCTCACCACGCTGACGCAGCAAGAGGTGGCCGAGCTCGAAGCGGCGGTGCCCGATCTGCTCGACGTCTGGCCGCTCTCCCCGCTGCAGGAGGGCCTGCTGTTCCACGCCGTCGACGAGCGCGGCCCGGACGTGTACGCCGGCATGCGCACGCTGGCCATCGACGGGCCGCTGGACGTCGCCCGGTTCCGCGCGTCCTGGCAGACCCTGCTCGACCGGCACGCCGCGCTGCGGGCCAGCTTCCACCAGCTCGCATCCGGTACGACGGTGCAGGCTATCGCCCGCCGGATGACGCTGCCGTGGCAGGAGACCGACCTGTCGCACCTGCCCGAGGACCAGGCGCTGGCGGAGTTCGAGCGGCTGGCGGCGGAGCTGCGCGAGGACCGGTTCGACCTGACCCGGGGGCCACTGCTGCGGCTGCACCTGGTGCGGATCGGGGAGCGGCGGTACCGGCTGGCGTTCGCGTCGCACCACATCACCTGCGACGGGTGGTCACTTCCGGTCTTCTCGGTCGACGTGATGGCGGCGTACGAATCCGGTGGCGACGGCCGGTCACTGCCGGCCGCGACCTCGTACCGGGACTACCTCGCCTGGCTCGCCCGCCAGGACAAGGAGGCCGCCCGGGAGGCGTGGCGCGAGGAGCTGGCCGGGCTCGACGAGGCCACCCACGTGGTGCCGCCGGACCGGATGACCACGCCGATCGAGCCGGACCGGATCCGGCTGACGCTCGACGACGGGCTGAGCCGGCGGCTGGCCGAGCTCACCCGCCGCCACGGCGTCACGATGAACACCCTCTTCCAGGGCATCTGGGCGCTGCTGCTGGTCCGGCTCACCGGGCGCGACGACGTGGTGTTCGGCGCCGCGGTGGCCGGGCGCCCGCCGGAGATCCCGGGTGTCGAGTCGGTGGTCGGCCTGTTCATGAACACGCTGCCGGTCCGGGCCCGCCTGGACGCCGCGGTGCCGTTCCTGGACATGCTGACCGACCTGCAGGCCCGCCAGGTCGCGATGATGGGCCACCAGCACCTGGGGCTCACCGAGATCACCCAGCACGCCGGTCCGGGCGCGGCCTTCGACACGCTGGTGGTGTTCGAGAACTACCCGCGCCCGCCGCGTGCCGCCGAGGGCCCCGACGCGATCGCCATGCACCCGGTCGGCATCCCGAACGACAACGGGCACTACCCGGTGTCGCTGCGCGCGTCCGAGGACGGCGGCGTCCACGGCGAGTTCATCTACCGTCCGGACGCGTTCGACAGGGCCGAGGCCGAGACCATGCTGGCCGGGATCGTCCACGCCCTCGAACAGGTGGTGGCCGACCCGTGGCTCCCGGTGGGCCGGATCGCCCTGCTCGGACCGGCCGAGCGCGAGCTGGTGGTGCGGGTGTGGAACCGGACCGAGGCCCCGCTCGCCGCGGCGCCGCTGCCGGAGCTGTTCCGCCGGCAGGTGGCCCGGTCCCGGGACGCGGTGGCCGTTCAGGACGCGGCGCGCAGCCTGTCCTACGGCGCGTTGCTGGACGAGGCGGAGAGCCTCGCACGGCAGCTGGTGGCCTCGGGCGTACGCCGCGAGACCCGGGTCGGGGTGCTGGTCGGGCGCTCGGTGGAACTGGTGGTGGCGCTGCTCGGGGTGTCGCTGGCGGGCGGGGTGTTCGTACCTGTCGATCCGGAGTATCCCGCCGAGCGGATCGCCCTGATGCTCACCGACGCGGCGCCGGAGGTGCTGGTGTGCACGGCGCAGACCCGGGCGGTGGTACCGCCGGGGTTCGCGGGCGTGGTGCTGTTGCCGCAGCACCCGCCCGCGGCCGGCCCGGAGGTCACGCTGCCGCGCGTGGCGGTCAGCGACGGGGCGTACGTCATCTACACCTCCGGCTCGACCGGCGTGCCCAAGGGCGTGCTGGTCAGCCACGCCGGCCTGGGCAACCTGGCGAGCGCGCAGATCGAGCGGTTCGGCGTGACGTCCGCGTCGCGGATCCTGCAGTTCGCCTCGCTCGGTTTCGACGCCGCCATCTCCGAGGTGTGCATGGCCCTGCTGTCCGGTGGCACCATCGTGCTGGCCGACCCGGAGAGCATGCCGCCGCGGGTGTCGCTGGGCGACGCGCTACGCCGGTGGGCCATCACCCACGTCACGGTGCCGCCCAGCGTGCTGGCCGTCGAGGACGACCTGCCGCCGGCGCTGGAGACCCTGATCGTGGCCGGCGAGGCCTGCCCGCCGGCGCTCGTCGACCGCTGGTCGGGCGAGCGCCGGATGATCAACGGGTACGGCCCCACCGAGACGACGGTGTGCGCGACGATGAGCGTCCCGCTGTCGCCGGGCCGCGACGAGGTCCCGATCGGTGGCCCGATCAGCAACATGCGGGCCTACGTGCTCGACGCCTTCCTGCAACCGGTGCCGCCGGGCCTGACCGGCGAGCTCTACGTCACCGGGGCCGGCCTGGCCCGGGGCTACCTCGGCAAACCGGGGCTGACCGCGGAACGCTTCGTCGCCGACCCGTTCGCCTCGGGCGGCCGGATGTACCGCACCGGCGACCGGGCCCGCTGGACCGCCGACGGCGAACTGGTCTTCGTCGGCCGGACCGACTCGCAGGTCAAGGTGCGCGGGTACCGGATCGAGCCGGGTGAGATCGAGGCCGTGCTGGCCGGCCAGCCGGGTGTCGCCCAGGTGGTGGTCGTCGCCCGGCAGGACGGCCCGGGCGAGAAGCAGCTGGTCGCCTACGTGGTGCCGGCGGCCGGCCCGGCCGCCGAGGCCGGCCCGCTGATCGCCGCGCTCCGCGAGGCGGCGGCCGGCCGCCTGCCGGAGCACATGGTCCCGGCGGCGTTCGTGCCGCTCGACTCGATGCCCCTGACACCCAACGGCAAGGTGGACCATCGGGCGCTGCGGGCTCCCGACTTCGCCGGGATGTCCTCCGGGCGGGACCCGCGCACCGCCATGGAAGCCCGGATCTGCGCGCTCTTCGCCGAGGTGCTGGGCCTGGACCAGGTGGGCGCCAACGACAGCTTCTTCGAGCTCGGCGGCGACTCGATCACCTCGATGCAGCTGTCCACCCGGGCTCGCCGGGAGGGACTCGAACTCACCCCGTGGCAGGTGTTCGACGAGAAGACGCCGGAACGGCTGGCGGCGCTCGTCAAGGAACTGCCGGCCGAACCCGCCGAAGCGGCCGAACCGGCAGCGGCCGGGGACACCGGCATGCTCGTCGCCCTCTCCCCGGAACAGCTGGACCAACTCAAGTGACCTCCCTGAAGGAGCAGACCATGACTGTTGACGACACTCGAGCAAAGCCCCGCTCCAGCGTGGAGGACGTCTGGCCCCTGTCGCCGCTGCAGGAGGGCATGCTTTACCACACCGCCCTGGACGGCGACGGCCCGGACACCTACACCGTGCAGTCCGTCTACGGCATCGACGGGCCGCTGAACGCCGGACGCCTGCGGGCGTCGTGGCAGGCTCTGGTGGACCGGCACGCCGCGCTGCGGGCCTGCTTCCGCTACGTCAGCGGCGCCCAGATGGTGCAGGTCATCCAGCGCGACGTGGAGATCCCGTGGCGCGAGACGGACCTCTCCGGGCTGCCCGACGAGATCGCCGACGGCGAGGTGAGCCGGCTGGCGGGCGACGAGATGGCCGAGCGGCTCTCCCTCGAGGCCGCGCCGCTGATGAAGCTGCACCTGATCCGGCTCGGCCCGGACCGCCACCGGCTCGTGCACACCCTGCACCACGTGCTGCTGGACGGCTGGTCCATGCCGATCCTGCACCGCGAGCTGGCCGCGATCTACGCGGCCGGCGGCGACGCCTCCGGCCTGCCGCCCGCGGTGTCCTACCGGGACTACCTCGCCTGGCTGGGCCGGCAGGACAAGGAGGCGGCCCGGGCCGCCTGGCGGGACGCGCTCGCCGGGCTGGAGACGCCCACCGCCGTCGTCCCGGCCGACCCGACCCGGGTGCCGGACATCGACACGGTGGTGGCCGAGCTGACCCCGGAGCAGACCGACGACCTGCTGCGCTGGGCGCGCGGTCGGAACCTCACGATGAACACCGTCGTGCAGGGCGCGTGGGCGGTCGTGCTGTCGCAGCTCGCCGGTCGTACCGACGTGGTGTTCGGCGCGACCGCCGCCGGGCGGCCCGCCGCCCTGCCCGGGGTGGAGCAGATGGTCGGCATGCTGCTCAACACCCTTCCGGTACGGGTCCGGCTGGACGGCGGGCAGCGGGTCGTCGACCTGCTCGCCGACGTGCAGCGCCAGCAGTCGGCGCTCGGTGCCTACCAGCATCTCGGCCTGCAGGAGGTGCAGGCCGTGGCCGGGCCCGGCGCGGTCTTCGACACGCTGGTCATCTACGAGAACTTCCCGCGCACCGGACTCGGCGGCTCGGCCGACGACGGGCTGACCATGATTCCGGTGCAGAAGGGACGCGACTCGTCGCACTACCCGTTCACGCTGGTCACCGGCCCGGGCGAGCGGATGCCGGTGATCCTCAACTACGACCGTGGCCTGTTCACCCCGGCGTTCGCGGCCTCGGTCGCCGACGCGGTCGTCCGCGTGCTGCTGCGCCTGGTGGCCGAACCGGACGTGCTGGTCGGCCGGCTGACGCTGATCGGTGACGCCGAGCGCGCGGCGGTGCTGGACGACTGGAACGCCACGGCGGGCCCGGTGCCCGGGGACTCGGTGGTCGAGATGTTCGGGCGGCGGGTGGCCGCGGCACCGGAGCGGGTGGCGGTCACCGACGCCGCCGGCGCGGAGCTCACCTACGCCGAACTCGACCAGGCCTCGAACCGGCTGGCCGCGCACCTCACCGCGCGTGGCGTCCGCCGTGGCGACCGCGTCGGGGTGGCCATGGACCGGTCCGCCGACCTGCTGGTGGTGTTCCTGGCGATCTGGAAGGCGGGTGCCGCGTACGTCCCGGTGGACATCGCCTACCCGGTCGAGCGGATCGCGCTGATCTTCGCCGACTCCGGGGTCTCGGCGGTGGTGTGCACCGAGGCCACCGGTGAGGGGCTGCCGCCGGCGACCGCGGACCGGATCACCGTCGTGCTCGACGAGCCGGCGACCCGGGCCGCCGTCGACGGCGCCGAGGCCACCGCGCCCGGGCTCCGGCTCGGTGCCGACGACCTGGCGTACGTCATGTACACCTCCGGCTCGACAGGCGTACCGAAGGGTGTCGCCGTCCCGCACGGCGCGGTGGCCGGGCTGGCCGGCGACCCCGGCTGGCAGATCGGCCCGGACGACTGCCTGCTGATGCACGCCACGCACGTCTTCGACCCCTCGCTCTACGAGATGTGGGTGCCGCTCACCACCGGTGGCCGCATCCTGGTCGCCGAGCCCGGTGTGGTCGACGCGGCCGGGATCAGGCGGGCCGTCGAACGCGGCGTCACGGCCGTGCACCTCACCGCCGGCACGTTCCGCGCGCTGGCCGAGGCGTCCCCGGACTGCTTCGCCGGCCTGCGTGAGGTCGGCACCGGCGGCGACGTGGTGCCCGCGCACACGGTGGCGAACCTGCGGCGGGCCCAGCCCGGCCTGCGGGTGCGCAACACCTACGGGCCGACCGAGACCACCCTGTGCGCGACCTGGAAGCCGATCGAGCCCGGTGCGGAACTCGGTCCGGAACTGCCGATCGGCCGTCCCATGCGCAACCGCCGGATCTACCTGCTGGACGCCTTCCTGCGCCCGGTCGCGCCGGGGGTGACCGGCGAGCTGTACATCGCCGGCACCGGGCTGGCCCGCGGCTACCTGTCCCGGCCGGACCTGACCGCCGAGCGGTTCGTGGCGTGCCCGTTCCGGCCCGGTGAGCGCATGTACCGGACCGGCGACCTGGCGCGCTGGAACGCCGACGGCGAGGTGGTGTTCCTCGGCCGGGCCGACGACCAGGTGAAGATCCGCGGCTTCCGGGTGGAGCTGGGCGAGGTGGAGGCGGCGCTGGCCGCCCAGCCCGGGGTGCGCGAGGCGGTGGTGGTGGCGCGCGAGGACCAGCCGGGCGAGAAGCGCCTGGTCGGCTACGTCGTCTCGGATACCGGTGAGCTGGACACCGAGGAGATCCGGCGGCAGCTGGGCCGGGTGCTGCCCGCGTACATGGTGCCGGTCGCGGTGGTCGGGCTGGTCAGCCTGCCGATCACCGCCAACAGCAAGGTGGATCGCCGCGCCCTGCCGGCCCCGGACCTGGCCGGCGGCACGTCGGCGAAGGCGCCGGAGAGCGAGACCGAGAAGGTGCTCTGCGCCCTCTACGCCGAGATCCTCGGCGTCGAGCGGGTCGGCGTCGACGACGCCTTCCACGACCTCGGGGGCAGCTCCGCGCTGGCCATGCGGCTGATCGCCCGGATCCGCGAGGAACTCGGCGCGGACCTGCCGATCCGCCAGCTGTTCTCCTCGCCGACCCCGGCCGGTGTCGCCCGGGCGCTGGCCGCGAAGGCACGGCCCGCCCTGGAGGCCGTGGCCCGGCCGGAGCGGGTGCCGCTCACCGCCCGGCAGCTGCGTGCCTGGCTGCTGGCCAGCCCGTCGGAGGAGACCCGGGGCCGGCACGTCTCGGTGGCGCTGCGGCTGCGCGGCCGGTTGGACGTGGCCGCCCTGGAGGCGGCGCTCGGCGACGTCGCCGACCGGCACGAGATCCTGCGGACCACGTTCCCCGGCGACGCGCAGACCGTCCGGCAGCACATCCACCCGAGCGTGCCGGTCCGGCTGGACCCGGTCCCGGCCACCGAGCGGGACGTTCCCGGACTGCTGGCGCGGTGGCGCGAGGAGCCGTTCGACCTGACCCGGGACGTGCCGTGGCGGTCCGGGCTGCTGGTGCTCGGCGAGCGGGAGCACGTGCTGTCGGTGACGCTGCACCGGATCGCCGCCGACGACGACTCGACGGACGTGTTCTTCCGGGACCTCGCTGCCGCGTACGGCGCCCGCCGCGCCGGCCGGGCACCGCAGCGGGCGCCGCTGGCCCTGCAGTTCGCCGACTACGCGATCTGGGAGCGGCGCCTGCTGGCGGCCGAGACCGACCAGGACAGCCTGATCAGCGACCAGCTGAACTTCTGGCGCAACCACCTGGCCGGCATCGACGGGGAGACGGTGCTGCCGTTCGACAGGCCGCGGCCGGCCCTCCCGTCGCGCCGGGCCGGCACCGTCGAGCTGCGGCTGGGCGCCGAGTCGCACGCCCGGCTGGCCGAGACGGCCGAGTCGGCCGGCGTGGACCTGCTCCAGGCGGTGCAGGCGGCGCTCGCCATGCTGCTGGCCGGGTACGGCGCCGGTGACGACCTGGTGATCGGCACGACGCTGCCCCGGGACGAGGACCTGATCGACCTGGAGCCGATGGTCGGCCCGTTCGCCCGGCCGTTCCCGATCCGTACCGATGTCTCGGCCGATCCGACCTTCCTGGAGGTGGTCGCCCGGGTGCAGGAGGCGGTCCGGGAGGCACGCCAGCACCTGGACGTGCCGTTCGAGAAGATCCCGGAGCTGCTGGACCTGCCGGCCTCGCTCTCCCGCCACCCGGTGTTCCAGGTGGGCCTGGAACTGAGCGAGGCGGACAACGGCGCCTGGGACGCCGCGGAACTGCCCGCCCTGCGCACGAGTGTCGAACCCGGCGGGGTCGAGGCCATGGAGCTGGACCTCGCGGTCAAGCTCGCCGAGCGCCGGGACGACGAGGACGAGGAGGCCGGCCTGGAGGGCGCCCTGCACTACCTCACCGACCTGTTCGACGAGGACACCGCCGAGGCGCTGGCGCACCGGCTGGTCCGGGTGCTGGAGCAGGTGGCGGCGGATCCGCGGCGGCGGATCAGCGAGCTGGACCTCTTCCTGGACGACACCGAGCGGTCCCGGCCGGCCATCGCCCCGGCGCGCTGGTCCGGGCCGGTGCCGGCGCTCGCCGCCGACCTGGCCGGGGACGGCCCGCTCGGCGCGCTGCTGCTCGACGACCGGCAGCGTCCGGTCGCGCCCGGCGCGGTCGGCGAGCTGTACCTCACCGGTCCCGCCGTGGACGCGGGCGCCGGCGACCAGCCGCGCGTGCCGTGCCCGTTCGGCGAGCCGGGGCACTCGATGCTGCGGACCGGCCTGCTGGTCCGCAAGTCCGCCGCCAAGACGCTGGTCGTGGTGGGGGAGCGGCGCGGGTCGAGCGCCTCGGTGAAGACCGGCGACTACGAGGTGCTGCTGCCGCTGCGTCCGGCCGGTGACCGCCCGCCGCTGTTCTGCGTGCACGCCAGCGGCGGCCTGAGCTGGAACTACGGGCCGTTGCTGCGGCACCTGCCGGCGAACCAGCCGGTGTACGGGCTGCAGGCCCGTGGCCTGGCCCGGACGGAGACGCTCCCGGCCAGCGTCGAGGAGATGGCCGCCGACTACGTCGCGCAGCTCCGCACCGTGCAGCCGTCCGGGCCGTACCAGCTGCTCGGCTGGTCGCTCGGCGGCCGGATCGCGCAGGCGATGACGGTGCTGCTCGAAGCCGAGGGGGAGCAGGTGAGCCTGCTCGCCCTGCTCGACGCGTACCCGGTCTACATGGGCAAGAACGCGAAGGGCACGGTGACCGAGGAGGCCGCGCGCAACGAGGCGGCCCTGGAGAAACGCAAGCAGCAGGAGCTGGAACTCGCCGGTCAGATGGTGCGGGGCGCCGGAGCCCGGCAGCGCCTGGAGGCGGTGATGCGCAACCTCTGGAAGGTCGGCCCGGCGCACACGGCGTCGCCGTTCACCAGCGACGTGCTGCTCTTCGTGGCCACCGTGGACCGCCCGGCGCACCTGCCGGTCCCGGAGGCGGTGGCCAGCTGGAAGGACGTGACCAGCGGGACCATCGAGCCGCACGAGATCCCGACGAACCACTACGAGATGGTGCAACCGGCGGCGCTGGCGCAGATCGGCGCCATCCTCGCCGAGAAGCTCCGCTCCCGGCCGGCGTCGTAGGGAAGGCGGGCAGCCATGCAGGCACAGCTCGTCGAGCAGCGCGTCGCGCTGCGCCCGCGCGCCGACGCCGCGCTGCCCGGCCGGCTGGCCGAGTCGCTCACCGCCTCGCAGGGTGCGCTGCTGCGCACCGAGGAGGTGGGCGACTGGCTGGCCGACGTCCGGCGCCGGCACGCGTTCCGGGTCGAGCGCATCCCGTTCAGCGAGCTGGACCGGTGGTCCTTCCACCCGGACACCGGCAACCTGGTCCACGCCAGCGGCAAGTTCTTCACCGTCGAGGGGCTGCGGGTCAGCTCCGAGACCGGCCCGCGGGCCGAGTGGTACCAGCCGATCATCAAGCAGCCCGAGGTCGGCATCCTCGGCATCCTGGTGAAGCGGATCGGCGGGGTCCTGCACTTCCTGATGCAGGCCAAGATGGAGCCGGGCAACCCCAATCTGCTCCAGTTGTCGCCGACGGTGCAGGCCACCCGGAGCAACTACACCCGGGTGCACGAGGGCGCGCCGGTGCGCTACCTGGACTACTTCCGGCAGCCGGGCCGGGGCCGGGTGGTGGCCGACGTGCTGCAGTCGGAGCACGGCTCGTGGTTCCACCGCAAGAACAACCGGAACATGATCGTCGAGGTGGACGAGGAGGTCGAGCCGCACGCCGACTTCTGCTGGCTCACCCTCGGGCAGATCGGTGAGCTGCTGCACCGGGACAACGTGATCAACATGGACGCCCGGACGGTGCTGGCCTGCGCGCCGATCGGGTCGGTGGACGCCGGCCGGGCGCCGGGGTCGTTCCTGGCCGCGCTGGCCCACTCCCGGCACGGCGCGGCGTTGCACCCGGACGTCGAGGTGCTGTCCTGGCTGACCGCCGAGCGGGCGCGGCTGAGCGTACGCGCCGAGCGGGTGCCTCTCGGGGGACTGCCCGGCTGGGTACGCGGGACGCACGCGATAGGCCGGCCCGACGGGCGGTTCTTCGAGGTGGTGGCCCTGTCGGTGGAGGCCGGCAGCCGGGAGGTGAGCCGGTGGACCCAGCCGGTGATCGAGCCGCGCGGGATGGGGATCAACGCGTTCGTCACGCGCCGGATCGACGGCGTGCTGCACGTGCTGGTCGCGGCCCGGGCGGAGGCCGGCTTCCTGGGCGCCCTGGAGCTGGGACCCACCGTGCAGTGCGTGCCGGGCAACCACGACGATCTGCCGATCGGTGACCGGCCCGCCTTCCTCGACCTGGTCCTGGGCGCCGACCCGGCCACCGTGCGCTACCAGGCGGTGCACTCCGAGGAGGGCGGCCGGTTCCTCAACGCGGAGAGCCGCTACCTGGTCCTGGAGCCGGCTCCGGAGCAGGCGCCGCTCGACCCGCCGGCCGGCTTCTGCTGGGTCACCGTGGGCCAGCTGATGTCCCTGGTCCGCCACAACAACTACGTCAACGTGCAGGCGCGCAGCCTGCTCGCCTGCCTGAACGGAATGTTGAGCGGGCTGCCGGCCTGACGAATACGACGTGTCCAAGTGTCAGTAATGGCCGCTTGGACCGCCTCGTGGACATCGGCTTCGTTCCGCACAATCGAGATCGCTGCCGCATTGCTGAAAGGACACGACGATGACCAACCCGTTCGCCAACGAAAACGGTTCCTTTTTTGTGCTCGTCAATGACGAGGGTCAGCATTCGCTGTGGCCGGCCTTCGCCGAGCAGCCCGCCGGCTGGACCGTGGCCCACGGTGCGGCGTCCCGTCAGGAATGCCTTGCCTATGTCGAGCAGAACTGGACGGACCTGCGGCCGAAGAGCCTGATCGCCGAGATCGGCGCCTGAGCGCCGCCATTTTTCGCCGAACACGATTTTCGGTACGCGATGAGCAGCGTTGCCGAATTCGCCGGAGCTGATCGGGCCGAAGCCGGCCGGAAACCCGCGGAATAGGGGATGCGAGATGCGTGTGCTGTTGTGGTCCTGCGGATCACGCGGAGATGTGGAACCGCTGGTGGCGTTGGCCGTACGATTGCGGGCCCTCGGGGCGGAGGTACGGATGTGCGCCCCGCCGGACAGCGCCGAGCGGCTCGCCGAGACCGACGTGCCGCTGGTGCCGGTCAGCCGGCCGGAGCGGCCCGGGCCGGAGTTCGCGGCCGCCGGGATCGCCGAGCAGTTCGACCAGGTCCCGGCGCTCGCCGAGGACTGTGACGTGGTGGTGGCCGGCGGCCTGCTGTCCGGCGCGGCAGCGGTCCGGTCGGTGGCCGAGAAGCTGGGCATCCCGTACTTCTACGTCGCGCTCTGCCCGATCCACCTGCCGACAGCGCTCGACGCGGCACAGCGGGCGCGGTACAACCAGGGCGCCGACGGCCTGTTCGCCGGCGCGCTGGACGAGCGGCGGGCGTCGATCGGCCTGCCGCCGGTGCGGAACCTGTTCGACTACGGCTGCACCGACCGGCCCTGGCTGGCCGCCGACCCGGTGCTGGCCCCGCTGGGCCCGGGCCTGGAGGCCGAGCAGACCGGCGCGTGGATCCTGCCCGACGAGCGTCCGCTCAGCGCGGAGCTGGAGGCGTTCCTGGCGGCCGGGCCGCCGCCGGTGTACGTGGGCTTCGGCAGCTCGGACGGGACCGCCGACGCCGCGCAGGTGGCGATCGAGGCGATCCGCGCGCAGGGCCACCGGGTGATCCTCTCCCGCGGCTGGGCCGACCTGGCGCTGCCCGACGACGGGGACGACCTGTTCGCGGTCGGCGAGGTCAACCTCCAGGCGCTGTTCCGCCGGGTGGCCGCCGCCATCCACCACGACGGCACCGGCACCACGCACGTGGCCACCCGGGCCGGCGTCCCGCAGATCGTGGTACGCCAGATCGTCGGTCAGATCTACTACTCCGACCGGGTGGCCGAGCTGGGTATCGGCGCGGCGATCGACGGTCCGGCACCGACCCTCGAGTCCTTCTCGGCAGCTCTCACGACGGCCCTGGCCCCGGCGACCCGGGTCCGGGCGGCCGAGGTGGCCGGGACGATCCGGACCGACGGGGCCGAGGTGGCCGCGCGGAAGCTGTTCGATGTCGTCGGCCGGGCGAAGCCGCCGGTTGCCGCCGCGGCGCGGAGGGGATAGGGCGATGCGCGTCTTGTTGTCCACTTCGGGAAGTCGCGGCGACGTCGAACCGCTGGTGGCGCTGGCGGTACGGCTGCGGGAGCTGGGCGCCGAGGTGCGGGTGTGCGCCTCGCCGGACTCGGCCGACCGGCTGGCCGAGGTCGGTGTGCCGTTCGTGCCGGTCGGCGCGTCCGCGCGGGCCGTGATGAACGGCCGCCGGCCGCGTCCCGAGGACGGGCCGCGGCTCGCCGCCGAGGCGATGGCCACGCAGTTCGAGCAGGTCCCGGCGGCCGCCGACGGGTGTGACGTGGTGATCGCGACAGGGGTGCTGGCCGCCGCCGTCGCCGTCCGGTCGGTGGCCGAGAAACTCGGTATCCCGTACTTCTACGGCTTCTACTGCCCGATCTTCGTGCCGTCCCCGCACTACCCGCCGCCGCCCCCGCTCGGCGAGGCGCCGGCACCGGACGGCACCGACAACCGGGCACTGTGGGAGCGGAACAACCAGAGCGCCCTGCGGCGGTTCGGCGACCCGCTGAACAGCCAGCGCGCGGCTGTCGGCCTGCCCGCGGTGCGGGACATCTTCCGGTACGGCTTCACCGACCGTCCCCTGGTGGCGGCGGACCCGGTCCTGGCCCCGATGCGGCCGACCGACCTCGACGCCGTGCAGACCGGCGCGTGGATCCTGCCCGACCAGCGCCCGCTCGCCGCGGAGCTGGAGGCGTTCCTGGCGGCCGGCCCGCCCCCGGTGTACGTGGGCTTCGGCAGCATGCCCGCGCCGGCCGAGGCCGCGCGGGCGGCCGTCGAGGCGATCCGGGCACAGGGCCGCCGGGTGATCCTGTCCCGGGGCTGGGCCGGCCTGGCGCTGCCCGACGACGGGGACGACTGCCTCACCGTGGGCGAGGTGAACCACCAGGCGCTGTTCGGCCGGGTGGCCGCCGTGATCCACCACGGCGGCGTGGGCACCACCACCACCGCGGCCCGGGCCGGCGTTCCGCAGCTGGTGGTGCCGCAGATGGTGGACCAGCCGTACTTCGCCGGCCGGGTGGCCGAGCTGGGCATCGGGGTGGCGCACCCCGGCCCGGTACCGACCGTCGCGTCGCTGTCGGCCGCGCTGCCCGCGGTCCTGGACCCGCGGACCCGGGCCCGGGCGGCCGAGGTGGCCGGCACGATCCGCACCGACGGGACGACCGTCGCCGCCGAGTTGCTGCTCGGCGCGGCGAGCCCGGTCGTTCCCGCGTGACCCGCACTTTTCCGGAGGGGAGATACGAGATGCGTGTGTTGTTGGCGGTGTCGGGGAGCCGAGGTGACGTCGAATCGCAGCTGGCGCTCGCGGTGCGACTGCAGGAGATCGGTACCGAGGTGCGGATCTGCGCACCGCCCGCCTCCGCGGAGCGGCTGGCCGAGGTCGGCGTGCCGTTCGTGCCGGTCGGCCAGGCGATGCGGATGATGCTGCAGGACGGGATGGCGCCGCCGTCGCCCGAGGACGAGCGGCGGATGGCCGCCGAGTCGGTCGCCGTCCAGTTCGACCAGGTCCCGGCGGCCGCCGAGGGCTGTGACGCGGTGGTGGCCAGCGGGGAGCTGGCGGCCGCCGTCGCCGTCCGGTCGGTCGCCGAGAAGCTGGGCATCCCGTACTTCTACGCGGCCTACAGCCCGGCCTACCTGCCGTCGCCGCACTACCCGCCGCCGCTGGACGAACCGACCGCCCCGGGCGTGACCGACAACCAGGCGCTCTGGGACCAGCGCGCCGCGGACTTCCAGGACCGGTTCGGCGAGGCGATCGACAGCCAGCGGGCCAGGCTGGGGCTGCCGCCGGTGGCGGACATCTTCCGGTACGGCTACACCGACCGCCCGTGGCTGGCCTCGGACCCGGTCCTGGCCCCCCTGCAGCCCGGCACCGACGCCGTGCAGACCGGCGCGTGGATCATGCCGGACACCCGCCCGCTCACCCGAGAGGTGGAGGCGTTCCTGGCGGCCGGCCCGCCGCCGGTGTACGTGGGCTTCGGCAGCACCGCGGAGACCGGCGACATCGCCCAGCTGGCCCTCGCGGCGGTCCGGGCACAGGGCCGCCGGGCGATCCTGCTGCGCGGCTGGGCCGACGCCGACCTGCCCGACGACGCGGACGACTGCCTCGCCATCGAGGAGGCCAACTTCCACCTGCTGTTCGGCCGGATGGCGGCGGTCGTCCACCACGGCGGCGCGGGCACGGCCACCGCCGCGGCGCGGGCCGGCGCCCCGCAGGTCGTGATCGCCCAGTACACCGACCAGCCGTACTTCGCGCAGCGGGTGGCCGAGCTGGGCATCGGTGTCGCGCACGACGGTCCGATCCCGACCTTCGACTCGCTGTCGGCGGCCCTCACCACGGCGCTGGCCCCGGCGACCCGCGCCCGGGCGGCCGAGGTGGCCGGCACGATCCGCTCCGACGGGCCGGCGGTCGCCGCGCGGTTGCTGCACGACACGGTCCGCCCGGCGACGGCGTCCGTCCCCGCCTGAACCCCACCGACACCGACGAGGGTGACCCATGACTGAGCTAGCTCCTGAAGCGCACGAGAACCGGCAGATGGCGGAGTGGTTCGGCCTGGACGCCGCCCGCTACGACCGCGCCCGGCCCACCTATCCCGAGGCGCTGATCGACCGGATCGTCACCTTGAGCCCCGGCAAGCGATTCGTCGACGTCGGGTGCGGTACCGGCATCTCCTCCCGCCCGTTCCAGGCGGCCGGGTGCCAGGTCCTCGGCGTCGAGCCGGACGCGCGGATGGCCGCCTTCGCCCGCACCCGGGGCCTGGACGTCGAGGTGGCCCGCTTCGAGGAGTGGGACCCGGCCGGGCGCAGCTTCGACGCTGTCGTCTCGGGCACCGCCTGGCACTGGGTGGACCCGTTCGCCGGTGCCCGGAAGGTGGCCGAGGTGCTGGCCCCGCACGGGCTGCTGGCCCTGTTCGACAACGGCTTCGAGATCCCGCCGGCGGTGCTGGCGGCGCAGGCCGAGGCGTACCGGCGGGCCGTGCCGGAGTCGTCCGCCGCGGAACCCGCCGAGCCGGAGCGGCCGGCGGCGGACGCGGAGAGCCACGCCGAGCAGATCTACGCGAAGCAGTACGTGCGCTCCGCCGAGGGCATCCGGCGCACCGGCGCGTTCGGCGAGCCGGCGGAGCTGCGCTTCACCTGGGAGCGGACGTACACCCGCGACGAGTGGCTGGACGTGCTGCCCACCCAGGGCGGCCTGCACCACCTGCCCGAGGACGCGCGCGCCCGGTTCCTCGAGCACGTCGGCGCCGCGATCGACGACCTCGGCGGCGCGTTCACCGTGACCTACACGACGGCCGGGATCACCGCGCTCAAGCGCTGACACAGGAGTGCCGACATGCGTGTGTTGTTCTGGTCGTACGGACCTCGCGGCGACGTCGAACCGCTGGTGGCCCTGGCCGCCCGGGTACGCGACCTCGGCGCGGAGCCGCGGATGTGCGTGCCCTCGGACTTCGCGGCGCGGCTGGCCGAGCTCGGGCTGCCGATGACGCTGGCCGGCCGGTCGGTGTTCGAGGGCGCCCGGGGGCTGGGTGGCCCGCCCGAGCCCGGGCAGGTGGCCGCGGAGATCGGCGAACTGTTCGACACCGTACCGGCGGTCGCCGACGGATGTGACGTGGTGGTGGCCGCCGGCCTGCTGTCCGGCGCGGCAGCGGTCCGGTCGATCGCCGAGAGCCGCGGCATCCCCTACTTCTACGCCGTTCCGTCACCGCTGCTGCTGCGGCTCTCGCCGGCCCAGCGCGCCCAGTACAACCAGGGTGCCGACGCGATGTTCGGCGGCCCGATCAACGAGCGGCGGCTGGCGCTCGGCCTGCCGCCGGTGCGGAACCTGTTCGACTACGGCCGCACCGACCGGCCGTGGCTGGCGGCCGATCCGGTCCTGGCCCCGCTGGACGCGGGCCAGGTGGCCGAGCAGACCGGTGCGTGGCTGGTGCCCGACGAGCGTCCGCTCGGCGCCGAGCTGGCGGCGTTCCTGGCGGCCGGCCCGCCGCCGGTGTACGTGGGTTTCGGCAGCGGGCCCGCTCCGGCCGGGGTGGCCGAGGTCGCCGTCGCGGCGATCCGGGCACAGGGCCGGCGGGTGATCCTGTCCCGTGGCTGGGCCGGCCTGGAACCGCCCGACGACGGGGACGACCTGCTCGCCGTCGACGAGGTGAACGTCCAGGTGCTGTTCGGCCGGGTGGCCGCCGTCGTGCACCACGGCGGCACCGGCACCACGCACGTGGCCACCCGGGCGGGCGTCCCGCAGATCGTGGTGCCCCAGATCGCGGACCAGCCGTACTTCGCCGCGCGGGTGGCCGAGCTGGGCATCGGCGTGGCGCACGACGGCCCGGCACCGACCGTCGCCTCGCTCGGCGCGGCGCTCGCCTCGGCGCTGGCGCCGGAGACCGGCGAGCGGGCGGCCGCCGTGGCCCGCACGATCCGCGCCGGCGGGACGACCGTGGCGGCGGCGGCGCTGCTCGACGCGGTCAGCCGGGCCTCGGTGTAGGCCGCCGGTTCGGCAATTCCTTCGACGATCGGGAGCCAGACAAGTGACGACTCGTGTATGGGATTACCTGGCGGAGTACGCCAAGGAGAAGGACGACATTCTCGACGCCGTGCAGAAGGTGTTCGGCTCGGGGCAGCTGGTGCTCGGCGAGAGTGTCCGGGAGTTCGAAGCCGAGTTCGCCGGATATCACGGGCTCGCCCACTGCACCGGCGTCGACAACGGCACCAACGCGGTGAAGCTCGGCCTCGAGGCCCTGGGCATCGGCCCCGGCGACGAGGTGATCACCGTGTCCAACACGGCGGCGCCCACCGTGGTCGCCATCGCCGGCGCCGGGGCGACCCCGGTCTTCGCCGACATCCGGGCCGACGACTTCCTGATCGACGTCGACCAGGTCGCCGCCGCGATCACCCCGCGGACCAAGGCGATCGTCCCGGTGCACCTGTACGGCCAGTGCGCCGACATGGCCGCGCTGAACCGCCTGGCCGGCGAGCACGGGCTCAAGATCCTGGAGGACTGCGCGCAGGCGCACGGGGCCCGGCAGCACGGGCGGATCGCCGGGACGATGGGCGACGCCGCCGCGTTCTCCTTCTATCCCACCAAGGTGCTCGGCGCGTACGGCGACGGCGGCGCGGTGCTGACCTCGGACGAGGAGATCGACCGCAACCTCCGGCAACTGCGCTACTACGGCATGGAGAAGGTCTACTACGTCGTGCGGTCGCCGGGTCACAACGCCCGGCTCGACGAGGTCCAGGCCGAGATCCTGCGCCGCAAGCTGCGCCGTCTCGACGACTACATCGCCGGGCGCAACGCCGTCGCCCGCCGGTACGAGGAACGCCTCGGCGACCTCACCGGGCCGGGCGGGCTGCTGCTGCCGGCCACCAACCCCGGCAACACCCACGTCTACTACGTGTACGTGGTCCGCCACCCGCGCCGCGACGAGATCATCGAGGCGCTCAAGAGCCACGACATCTTCCTGAACATCAGCTACCCGTGGCCGGTGCACACCATGAGCGGCTTCGCCGGCCTCGGCTACCGGCCGGGCTCGCTGCCGGTCACCGAGGAACTGGCCGGCGAGATCTTCTCCCTGCCGATGTACCCGTCGCTGCCGGAGAGCGAGCAGGACCGGGTCATCGACGCGCTGCGTACCGTGCTGGAGAAGCTGTGACCGCCGCCGGCAGCCGGACCGTCGGCGGGGTGACCGTCGTGCCGTCCGTCATCGAGGGCGCCTTCCGGTTCGAGCCCGCGGTGTACCCGGACAGCCGGGGGCTGTTCTCGTCGCCGTACCAGGACGCCGCGTTCGCCGAGGCGCTCGGCCGCCCGCTCTTCCCGGTCCGGGACGTGAGCCACAACCGGTCCGCCCGGGGCGTGCTGCGCGGCATCCACTACACGGCCACCCCGCCCGGCCGGGCCAAGTACGTCTACTGCCCGTACGGCGAGGTCCGGGACTACCTGGTCGACCTGCGGGTCGGCTCACCCACCTACGGCCGGTGGGAGATGACCGAGCTCAGCGGGGACAACTGCCGGGCCCTCTACATCCCGGTCGGGGTGGGGCACGCGTTCCTGTCGCTGCGGGACGACTCCGTGGTGGTCTACGTGATGTCCGAGGGATACGTCCCGGCCAACGAGCTCGCGGTCTCGCCCCTGGACCCGGCGATCGGCCTGCCGATCCCGGATGACCTGGAGATCCAGCAGTCCGACCGGGACCGGGCGGCGCCGACGCTGGCCGAGGCCCGCGAGCGCGGCCTGCTGGACGACTACGACCTGTGCCGGAACGTGGAGGCGAAGCTGTGGCGCTGACCCCACCCCTGATCGTGTTGCTCGGCGCCAGCGGGTTCGTCGGCTCGGCGGTGCTGCGGGAGCTGGCCACCCGCCCGGTCCGGGTACGCGCGGTGTCCCGCCGCCCGGCCGTCGTGCCCGGGGACGCCCGCGCCGAGATCGAGGTGCTGACCGTCGACCTGTGCGAGCCGGGCCGGATGGCCGAGGCGGTGGCCGGCGCCGACATCGTGATCCACGCCGTGGCGTACATCGACGGGGTGACGACCTGGCGGGTCGCGGACGGCGACTCGGCGGCGGAGCGGGTCACCGTCGGCCTGGTCCGTGATCTGGTCGACGTCGCGCGGTCCGGGCGGGCCGATGGCGCGCCGCCGCTGCGGGTGGTGTTCACCGGCGCGGCCTCGCAGGTCGGCGTGGCACCCCGCGAGGTGCTGGACGGCACCGAGACCGACCGGCCGGCCGGGGAGTACGACAGGCAGAAGCTGGCCGCCGAGACGACCTTGCTGGCCGCCCACGCGGAGGGCGTCGTCGAGGCGACCTCGATCCGGCTGCCGACGGTCTTCGGCTCCGGTCCGCGGTCCACGGCCCGGGACAAGGGTGTGGTGTCGCTGATGGTGCGCCGCGCCGTGGCCGGCCAGGACATCACCATGTGGCACGACGGCACGGTACGCCGCGACCTGGTCTACATCGACGACGTGGCCCGCGCCCTGGTGGCCGCCGCCGAGCACGTCACGGAGCTGGCCGGCCGGGCCTGGCTGCTCGGCTCCGGGCACGGCACCCCGCTGGGCGAGGTGTTCGCCACGGTGGCCGAGCTGGTCGCCGCCGAGACCGGCAAGCCGCCGGTGGCGGTGCTGTCGGTGCCGCCGCCCGCGAACGCCGAGGCCGGCGACTTCCGCAGCGTCACCATCGACGCCTCGGCGTTCCGCGCGGTCACCGGCTGGGAGCCGCGGGTGCCGCTGGACGAGGCGCTCGCGCGTACGGTGGCTCATTGCGTCCAGGAGGTCGAGCCGTCCTGATGGCAGATATCACCGGAGACCAGCGGATCCAATCCGAGGTGCTGGAAGGGCTGGCGACGGCGGTGAACCACCGGCGGTGGTTCGTCGAGCTGGCGATGCCGTACCTGGGGGAGAACCCGATCGAGGTCGGCAGCGGCCTCGGCGACTACGCGATCGAGTGGGCCGCCCGCCTGCCCCGGTTCACCGCGACCGAGGCCGACCCGGATCGGCTCGTGCAGCTCGAGAAGCGGATGAGCGGGTTCGCCAACATCGAGGTGCGCCAGCTGCTGCTGCCCGCCGACGGCCTGGCCGGCGAGTACAGCGCCGCCGTCTCGTACAACGTCCTCGAACACATCGAGGACCACGTCGGCGCGCTGCGGGGCATGGGCGCGCTGGTCCGGCCGGGCGGCCGCGTCATCCTGATCGTGCCGGCGTTCATGTTCGCCATGAGCCGGGTCGACATCGCCACCGGCCACCTCCGCCGGTACACGAAGAAATCGATGCGCGCGGCCATGGACGAGGCCGGTCTGCGGATCGAGCGGCTGCACTACGCGAACGCCCTCGGCCTGATCGGCTACTACGGCGCCACCAGCATCTTCAAACTGGCGCCGAAGGAGGGCCCGATGGTCCGGCTGTACGACCGATTCGTGCTGCCGGTCACCAGGGCCGCCGAGCGGGTCGTCCGCCCGCCGTTCGGGCAGTCCGTGTTCGTGGTGGCCCGCACGCCCGGCTGACCGGGCCGGGGTGTCCAGCCGCGCAATGCGTCCGGTTGGACGGCTCGCCGCCGCCCGATGGCCGGCGGCATTCTGTCCAACCCAGGCCGGTTGTCGTGCGGCAATGGCGTCCGCAAAATGGTAACCGCACTTCGTTTTTCGGCGCCGGAGAAACGGTCGCTGAATTGGATTCCCGCGATGAATTCCGTTGTCGATTATTCACGCCTGGAGGTACCGGGTGTCTGAAACACTCACCGAACTGTCGTCGCCCGCCCATGACCCGGTGCCCGCCAGCCGTTCCCCCCGCTGGACGTTCTGGCGCTCGCCGGACGACCAGCCGCGGTGGGCCCGTCCCGCGCTGCTGGGCATCGCCCTCGTCGCACTGGTGCTGTACGCCTGGAACCTGCGGCGGGCCGATTTCGCGCCGTTGTACTCCGAAGCCGTCAAGAGCATGTCCGGGAGCTGGAAGGCGTTCTTCTACGGCGCTGCCGACCCGGAGGCCACGTACACCCTGGACAAGCTCGCCGGCTCCTTCGTGCCGCAGGCCATCTCCGCCCGGATCTTCGGCTATCACGCCTGGTCGCTCGCGCTGCCGCAGGTCATCGAGGGGGTGATCTCGGTACTGGTGCTGTACCGCGTGGTGCGGCGCTGGGCGGGGGTGGTGCCCGGCCTGCTGGCCGCCGCCATCTTCACCCTCACCCCGGTCACCGCCTCGCTGTTCGGGCACAGCATGGCGGACGGCGCACTGGTCATGTGCCTGATCCTGGCCACCGACGCGTACCAGCGCGCGGTCCTGGAGGGCCGGCTCCGGTCGCTGGTCTGGTCCGGTGTCTGGATCGGGGTGGCCTTCCAGACCAAGAGCCTGCAGGCGTGGATGATCCTGCCGGCCCTGACGCTCGGCTACCTGCTGACCGCGCCGGTCGCGCTGCGCCGCCGGGTGCGGCACCTCGGACTCGCCGGGGTGGTGATGCTCGCCGTGTCGCTGTCGTGGGTGATGCTCTACACCGTCACCCCGGCGAGCGAGCGGCCCTATGTCAGTGGCAGCACGAACAACAGCGCCTTCGCCATGGTGTTCGGATACAACGGCCTGTCCCGATTCGGCATCCAGCTGCCCGGCGCCTCGCCCCTGAACTTCCGGGGCGGCCCGCCGGCGCTCGGCCCGGACGGGACCGCCGGCCAGGACAACACCGGGATGGTCGGCTCCCGGGCCGCGGACCAGGGTGAGACGGGCGGTCCGGGTGGGCCGGACGCGCAGGGCAACGTCGGTTCGAAGGCGCAGGATCT
Source organism: Actinoplanes oblitus (assembly GCF_030252345.1). NCBI lineage: Bacteria > Bacillati > Actinomycetota > Actinomycetes > Micromonosporales > Micromonosporaceae > Actinoplanes > Actinoplanes oblitus. Next base: position 7,254,359 of record NZ_CP126980.1, on the reverse strand, counting down.
GGGTGAGACGGGCGGTCCGGACGCGCAGGGCAACGTCGGTTCGAAGGCGCAGGATCTGGGCGAGACGGGTGGGCCGGACGCGCAGGGCAATGTCGGTTCGAAGGCACAGGATCTCGGCGAGGCCGGCGGCCCGGCCGAGGCCGGCGGGCCGATGGGGCCGCCCGGCGGTGACGAGTCCAAGAGGGAGAGCCGGACCGACCCGATGGGCTGGACCAAGCTGTTCGACGGCCACCTCGGTGTCGCGATCGCCTGGCTCTTCCCGCTCAGCGTCCTGAGCCTGCTGTACGGGCTCTGGTCACGCCGCCGCGCCGAGCGCACCGATCCGGTGCGTGGCGGGCTGGTGATGTGGGGCGTCTGGCTGGTGACCCTGGGCCTGGTCTTCAGCGGCGGCAACGTCGACCACACCGCGTTCGTGGCCGACCTGGCTCCGGCGATCGCGGCCGTCTGCGCCTTCGGCATCGTGCTGTTCTGGCGGGCGTACCGGCAGGGCGGCACGCAGTCCTGGCTGCTGCCCGTCGCGGTCGCCGCCGAGGTGGCCTACGGCGCCTGGCTGTGGTCGCACTTCCCGAACTTCCTGACCTGGGCGAAGTGGGGCACGCTCGCGCTCGGCGCGGTCGCCCTGGTGGCGCTGGTGCTGGCCCGGATGACCAGGACCGCGTCCACCGCTCTGCTCACCACCGCGCTCGCCCTCGGGGTGGCGGCCATGCTGGCGGCGCCGGCCACCTACGCCCTCTCGGTACTCGATCCGGACTACTCCGGCGACTCCTTCGACGCCAACGCCGGACCGGCGTCGGGTTCCGCGTGACGGCCTGTCGCTGACCGGAAATGCTCGCGTGAAAGGAGCGCTGCTGTGGATGTAGTAATGCAATTCGGTGGACCTGCGAAGAGTGAGGAGGACGATCCGGATCCCTGGCAGACGAAGGTCCGCCCGGGGACGCTGCGCCGGGTGCTCGGCTATTTCCGCCCGCACATCGGCAAGGTGGCGCTCTTCGTTCTCATCGCCTCGCTGGATTCGCTCATCGTCGTCGCCTCCCCGTTGCTGCTGTTGAAACTGGTGAACGACGGCATTCTGAAGAACGATCTCCGGGTCGTGGTGCTGATGGCCTGCCTGGCCGCCGGGCTCGCCGTGGCGGGCGGGCTGCTGGAGCTGGTGTCCGCCTACATCTCCGGCCGGATCGGCCAGGGCGTCAGCTACGACCTGCGGGTGCAGGCGCTGCGCCACGTGCAGCGGCTGCCCATCGCGTTCTTCACCCGGACACAGACCGGCGTGCTGATCGGCCGGCTGCACACCGAACTGATCATGGCGCAGCAGCAGTTCGGCTACCTGCTGATGGCGGCCACCAGCGGGCTCACCGTGGTGCTGGTGCTGGTCGAGCTCTTCTACCTGTCGTGGCTGGTCGCGGTCGTCACCCTGGTGGTGATCCCGCTGTTCATCATTCCCTGGGTCTACGTGGGACGGGTGATCCAGCGGCGCACCGAACGGCTGATGGACGCCAACGCCGGGCTCGGCGGGCTCCTCCAGGAGCGGTTCAACGTCCAGGGCGCGATGCTCTCCAAGCTCTTCGGCCGTCCGGACGAGGAGATGGCGGAGTACGCGAGCCGGGCCGGGAAGATCCGCAACATCGGCGTGAGCCTCTCCGTGTACGGCCGGCTGGCCTTCGTGATGATGGGGCTGATGGCCTCGCTCGCCACGGCGCTGGTCTACGGGCTCGGTGGCAGTCTGGTGCTCGACGGCGCGTTCCAGCTGGGCACGCTGGTCGCCATCGTGACCCTGCTGGGTCGGCTGTTCGGGCCGATGGTCCAGCTGTCCGGGCTGCAGGAGACGGCGCAGACCATCGTGGTCGGCTTCTCCCGCACCTTCGAGCTGCTCGACCTCAAGCCGCTGATCGAGGAGCGGGACGAGCCGGTCGCGCTGCCCAAGAACGTGGCGCCGGACATCGCGTTCGAGGATGTCGCGTTCCGCTACCCGACGGCGGACGAGGTCTCGCTGGCGTCGCTGGAGTACGTGCGGGCGGAGAAGATGCGCGGCGAGACGCCGCCGCAGGTGCTGCGCGACGTGAACTTCCGGGTCCCGGCCGGCACCATGACCGCGCTCGTCGGGCCGTCCGGCGCCGGCAAGAGCACGCTCACCCACCTGGTGTCCCGGCTCTACGACCCGGTCTCCGGAACGGTCCGGGTCGGCGGGCACGACCTGCGCGACGTCTCGTTCGACTCGCTGCGCGAGACGGTCGGGGTGGTCAGCCAGGACGCGTACCTCTTCCACGACACGATCCGCGAGAACCTGCTCTACGCCCGTCCGGACGCCACCGAGGAACAGCTGATCGAGGCGTGCAAGGGCGCCCAGATCTGGGATCTGATCGCGTCTCTGCCGGGTGGGTTCGACACCGTCACCGGCGATCGCGGCTACCGCATGTCGGGCGGCGAGAAGCAGCGGCTGGCCATCGCCCGGCTGCTGCTCAAGGAGCCCACCGTCATGGTGCTGGACGAGGCCACCGCGCACCTGGACTCCGAGTCGGAGGCCGCCGTCCAGCGGGCCCTCAAGACCGCCCTGCGCAACCGCACCTCCCTGGTGATCGCCCACCGGCTGTCCACCATCCGGGAGGCCGACCAGATCCTGGTGATCGACGGCGGCCGGGTCGCGGAGAGCGGGACGCACGAGGAACTGCTGGCCCGGGGCGGTCTCTACGCCGAGCTGTACCACACGCAGTTCGCCCGGCCGGAACGCAACGGGACCAGGCCGGCCGAGGAGATCCAGCCGGCGAGCAATGGCACCGAGTTCATCGTCACCGAGCCGCAACCGCTGCGCCACGTGGTGCGGGGCGGATGACCGAGCGCAGAGGCTCCGGCCGCGGCCGGAGCGGGAGAGGAACGAGATGACATCCGAGATGACATCCGAGACGCCGCTTCTCGACCAGGTGATCCACACCTACGACCAGGACCGTTTCCCGTTCGTCCGCCGGGTGCGCGACATGTTCGGCGATGCCGACCTGGCCCGGATCGACGAGAGCTGTGCGGTCCATCCGAAGCCCGGCACGACCGACCAGGCGACCGAGGCGCATGCCAGGTTCTACGCCGAGTTCGACTCCATCCGCGGTCTCTATCACGACTTCTTGCGTACGCATGTGCTGCCGCTCTTCACCGGCGACGTGTGCGTGCAGGCCGTGCCCACCTTCCGGGTGTGCCCGCCCGGCGGCGTCGCGGTCAGCACCTTCCACCGGGACGCGGACTTCCACCACCAGCCGGGCACCGTCAACTTCTGGCTGCCGCTGACCCGGGCGTTCGGCACCAACTCGATCTGGATCGAGAGCGCCCCGGGCCGGGCGGACTACCAGCCGGTCGAGCTGGTCCCGGGGGAGGTGCTGCAGTTCGACGCGATCAACCTGCGGCACGGGAACCTGGCCAACGACACCGGCGCCTGCCGGGTCAGCTTCGACTTCCGGGTGATTCCGCTCGATCGGTTCCAGGACACCGGGCTGTCGACGGTCACCAGCGCGACGCCGATGCGGATCGGCGCCTACTACATGGTCATGGAGAACCCGCCGGAGCGGTGATGTCCAACCGTGCGACGCGGGCGGGTTGGACGGGCGGACCGAGAGGAACGGTGGCATGTTCGAGGAGATCAACGTCGTCCAGGCTCTGGACCTGCACCGGAGGGACGGCTTCGATCCGGTGCCGAAGCTGAGCGCCCTGATGGCCCAGGGGCCGATGACCGCGCTGGGCACCGAGGAGGAGCCCGGGGGACGGACCGCCTGGCTCGCCACCGGTCTGGACGAGATCCGGCAGGTGCTCGGCTCCGACAAGTTCAGCGCCCGGCTGGTCTTCGGCGGGACCGCGGCCGGCCTGGCCTGGCCGGGCTTCCTGACCCACTACGACCCGCCGGAGCACACCCGGCTGCGCCGGCTGGTCGCGTCCGCCTTCGCCGTCCGGCGGATGCAGAAGTTCGGCGTGCGGGTGGAGCGGGTGGTCGAGGACACTCTGGACACGATCGAGGCCACCGGCGGACCGGTGGACTTCGTCCCGCGCTTCGGGTGGGCCGTGGCCACGACGGCGACCTGCGACTTTCTCGGGATCCCCCGGGACGACCAGGCGGAGCTGTCCCGCTGCCTGCACGCCAGCCGCACCGAACGGTCGGACAAGCGGCGGGTGGCCGCCGGCAACAAGTTCATGACCTACATGAACAAGGTGACGGCGCGTACCCGCCGCGACCCCGGTGACGACATGTTCGGCGTCGTGGTGCGCGAGCACGGCGACGAGATCACCGACGCCGAGCTGACCGGGGTGGCGGCCTTCGTGATGGGCGCGGGGGCGGATCAGGTGGCCCGGTTCCTCGCCGCCGGCGCGTGGCTGATGGTCCGGGAGCCGGACCAGTTCGCCCTGCTCCGGGAGAAGCCGGAGACGGTACCGGACTGGCTGGACGAGGTGACCCGCTATCTCACCAGCGACGAGAAGACCCATCCGCGGGTCGCCGTCGAGGACGTGCTGATCGGGGATCGCCTGGTCCGGGCCGGCGACACCGTCACGTGCTCGCTGCTGGCCGCGAACCGGCGGAACTTCCCCGGCCCGGAGGACGCCTTCGACATCACCCGGGAACGGCCGGAACACGTCGCGTTCGGGCACGGCATTCACCACTGCCTCGGCCGGTCGCTGGCCGAGCTGGTGTTCCGGACCGCGATCCCGGCCCTGGCGCAGCGGTTCCCCACGCTGCGGCTGGCCGACCCGGACCGCGCCATCCGGCTGGGCCCGCCGCCGTTCGACGTGGAAGCCCTGCTCCTCGACTGGTAGTGCCGCACACATGAGGAGGACCGATGGCACTTCCCCTGCCGCACCAGCGGCACCGGCTCGATCCGGTGCCGGAGTTCCACGACATGCGGGAGAGCGGGCCGCTGCACGAGTACGACACCGAGCCCGGCATGGACGGCCGCAAGCAGTGGCTGGTCACCGGGTACGACGAGGTCCGGACGATCCTGGCCGACCACGTCCGGTTCAGCTCGGCCCGGCCGGTCGAGAACGAGGCGGACCGCGCCCAGCTGCCCGGCATCCTGCAGGCGTACGACCCGCCCGACCACACCCGGCTGCGCAAGACGGTGGCCCCGGCGTACTCGGCCCGGCGGCTGAAGTCGCTGCGGCCGCGGATCGAGGAGATCGTCGAGGAGTGCCTCGACGACTTCGAGAGCATCGGCTCGCCGGTGGACTTCGTCAGGTACGCCGCCTGGCCGATCCCGGCGTTCATCGCCTGCGAGTTCCTCGGCGTCCCGCGGGACGACCAGGCCGAGCTGTCCCGGATGATCCGGGACAGCCGGGAGAGCCGGATCCCCCGGCAGCGGGCCGCGGCCGGGCTGGGCGTCGTCAACTACACCCAGCGGCTGGCGGCCCGCCTGCGCCGCGAGCCGGGTGCGGGGATGATCGGGGCCCTGGTACGCGAGCACGGCGACCAGGTCAGCGACGAGGAGCTGGCCGGGCTCGCCGAGGCGAACCTGACCATGGCGACCGAGCAGATGGCCGCCCAGCTGGCGGTGGCGGTGCTGCTCCTGGTGACCCACCCGGAGCAGATGGCGCTGCTGCGCAAGCGTCCCGAGCTGCTGGACGCCGCGATCGAGGAGATGCTCCGCTACACCTCCGTCGTCGAGGCGCCCTCGCCCCGGGTCGCCCTGACCGACCTGACCCTGGGTGGCCGCGAGATCCACGCCGGCGACGTCCTGACCTGCGCGATGCTGGCGGTCAACCGCTCCCGCGCGGACGGGTTCGACATCACCCGGGAGAACATCACGCATTTGTCGTTCGGGCACGGCATCCACCACTGCATCGGCGCGCCGCTGGCCAGGATGGAGCTGCGGGCGGTGCTGCCGGCAGTGGTCCGGCGGTTCCCGTCGCTGCGGCTGGCGGTCCCGGAGCGGGAGGTGCGGTTCAAGCCGGGCCGGCCGGCGCCCTTCGCCGTGGAGGAGCTTCCCCTTGAGTGGTGACAACGAGCGTCCGATCCACATCCTCCGGCAGGGGTTCGACCCGGCCGACCGACTGCGCGCCGCCGGGAAACTGACGAAGATCTCCCTGGGGTCCGGGGCGGAGGCCACGACGACCTGGCTCGCGGCCGGGCACTCGGTGGTGCGGCAGGTGCTCGGCGACCACAAGCGGTTCAGCACCCGCCGCCGGCACGACGACGCCGACGAGATCGGCGGGCGGGGCCGGTTCCGGCCGCAGGAGTTGGTCGGCAACCTGATGGACTACGACCCGCCCGAGCACACCCGGATGCGGCAGCTGATGACGCCCGGCTTCACCCAGCGCCGGATGCGCCGGATGGCCACGCGCATCGAGGAGATCGTGGCGGACCGGCTGGACGCGATGGAGCAGGAGGGCTCGCCCGCGGACCTGGTCGAGCTGGTCGCCGACCAGGTGCCCGGGACCGTGCTCTGCGAGCTGGTCGGGGTGCCGCGCGACGACCAGGCCATGTTCCTGCAGCTGTGCCACGGGCACCTCGACCCCACGCGGAGCCAGCGGAAGCGGGCGGTCGCCGGCGAGGCGTTCTCCCGCTACCTGCTGGCGATGATGGCCCGCGAGCGCAAGGACCCGGGTGAGGGGCTGATCGGGTCGATCGTCGCCGAGCACGGCGACACGATCACCGACGAGGAACTGCGCGGCTTCTGCGTACAGGTGATGCTGGCCGGCGACGACAACGTCTCCGGCATGATCGGCCTGGGCGTGCTGGCGCTGCTGCGCAACCCCGAGCAGATCGCCGCGGTGCGGGGCGACGACCAGTCGGCGGACCGGGCGGTCGACGAGCTGATCCGGTACCTGACGGTCCCGTACGCGCCGACGCCGCGGACCGCCATGGAGGACGTCACCATCGACGGCCAGGTGATCCGCAAGGGGGAGACGGTCCTCTGCTCGCTGCCGATGGCCAACCGTGACCCCGACCTGATGCCCGACCCCGACCGCCTCGACGTCACCCGCACGCCCGCGCCGCACGTCGCGTTCGGGCACGGCATCCATCACTGCCTGGGCGCGGCGCTGACCCGCCTCCAGCTGCGGATCGTGTACACCGCCCTGTGGCGGCGTTTCCCCGGCCTGCGGCTGGCGGATCCCGACCAGGAAATCATGTTCCGGACGAGCACCCCGGCGTACGGATTGCGCAGTCTGCTGGTCGCCTGGTAACGGAGTCCGTCCGGTCGGCTCTGCTCAATTGGACACTCCTTGAGCGGCCGAAAAAGATGCAGGATGATGGCATTCCCACCGTGCGATTCACATTCGCTCGGATGGATGAGAATGCGCGCTTGTCCGCTTTCGCTTTCCGGTAAATCGATCGTTGGGTGGTGGCACATGCCGGTGGAAGAGTTCGACGTGGTGGTGACCGGCGGCGGGCCGGCCGGTTCGACGGTGAGCACCCTGGTGGCCATGCAGGGCCATCGGGTGCTGCTGCTGGAGAAGGAGGTCTTCCCCAGATATCAGATCGGTGAGTCGCTGCTGCCCTCGACGGTCCACGGGGTGTGCCGGATGCTCGGTGTCGCCGACGAGCTCGCGGCGGCCGGCTTCCCGATCAAGCGGGGCGGCACGTTCCGCTGGGGTGCCCGCCCGGAGCCGTGGACCTTCTCGTTCGGCGTGTCGCCCAAGCTGACCGGGTCGACGTCGTTCGCCTACCAGGTCGAGCGGTCCCGCTTCGACGAGATCCTGCTGCGCAACGCCCAGCGCAAGGGCGTCGAGGTACGGGAGGGCTGCGCCGTCACCGGCGTGACCGAGGCGGAGGACCGGGTCACCGGCCTGCGGTACACCGACGCGGACGGTGTGGAGCACGAGGTGGCGGCGCGCTTCGTCATCGACGCCTCGGGCAACAAGAGCCGGCTGTACTCCAGCGTCGGCGGCACCCGGAACTACTCGGAGTTCTTCCGCAGCCTGGCGCTGTTCGGCTACTTCGAGAACGGCAAGCGGCTGCCCCAGCCGTACTCGGGCAACATCCTGAGCGTCGCCTTCGACAGCGGCTGGTTCTGGTACATCCCGCTGAGCGACACGATGACCAGTGTCGGCGCGGTGGTCCGCCGGGAGATGGCGGAGAAGATCCAGGGTGACCGGGAGGAGGCGCTGCGGGCGCTGATCGCCGAGTGCCCGCTGATCTCCGAGTACCTCGCCGACGCCCGCCGGATCACCACCGGCACGTACGGGGAGCTGCGGGTCCGCAAGGACTACTCGTACCACCAGACGTCGTTCTGGCGTCCCGGGATGGTGCTGGTCGGCGACGCCGCCTGCTTCGTGGACCCGGTGTTCTCCTCGGGCGTGCACCTGGCGACGTACAGCGGCCTGCTCGCCGCCCGGTCGATCAACAGCATCCTCGCCGGCGACCTGGACGAGAAGACCGCGCTCACCGAGTTCGAGGCGCGGTACCGCCGCGAGTACGGGGTGTTCTACGAGTTCCTGGTGTCGTTCTACGAGATGAACGTCAACGAGGAGTCGTACTTCTGGCAGGCCAAGAAGGTCACCAACAACAAGCACACCGAGCTCGAGTCCTTCGTGGAGCTGATCGGCGGGGTGTCGTCGGGTGAGTCGGCGCTGGCGGCGTCCGGCCGGATCGCCGAGCACAGCGCCGAGTTCGCCGCGGCGGTGGACCAGATGGCCGCCGACGACGACGGCAACATGGTGCCGCTGTTCAAGTCGCAGGTCGTCCGGCAGGTCATGCAGGAGGGCGGCTCGGTGCAGATGAAGGCGCTGCTCGGTGCGGACGCCGAGCCCGAACTGCCGCTGTTCCCCGGCGGCCTGGTGGTCTCGCCCGACGGGATGAAGTGGCTGCCCTACCGCCCGGTCTGAACCGCCCCGCCCCCAGCGGGCCCGGTGGCTGACGGCACAGGCGAAAGGAGTGTTCACCGGTATGGATCACGTCATCGATGAGGTCGCGCCCCTCGTGGAGCCGACGGCGAACTACATGAGGAGAACGAACTGCGATCCGCACGAGGACATGTTCGCGCTGCGGGCGCACGGCCCGCTGATCCGGATCGGCGGGAACGCCGCCATCCAGATGGGCGCGGAGTACCTCTGGCAGGCGATGGGCTACGACGTCGTCCGGCGGATCCTCGGTGACCACGAGAACTTCACCACCCGGCTGCGGCTGACCAACTCACAGCCGATCAGCGGGGAGGGCACGACCATGCCGCCGGAGCTGGTCGGCCAGATCGCGACCTACGATCCGCCGGAGCACACCCGGCTGCGCCGGATGCTCACCCCGGAGTTCACCGTCCGGCGGATCCGCCGGCTGGAGCCCGCCATCCAGGAGCTCATCGACGAGCGCGTCGACGCGCTGGAGGCGGAGGGACAGCCGGCGGACCTGCAGACGGTGTTCGCCGATCCGGTCGGCGGTGGCGCCGTGTGCGAGCTGCTCGGCATCCCGCGCGACGACCGGAACCTGTTCATGCGGCGGGTCCGGCAGAACGTCGACCTCAGCCGCGGCTTCAAGGCCCGGGCGGCGGACAGCGCGGCTTTCAACAGGTACCTGGACAGCCTCATCGCCCGGCAGCGGCGGGACCCCGACGAGGAGTTCCTCGGCATGCTGGTGCGCGACCACGGCGACGACGTCACGGACGAGGAGCTGCGCGGCGTCTGCACGGCACTGGTGCTCGGCGGGGTCGAGACCGTCGCGGGCATGCTCGGTTTCGGGGTCATGGCGCTGCTCGACAACCCCGGCCAGCGGGACCTGCTCTTCGCCGGCCCGGAGCAGACCGACCGCCTGGTCAACGAACTGCTGCGGTACCTGTCGGCGGTGCAGCAGCCGACCCCGCGGATGGCCGTCAAGGACGTCGTCGTCGGCGGCCAGCTGATCAAGGCGGGGGAGTACGTCCTGTGCTCCATCCTGATGGCCAACCGCGACGAGGCGCTGACCCCGGACCCCAACGTGCTGGACGCCCGGCGCGCTCCGGCGCCGCACATCGGATTCGGGCACGGCATCCACCACTGCGTGGGCGCGGCGGTGGCGCGATCGGTGCTGCGGCTGGCCTACCAGACCCTCTGGCAGCGCCTTCCCGGCCTGCGGCTGGCCGTTCCGGTCGAGCGGGTGCGGCTGCGGAACGCGTTCATCGACAGCCCTGACCAGCTGCCGGTCGCCTGGTGATCGGCACTGCGGAAGGGATGACGAACGTGCTGGTGGAAGAGTTCGACGTGGTGGTGACCGGCGGCGGCCCGGCCGGTTCGACGGTGGGCGCCCTGGTGGCCATGCGGGGGCACCGGGTGCTGGTGCTGGAGAAGGAGGTCTTTCCCCGGTTCCAGATCGGCGAGTCGCTGCTGCCCGCCACCGTCCACGGGGTGTGCCGGGCGCTCGGCGTCACCGACGAGCTGGCGGCGGCCGAGTTCCGGGTCAGATCCGGCGGCACGTACCGCTGGGGCGCCGACCCGGAGCCGTGGAGCTACTCCTTCGCCGACTCGCCGCGGCTGACCGGGGCGACGTCGTTCGCCTACCAGGCCGAGCGGCGGCGCTTCGACGAGATCCTGCTGCGCAACGCGCAGCGCAACGGCGCCGAGGTGCGGGAGGGCTGCGCGGTCGTCGGGGTGACCGAGGCCGGCGATCGGGTCACCGGCCTGCGGTACACCGACGCGGACGGCGCCGAGCACGAGGTGGCGGCGCGCTGGGTGGTCGACGCCTCGGGCGCCGGCGGCAAGCTGTCCACCGCCGTCGGCGGTGTCCGGGACCACGCGGACTCGCCGGGCGGCCTGGCGGTGTCCGGGTACTTCGGCCGCTGCCGGCAGCCGGCACCGTACGGCGGCAACACCCTGATCGTCGCCTTCGACGGCGGCTGGTTCTGGTACACCCCGGTGACCGGCGGGCTGACCAGCGTCGGCGCGGTGGTCCGCGGGGAGCTGGCGGACCAGGTCCGGGACGACCCGGAGAAGGCGTTCGCGGCCCTGATCGCCGGCTGCCCGCCGATCGCGGACCTGCTCGCCGAGGCGGCGCGGGTGACGGCCGGCAGCTTCGGCAGGCTGCGGCTCACCGCGAACGACACCTACGCGCACACGACGTTCTGGCGGCCCGGGATGGTGCTGGTCGGTGACGCCGCGTGCTTCGTGGACCAGGTGCTGCCCTCCGGCGTGCACCTGGCGACCCACGGCGCGCTGCTCGCGGCCCGGGCGATCAACAGCGTCCTGGCCGGTGCGGCGGACGAGAAGGCGGCGCTGACCGCGTTCGAGGCGGCGTATCGCCGCGAGTTCGCGGTCCTCCACGACCTCACGGCGTCCTTCCACGAGAAGGACGCCGATCAGAAAACCGTTTTTCGGTACGCCACGCACATCACCACCGGCGAGCACTCCGCCGCGGAGTCCTTCGCGACCCTGGCCGGAGGAGTGTCCTCCGGTGAATTGCCCGGCAAGCACTTCGATTCTGACGAGCACTGCGACATTGAGGAGCGGAAGTGAGCGAGGAGCGCCTCTTTCTCCGGCCCAACACCATCATCGAGCCACTGGTCGACAGGTTCTACGCCTCGATGTACGCGACGGCTCCGGTCACTGCCACCATGAGCCTCGCCTTCCGGCTGATCCCGATGCTGGAGTCCTATCTGCAGGCCCCGGAATGGCATTACAAGGGCAGCCGGGACCCGAAGTTCCGGGGCGGGTTCTTCGTCAACGTCGACGACAAGCGCAAGGACGAGGTCCAGGCGCTGCTCACCGCCATCCGGCGGGACCGCGCCGGCATGATCCGGTTCGCCGAGGCGATCGCCGAGGCCGAGAAGACCGTCCGTGCCGAGGCGACCGGGTACGACCTCCGGCCGCTGTACCCGAAACTGCCCACCGAGCTGGCGGGTCTGGTGGAGGTCACCTACGACACCAGCAACAACCCGTCGCTGCACTTCCAGGAGCCGCTGGTCTACAAGAGCGCGGCGTACACCGAGGACCGGCAGTCGGTGCAGCTCTCGGTGGAGACCGGGATCGAGCGGCCGTTCGTGATGAGCACGCCGCGGCTGCCGTCGCCGGACGTGCTGGAGTTGAAGATCCCGTTCCGGCACCCGGGCCTGGAGGAGCTCTTCCTGTCCCGGATCCGGCCCACCACCCTGTCCGCCCTGCGCGCCGCGCTGGAACTCGACGACGCGCAGGCGGCTCAGCTCGCCGGCCTGCTGGTCCCGGAGTCCGCGCTGCACGGCGACCGGCACGTCACGTCCGGCGCCCGGATCCGGTACTGGGGTCACGCCTGCCTGCTCATGCAGACGCCTGACGTGACCATCATGACCGACCCGTTCATCAGCGCGGACACCGACGCCACCGGCCGGTACACCTACAACGACCTGCCCGACCACATCGACTACGTGATCATCACGCACGGGCACTCCGACCACCTCGTGCCGGAGACCCTGCTGCAGCTGCGCGGCCGGGTGGGCACGTTCGTGGTGCCGCGCACCTCGCGCGGCAACCTGGCCGACCCGTCCCTGGCGCTCTACCTGAAGAGCTACGGGCTGCCGGCGATCGAGGTGGACGACTTCGACGAGATCGCCTTCCCCGGCGGCAAGATCGTCGCCACCCCGTTCTTCGGTGAGCACGCCGATCTCGACATCCGCGCCAAGTCGACGTACTTCATCAGCCTGGGCGGCAAGTCGATCTACGTGGGCGCCGACTCGTCCGGCGTCGACCCGGTCCTCTACCGCTACGTCCGCCGGCACCTCGGCAAGGTCGACATCGCGTTCCTCGGCATGGAGTGCGACGGAGCGCCGCTGAACTGGCAGTACCAGCCGTTCCTCACCCAGCCGCTGCCGAAGAAGATGGCGGAGAGCCGCAAGATGTCCGGCTCCGACGCGGACCAGGCCGGCGAGATCGTCAACGAGCTGGGCGCCGAGGAGGTCTACATCTACGCGATGGGCGAGGAGAGCTGGCTCGGCCACGTCATGGCGACCAGCTACAACGAGGACTCCTACCAGCTGCAGCAGATCGCCAAGTTCGAGACCTGGTGCTCGAACCGCGGGGTGAAGTTCGCCCACCTGCTCGACCAGCACGAATGGCACTGGCCCCACCCCTGATCGGGGCCGGTCCGAGCAGTGTCCGCGGCGCCGGTGGTCCGATGCGACCGCCGGCGCCTCGACGTGCCCGGCTCCGGAACACCGTCAACCGCGCGGCCGGCTCGTCCCGGGCCGGGACCGCGTGCGGCAGCACCGTCAACCGCGCGGCCGGCTCGTCCCGGGCCGGGACCGCGTCGCATCGCATGAGGCGAGAAGAGGAGAACTGTCATGGTCGTCGTGATGGCGCCGGGGGCTACTCCGGCGGACGTGGAGGCGGTCGTCTACCTGGTCCAGTCGGCCGGTGGGCAGGCGTTCGTCAGTCGTGGGCTGTCCCGGACCATCGTCGGGCTGGTCGGCGACGTGGCCGACTTCGAGGCGCTCAACCTGGGCAGCCTGCCGGGCGTGCTGCAGGTGATCCGGGTGTCGGTGCCGTTCAAGCTGGTGAGCCGCGAGCACCACCCGGACCGTTCGGTGATCCGGGTCGGCGGGGTGCCGATCGGCCCCGGCACGCTCACCGTGATCGCCGGGCCGTGCGCGGTGGAGTCGTACGAGCAGACGCTGGAGGCGGCCCGGCTGGCCAGGTCCGCCGGGGCCGCGCTGCTGCGCGGTGGCGCGTTCAAGCCGCGGACCTCGCCGTACTCGTACCAGGGACTGGGCGAGGAGGGGCTGCGCATCCTGGCCGCGGTCCGCGCCGAGACCGGGTTGCCGGTGGTCACCGAGGTGATCGATCCGGGCAGCGTCGGCATGGTCGCGTCGTACGCCGACATGCTGCAGATCGGCGCCCGCAACATGCAGAACTTCGCCCTGCTCCAGGCGGTCGGCTCGGCCGGGAAACCGGTGCTGCTCAAGCGCGGGTTCAGCGCGACGATCGAGGAGTGGCTGAGCGCCGCCGAATACATCGCCCAGCGCGGCAACCTGGACATCGTGCTCTGCGAGCGGGGTATCCGGACGTTCGAGACCGCCACCCGCAACACCCTGGACATCAGCGCGGTGCCGGTGGCCCAGCGGCTCTCGCACCTGCCGGTGATCGTGGACCCGTCGCACTCCGGCGGGCGCCGCGACCTGGTGGTGCCGCTGACCCGCGCGGCGATCGGGGTGGGCGCGGACGGCCTGATGATCGACGTGCACCCCGAGCCCAAGATGGCGCTCTGCGACGGTGACCAGGCGCTGCCCGAGTCCGACATCCGGGAGATCGCCGACATCGTGGTGAGCATGCCGCCCCTGCTCGGGCGCTCGCTCACCCTGCCCGCGGAGGCCGCCGGGCAGGTACCCGCAGGGGTCTGAGGTAGTGGGTCACAGGGGTGTGACAGCGGGGTGCGGCCCGGCCCCGATTAGGGGTTAGGGGTTCGGGCCGGCGCGGATGTCAGGGGTTATCCATCAGCAGACGTGGATGTTAATTTTGGCCTGTCAAGCCCACTGGCCACAGCGCGCCATGTTCTCGGACATGGCGCGTCACACTGCGGTGCGAGCACGGGGAGACGAGCCGATGATTCCTGACTGAGTTCGGACGGGCAATCAGCCCGGGGACAATGCGATTCACCATTCCCGCCACGGCCGGTGCCGGCCGATCGGCGGTCTGATTTCGGTTGCGGGATGCCGGCACGACTGGCCAGATCCAGCGTGCATTTCTTGTTCGGCCATCCGGTTCTGTGCGTTTCTGCCGCTGATTCCAGCGGGCTGCCATTGCTCAGCCCGCCGTCCCGGCCTGCGCGGATTCGCCCGGAACCGGTCGGGAGCCGCCCGGAGACCCCCACCGGCGCGGCGCCCGCTGTGGCCGGGACGCGCCCGCCGTACCGAAGAAGTGTCGTGCCCGGCCTCGTCGAGGCCGCCTTGACTCACGCGTGTGCCGGTCACCACCGGATCGCGCGTCTGCGCTTAGGAGCTTCTTTGACACCCGAGGAAGAGGACATCAATCGTCAGCCGGTGGTCGAGATGGAGATCAGTTCCCTCCAGCTCACCGGCTCGCCACGGCTGGCCGGCGCCGACATGGTGCACGTGGAGGCGATGGCCGCGGTGCAGCAGGAACTGCCCCCGATCCTGGTGCACCGGGCGACGATGCGCGTCATCGACGGCGCCCACCGCGTGCGGGCGGCGCTGCGGCGTGGGGAGACGACGATCGCCGGCCGGTTCTTCGAGGGACCCGAGGACGAGGCCTTCGTCCTGTCCGTGTGGCTCAACGTCGCCCACGGCCTGCCACTCGCCCTGGCCGACCGCAAGCACGCCGCGGAGCGCATCGCCGTCACCCATCCCCAGTGGTCGGACCGCCGCGTCGCCGCGGTGACCGGCATCTCGCCGGGCACCGTCGCCGACATCCGCCGGCGGGTGGCCGGGGCGTCGGCCCCGGAGTCCAGCCGGATCGGCCAGGACGGCCGGGTGCGCCCGCTGGACTGCAGCGCGGGCCGCCTGCTCGCCGGCCAGCTGATGACCGAGAACCCCCACCTGTCGCTGCGCCAGGTCGCCAAGGCCGCGTCGATCTCCCCGGAGACCGCCCGCGACGTACGCAACCGGCTGCTCAGCGGCGCGGAGCTGGTCCCGTCCCGGCGTGGCCGGGATGCCGGGCAGCGGACCGCCGAGGGTGCCGGACCGGACCGGCAGCCGCTGAACCTGGTCCGGAGCATCGGCCGGCAGGAGCCGGTGATCGACCGGGCGGTCGTCATCAAGCGGCTGATGAGCGACCCGGCGCTGCGGTACACCGACACCGGCCGCAACCTGCTCCGGTTGCTCTCGCTGCACTCGCACTGGGCGAACGAGTGGGAGACGATCGTCGACAACGTGCCGGCGCACTGCACCGGGGTGGTGGCCGACCTGGCCCGCCAGTTCGCCGAGCTGTGGGCGGACTTCGCCACCCGGGTGCCGGAGCACCGCCTGGCGAGCTGACACCGGAGCGGCGCGGCGTACCGGAAACGGGCTGACGCGGGAGCCGCGTGGCGTACCGGAAACCGGGAGATGCGACAGCGAAGCCGGACCGTCGAGACGGTCCGGCTTTCGCCGCGACCCCTACCAGCGCCACTCGCGCTTGTCGCGCAGGCGGTCGGCGGTGATGCCGCTGCCGAAGCACCACCCGAGGAACTCCTCGATCTGCGCGGCCTGGTAGGGGTCCTCGGCGGGGGTCGCCGCCATCAGGTGCCGCTGCCAGACCTCGTCACCCATGGCGTAGATGTAGCCCTCGTCCGCGCCGAGCTCGGTCATCACCGCCACCGCCTGCTTGGCGCTGGAGCGGGACAGCGTGCGCGACGCGCTCGTCTGCTCGGTCGCCGGGTCGGTCAGCACGCCCCGGTAGAGCCGGCCGAGCGGGGCGCCGTCGCACTCCATCCCGAGGAACGCCATGTCCACGCGGTCCAGACGGCTGCGGACGTGGCGGTAGACCACCGGGTCGATGCCCGACGAGTCGGCGCCGATGTAGAGGCCGGCACCGGCGATCCGGACGAAGTAGGTGGACTTGGCGCGGACGTCCAGGTCGCCGTGCTCGCCCAGGAACGGGGTGGCCACCACCCGGCCGCCCGGGATCGGGATCTCGTCGAAGTCGTCGACCTCGACGACGGCGAAGCCCAGCGCCCTCAGCATGAGCCCGATCGACGGGTCGCACAGGCTGCCGCGCGACGAGCGCGGCACCACCACCGCGCCGATCCGGGTGCGGAGCTGGAGCAGCGTCTCGAGGACCAGGTGATCGGGGTGGCCGTGGGTGATGAGCGCCAGGTCGATGCGGTCCGGCAGGTCGGCCAGGGTGTACCGGTCGCCGTGACGGCCGTCGGTGCTGATCAGCGGATCGGTGACGATCGTCGTCTCGGCTGATTGGATCACCAGGCAGGCGTGGCCGAAGTACCGGATCCGGCCGCCCTCGCCGATGTGCCGGTCGGGTGCCAACGCCGGCTCGCCGGTGAGCAGCCGTCCCAGCTCCCCGGCCCGGGCGGCGTCGAGTTCGAGCGCCTCGCACAGGTCGCCCAGGGTGGTGGGGGCGAGCCGCGCGGCGAACAGCGCGTCGATGCCGGGATGGGTGAACGGGATCGGCAGGTCCAGCACGCCCGGACGGGAGAGCCGCGGGGCGCCGAGGACGGAGGGCCGCTCCTCGCCGGTGTCCAGCGACAGCTGGATCGACTGCCGGCTCACGTCGTAGTACGGACTGGTGTACAGCAGCGGCTCGATCAGGCGCAGGGCCGGCTGGTCGCCGCCGTCGTAGGCCAGCTCGACCAGCCCGTTCAGGGCCGCGGGGAGCTGCTGGTAGAGGTGCGTCAGCTCGCGGCCGGTGGCGCTCCGCCGGAGCAGGGCGCCGGCCCGGGTGATGGCGTCGGCGAACGCGAGCATGTCGGCGCGGTCCGCCCTGATCGACGCGAGCAGCGCCGCCATCTCCGGATCCCGCGGGTACGACTCCAGCAGCGGAATCTGTACCTTCGCCAGATTCAGCGCGGCGGCGGCCGGCGACACGGTGTGCATCCAGGCGTAGAACCGGTCCACCAGTGGTTCGATGATCACGTTCGATTTCAGAAACACCGGTTCGGCACTGGCATTCATGAACCCTCCAGCCGGGAAAGCGCTACCTTTCCGCCACTATCGCAGCGAACTCGGGGCCGTTGTCAACCGATTCGGAATGACGTTGATCAAACTCTGGCCGGTGTTCTCGCCATTCTCGCCGTCGTTTGTCCAACCGGGCCGGAATCGGCGGTTGGACGCGGTCGTCTGCCACGGCCGGAACCGGCGACGGCCGGTTCCGGCACGGGGGAGTGGTGGTGCGAACGGCCGTCCGCGGCGGCGGGAACCGTGGTTCAGCCGGCCGGCCGGCCGGCCGGCACCGGAGCCGGTACGACAGGCGGCCGGGCCCAGGTGATCGGCGTGCCGGGCAGGCGTGGCCCGGGCACCGTCCGCAGCCGTCGTGCGCTCGCGACGTCCTCGCACCCGGCGAGGCCCATGGCGTCCCGCAGCTCGGTCGCCAGCAGTTCCAGCACGCGGGCCGCGCCGCGCTCGCCGCCGACGGCCAGTCCCCACATCAGCGGCCTGCCGATCAGGACGCCGGACGCGCCGAGAGCCAGCGCCCGCAACACGTCGGTACCGGTGCGGATGCCGCTGTCGAGCAGGACCTCGCAGCTGCCGCCCACCACGTCGGCGATCCCGGGGAGCGCGGCGATGCTGGTGACCGCCCCGTCGAGCTGCCGGCCGCCGTGGTTGGAGACCACTATCGCGTCCACGCCGTACTCGACCGCCTGGATGGCGTCCTCCGGGGCCAGCAGGCCCTTGAGCACCACGGGCAGCCGGGTCTGCTGCCGGATCCGGTCGATCACCGACCAGGTCAGCGCGGGACTGAACTCCTGGCTGGTGTGCGCGGCGACGGCGGAGCCCTGGTGATCGCGGGCGTGCGCGGTGGAGGTGGTGGTGATGTTGGCGGCGCGGATGTGCGCGGGCAGCGCGAACCGGTTGCGGATGTCGCGCAGCCGCCGGCCCATCCAGGGCACGTCGACGGTGAGGACGATGGCCTCGCAGCCGGTCTTCTCGGCCCGCCGGACCAGGCCGAGCGTGGCGTCGTCGTCGCGCAGCCAGTAGAGCTGGAACCAGACCCGGCCGCCGGCCTCGACGATCCGCTCGATGGGCACGCTGCTCAGCGTGCTGGCGACGAAGGGTACGCCGGCGGCGGCCGCGGCCCGCGCGGTGGCCATCTCCCCGTCGGGGTGCAGCAGCTGCTGGTACGCCACCGGCGCGGTGGCCACCGGCAGGTCGGCCGGGCGGCCCAGCAGGGTGGCGCGGGTGGTGCAGGCGGAGACGTCGCGCAGCACCCGGGGAAGCAGGAAGACACTGTCCAGGGCGTCACGGTTCGCCGCGACGGTGGTCTCGGCGCCGCTGCCGCCGGCGACGAAGTCCCAGACCTCGGTGGGGAGGATCGCGGCGGCGGCGCGCTCGAAGTCGCCGATGTTGACCGGTTCAGCGCTGCGGTCCACGCCCACCTCTCCCCTCCCGCTGAGTGGAAGTCGAGCGCTTCCGGGCGCCTGGTATCTCCAGCATTGACATCCCCCAATCTCGAATTCGAGAACCACCGAAACCTTAGGGCTCGGGCCGGCTATCTGGCTAAATCGTGACCGGACATGGCGGCGTGCATTCCGGGGGCTTCTTAACAATCGGGCGGCGGCCGGGATTCGCACGATGGCCGGCACCAGCGCGCGGTGACGCGGCAGCCACCCCAGGCAATATGACGTTCATCGATGTATCGAGCATCACCTCGTAGGGGTTCGGATCACCGTCGGCGGCCCGGGAAGTCCAGGTCGGGCCGATGTATAGGGGTTCCGCGTGAACCGTATCGGGGTACCCCAGTCCAGAGTGGACACCGTGTTCTACGGGCCCTCGGTGCGCGTATGGTCAAACTCCGGGTCGCAATGAGAATTGCCGAGTACGGGGGACCTGTGACGCTGAGTAAGCAGAATTCGAGATTGCTTCTGGTTGAACAGGTCTATGCGACGGCGACCCGGGGCAAGGGTGCGGTGCTGCTGATCAGTGGGCCGGTGGGATCGGGAAAGACGGCGCTCGCGCAGGAGATGGCGGCGCACGTGCGGCGCCTCGGCGGTCACAGCTTCCTGGTCACCGCCTCGGCGGGGGAGCAGGACCGCCCGTTCGGGGTGCTGGACCGGCTCGTCGAGGCGATGCACGTGGCCGGACTGCCACGGCCCTTCCCGGACAGCGTGCCCTGCCGGCACCGCGACCCGCAGCTGCTGATGGACCAGCTCGGCGCCGCGATCCAGCAGTTCGCCGGCGGGCGGCCGGTCCTCATCGGGGTCGACGACGTGCACTTCGCCGACGAGCAGTCGCTGCGCTGCCTGAGCTACACCATCCGGCGGATCGAGCACTCGGAGATGCTCGTCATCCTCAACGAGAGCACGTCGTACGAGCGGGACACCGCCGGTCTGCGGGCCGAGATGCTGCATCTGCCCTACTGCCATCGGATCCAGCTGGCGCCGCTCACCCCGGCGGAGGTCACCCAGCAGCTGATCGAGCAGCTCGGCGCCGCCGCCGACACCGGCTTCATCCGGTTCTGCACCGAGACCAGCGGCGGCAACCCGCTGCTGATGCATGCCCTCATCGCCGACCGGAGGGCCTCGCCGGGGCAGCCGTCCGGCGAGCCCGGTGTCAATTTCCGGCAGGCCGTGCTGCGCATCCTGCACCGGGCGTCGCCGGCCACCGCCGCGGTCGCCCGGTACCTGGCGGTCCTCGGCGACTACGCCACGCCGGCCCTGGTCGCCGAGCTCGGCGGCACCGACATCGTGCTGGTCCGCGAGTGCCTGCGGGACCTGTACGAGATCGGGTTGCTGGGCACCGAGGGGGCCGAGGGCTTCCGGCACGGTCACACCCGGTCGGCGGTGCTCGCCAGCATCCCGCTGGGCGACCTGGCCGCGCTGCACGGCCGCGCCGCCGAACTGCTGCACGCGAGCGGGGCGCCGGCCCTCGCGGTGGCCGAGCACCTGGTCACCGCCCAGGACGGCGGCCGGGGCACGTGGCGGGTCGCCATCCTGTGCGAGGCGGCCCGGGAGGCGATGACGGCGGGCGACGTGGACAGCGCGGTGAACAGCCTCCGGTACGCGGTCGGCGCCAGCCCGGACGAGACGCAGCGGGCCCAGGCCGCCGTGCTGGCCGCCGAGGCGCAGTGGCACGCCGACCCGGGCCGGGCCGCGCGCTGGCTGCACGGGCTGGCCCGGGACGCCCGCGCCGGGCTGCTCGCCGGGCCCGAGGTGCTGATCGTGGTGAACCAGCTGCTCTGGTGGGGCGAGTTCGGTGAGGCCGACGACCTGACCCGGCTCGCCGGGGTGCTGGACGAGGATCCGAGCATCGCCCGGCTGTGGCGGCTGTACTGCCGGGCCGGCATGGGCTCGGACCGGTACGCGGAGTCGGGGCCGCACGCCGAGCCGCCGATGGCCGGTCCGGGCCCGATCGCCGCGGTGACCTACCTCAGCGCGGCGGCCACCGCGGCGTACGACGACATGGCGACCGAGCAGGCCGACCAGATGCTGGCCGGGCTGCGTGCCGGCACCTCGTTCACCCCGGCGCTCTACGCCCTGGTGGTGCTGTTGCGGACCGGCCGGTCGGACGAGGTGGTCACCTGGTGCGACGGCCTGCTGAAGGAGGACTGGATCGCCCGGGTGCCGATGCGCCGGGCGATGATCGGCACCACCAAGGCGGTCGCGGCGCTGCGTAGCGGGGACAGCGGGACCGCGCTGAACGAGATCCGTGCGGTGCTCGACGCGGTGCCGTCACCGGCCTGGGGGGTGGTGGCCGGGCTGCCCCTGTCGGTGGCGGTCCGGGCGGCCACCGATCTCGGTGACACGCAGGCGGCGCGGGCGTACCTCGCCGTGCCGGTGCCGCCGGTCATGTTCGACACCCCGTTCGTGCTGCCCTACCTGCAGGCACTGGGCCGGTACCACCAGGGCATGGGGCATCGGCAGCGGGCGCTGACGCACCTGCGGTCGTGCGCCGAGCTGATGGCCCGATGGGGTGTCGACGGCACCGAGGTGGCCACCCGGGCGACCCGGCACGGGCGGGCCACGGCCGGCGCCGGACGCCGCCGGCGCGCCCGGGCGCCGTTCCCGGCCGGCGGGCAGCCGGCCGCCGGCCTGACCCGGGCCGGCCGGGCCGCCGAGGCCGGGACGGCGGACGCCGGCCGGCTCACCGGCGCCGAGCAGCGGGTCGCCGCGCTCGCCGCGGCGGGCAACACCAACCGGCAGATCGCCGAGCGGCTCTCCATCACGGTCAGCACCGTCGAGCAGCACCTCACCAAGGTCTATCGCAAGCTCAACGTGCGCAGCCGCTCCGGACTACGGCCCCTCACCTGAACGATCGCCGCTCGATTCGGTCTGGAGGACTCGTCAGATGAACCTCACCGCGCCGCCGGCCGCACTCGGCGGGCACGCGCTGCTGGTATTCCTGGTCGCGGTGGTGACCCTGCTGGTGATCGCCCGCCTGCTGGCCCGGCTGGCGGAACGGGTGGGCCTGCCGGCCATCGTGGGCGAGCTGGCCACCGGCATCATCCTGGGACCGTCCCTGCTCGGCCACCTGCTGCCCGGCCCGCTGAGCTGGATCTTCCCGCCCGCCGCCGAGCAGGCACACCTGCTGGACGCGGTCGGCCAGATCGGCATCCTGCTGCTGGTCGGCCTCACCGGGACGCACCTGGACGTCGCCATGGTCGGGCGGCGCAAGGCCACCGCCGCGCGGATCAGCCTGGGCGGGATGGTCGTGCCGCTGGCCCTCGGGCTGGCGGCCGGCTACCTGCTGACCGACTGGATCAACGGTGGCCCGGCCGGGAACCGGCTGCTGTTCGCCGGGCTGATCGGCGTGGCGATGTGCGTGACAGCGATCCCGGTGATCGCCAAGACGCTCTCCGACATGCGGCTGCTGCACCGCGACATGGGCCAGCTGACCATGGCGGCGGGCACGGTGGACGACGCGGCCGGCTGGTTCCTGCTCTCGGTGGTGTCGATGGCCGCGACCGCCGGGCTGAGCATCGGGCACGTCGTCCGGGCGGCCGCCACGCTGCTCGGGTTCGTCCTGCTCGCCGTGCTCCTCGGCCGGCCGCTGGTCCGGTCGGCGATGCGCCTGGCCGACCGGGACGACGCGCCCGGCCCCAGCATCGTGACGGCGGTCGTCATCGTCCTGACCGGCGCGGTGATCACCCAGGCGCTGGGCATGGAGCCGGTCTTCGGCGCCTTCGTGGCCGGCATCCTGGTCGGGCTGCCCCGGGCGGCGAACCAGGCGAAGCTGGCCGCCCTGCGTACCGTCGTGATCAGCGTGCTGGCACCGATCTTCCTGGCCACCGCCGGCTTCCGGATGGACCTGACCGCGCTCGCCGACCCGAAGGTCGCGCTCGCCGCGCTGGTCGTGCTGACCGTCGCGATCCTCGGCAAGTTCGCCGGAGCGTACGCCGGCGCCCGCCTCAGCCGGCTGAGCCGGTGGGAGAGCCTCGCGATCGGCGCGGGCATGAACTCCCGCGGGGTGGTCGAGGTGGTGGTGGCGCTCACCGGCCTGCGCCTGGGCATCCTGACCACCGCGAGCTACACGATCATCGTGCTGGTCGCCGTGGTGACCTCGGTGATGGCTCCGCCGATCCTGCGCTACGCCTGCGCCCGCGTCGCGGAGAACGAGAACGAGCGGCTCCGGAAGATCGACCACGACACCTGGAGCGGGGTGCCCGACGCCCGGCGAACCCCGTCCTGAGGCCTCATTAGACAGTTAGTTGGACACATTGTTCTCCGCTGTTGCCCATGTGACTCTGGATCAAGTCAATTCTTCGCCACGTCGGGAGTCACCTTGACTGCAGAAACTGTCGTGGAAACGTCCGTGCTGCGTAAGTCGGAATTGCATTCCAGTGTGTCCGACCCGGTCCTCGACACGATGAATTTCCTCAACGAGGTGACCCTGCGCTATCCGGCGGCCATCTCTTTCGCCCCGGGACGCCCGTACGACGGTTTCTTCGAGACCGAAGAGGTCATCGCGCACGTGCGCCGCTATCTCGACCACCTCGCCGATCAGGGTGTCTCGCCCGCCCAGGTGCGCACCGCGGTCTACCAGTACGGCCCGACCGCGGGTCAGATCCGCGAGATCATCGCCGACTCGCTGCGCCGGGACGAGGGCATCGACGTGCCGGCCGAGTCCATCGTGGTCACCGTCGGCGCGCAGGAGGCGATGATGCTCGTCGTCCGCGCGCTGATCCGCGACCCGCGCGACGTGCTGCTGGTCTCCAGCCCCTGCTACGTGGGCATCACCGGGGTGGCCCGGCTGCTCGACGTGACGCTCAGCCCGGTGGCCGAGCCGCCGGAGGGCTTCAGCCTGGACACCCTGGCGGCGACGATCCGGTCGGAGCGCGCCGCGGGTCGCCGGCCGCGGGCGTTCTACCTGGTGCCCGACCACGCCAACCCGTCCGGTTCCACGCTGTCCGCGAGCGACCGGGCCGGGCTGCTGGAGCTGGCCGCGCGGGAAGACCTGCTGATCCTCGAGGACACGCCCTATCGCCTGGTCAGCCCGGGCGAGCCGCTGCGGACGCTGAAGGCGATGGACAGGCATCGCTCGGTGGTGCACCTGGGGTCGTACTCAAAGACGATCTTTCCCGGCGCGCGGGTGGGCTTCGCGGTGGCCGACCAGACGGTGGTGGGCGAGGACGGCCGGACCGGACTGCTGGCCGACGAGCTTTCAAAGATCAAGAGCATGATCACCGTCAACACCTCGTCGCTGAGCCAGGCGGTGGTGGCGGGCGCGCTGCTGGCCGCCGGCGGCCGGGTCTCGGAACTGACCGCCAAGGCGGCCGGGCACTACGGCGACGCCATGCGACGGGTGCTCGACCGGCTCGCCACCCTGCTGCCCGCCTCGCGCCGGGCCGAGCTGGGGGTGCGGTGGAACGAGCCCACCGGCGGCTTCTTCCTCAACCTGACCGTCGGCTTCGAGGCGGACGACGCGGCGCTCACCCGCTGCGCCGAGGAGTACGGCGTGATCTGGACCCCGATGCGCTACTTCCACCCGGACGACGGGGGCCGCCGCTCCATCCGCCTGTCCGTCAGCTACCTGTCCCCCGAGGAGATCGACGAGGGGATCACCCGCCTGGTCGCGTTCATCGACGCCGAGACCGGCCGTCACGAGGGAAGCCGCTGATGGCGATGCTCGCCATCCGCGGCGCCGTCCAGGTGCCCGCCGACGACCGGGCGCAGATCGTGGAGGCCACCGTCGAGCTGGTCACCGAGATCATGACTCGCAACGACCTGACCAGCGACGACGTGGTCAGCGTGCTGTTCACCACGACACCGGACCTGACCGCCGAGTTCCCGGCCCTCGCCGCCCGGAAGTCCGGGCTCGACGACGTGCCGCTGTTGTGCGCGAGCGAGATCGCCGTACCGGGAGCCATGCCGCGGGTGGTGCGCCTGCTCGCGCACGTCGACGTCGACCGCAGCCGGACCGAGATCCGGCATGTCTATCTGGGCGGCGCCGAGGCGCTGCGCCCGGACCTCGAGCACTGACGATAGGAGCTCTGACATGGACATTCGCACGATCGACCACCTGGAGATCTTCACCGAGAACGCGGAGGAGACAGCCGCTACGCTCTGCACCGGGTTCGGCTTCACCGTGCAGGGCCGCAGCGGGCCGGAGACCGGGCGTACCGACTGCCTGTCACTCCTGCTCCGGCAGCACGACATCACCCTGCTGGTGACCACGCCGCTGGCGGCCGGGCACCGGGCGCACGAGTACCTGGCCCGGCACGGCGAGGGCATCGCGGTGGTCGGGTTCGCCGTCGACGACGCCGCGGCGGCGTTCACCGAGGCGGTCGAGCGCGGCGCGCTGCCGCTCGAGCCGCCCAACACCAACGGCGGCGAGGCGGACGCCGTCACCTTCGCCTCGGTGGACGGGTTCGGCGACGTCGAGCACCGCTTCACCTCCCGCCGGCAGCCGTCCGGGCTGTTCGCCCCCGGCCTGTTCGCCGAGCGGCCGCAGCCGGCCACCGGCCTGCTGCGGGACGTGGACCACCTGGCCGTCTGCCTGCCGGCCGGGCAGCTGGACGGCGCCATCCGCCGGTACCGCGACGTGTTCGACCTCGAGCAGACCTTCGAGGAGCAGATCATCGTGGGCAGCCAGGCGATGCGGTCCAAGGTGGTGCAGAGCGCGTCCCGCGGTGTCACCTTCACGATCATCGAGCCGGACCTCACCCGTGACCCCGGGCAGATCGACGCCTTCATCGAGGCACACGACGGCGCCGGGGTGCAGCACGTCGCGTTCCGCACCGAGGACATCGTGGCCGGGGTCCGCGCCTGCGGTGCCGGGGGCGTGCCGTTCCTGTCCACCCCGGGGGAGTACTACCAGGCGCTGCCGGGGCGGCTCGGCTCGGTCGGCGTCCCGGTGGAGCAGCTGCGCGAGTTCAGCATCCTGGCCGACCGCGACTACGCCGGCGTGATGCTGCAGATCTTCACGGCGTCCGTCCACCCGCGGCGCACGCTCTTCTACGAGCTGATCGAGCGGCGCGGCGCGCGCACCTTCGGCAGCAACAACATCAAGGCGCTGTACGAGGCGGTCGAGCGTGAGCAGGCCGCGGCGCAGTCCTGAGTCCCCGGTGCCGCGCAGCCTCCTGGTGATCGGAACGGGCCTGGTCGGCACCTCGGTGGCGCTGGCCGCCCGGCGCGCCGGGGTCACCGTCTTCCTCGCCGACCGCGACGTCACGGCGGCCCGGGTGGCCGAGTCGCTCGGCGCCGGGCTGGCCGAGACGCCCCGGTCCCCGGTCGACCTGGCCGTGCTCGCGGTGCCGCCGGCCCAGGTCGGCCCGGCACTGCGGGACGCGCAGCTGCGGTGCGCGGCGGACAGCTACACCGACGTGGCCGGGGTGAAGGGCGAGCCGGAGCGCGACGTGCTGCGCCTGGCGCCCGATCCGGTCGCGTACGTCGGCGGACACCCGATGGCGGGCCGGGAGCGATCCGGTCCGCTCGCCGCCACCGCCGACCTGTTCACCGGCAAGACCTGGGTGCTGAGCCCGTCCGCGCGGACCGGCGCACCGGCGCTGCGGGCCGCCACCGCGCTGGTCGAGCTCTGCGGCGCGGTGCCGGTACGGCTGAGCAGCGGCAGCCACGACGCGATGGTGGCGGTGACCTCGCACGTCCCGCACCTGATGGCCAGCCTCACCGCGGCCCGGCTGGGCGAGGCGCCGGCCGGTACCGAGACCCTCGTCGGCCAGGGCTTCCGCGACGTCACCCGGATCGCGGCCGGTGACCCCGAGCTGTGGGCGGACATCGTGCGGTCGAACGCCCCGGCGGTGGCCGCGGTGCTCCGCGACGTCGGCCGTGACCTGCTGCGGTTGTCGGCCGCTGTCGACACCCTGGCCGAGCCCGGAACCGACGGCCACGACCGGGCCGTGCGCACGGTCACCGAGGTGCTGGCGCGTGGCGTCGCCGGGGCCGGCCGCACCCGGCAGGACGGCGCGGCCGGCCGGCTCCGGGTGGTGCTCGGCCGGGAGCCGGGCGCCCTGGGCCGCCTGCTGCGGGCGGCGGCGCCGCACGGCGTCGTCGCGGAACGGGCCGACCCGGTCGGGCCCGGCGACCACGAGTTGGTCGTGCACCTGCGGCTCCCGGCTGCCGCGTCCGGCGCCGCGCTGGCGGAGCTGCGCGCGGCCGGCTGGAACGCCGGGCACGCGGAGCTCACCTCACTAGGACCGACCACCTGAAGGAGCCGCCGCTCATGCGAGTGCAATTCGACGAATCGCGATGCGTCGCCGCCGGCCAGTGCGTCATGGCCGCGCCGGACGTGTTCGACCAGCGCGACGAGGACGGTGTGGCGATCGTGCTGGACGCCCGGCCCGGCCCCGGCCAGCACGACCTGGTCCGGCAGGCCGCGGCGGTGTGCCCCGGTACCGCGATCCGGCTCGTGGAGCCGTGAGTCTCCACTGTGGAAAACAGTTGTTCACCTGATTATCGGAGGTGCGAGATGACTGCGGAGTCAGTCAAGGAAGTGTTGCGCAGCAAGCGTCGTATGTGGGGGTGGATGTACCGATGACGGCAATTCTCGAGCGGCCTTTGGAGTCGCCCGTCCCGGTCGCGTCCCGGGCCATTTCCCGTATGGTCGGGGTGGGCACCGCGGTGACCGGGACATCGGTCTCCCAGACCGAATTGATGGAGCTTCTCGACATCCAGGACCCGAAGGTCCGCTCGGTTTATCTGAACAGCGCCATCGCCCGGCGGAACCTCACCCTGCCGGAGCCGGACGCCGACGGGCGGCGCCGGCCGGAGCCGCAGGGCGAGCTGCTCGCCAAGCACAAGCGCCTCGCCGTCGAGATGGGCGGCCAGGCACTGCAGAACTGCCTCAAGAGCATCGGCGCGTCGCTCTCGGACCTGCGTCACCTCTGCTGCGTGACGTCGACCGGCTTCCTCACCCCCGGTCTCAGCGCGCTGATCATCAAGGACCTCGGCATCGACCCGCACTGCAGCCGCTCCGACATCGTCGGGATGGGCTGCAACGCGGGTCTCAACGCGCTCAACGTGGTCGCCGGCTGGTCCGCGGCGCACCCGGGTGAGCTCGGCGTGGTGCTCTGTGCGGAGGCCTGCTCGGCGGCGTACGCCCTGGACGGGACCATGCGGACCGCCGTGGTCAACAGCCTCTTCGGGGACGGCGCGGCCGCCCTGGCGCTGGTCAGCGACGGGCCGGGCGAGGTCCGGCCGGGACCGCGGATCCTCAAGTTCGCCAGCTTCGTGATCACCGACGCGATCGACGCGATGCGCTACGACTGGGACAGCGACCTCGATCGCTTCAGCTTCTTCCTCGACCCCCAGATCCCGTACGTCGTCGGCGCCAACGCCGAGCGGGTGATCGACCGCCTGCTCGCCGGCACCGGACTGCGCCGCAGCGACATCGGGCACTGGCTGGTCCACTCCGGCGGCAAGAAGGTCATCGACGCCGTGGTGATCAACCTGGGCCTGAGCCGGCACGACGTCCGGCACACCATCGGCGTGCTGAACGACCACGGGAATCTCTCCAGCGGTTCGTTCCTCTTCTCCTACGAACGACTGGTCAAGGAAGGCGTCACCATGCCCGGAGATTACGGAGTTCTGATGACCATGGGCCCCGGCTCGACGATCGAGATGGCGCTGGTCCAGTGGTGAGCGCGGCGGGGGTCGACGACCTGGTCCTGCGCGTCGACGGAAGCAAGCCGGTCTCGCCGGCGGCGGTCGAGGAACTGCTCAAGATCTGCGACCGGGCCGAGGACGGGTACGGCTCCGGCCTGCTCGTCGCCTACGTCTCGGGAACCCCGCAGCCGGGCTGGACCAAGGAGATCAGCGTCGGACTGCTGACCAAGTGGGAACGCGCGGTACGCCGCCTCGAGCACGTCGGCCTGACCACGGTGTCGGTGGCCGCCGGCGTGTGCGGTGGCACGGCACTCGACGTGCTGCTGGCCACCGACGTCCGGATCGCCGTGGCCGGCGCGGGCTTCGTCGTGACGTCGAGCGGCGACGCCACCTGGCCGGGGATGGCGCTGTACCGGCTCGCCCGGCAGGGCACCGGGCCGCGGCTGCGCAAGGCCGCGCTGCTGGGCACGTCGATCGACGCCGCGGAGGCGGCGGCGGCCGGGCTGGTCGACGTCATCGTCGACCAGGCGGACGAGGCCCTCGCGGAGCTGGCCGTGGTGGCCGGCTCGGTGACCGGCAAGGAGCTGGCGATCCGGCGGCGACTGATGCTCGACGCCCCGCAGCACAGCTTCGAGGAGGCGCTCGGGTCGCACCTGGCCGCGTGCGACCGCGCCCTGCGCCGGGCGACGGCGGCGTGACCACGCTGACCGCACCGCACGACCTCGGCACCGCCCGGGCGCGGCTGGCCGAGGCCGCGGCGGATACCGAACGGCTGCTCGGGACGCTGCCGCCGCCGGGTGACCGGACGGCCGGGCAGCGGGCCGAGGCGGCGGCGGCGCACGACGCGGTGCGCCGCCTGCGGGCCGGCTTCCTGCACGCGTACGCCGACCAGGTCTACGACGAGCTCACCGCCGGCCGTACCCGGTACCTGCGGGTCGGCGAGCTCGCCGAGGCCGCCGCGGCGGTGTTCCCCGGCCTGGTGCCCACGCCCGGACAGCTGGCCGGGGAACGCTCCCGCCCGCAGGCGGACCAGGAGGGCCGGGAGATCGACCAGGGCATCTTCCTGCGGGCCGTGCTGCGCTCGGAGCGCTCCGGGCGGCACCTGATGGCGGCGATGCTGCGGCCCACTCCCCGGGCCCTGGACCTGCTCCCCGAGTTCCGGCGTACCGGGGTGCTGGAGACCGAAGCGGTACGGCTGGAACGGCGCGACGGGGTGGCCCGGCTGACCCTGTGCCGGGACGAGTGCCTCAACGCCGAGGACGAGCAGCAGGTCGACGACATGGAGACCGCCGTCGACCTGGCCCTGCTCGATCCGTCGGTGCGGGTGGGCCTGGTGCGCGGTGGGGTGATGAGCCATCCGCGCTACCGGGGCCGCCGGGTGTTCAGCGCCGGGATCAACCTGAAGAGCATCAGCGCCGGGCGCATCTCGCTGACCGGGTTCCTGCTCCGGCGCGAGCTGGGCTACCTGCACAAGCTGGTGCGGGGACTGTCGGACGACGACGTGTGCCGGTGGACGGCGCCGGTGGCGAAACCGTGGGTGGCGGCGGTGGACGGCTTCGCGATCGGCGGGGGTTGCCAGCTGCTGCTGGTCTTCGACCACGTGCTGGCCGCGTCGGACGCGTACCTGAGCCTGCCCGCCGCGGCGGAGGGCATCGTGCCGGGCGCCGCCAACCTGCGCCTCGGCCGCGTCGCCGGGGCCCGGCTCGCCCGTCAGGTGATCCTGGAGGGCCGCCGGATCGAGGCCGGTGAGCCGGACGCCCGCCTGCTGGTGGACGAGGTGGTGCCACCGGAGGAGCTGGACGCGGCGGTGGAGAACGCCCTGACCCGGTACCTCGGCGACGCCGTGGCGGCCAACCGGCGGATGCTCAACGTGGCCGAGGAATCCCTCGACCAGCTGCGCGAGTACCTGGCCGAGTTCGCGCTCGAGCAGGCGCTGCGCATCCACGCCGAGGACGTGGTGGACAAGGTGGGCCGGTTCGCGGGGCGGACGGCATGACCGGCGTGACCCGGGTGCGGTACGAGAAGTGCGACCACGTCGCCCGGGTCACGCTCGACCGGCCGGACGTGCTCAACGCCATGGACCTGCGCATGCACGAGGAACTGGCGGAGATCTGGGACGACGTCGAGGCGGACGACGAGATCCGGGTGGCGGTGCTCACCGGCGCCGGTGACCGGGCCTTCTCGGTGGGACAGGATCTCAAGGAGCGGGCCCGCCGGGACGCGGCGGGCACGCCGCCGTCCTCCTTCGGCAGCCGGGGACAGCCGGGCTGGCCACGGCTGACCGAGCGCTTCGGTTTCAGCAAGCCGGTGGTCGCCCGGGTCGACGGGTACGCCCTGGGCGGCGGCTTCGAGCTGGCCCTGGCCTGTGACCTGATCATCGCCACCGACCGTGCGGTGTTCGGCCTGCCGGAGGTACGCCTCGGCCTGATCCCGGGCGCCGGCGGCGTGTTCCGGCTGATCCGGCAGCTGCCGCAGAAGGTGGCGATGGCTCATCTGCTCACCGGGCGGACCCTGCCGGCGGCGACCGCCCAGGCGTATGGTCTGGTCACCGAGGTGGTGCCGGCCGCGGCTCTGGACGAGTGCGTGGACGGCTGGGTGGCCGACCTGGTGGCGAGCGCCCCGCTGTCGGTCCGGGCGATCAAGGAGGCCGCGCTGAGCTCGGTGGACCTGCCACTGCCGGACGCCTTCACCGCCAGGTACCGCTGGGAGGAGCGCCGGCGGAACAGCGCCGACGCCGTCGAGGGCCCGCGGGCGTTCGCCGCGAAGCGGGCGCCCCGATGGACCGGGCGATGACCGTAGTGGCGTTTTAGGGCGCCGCCCTTGAATAGACAGCCGTCTTTGCTTCGCGTGCCGGGGAAGGGTGGCTGACCAGCTTGGTAACAGACGCGCAAGAATTGACTCACCGCGTTTCTCATTCGCGCGCCGGGGATTTCCGTATCTGATCGAGGAGAGCGCCGGTGCGCGCTATCGTCCACACCGGGCATTCAGGACCTAAGCCTCGCAATGGTGATTTTCGGTGCGTTGACCAGCGCGAATGCATGAAGCCCCGTCGCGAGCAATAGGTTGATCGGCCATTGTTTTCGGGGTGGTTGGTTCCAATTGGTAGGCCGGGTGTAGCGACCACATAGGAGACTTCGTAGGCTCGGGGCGACACATGGGGGACAGAATCTTGCGCATACAAGGTCACCGGCTACCCGCTGTCTCCGGCCCGCGTAACCGGCCGGGAAACCACGAAGGGCGGCGAATAGTCATAGCGGCGACCCGCTATTACTCACATGGCCGGCGGTAACCCCCGGTGGCCGTGGAATTCCGCGTATTGGGGCCGCTGGACGCCCTGATCGACGGTCAGCGGATCGATATCGGTGGCAATCGTCAGCAGATCGTGCTGGCCTGCCTGGTCCTCGAGGCCGGCTCGGTGGTCTCCATCGACCGCCTGATGCGAGCGGTCTACGGCGACAGCCTCCCGTCCAGCGCCCGGGTCCAGGTGCAGATCTGTGTCTCCGCGTTGCGGCGGCTGTTCGGCCGGCACGGCCATCCCGGCAGCATCGTCACCCGCAACCAGGGCTACCTGCTGCGTCTCGCCGAGATGGAGGTCGATCTCCAGCGTTACGAGCGGCTCGTCCAGGAGGCCCGGGCGGCCGGTGAGGCCGGGCGCAAGCGGGAGGCGAGCGCGCTGTACCGGGAAGCGCTGAACCTGTGGCGCGGACCCGCCCTGGAGGGACTCGACAGCGAGCCGCTGCGGCTGGTCGCCGACCGGCTAGCCGAGAGCCGGGTCACCGTCATCGAGGATTGCGTCGAGTACGACCTGGAGCTGGGCCGGCACCGCGAGGTCATCCCCGAGCTGAACGACCTGGTCGCCACCCATCCCCTCCACGAGCGCCTGCGCGGGCAGCTGATGGTGGCGCTCTACCGCTCGGGCCGGCAGGCCGAGGCGCTGGACGCCTACCGCGCGGCCCGGCGCACGCTGATCGACGAGCTGGGCCTGGAGCCGAGCGAGTGGCTGCAGCAGCTGGAACGGTCGATCCTGTCGGCGGACAGCGAGCTGAGCGCGCCCGAGTCGCCGGTCACCGCCGCGATGGCGGTGGAACCGGCCGAGCCGGCCCTGGAGCTGGTGAACCCGGAACGGACGCCGGGGAGCGAGCCGGCCCCGGCGGCACGCGGCGGCCGGCCCGTCCCGTGCATGCTGCCCACCGACATCGCCGACTTCACCGGCCGCAGCGAGCAGATCGACGCCATCCAGGCGTACCTGGCGGCGGCCGCGGACGATCCCGGGCAGCTGGCCGTGCCGATCATCGTGGTGGCCGGCAAGCCCGGCATCGGCAAGACGGCGCTGGGCATCCACGTCTCGCACCGGCTCGCGGTCCGGTACCCGGACGGCCAGCTCTTCGCCGACCTGCACGGCCGCTCCTCGGACCGGGTCAGTCCGATGCAGATCCTGGAGCGGTTCCTGCGGATCCTCGGCGTACCGGGCAACTCGATCCCGGACGGCCTGGAGGAGCGCGCCGAGATGTACCGGGGGCTGCTCTCCGACCGGCGGATGCTGGTGGTGCTGGACAACGCCGGCTCGGAGGCGCAGGTGCTGCCGCTGCTGCCGGGCAACCCGCGGACCGCCGTACTGATCACCGCCCGCAGCCGGCTCGGCGCCCTGCCCGGCGCCGTGCACGTCGACATCGACGTGCTGGACGCGGCGCACAGTGTCGAGCTGCTGTCCCGGATCGCCGGGGACGATCGGGTCCGTGACGAGGCGGCAGCGGCCGAGGCGCTCACCGAGCTGTGCGGGCGGCTGCCGCTCGCCCTGCGGATCGCCGGCGCCCGGCTCGCGGCGCGCCCGCACTGGTCGGTCGAGCAGCTCACCGACCGCCTGGAGAACGAATCGCGCCGGCTGGACGAGCTCAACCACGGCGTGATGGGCGTACGGGTGAGCATCTCACTGACCTACGACAACCTCAGCGCACCGGCCCGCCGGCTGTTCCGCCTGCTCGCCGTCGTCGACATCCCGGTCTTCTCGGCCTGGGTCTGCGCGGCCCTGCTGGACCAGCGGCTGACCGACGCGTACGACCTGCTGGACGATCTCGTCGACGCGCAGCTGGTGGAGATCGATGGCACCGGGACCGGCCCGCGCCGGCAGTACCGGTTCCACGACCTGATCCGGGTCTTCGCCCGGGAACGGCTGGCCGCCGAGGAGCCGCTGGCCGAGCGGGCCGCGGCGCTGCGCCGGGTGTTCGGCGGCCTGCAGTTCCTGGCCGAGCAGGCGCACCGGAAACTGTACGGCGAGGGCAACAAGAACCTGCACAGTCCGGCCCCGCGCTGGCAGATCCCGGCCCGGGCCACCGACCGGATGCTGAGCGAGCCGCTCGGCTGGTTCGAACGCGAGCGGCAGTTCATCGTGGCGGCGGTGCGCCAGGCCGCCCAGGTGGGCGCCGTCGAGTACTGCTGGGACCTGGCGGTCACCGCCGTCACCCTGTTCGAGTCGCGGGTCTACCTCAACGACTGGCGGGAGACCCACGAGATCGCGCTGACCGCCGTGCGGGAGGCCGGCGACCAGCTGGGCAACGCCGCGGTGCTCTACTCGGTGGGCGCGCTGGCCCTGGTGGAGAAAAGGTTCGCCGAGGCGCGCCGCCGGCTGGAGGAGTCCCTGCGGCTGTTCGAGACGCTCGGCGAGGAACACGGGCAGGCCATGGTCAATCGCCAGCTCGGCTTCCTGGAGCGGATGGACGGCAACCTCGCGGAGGCCGCCCGCCGCTACGAGCTGGTCCTGCCGGTGGTCCGCCGGGACGGCAACCCGGCCGCGATCGCCTACGTGCTGCACAGCATCGCCCAGATCGAGCTGGAGCGGGGGAACCCCGCGGCGGCCAAGGTGATCCTCGGTCAGGCGCTGGAGTTCAGCCGCCAGGTCGGTGGCCGGCGGATCGAGGCGCAGGCCCTGGACCGGCTCGGCCAGGTGCACCTGCAGGCCGGCGAGCCGGATGAGGCGGTGGTGATCTTCGGCGAGGCGCTGGCCGCGACGCGCGAGTCGGGTGACGCCATCGGCGAGGCGTACGCGACGCTCGGTCTCGGCATGGCCTACCTGCACGTCGGTGACCTGGGGAAAGCGGACAGCACGCTGACGTCGGCGCGGCGACTCGCGGTGGCCAGCGGCGAGACGATGGTCGAGGCGCGTGTCGAGTTCTGCATGGGGGAGCTGGCGCTGGCCGGCGACCGGACACAGGCGGCGACGGTTCATCTGGAACGGGCGCTGGACATGTTCCGGGAGATCCGCGCGCCCCTGTTCGAGGCGCGGGTGCTGGCCCTGCTGAGCCGGTTGGACGGGCGCTGCCGCGTGGCGTGAGCGGGCAGCGCCCGTTGCCGTCGGCTCAGCCCCAGGGCCAGTCGCCGCTGACCGCGGCGCCGGCGACCGACGTCTGCGTGGCGGGGGTGCCGGCGTGCGCCGCGCCGACGCCGATGAAAGCGACAGCGAGGGCGGCGGCGGCGAGGACGAGACGAGCGCCGACGCGGGAGAGCTCACGCATGGGATGTTTGCCTTCCGTTAGCGAGGATTCCGGCTCCGGTCGTGTTTTCCGGCCGATGCCAATGACGTTAGAGGCGTCGCCTATCGACTCGTTATCGGTTGATCTATTCGATGCCTTTCCGGCGGCTCGGGCCGGCGATAACGGATGGAATACATGCCGATAACGCGATGACCGAGCATGTCGCCAATGGGCGGCGACGGTGCCGCGGGACCGGACGGCAGGGTGGAAGTCTCATGAGTATCTCCGCGCAGGCAGTCGACGTGATCCACGGGCGACCAGCCGCGGGTATCCGGGTGCGGGTTCAGCGGAAGACCTCGGATCTCGGCATTGAGCTGGACGATTGGCTGACTGTGGAGCACGCCGAGACCGACGGCATGGGATACGTCCGCGCGGATGCCGGGCAGCGGCTCGGCCGGGGACCGTACCAATTGATCTTCGATAGCAACGCCTACTTCGCGACGCTCGGACTGCGCACCGCCTACAAGGAGGTGTCGGTCGTCGTGCGGCTGATCGGTGAGTCGGATTTCTGTCAGCTCCAGGTGCGGCTGGCGCCCTATTACTACTCGATGTATTTCGCTCATCGGGACTGATCCGTCCCGTTTTTCAAAACCGGGGAGAACAAGGCCATGGGACTGGTGGAACGCGACGAGGTGCTGGCGGCGCTGGACGGCCTGCTGGTCGCCGCCGTCGCCGGTAAGGGTCGGATCGCGACGGTCACGGGCTCCGCGGCCACCGGCAAGACCGCACTGCTGAACACGTTCGCCGACCGGGTCGTCGACCGGAACGCCCTGCCGCTCACCGCGGTCGGGTCACGGGCCGAACGGGACCTGCCCCTCGGGGTGTTCGGCCAGCTGCTGATGGACGCGCCGCTGGTCGCGCGGGAGAGCCGGCGAGCGATGGACCTGCTCCACGAGGGTGTGCAGAGCATCCCGGCGGACCCCGGCGGCGCCGCCCGGCTGGATCCGCAGATCGTGCACGCGCTCTGCGCCATCCTGCTCGACCTGTCGCAGCGCTGTCCGCTGGTCATCGTCGTCGACGACGTCGACCAGGCCGACCCGGCCTCGATCGTCTGCCTGTCGTACCTGGCCCGGCGGGCCCGGTTCGCGCCGATGCTCGCCGTGTTCAGCCACGCCACCCACCCGCGCCCGCACGAGCTGGCGGCGGAGCTGGAGGCGTGGAGCCGGACACCGCACGGCGCCCACCTGGAACTCGCCGCCCTGTCACCCGGGGGCGTCCGCCGGCTGGCCGCCGACTCGCTGCCCGACGGCGACGCGGACCGGTTAGCGCCCCGCTGGCACCAGCTCAGCGGGGGAAACCCGCTGCTGGTCACCGGCCTGATCGCGGATCAGCGGCAGGTGGCCGCCGAGGGTGGCGCCCCGGACGGCGTGCCGGTCGCCGGTGGTCACTACGCGCAGGCCGTCGTCGCCCTCCTGCACCGCAGCGACCCGCTGCCCGCCCAGGTCGCCCGCGGGGTGGCCCTGCTGCCCGAGACCAGCCTGCTCGGCCAGCTGCTCGGCGTCGACGCGGTGCAGCTCGGCCAGGCGCTGCGCGAGCTGACCGCCGCCGGGGTGCTGCGCGACGGCGACTTCCGGCACCCGGTGGCCCGGGAGGCGGTGCTGGCCGAGATCCCGGACGCGGAACGCCGGGCGATGCACCGGCGGGCGGCGGTGCTCGCCCACTACGGCGGCGCCGGCGCCCGGGTGGTCGCCGACCAGTTGCTCGGCGCCGGTCGCGCCGACGAGCCGTGGGCCGTCGCGGTGCTCGAGGAGGCCGCCCGGCAGGACCTGCGGGACGGCTGGGTGGACGCGGCGATCGGCTACCTCCGGCTGGCCTGGCAGAACTGTCCCGACGGACCGCGCCGCGCCAAGATCATGACGACGATGCTGCGGGCCGCCTGGCGGATCAACCCGGGTACGTCGACCGCGTACCTGCCGGAGCTGACAGCGGCGCTGCGCCACGGGTTCCTGCTCGGCGACGACGCCCTCACGCTGGCCAGGGCGC
Organism: Actinoplanes oblitus; assembly: GCF_030252345.1. NCBI lineage: Bacteria > Bacillati > Actinomycetota > Actinomycetes > Micromonosporales > Micromonosporaceae > Actinoplanes > Actinoplanes oblitus. Next base: position 7,217,354 of record NZ_CP126980.1, on the reverse strand, counting down.
TGCTCTGGGACGGCCGGTTCGCGTCCGCCCGGGACGTGATCGAGCATCTCAACGGCGTGCTCGACGAGCTCGACGAGGACGGCCGGACCGAGCTGGCCATCGCCCGGCCGCTGCTGCAGTGCACGTATCCGGAGTTCTTCACCCTGCTGCGCGAGCCGTCGCGGCAGCAGCCGGCGGCGGCCACGGTCGGCGCCAGCCACCGGCTGGAGGCGGCGCAGGCGCTGGCCACCGTGCTCTCCCGGGGACCCGCCGAGGAGGTCTCCGTCGCCATGCAGCGGATCCTGCACAACTCCCGGCTGGACGAGATGAGCCTGGACGCCGTGGAGAGCGCGCTGCTCACCCTCACCTACGGCGGCTGGTCCGGCCAGGCGGCGTCCTGGTGCGACAGGTTCGTCGAGGAGGCGGTCACCCGGCGCGCGCCCAGCCGGCTGGCCCGGCTGTCGGCGATCCGCGCGGAGGTCTCGCTGCGGACCGGCGACCTGCCCGGCGCGGTGCGGCACGCCCGGTTCGCGCTGGACACCATGCCGGCGCCCAGCTGGGGTGTGGCGATCGGCGCCGCGGTAGCCCCGCTGATCGTGGCGGCCACCGCGATGGGCCGCTACGACCTGGCCCGCGACCAGCTCGACCGGCCGGTGCCGGAGGAGATGTTCGAGACCCGGTACGGCGTCCACTACCTCCAGGCGCGCGGCCGGTACAGCATGGCCGTCGGGCAGCACCAGCTCGCGCTGCGCGACTTCGAGCGCTGCGGGGAGCTGGCCGGCCGGTGGCGGCTTGACGTGCCCGGCCTGGTGCCGTGGCGGGTGGACGCCGCCGAGGCGTTGCTCCAGCTGGGCCAGCCGGGCCGGGCCCGGCCGCTCATCGAGGAGCAGCTCCAGCGCTGCGGCCGGATCAACCCCCGGGTCCGCGGCATGGCCATGCGGCTGTACGCGGCGATCAGCCGGCCGGAGCACCGCCCGACCTACCTGCGCCAGGCGGCCGACCTGCAGCTCGTCGACCAGTACGAACACGCCCGCGCGCTGATCGACCTCAGCGAGGCCTACCTGGCCCTCGGCGAGACCCGGCGGGCCAGCATGATCGCCCGGCGAGCCCGGGCGGTGGCCGAGAAGACCGAGGCTGAGCCGCTGCGCGCCAAGCTGGGCGGGCGGCTCACCGAGGCGAGCGGCGAACCGCGGCCGGCCCTGCCGAACCTGGCGTCCGCCGCGCTGGCGCTCAGCGACGCCGAACGGCGGGTCGCCGTCCTGGCGGCGGACGGATACACGAACCGGGAGATCGCCGCCAAGCTGTACATCACGGTCAGCACCGTCGAGCAGCACCTGACCAAGGTCTACCGCAAGCTCCGGGTGAACCGGCGCACCGACCTGCCGACGCACCTGTTCCGGGAGCCCGCCGCCGCCGGCTGACCGCCCGCCCCGGGAGCCGGGCCGGGGCCGGGTCAGCGGAGACGGGCGGCGAAGCCGTCCAGGATGGCCGCCAGGCCGAAGGCGAAGGTGTCGTCCGGAGCGGCGGCGTACCCGGTGCCGGCGGTGGTGCCGAGGCGGGACCGGACGTGCGGGAAGTCCCGGCCGATGGACTGCGCCTCGGCGACGGCCTCGCCGAGGGCCGCCGGGGACAGCCGGCGGGTCAGGGAGACCTGCGCGGCCGGACCCAGGGAACTGCCCAGGACGTAGACGAAGACGGTGGCGGCGGCGCGGTCGGCGTCGGCGGGGGAGAAGCCGGCCCGCTCGTAGACGGCGAGGGTGCGGTCGTCGAAGCGCGTCTTGCCGGGTCCGTAGATCAGGTGGCTGCCGATGGCCTGGCCCAGCCAGGGATGGCGGGTGCACATGTCGTGCATGCCGGTGGCCAGCGACTCGGCGGCGGTCCGCCAGCCGACGGCGGCGGGGTCGGGCAGGGCGATCTCGGTCCAGACCGCGTCGGCGGCCAGCCGGACCAGATCGTCCTTGGTCTTGATGTGCCAGTAGATGGCTGTCGCCGCCGAGGTGAGGCGCTGGCCGAGGCTGCGCATGTTGAGCCCGTCGAGACCCTGCTCGTCCAGCAGGTCGATGGCGGCTCGGAGGATCTGCTCGGGCGTCAGGGTGTTCCGGGGCATGCCGGAATCGTACTTGAACTTTGTTCAAGCGCCGCGGTAACTTGAACTTAGTTCAAGTCGATCGGAGGAACCCATGTTCCAGCAGAAGCTGACCGAGATCGCACAGAAGCACGAGATCCCCGGGATGGCCGCCGGCATCCTGATGGGCGACCAGATCGTGTACGCGTCACACGGCGTCACCAACCTGGGCAACCCGCAGCCGGTCGACGAGCACACCCTGTTCCACCTGGCCTCGATCACCAAGACGTTCACCGCCACCGCGCTGGTCCGGCTCGCCGCCGCCGGCCGGCTCGACCTGTCCGCGCCGGTCCGCCGCTACGTGCCGGAGCTGCGGCTCGCCGACCCGGGCAGCACCGCGGAGATCACCGTGGGCCAGCTGCTCAACCACACCGCGGGCCTGGAGTGGAACCTGATCGACGGGGAGCAGGCCACGCTCGACGGGTTCGCCGCCGAGCTGGACCGGCTGCCGATCATCGCGCCGCCGGGCACCCGGGCGTCGTACAGTCAGGCCGGCTACAACCTGGCCGGGCTGGTGATCGAGAAGGTGACCGGGCAGCCGTACGAAAAGGTCGTCGCGGACCTCGCGCTGCGGCCGGCCGGCCTGGAGCGGACCTGTTTCGGTCTCGACGAGGTCGTCCGGCACCGGTTCGCGATCGGGCACACCGCCGACGGCGACGGTGTCCCGCGGCCGGCCACGCCGTGGGCGGCGTGGCCGGCCGGCATGCGCGCCAACAACCCCGGCGGCGGCATCGCGTCCAGCGTGAGCGACCTGCTGCGCTGGGCCCGGCACCACCTCGGCTCGGCGGACCTGCACGCCATGACCGAGCCGACGGTGCCGCTGCGGGCCAGCACGCTCGGTGACGCCTTCGGGATCTGCTGGTTCCTGCGCGACGTCGGCGGCGTCCGCACCATCGGGCACGGCGGGTCCGGAAACGGTCAGTTCGCCGAGCTGCTCATCGTGCCCAGTCGCGACTTCGCTGTGGTCAGCCTGGCCAACGCCGGGCCGGCCGGATATCCGGCGAACCAGGAGGTGGTCGGCTGGGCTCTGGCGGACCGGCTCGGGTTGCGCGAGCGGGAGGTCCGACCGCTGGCGTACGACGAGAGCCGCGCTCGCGAGATCGCCGGGCGCTACGAGTTGGACGCCATGGACCTGGAGATCGCCACCGACGGCGCCGGGCTGACCCTGGCCGTGGGGATCAAGCCGGCGATCCGGCGGGCGTCCGAGGCGGACATGCCGCCGGACTACCCCGCCGCCACGCTCGGTCTGCTCCCCGACGACGAGTACGTGATCACCGACGGCGGGCTGGCCGGGCAGCGCGGCTACGTCACCCGTGACGCGGCCGGCGCGGTGATCGGCGCCGACCTGGCCGGGCGCCTGTTCCGGCGGATCCGCTGAGTCGCCGGGTGCCGATCACCATACGTCGCCCTCGCGCCAGTCGCAGATCAGCAGCGCGGCCTCGTTGAGCGTCGCGCCGCCGGCCACCGGGCGGACCAGGGTGCTGTCGTCGTCCTCCGCGGTGCGCATCACCCCGGCCGGCGCGAGCACGGCGGTGCCGCCGGGCCAGCGCCGCCAGCCGCGACCCAGGTAGAGCTTGAGGGCCTCGTCGGAGGCGGACAGGGCACCGAGGGCGTACCCGTTGTCGATGATCCGCTCGGCCTCGGCCATCAGCGCGGCGCCGAACCCGCGTCGCTGGTGCGCCGGGTGCACGGCGACCGCCTCGACATAACCGCACCGGTACGACCGGCCCTGGTGCAGCACGCGGCGCTGCACCACGGCGCCGTGCGCGATCATCGTGCCGTCCACCGTGATCAGGACGTGCAGCCCGCCGAGCGAGTGGTCCCAGTCCTGGTCGTCGAAATCGCCGTCGAAGGCGTCGTCCAGCAGCGCGCGGATCCGGGTGTGATCACTCGCGGTCAGGTCCGCGCTGGCCATGGTGCGCACAACAGTCATGCCGCATGATCGCAGGAACCGGCCGGAATTCCGGCGAGCGCCACGATACTGCGGCGACGGCCGAACTGTCGCCCCTCTACGGTGGCGTCCATGTCCGTCTCCGCTGTCCCTCAGAACCGTGTCCGCCCCGCCCTGCCGGTGGTCGCCGCGGTCGTGGTCACCGTCACCGCCTGGGCCTCCGCCTTCGTGGCGATCCGCGCCGTGCACGCCCACTTCGCGGCCGGCCCGCTCGCCCTGGGCCGGCTGGTCACCGGCGCGGTGGCGCTGACCGTGGCGCTGCTCGCCACCCGTACCTGGGTCAGGCCGACCGCCCGGGAGTGGGCCCTGGTGGCCGGCTGCGGTGTCGTCTGGTTCGGCCTCTACAACGTCGCGCTGAACGCCGCCGAGCAACGCCTGGACGCAGGCACCTCGGCCATGCTCGTCAACGTCGGGCCGATCCTGATCGCGCTGCTGGCCGGCGCGTTCCTCGGTGAGGGCTTCCCGCGCGGCCTGCTGCTCGGTGCCGGGGTGGCGTTCGGCGGGGTGTTGCTGATCGGCTTCGCCGGGCGCGGGGGCGCCGCCGCCGACCCGGTCGGGGTGGCCCTCTGCCTGCTGTCCGCGGCGGGCTGGGCGGTCGGCGTGACGCTGCAGAAGCCGGCGCTGCGGCGGCTGCCGGCCCTGCAGGTCACCCAGATGGCCTGCGTGGTCGGCATGCTCACGACGCTGCCGTTCGCCGGCGGTCTCGCGCACGACCTGCGCTCGGCGACGGCCGGGTCGATCGCCGGGGTGCTCTACCTCGGGCTGGTGCCGACCGCGCTGGCGTTCGGCACCTGGGCGTACGCGCTGTCCCGGATGAACGCCGGGCGCCTCGGGGTGACGACCTACCTGGTGCCGCCGCTGACGATTCTGCTGGCGTGGCCGCTGCTGTCCGAGACGCCGCACGTGCTGGCGCTGGTGGGCGGGGCGATAGCGCTGGCCGGGGTGGCGCTGGCCCGCCGCCGCTGACGCCCGGCACCCTGTCACGCGCTTCGACCAGCGGGATCAGCGGGTAAGCGCCGTGACAGGTCGGTGTCAGGCCAGGCGACCAGGGTGGACGCATGGCAAACGACATCGCTCTCAGCGAACCGGACAAGCGCACGCTGCAGGTCGCCGCGTACGGCGCCATCACGCTGCTGTCGGCCGCCGGTGCGGCCGGCGGCTCACCGCACCGGATCGCGGCCGATGGCAGCATCGCGCTGGGCGCGGCCACCGGCATGGTCGGGCACGTGCTCGCCGGCTGTCCCCGAGGCACGGCGGTCACCGGCAAATCCGTCGCCGAGGTCGCCGACAGCGTGCTTCCGGCCCTGACGGCGGCCATCACCCTGCTCAAGAAGCAGGTTCCGGAAGAGGCCGACAACTTCCGCGGCACCGTTCTCACCGCGATCCGATCCGCCAGCCGGCAGAGCCGGCCCAGCCCCGTCGTCGCGGACATGATCCAGAAGATCACCGAGGCCCTCGACGCCGCCTGACGGCATGCTGCCGCGGCGAAGGTGACGCCCGGCGGGTTGACGCCGATTCGTTCTCGTTTCCGTTCCGGGCGCCCCGGCGGCACCCGCACCTGACTGCCCGGTCCCGCCGCATCAGTGCGCAGCCTGCCCACGCGGGGTCCGGAGACCCCGTACCGAAGCAAGAAGGCGATGAGGAGGAACATTCTCATGTCGAACAGAGAGTTCACTGACGGTTCCGAGTGGACCGGCATGCTGCCGGTCGAGGACACGGCGCTCGCTGTCACCGACACCGGTGGCGGCGGACTGCCCGTGGTCTACCTCAACGGCCAGTTCGCCACGCAGGGCTACTGGCGCAGGACCATCGCCGAACTCGGCCCCGGCTTCCGGCACATCACCTACGACGAGCGGGCTCGCGGCAAGTCGAAGATGTCGGCGGATTACTCCTTCGCTGCCGCCCTTCGCGACGTCGATCTCGTCCTCGCGGCCCGGGGCGTGGACCGGGCCGTGGTGGTGGGCTGGTCCTACGGGGCCTTCGTGGCCGCGCACTGGGCCAGCCGGAATCCGGATCGTGCCCTCGGTGCGGTCCTGATCGAGGGCGCGGAACCGTACGACTGGCTCGACGCCGCGATGGAGCGGCGGATCCGCAAGCTGTTCAAGCGGATCCGCTGGCTCACGGCGCTGCTGCGTCCGACGGGCCTGACCCCGAGGATGACCGCCGCACAGCAGGCAGAGATCAACATCGAGGTCGGCCGGCTTTCCCGCGAGCGGGAGCTGGCCCCGGTGCTGGACGACATCAGCGTCCCGACGCGGTACGTCATCGCGTCCGGCAGGTCGTTCGGCAGCAAGGGCGACGAGCAGGAACGTATCCGCGCCAGCCTCGGTGCGGTGACCGCCCGCAACCCGAACATCGAGATCAGCGCCAAGGTCTCCAGCAACCACGGCGCGATCCTCAAGAAGGACGCCCCGGCCGTTGCCAAGGCCGTCCGCGAGGTCGCCGGGCTCGCCCGCCACCGGCGGTGAGGCGCCGCCCGCAACGATGCGCGCGGTCGCCTCCGGCCGGCCGCGCCGACGTCGCCGCCCTGCTGGAAAGGCAGGGGGCCACGGCACCGGCCGCCGAAGGGCGCGGTGCCGGGGCCTCGGGTCAGGTCTCGCTGCCGTTGACGTGGAAGGCCGCACCGGTCGCCACTTCCAGCGCCTCGTCCCGGCTCAACGCCTGCCCGTCGGCGAGCGCTGCCGTGTACCGCGCCGGCCCGATCAGCTCCCGGGTGGCCCGTACGACACGGTCGGTGTCGGCGTTGCCGGCGAGGCGTGCTCCGTGTACGGCGCGGGCGGCACCGAGCAGCAGCGCCGCACGGATCCCGTCGCCTTCGAGCAGGGCGACACCGGCCAGACCAGTGACCGCGTCCGCGGCGAGCAGGTAGTTGCCCTGATCGACCGCCTCATCGAGAAGGACGCGGTGGAGCCGGGCCGCCTCTTCGGGGCGATCGGTGGACCAGGCGATCCACCCGAGCCCGCGCAGAGCTTTGAGGCGCGCGGGGCGCGCCGCGTCACCGCCCACGGCGGCGATCGCGCGTTCGTACCTGCGGGCGGCTTCGGTCCGGTCACCCTGGTGCCGGGCGACGTCCCCGAAGCCCTGGTGGAGTTCCGCGAGCACTTCGGGGCGGCCGGTGCGGGCGGCGGTCTCGCCGGCGCGTTCCAGATCCGCGCGAGCTCCGGACAGGTCCCCGGCGAACATGCGGACCTTGGCACGGCGGCAGAGCAGGTCGGTGAGCGCCTCGGCGGAGCGGAGCTGGTCGGCGAGGTCGACCGCCTGACTCTGCAGGGAGATGGTGCGGGCCCAGTCCCCGCGCCAGGCGGCCAGCTCGGCCAGTGAGTCGAGGGCGTTGGTGGTGCCCCAGCGCTCACCGATGGCCCGGAACCGCTCCAGCGCCAGCAGCAGCGCCGCCTCGGCCTCGGCGGCCTCCCCGCGGACGAGGTGCCGGTTGCCGCGGTGCAGGTGCGCGGTGGCCTGCGACCACGCGTCCGCCGCGGCCGGCCGATCCGGCGCGGGGCAGAGCACCGCCGTCGCCGGCCAGCGGGGCGGATCACTCGCGGTCCGACCCGTCGCGTACGCCAGCAGGCTCGATGCGCCCGCGTCCGGGTCGACGACGGAGATCGCCGTGGCCGCGCACAGGCCGTACTCCTCCGCCAGGTCATCCGGTGGCGCTCCGTCCAGCTGGGACAACAGCTCCATGGACAACGCCGCGCCTTCGCGGCGCAGCCCGCGCAGGTGCCAGTACCAGGACATCGCCGCGGCCATCCGCAGTGCCAGCCGCGGATCGGTGCAGATCGCCCAGCGCAGCGCGGCCCGCAGGTCGTCGTTCTCAGCGGCCAGCCGGTCCAGCCACTCCAGCTGCCGAGAGCCGCGCAGGTGCGGGTCGGCAGACGCGGTGAGTCCCCAGAAGTACTCGGCATGCGTCCGGCGCACCTCAGGCTCCTCACCGGACTCGGCCAGGCGTTCGGCGCCGAAGGCGCGGATCGTCTGCAGCATCCGGTATCGGCCACCGGCATGGTCGACGAAAGACTTCTCGGTGAGTCCGGCGAGCAGATCGTGCAGCTCCGGCTCGGGCAGACCGCACACCGCGGTGGCCGCGGCGACGGTGGCACCGCCCGCGAACACGGTCAACCGCCGGGCGAGGGTCCGTTCGGCCGGGCTGAGCAGCTCCCAGCTCCACTCGACCGCCGCCCGCAGTGTCTGGTGCCGGTGCTCGGCGGCCCGGTTGCCGCGGGACAGCAGACGGAAGCGGTCAGAAAGCCCCGCGGCGATCTCCGCGGGGACGAGCGAACGTAGCCGCGCCGCGGCGAGTTCGATCGCCAGCGGGAGCCCGTCGAGTTCGGTGCAGATCTTCGCGATGTCGTCGATGCCGTCGGCGTCCAGGCGGAAGCCCGGCCGCACCCCGCGCGCGCGATCGGCGAACAGGCGTACCGCGGGAGCGTCCAGCCGCTCCGGCAAGGGCGCGTCCACCCCGGCGACGGCGAGCTGCCCGAGCGGGACGAGCGTCTCCCCGGTGATCCCCAGCGACTCGCGGCTCGTGGCGAGGATCCGCAGCCCGGGGCACGCCCCCAACAACCGTTGGGCGAGCCGGGCGGTGTCCTCGACGACGTGCTCGCAGTTGTCCAGAATGATCAGGATCCGCCGGTCGGCGAGTGCGGTGACCAGGTGCGACTCGGCAGCGGGCGGCCCGGCGGCGGTGGACAGCAGAACGGGGTCGTTCAGGCCGAGCGCCGCGGTGATGGTCTGGGCGAGAAGCCGGGCATCGGTCAGAGGCGCGAGTTCGGTGAAGGCGTGCTCGCCGTCCATCGCGCCCGCCGCCTCGATCGCCAGCCGGGTCTTGCCCGTGCCGCCGGGGCCGGTGAGGGTCACGAGCCGTTCGCCCGCGAGTAGCTCGGTCAGCCGGGCGAGTTCCTCGTCGCGGCCGACGAAGCTGGTCAGCTGGGCGGGCACCCGCCGTGGTCCCGGCGACGGACGGTCACGGAGGATGGCCAGGTGTGCGGCGGCGAGCTCGGGCGAGGGGTCGGCGCCGAGGTCGGCGGCGAGTGAGCGGCGGATGCGTTCGTAGAGCTCGAGCGCCTGCGCCTGCTGTCCGGAGGCGTAGAGGGCACGCATCAGCAGCGCGCCGGCCCGTTCGCGGAGGGGGTGCGCCGTCACCAGCGCTGACAGGTCGGCCACGGCGGTGACGGTGTCGCCGACGGCGAGTGCCGCCTCGGCGTGATCCTCGACCGCGGCCAGGCGAAGCTGGGCGAGGCGGGAGACGTGCGCGCTCAGCAAGGGGACATCGGGCAGATCGGGCGACTCCCGTCCGCGCCACAGCTGGATGGCCCGTGACAGCAGGCGTTCGGCGGTGGCGGGATCGGCCGCCAGGATCCGGCGTCCGTCAGCGGCGAGACGGCTGAACAGGTGGGCGTCGACCGCGTCCGGGTCTACGGCGAGGCGGTATCCGGACGCGCCGACTCGATCGTGGCCCCGGTGCCGCGCACCAGGCGACGCAGCCGGGACATCTGCCCGTGCAGGGCGTTGGCCGCATCAGCCAGCGGGCCATCCGCATACAAACCCTCGAGCAGGCGATCGGTGCTGACGGTGCGTCCGCCCTCGAGCAACAGCAGCGCGAGAATCGCCTGACGTTTCGCGCCGGCGACGGCCACGGCGGTGCCATCGGGGTGACGAATCTCGACGGAACCCAGGATGCTGAACAACATGCCGGGGAGATGCGCGGTCATCGTCTCCAGCCTGGATCCTCAGCAGTCGGGCGGCTCCCATCGTAGAGTCCGGATCGGACGTCTCGAAGCACGCCCTGCCGTGCGGGAGCCACCCGGGGTGGGCCGCCGGCAGGACGGCGACAGGCCTGGACACCGGCCCGGAGCCGGGCCGGGCTCGCGGTTGCGCATCAGGCGACGAGGCTGCCCAGCGGGTCCGCGGTACCGGTGGCGAGAATCTCCTGGAACTGGTCCACCAGGTGGCGAGCGGTGGACGCCTCGAAGAGATCGGTGCTGTATTCGAGCCGCCCGGAGTAACCGGTGCCGGTCCGGGTGAGGGAGAGCGACATGTCCACCTTGGTCGTCGCGGTGTCGCCGAACCCCGAGGTCACCGCGCAGCCGGGCAGCGTGAGACCGCCGGGCGCGCTGCCCTGATAGGTGATCATGAGCTGGAACACCGGGTGGATCCCGGCGGTCCGGGGCGGGCTCAGCTCGGCGACCACGCTGTCGAACGGCGCGTTCCGGTGGGCGATCGCGGCCCGGCTCTCGTCGCGCGCCCGGCACACCAGGTCCCGGAAGCAGGTGGCGTCAGCGGCCGCCAGCCGGATCACGACGGAATTGACGAACATGCCGATCAGGTGCTGGTGGCTCTCCCGTTCGCGGGCGGTCACCGGCATGCCGATCACCGCGTCCCGGCCGCCGTTGCGGGCGTGGATCAGCGCCGCGAACGCCGCGAGCAGCACCGCGAACGGGGTCGCCCGGCACTCGCCGGCCAGGTGGTCCACCCGGTCGGACACCGGCTTCGCGACGGTGAACGGCACGTTCGCGCCGTCGCCGCTGAGCGGGCCGGACGGCCGGTCGGCCGGGATCGTCGACAGCGCCGGGAGGTCGCCGAGACGCCGCCGCCAGTACCCGAGCGCGGCGCGCACGGCGGGGCTGTCCTGCTGCTCGGCCTGCCACTCGGCGAAGTCCGCGTACTGCTCGGGCAGGGCACGCAGCCGCGGCGCCGTACCGGTGACCAGCGACCGGTACGCGGCGGACAACTCGTCGCCGAGGATCTGCAGGGACCAGCCGTCACACGCGATGTGGTGCAGGGTGAGGCACAGCCAGTGCCGGCCCGGCCCGGTGCGCAGCAACAGCTGACGCACGACCGGGCCGGTGCTCAGGTCGAACGGCACCCGGGCCTCGGCGTCCGCCAGCCGCGCCGCCTCGGCCTCCGGATCCCGGTGCGCCGTGAGGTCGACGATCGGCAGCCGCACCGGCTCCGCCGGCAGGACCACCTGCCGGACCGCGCGACCCCGCCGGCGATAGACCGTCCGCAGCACCTCGTGCCGCCCGATCACCTCGCCGATCGACAGTGCCAGGGCATCGGTGTCCAGCTCGCCGTCGATGCGGTGGACGATCGGGACGGCGTAGGTCGGCTGCCCCGGGTCCAGCCGATCGAGGATCCACAGGCCCTGCTGGGGATAGGAGACCGGATGGTCATCGACCACCGGACACCTCGGCCGCCAGCCGCTCGACCGTCGGCTCGTACAGGAACGTGCCGAGCGCGACGTACGTGTCGAACTGGTCGTTGACCCGGGACAGCAGCCGCATCGCCAGCAACGAGTGACCACCGAGCGCGAAGAAGTCGTCGGTCACGCCCACCGAGGTCAGCCCGAGCATCTCCGCGGTGATCGCCGCGAGCGACTCCTCGAGCTCGGTGCGCGGCGGCACCGCCGTCTCCTCGGCCAGGTCCGCCGGGGTCTCCGGCAGCCGCGACTTGTCGATCTTCCCGTGCGCCGACAGGGCGAGCCGCTCGGAGAAGACGAACAGGGCCGGGACCATCCACTCGGGCAGCCGCCCGGCGAGGAACTGGCGGAGCTCGGTGGCGGTCAGCTCGGGCGACGCCGGGACGACGTGGGCGACCAGCCGCCGGTCGCCCTCGGCCCGCTCGGCGACGACGGCGACCTGCCGGACCTGCGAGTGCGCGCTCAGCGCCGCCTCCACCTCGCCGGGCTCGACCCGGTACCCCCGGATCTTGACCTGGTCGTCGATCCGGCCCAGGAACTGCAGCAGGCCGTCCGGGCCGGTACGGACCAGGTCACCGGTCCGGTACATCAGGGCGTCGTCCCGGGTGCCGAACGGGTCGGGCAGGAACCGTTCCCGGGTCTGCTCCGGCTGGCCGGCGTAACCGCGCGCCACCCCGGTCCCGCCGACGAAGAGCTCGCCGGTCTCGCCCGGCTGCACCGGCTTGCGGTCCGCGTCCAGCACGTAGCACGAGGTGTTGGCGATCGGACCGCCGATCGGGATCGACGTGGCGCCGGCGGGAACCGTCTCGACCACGGCGTACGTCGCCCACGCGGTGGTCTCGGTCGGGCCGTAGACGTTGAGCAGGCGGCCCGGGCGGTGCCGCGGGTCCTCGACCAGCCGCCGGGCGTGTGCCACGTTCAACACGTCGCCGCCGACCAGCACGTTGCGCAGACCGGCGAAGGTGTCCGGCTGATCCGCCATGATCTCCGCGAACAGGGCGGTGGCCAGCACCGTCGTTGTGACCCGGTGCCGGGCCAGCGCCCGTTTGAACGCGCCCGGGCTCAGCACCGCGGCGGTCGGGATGACGCACAGCGTGCCGCCGTTCAGCAGCGCGCCCCAGATCTCGAAGGTGAACGCGTCGAACGACGGGTTCGCCACCTGGGCGATCCGCTCGTCCGGCCCGAGGCTGATGTAGTCCGGGTCGCGGACCAGGCGCAGCACCGACCGGTGCTCGACCATCACGCCCTTGGGCCGTCCGGTGGAGCCGGAGGTGAACAGCACGTACGCCAGCGCCCGCGAGCCGGCCGGCGGGGCGAGCCGCTCGACGGTCAGGGCCGGGTCGGCCGCCTGCTCGATCAGTTCCGGGGTCACCAGCACGGACACCTCGGCCTCGGCCGCGATGGTGCGCTGCCGGTCGGCCGGGTACGCCACGCTGATCGGGACATAGGCGGCGCCCGCCTTCAGCGTCGCCAGGATCGCCGTGATCATCTCGTGCCCGCGCTCCAGGACGATGCCGACCCGCGACTCGGCGCCGGCACCACGCCGGCGCAGCAGGGTGGCCAGCCGGTCCGCCCGCTCGTCCAGCTCCCGATAGGTCAGCGAGTGGCCGCCGTCGACGACGGCGAGGGCGTCCGGGCGATCGCGCACCTGCTCCGCGAAGGCCGCGGTGATCGTGGCGTCGTCCGGGAACGAGGTGACCGGGCCGTGCAGGATGCTCATCGCGTTCCTCCCGTCGTGCTGCCGGCCGCCCGCTCCGCGAGGAGCTGTGCCTGGGCGAGCACCGTCGCGTGCTGGAAAAGGTCGGTGACCCGGAGGTCGGCCCCGGTCCGCTCGGCCAGGTCCTCGGCGAGCACCACCAGCAGCAGCGAGTTGCCGCCGGCGTCGAAGAAGCCCTGGTCCAGCGGCACGGCGTTCCGGTGGACGGCCAGCGCCTCGGCCCACGCGTCCCGGACCGTGACGATCAGCTCGGATCTGTCGGTCATCTCAGCTCGCTCTCTCGATCAGCGTGGACAGCCGGGCCTGCGGATCGGCGACCACGGCGGTGAGCAACCTGTCGTAGCGGTCCGCCATCCGGGCGATGGTCGCGGCGTCGAACAGGTCGGTGTCGTACTCCCAGATGAGCTCCACCTCGCCGGGCACCGCGCGGCCGGGCTGCCCGGCCGCCTGTTCCGCCTCGGGGATCGCGATGACGCTCAGGTCGAACTTGGCGGTGTGGTTGGACATACCGACGGTCACCTCGGCCCGCAGGTCCGGCATCTCCACGGTGCGCAGCGGCGAGTCGTGGAACGAGAACGCGACGTCGCTGAGCAGCTGGCGGCCCGGTTGCCGCCGGGGCCGTAGCGCCGCCACTACCTGGTCGAACGGCACGTCCTGATGCTCCAGCGCGCCGAACGTGGTGTCCCGGACGCGACGCAGCAGCTCGGGGAACGCGGGATCGGCCCGCAGGTCGGTCCGCAGCGCGACGGTGTTGACGATCATGCCGAGCATCCGTTCGGTCTCCGGCGCGTGGCGTGCGGCGACCCCGGAGGCGACACAGAAGTCCTCCTTGCCCGACCAGTCCCGCAGGAGCACGGCGTAGGCGGCGAGCATCACCACGAACAGCGAGACCCGCTCGCGCCGGGCCAGCTCGCGCAACCGGTCGGCCAGCTCCGCCCGGACCACGAACCGGGGTGCGGCACCGGCGAACCGGCGGGCCGGCGTCCGGGGGTGGTCGGTGGGCAGGTCGACCAGGTGCGGGACGCCGTCGAGCCGGCGGCGCCAGTAGTCGAGCTGCCGCTGGGCGGACGGGCCGCGGACCCAGTCCTGCTGCCAGGCCGCGAAGTCGGCGAACTGCAGCTCGGGTTCGCTCAGCGGGGACGGTTGCCCGCTCGCGTACGCCCGGTACAGCTCGCTCAGCTCCGCCAGGAAGACGTTGAACCCCCAGCCGTCGTGGATCAGGTGGTGTTCCAGGTGCAGCAGCACGTGCCGGTCGTCGGCCAGGCGCACCAGGCGCCAGCGGATCAGCGGCAACCGGTCCACCGGGATGTCGACGTCCACCGCCTCGTCCAGCGCCCGGCGGGCCGCCCGCTCCGAGTCCGGCTGCTCGCTGACGTCGTCGAGGGGCAGGTCCACCGGGAACGGCGGGTGCACGATCTGCCGGGGACCGTCGCGGCTGTCGGCGAACGTGGTGCGGAAGATCTCGTGCCGGCGGACGACCTCGGTGAGCGCCTCCCGCAGGGCGCCGGTGTCGAGCTTCCCGGTCAGCGCGATCGTCGCCTGGAACTGGTAGGCGCGGATGTCCGGATGCAGCCGCAGGATGAACCACAGGCGTTCCTGCGAGCACGACAGCGGCAGGTGCCCGTCGCGCGGCCTACGCGTCACACGGTGTCGCATGTCCACCCTCCGTGAGGTTCGGCGCCAGTCCGGCCAGGTCGATCTCCAGCCCCGACGCCCAGAGCTGCCCGGCGGCGGCGAGCAGCACCTCGTCCTCGGTGCGGGTCTCGAACTGGCCGGGAAGGGTCTGCACGACAGGGGTCCGCGCCGTCGCCGGGCGACCCGGGTGCTGCTGCGCGAGCCGGGCCAGAGTCTGCCCCGGGCCGAGCTCGACCAGCAGCGGATCGGGCAGCCGCCAGAGGCCGGCCACCACGTCGGTGAAGCGGACCGTCTCGCACAGGTGCCGGGCCCAGTACCCGGGATCGGCTGCCTCGGCGTCCCGCAGCCACGTCCCGGTCACGGTGGACAGGATCGGCAGGCGGGGTGCGCGTAACGGGACCGTCTCCAGGAGCTCGTGCAACGGCTGGACCAGCGGCGCCATCATCGCCGAGTGGAACGCGTGCGAGGTCGCCGTCCGCCGGCAGGCCCAGCCCCGCGCGGTGCACTCGACAGCCAGGCCCTCGATCGCCTCGGCGATTCCGGAGAGCACACACTGCTCCGGTCCGTTGATCGCGGCGAACGACACCCCGTCGGGCAGCCACGGGCGCAGCGACTCGGGTCCGGTGTTGACGACGAGCATCGCGCCGCGCGGCAGCCGGTCGATCAGGCGGGCGCGGCGGGCGACGACGCGCAGCGCGTCCTCGACCGGCAGCACGCCCGCGAGGCAGCCGGCGACGTACTCGCCGAGGCTGTAGCCGGCCAGGACGGTGGGCCGGGCACCCCGTTCGATCAGGGCCCGGGCCAGGGCGTACTGCAGAGCGAACAGCAGCGGCTGGGCCGCCGCCGTCTCGTGGATCGGCTGGGTCGTCGCCCGCCGGTCGAAGAGGGCGGCCAGGTCCGGGCCGGTGCCGGGGGACTCGGCGGGTGCCAGCAGCGGCCGCAGGTCCAGGTCCTCCTCGGCGGCGAGCAGGTCGAGGCAGCGGTCCAGCTCCCGGCGCATGACCGGCAGGCCGCGGTGCAGCCGCCCGCCGAGGCCCGGGTACTGGTCGCCGACGCCGGAGAACAGGAACGCGGTGTTCGCCGGCCGGCCGGGCCCGGCGGTGAAGACCCGCCGGGGATCGCGTTTGCGCAGCCAGCGTGCGGCGTCCCGGGGGGTGCTGGCGGCGACCGCGCGGCGTGCGGGCTGGTCGGTGGTACCGGTGTCCGGCACCACGGGCAACCCGGCGAACGCCGTCGCGTCCAGGGCCGCCACCCACTCGGCCAGCTCATCGGTGTCGCGTTCCAGCGCCTCGGCGGTCGGCGCGGTGAGGGTCAGCAGGCGGGCGCCGGTCACTGTCGCACCACCGCCGGCCAGCCCGCCGGGTCCACCCCGTGCCGGCAGAGGAACGCGTAGGTGAGCCGTTCCAGCCCGAAGCCCGCGCAGCTGGTGAACGCGGGCTCGCCGGCGTCCGTGCGGATGCCGAACGCGGTCGCGAAATGCTGGTCGTGCAGGTTGAACGAGCCGACCGCGACATCCCGGGAGTCGTCCAGCGGCAGTCGCAGCTCGTACTTGGCCTCGATCAGGCGTTGCGACCAGTTGGGGGCGGCACCGTTGAGGAAGAACGGATCGTTGGCCACCTCGCACCGGCCACCCAGGCCGAGCGAGTCGAGCAGGGCGTACGCGCGATCCATCAGCCGGGCGCGGGCGTCCAGGACGAAGTCGCGCGAGCCGAGGAAGACCACCTCGCGGATGGTGAAGTCCCACAGCCGCTCCAGGGAGCGGCGGTACCGGCTCTCGAAGCGGAACGACTTGCCGCGGGCGGTCACCGTGGTCGACGGCGACGGCAACGCCCGCTCCGCGTACTGCTGGTAGGTGTGGAAGCACATGGTGGGCGGGAGGCAGTAGTCGATACCGCCGCTGTGCGTACGCCACGCCTCGGAGAGGTCGCCGTCGGTGCCCAGCGCGTCGAGGAACCCGCGGTAGGCGTCGGCGTCGTCGTGCAGCCGGGACACCGACATGACCAGCTGCGGGAAGGAGTTGAGGTATCCGGTGCGGCGCAGCACGTCCGAGCGGATCAGGGTCGGGTAGCGGAGGTCCCGGGCCGCGAACTCCGCCGTCACCAGCGCCAGGATCAGGGCGTCGAGGCGGTCCATCAGCGACAGGAACGGCTCACCGACGGCGATCTGGCCCTCGCCGGTCTCGAACGCGACGCCGTCGGCCACCAACGTGTCGAACACGTCCCGGACCGGGCCGGTGCCCTCGCTCCGCCAGATCACCCGCGGCGGCAGGTGCCGCTGCTCCGCCACGTCGGTGCCGAGCACGCGGTTGAGCTTGCGGCCCAGTTCCGCGGTGTCGCCGGGGTCAGCGGTACGCGTGGTCACGTCCACCGCCGTGACCTGCCCGCCGGACCGGACCAGGGTGAAGCCGGTGATCGCCGCGGAGACGAAGTAGACCCGCTTGGCGACCTCGTCGGCGAGCGCCTCGGGGATCGGCGTGGTCAGCATGATCCTGGTCATCGCGAACCGCTGCCGTGCAGGGCGCCGGGCACGCCGAGGAGTTCGGCCAGCACGCCACGCTGCACCGCGTTCGTGCCGCCGTAGATCGGGCCACCGAGCGCGTCGCGCAGCTCCCGCTCGAACCCGTCGCCCGCGAGGTAGCCGCGGGCGCCGTGGATGGTCATCGCGCCCTGGGCGGTCTGCACCAGGCTGTCGCTCACGAAGACCTTCGCCATGGTGGTCTCCAGCAGCGCCAGCCGGCCCTCCCGCTTCAGCCACCCGACCTTGTAGAGCAGCGTCCGGGCCAGCTCCAGCCGGATCTTCATGTCCGCCACCTGGTGGGAGACCGCCTGGAAGCCGCCGATGGCCTGGCCGAACTGGTGCCGGGACCGGGCGTGCCGGATCGAGGCCTCCAGCAGGCGTTCCATCGCGCCCACCTGCGGGGCGAACATGAACGCGCGCTCCCAGTCGATGGTCGAGGCGAACACGCGGTAGCCGGCCCCCTCGGCGCCCAGCAGGTTGGCGGCGGGCACCGGGGTGCCGTCGAACGACACCTCGCCCATCGGCGCGGTGCGCAGGCCCATCTTGGGCAGCTCGCGCCGGACGGCGACGCCGGGCATGTCGCTGGTGACGATGAACGCGGACAGGTGGTTCTGCCCGGCCGTCCGCTCCCCGGTGCGGGCCATCACGACGAAGACGTCGGCGACCGGACCGTTGCTGACGAAGCACTTGCTGCCGTCCAGCCGGTAGCCGTCCCCGTCGCGTTTCGCGGTGGTGGCGACCGCCAGGACGTCCGATCCAGCCTGCTCCTCGGAGAGCGCGTGCGCGCCGATCAGGGAGCCGGCGGCGAGCGGGCGCAGGTATTGCTCCTTCTGCTCCGGCGTGCCGTGCAGCATCAGGTAGATCGCGCAACCCCAGAGGTGGTTGTTGACCGCGAACACCAGGCCGTTGTCGCGGCAGCCGTAGCCGAGCGCCTCCAGCGCCACGACGGTGGTCAGCGGATCGAAACCGGAACCGCCGTACTCCTGGGGGATCGGCCAGCCGAGGACGCCGAACTCCGCGCACCGGCGCCAGTCCGCCCAGGGGAAGCGCCCGGCCTGGTCGTCGTCGGCGACCTGCTGACCGAGTTCCGCCCGGGCGAAGGCGACGATGTCGGCACGGAGCCGGCGCTGCTCGGGACTGAGCTCAAAGTCCACGCGCCACCGCCGGGCCGGCCTGCTTGCGCGCCACGAAGTCGGCGATCGACGAGACCGTGGCGAAGGTGGTGATGACGAGCTCGTGACTCTCCACCCGTACGTCGAACGTCTGCTCCAGCCACAGCACCAGCTGCACCGCGAACAGCGAGTTCACCAGTCCACTGGCGAACAGGTCATCGTCGTCGTCCACGTCGGCGCCCGGCGCCTGGGTGGCGACGAACTCCCGGACGCGGCCTCGCAACTCGTCACTCATTGACGTACCCCCTCCGACGCGTACGGATAGAAGCCCTGGTTGGTCTTGCGCCCGCAGCGCCCGGCCTCGACCATCCGGCGCAGCAGCGGGTTCGGCACGTACTTGAGCTCGCCGAAGTCGGCGTACAGCACCTCGAGGGAGAGCAGCACGGTGTCCAGCCCGATCAGGTCCGCCGTCTCCAGCGGGCCCATCGAGTGCGCGAAGCACTCCTTGAAGAGCCGGTCGACGTCGGCCGGGGTGGAGACGCCCTCGTGCACCAGCGCGATCGCCTCGTTGATGGTGATCATCAGAACCCGGTTGGTGACGAAGCCGGGCGAGTCACCCACCAGCACGTGCCGCCGGCCGGCGTCGTCCAGCACGGCCTTGGTCCGCTCCACCGTCTCCGGCGAGGTGCGCAGGCCGCGGATCACCTCGACCGTGGGCTTGAGATGGGCGGGGTTCATGAAGTGCGTGCCGATCACCTGCTCCGGCCGCTCGGTCGCGGCCGCCACCCGGGTGATCGGGATGGCCGACGTGTTGACGCCGAAGACGGTGTCCGGGGAGCACACCGCGTCGAGCTCCGCGTAGAGCGGCTGCTTGACCGTCCACCGTTCGGTGACGTTCTCGACGACGAGCTCCGCGTCGCTCAGCGACTTGAGGTCGGTGGTGAAGGTGATCCGACCCAGCACCTCACCGGCCGGTGGCGGCGTGCTGCCGGGACGGACCAGTGCCGCCAGCCGGGCGAACGTCGCGATGCTCGCGCGGGCGTCGTCGAGGATCTGTTCGCTGAGGTCCACGAGCACGACCTCGTGCCCGTGCGAGGCGAAGAGCTGTGTCACGCCCCTGCCCATGGTCCCCGCGCCCACCACACCTATTCGGCGCACTGCCGGCCTCCCCTCGTCAGCACGGTCTCGCGCACTGCGCGCAGGGTCTCGTGCCGTTGCTCTCGGAAATAGAAGTGACCGCCGGGCAGCAGCGTCTCGCCGATCGGCCCCCGCGTCTGTGCCCGCCAGGTCGGTGCGTCCGCGCGGGTGGGTTCCCGATCGCCGCGCAGGACGTGGAGCCAGGCGTCCAGTGGTTCCTCCGGGCGGTACCGGTAGTTCTCCAGCAGCGCGAGATCGTTGCGCAGGCAGGCGAGCGCGTGCGCCTGGAGCGCGGGATCGGCGGACAGGTCCGCCGCCGGCAGGCCCCACAACTCGGTCGCGCGGCCGAGCAGCTCGTCGTCGGCCAGCGCGGACAGGGACTCCCCGCGCTCCGGGTAGGGCGGCGCCGGGCACGACGACACGATCAGTCCCTCCGGCTGGGGACGGCCGCGCCGGCGCAGCTCCCGCGCCGTCTCGAAGGCGACCAGCGCGCCGAGGCTGTGCCCGAGGAAGACCGACCGCTCGGCGAACGGGACCGCGGCGACCAGGTCCCGCACCAGCGATGCCATCTCGGTGTACGGCGGCTCGCCCGCCCGGGTGGTCCGCCCGGGCAGGTGAACGCCCCAGACCTGGAACTCGGGCAGATCGTCGGACCAGCGGACGTACTCGCCCGGTGAGCCGCCGGCGTGCGGGAAGCAGTAGAGCGTGACAGCGGCGTCCGGGCGCCGGAGTCGTCGTACCGTCCACCGGGTCATCGGGCCTGCTCCTCGAGGACGGCCGCCATCGCCGCCGCGGTCGGCGCCTGGAACAGCGTCCGGGGGGCGAACTCCACCGGGAGGAAGTCGCGCAGCCGGGTCACGAAGCGCATGGCGAGCAGCGAGTCGCCGCCGAGATCGAAGAAGCTGTCGTCCGGATCGACCTCCGGCAGGCCGAGGATCTCCCCGAACAGGTCGGTGACCAGCGGCAGCATCGTGGTCGCGGTGGCCGGCCCGGCCGCCGGGCCGGGCACCGGAGCGGCGGCCGGGCCGGCCACGATGTGCCGCTCGCCCTCGAAGGGGTAGGCCGGCGCGGCGACCCGGACCGGGGACCGCCCCTCGTGCAGCGCCGACCAGGTGATCGACGCGCCGGCGAGCCACAGCCGGCCGATCGCGTCCAGCATGGCGCGCTCGTCGGCCGGGCAGGTGCCGGTCCGGATCTCGAGGGTGACCTCGTCCCCGGCCACGGCGTGCTCCGGGCCCGTGCCGAGCATCCCGGTCAGCTTGTCGGCGACCTGCGCGCCGACGCCGGATCCGGTCACCCGGGCCGGTTCCGCGCCCCAGCGCCGCCACAGCTGGGCCATCGCGTACAGGCCGGCGAAGGCGAGCAGGGGAGCGGGGCAGGCGTCGGGGCCGTCGCGGAAGGCCGCCCGGGCCCCGCACTCGTCGACGGCCCGCCGGAAGGCCGGCTGGGTCCGGTAGAGCGCCGCCCAGGTGGCGTACTCGGCGAGGGGGTCCTCGATCGCCGGCAGCCGGAACACCAGCGGGCGGGACCGGGTCGGCCCGGCCGCCCGGATCAGCCGGTCCGGTTGCTCGCCGGCCAGCACGGACACCGCGTCGGCGTGATCGTGCACCAGGGCCATCGCGCGGTGGCCGTGCTCACCGCGCCCGGTCTGCAGCGTCCAGGCCAGGTGATCCAGCGGCGTCCCGGGAGAGGCGCGCAGATGCTCGGCGAGCCGGCCGGTCATCGCCGTCAGCGCGCTCGGCGTCTTCGCCGAGAGGACCAGGACTTGCGGGTACGGCGACGGCGGCGTGCCGAGCGGTGCCTCGGGTGGCTGTTCCAGAACGACGTGCGCGTTGATGCCGCCGACGCTGAAGGCGCTGACCCCCGCTCGCCGCGGGCCCTCCTCCGGCTGCCACTTGCGCCGCTCCGTGACGACCCGGAAGGGGCTGCGAGCGAAGTCGATCTGCGGGTTGGGCACGGCGAAGTGCAGGCTCGCCGGGAGGACGCCGTGTTTGACGGCCAGCACCGTCTTGATCAGTCCGGCGATACCGGCCGCGGCGTCCGCGTGCCCGATGTTGGTCTTCACCGATCCGACGCCGCAGTGACCGGCCGGCCCGCCGGACCCGAACGCGGCGGTGAGCGCGGCGATCTCGATCGGGTCGCCGAGCGGGGTGCCGGTGCCGTGCGCCTCGACATAGGTGCAGGACTCCGGCGTGATCCCGGCGGCGCGGTGTGCCTTGCGGATCACCGCGGCCTGACCCTCGGCGCTCGGCGCGGTGAAGCCGACGCGGTTGGCGCCGTCGTTGTTGATGGCGGAGCCGCGGATGACGGCGTCGATGCGGTCGCCGTCGGCCTCGGCGTCCTCGAGTCGCTTGAGCACCACGAGCCCGAGCGCGTCGGCGCCCACCGGGCCGGCGGCGGCCGCGTCGAAGGCACGGCAGTAGCCGTCCGGCGCCTGGATGCCCACGTCGTCGACGGCCGGGCCGCCGGCCGGGATGCGCACCTTGACGCCGCCGGCCAGCGCGATGTCGCAGTCCCCGCCGAGCAGTCCCCGGATGGCCAGGTGCACGGCCAGCAGGGAGGTGGCGCAGCCGGCCTGGACGGTGACGGCCGGACCGCGCAGCCCCAGCTTGTGAGCGGCCCGGCTGCAGAGCGAGTCGGGCCCGTTGGCGACCTGGATCTCCCATTCGGACAGGGCCGGCAGATCGCCGGCCCGGGAGCGCAGCACCTGGGCGTAGGCGTTCTCACCGCTTCCCGCGTACACGCCGATGGTCCCCGGGTAACGGAACGAGTCGTAACCGGCGTTCTCCAGGGCCTCCACCGCGCACTGCAGGAACAGCCGCTGCTGGGGGTTGATGACCCGGGCGACGGCGGGCGGGATGCCGAAGTAGCCGGCGTCGAACCACTCCGGCCGGTCCAGCAGGCCCCGGGCGGCCACCCCGGCGGGGACCGCGACGCGGGTGATCGCGTCCCGGCCGTCGAGCAGGTTCTGCCAGAACTCGTCGACGGTGCCGGCGCCGGGGAACCGGCCGGCCATGCCGATGACCGCGATGTGGCCGGACATGTCGATTACCTCCCCCGCCGGATGCTCATCGGATCTGATTTCCGGCGCATCTTCGGCACCGAGACTACGGACGCCGGTTCGCTGCGCCAACGCGCCCAACGTGTTGTTCTCGGACAACTTTAGATGTGGTCGACGGTCACCGTTCGTTGGAAATGATCGGCGATCAATTAACATTTACCGGGCGGTCGGGACGAGCCGCTGGAATGGAATCGGCGGATCATTTCCAGTGCATTTACGGGGCATCCGGTGCGCTCGTCTCGGGCGGAGGACCTGGGAAGCGCTTGCTTGCGGGGGTCGCGGGTGATCGTTTAGGATCGATGCCGGTCGGCGGCATCCGACCCGCACGTGACGCTTCATCGGCCGGACAACTAAAGTTAATATCCGGATCTGACGATTCTTCGGCAGTTGCCCTCGTGGCAATTACGCAGATCCCGGCCCGGGCGATGGCATTGGCAAGGCGTTCCATTCCGCAAAGCGGCGGATTCGGCGATTGCCGACGGTTTCGGCAGGCCAGGCGCCGATGAGGCGGCCCATTTCCGGCACGGAGGAACCCCAAGAGGGCGACCGTGCCGCTCGAGAAGGAGAGCAATGATCAACGGGGAGAAGCAAGGGCTGCGGGTCCTGATCGCGGAACCGGAGGGATTCACCAGGGCGGGCCTGCGGCACTGCCTGGAGACCTGGCCGGGTGGCGCGCAGGTCTCGGAGGCGGCGGACAGCGAGCAGGCGGTCGCGCTCGCCGAGCGGTCGCGGCCCGACGTCCTGATCTGTGACATCGACCTCATGCCGCATGGCGGGATCGACGTCGTGATGCATTTGCGTGACACGCTGCGCGCTGAGGCGCCGATCGCGCTCCTGCTCGGGCGACGGCTGACGAACGATCAGCTGATGGCGGCGCTGGCTGCCCGGGCCGACGGCATCGTGGACAAGTCCGCCCCGCCGGAGGTCTTGTTCGCCGCCCTGAACGCCGCCCGGCAGGGCAACGTCTTCCTGTCCTCGCCGTTCACCACCCAGCTGTTCAAGAACTTCATCCTGCTGCCGGCCGCCACCGGCGACGCCGCCGCGAAGATCGCCGCGGCCCTGACCAAGCGGGAGTTCGCGGTGCTCTGCCTGATCGCGCAGGGCATGTCCAATCTCGAGATCGCGAGCCGGCTCAACCTGGCCGAGGCCACCGTGAAGTCGTACTCGTCGCACGTGTTCGAGAAGCTCGGCGTCCGGGGCCGCGTGCAGGCCGCGCTGGTGGCGGTCGGCGCGGGTATCGCCTCGGCGGCACTCGGTCATCCGGTGCTCGCCGGCACCTGATCGGCGCCGGTCGATGATCCGGTGCGGTGCGGCGACTGTCCGGTTTGCCATACTCGCCGGATGAGTGAGTCGACCAAGCGGTGGGGGCTGCTACGCCACCACGATTTCCGGCAACTGATCGTGGCCGAGTCGATCAGCCATCTGGGCAGCCAGATCACCATTCTGGCGCTGCCGCTGGTGGCGGTCGCGGTGCTGCACGCGCCGCCGTTCCAGGTCGCCCTGCTCATGACGTTCCAATACCTGGCCTTCCTGGTGGTGGGCCTGCCGGCCGGCGCACTGGTGGACCGGATGCGCCGCCGGCGGGTCCTGGTGGCCGCGGACCTCGGCCGGGCCGTCCTGCTGGGCTCGATCCCGCTGGCCTGGGCGCTGGACTGGCTGTCGATGCCGCAGCTGTACGTCGTCGTCCTGCTCAGCGGCGTGCTCACCGTCTTCTTCGACGTCGCCTATCAGAGCTACCTCCCGCACCTGGTGCGGGAGGAGGACCTGGTGGAGGGCAACGCCAAGCTGGAGGCGGTGCAGAACGTCGCGATGATCGGCGGCCCGGCGGTCGGCGGCCTGCTGGTCCGTCTGGTCGGCGCGCCGATCGCGGTGCTGCTCGACGCGCTCAGCTTCCTGGGTTCCGCGCTGTTCGTCGGCCGCATCCGGTCCGTCGAGCAGGCGGCACCGCGCCCGGAGCGCACCCGGATCGGCCAGGAGATCATGCAGGGACTCCGGTTCGTGCTGGCCAACCCGGTGCTCCGGGCCATCGCGTTGTCGACCGCCTGGCTCAACTTCTTCAGCGCGATCCTGGAGTCGATGATCCTGCTGCTGCTGGCGCGCACCCTCGGCCTGTCGGCGGGCGTCATCGGTTTGCTGCTGTCGCTGATCGGCCTCGGCGCCCTGGCCGGAGCGCTCAGCGCGCGCCGGGTCACCGACCGATTCGGCCAGCGCCGGATGATCTGGGTGTCGATAGTGGTGACCGCCCCGTTCGGCCTGCTGCTGCCGTTCGCCCGCGAGGGCTGGCTGCTGTGGGCGGCGATGATCGGCTGGGCGGTGACGTACTTCGGCGGCACCGTCTACAACATCGCCCAGGTCAGCCTGCGCCAGGCCCTCACCCCGCCGAACCTGCTCGGCCGGATGAACGCGACGATGCGCTTCATGGTCTGGGGCACCCTGCCGCTGGGCAGCCTCGTCGGCGGGGTGCTCGGCCAGTACCTCGGGGTGCGCCCGGCGATGCTGGTCGGCGCGATCGGATACCTCTTCGGGTTCGTGCCGGTGGTGCTGTCCCCGCTGCGCCGGACGGCCCCGGCACCGGTCGGCGAGGTGGCGGATGACCTGCCCGGCTCGGAGCAGCCTGTCCGAAAATGATCGCCGTTGCCGCCCTTCCGCCGGTGACCGTAGGGTGGCCGAGTGACATTGATCGATTCTCGGCGCAATCCCTGGCTCGTCCCGATCGTCGAGCGGTCCCGGCCCACCGTCCGGTTGTTCTGCCTCAGCCACGCCGGTGGCGGGACGCTCGGTTACCGGGCCTGGGCGCCCTTGCTCCCCGGGCACGTCGAGGCGTGGGCGGTGCAGTTGCCCGGCCGCGAGGAGCGGATCCTGGAGCCCGCCCTCACCAGCGCCGCGGAGATCGTCCCGGCCGTGGTGCGGGCGCTGCGGGATCGGACGGACCTGCCGTACGTGCTGTTCGGGCACAGCATGGGCGCGCTGCTCGGCTACGAGATCGCCGGTGCGCTGCGGGAGCGGGGCCTGGCCGGTCCGCGGCATCTCGTCGTGTCCGGTGCCGGCGCGCCCCGGCCCGGCGGCTCCGGCCGGCGGCGGCACGAGTTGTCCCGCGACGGTCTGATCCAGGTGCTCCGCGACCTCGGCGGCACTCCCGAGGAGATCCTGCGGTCGCCGGAGATGATGGACCTGGTGCTGCCCACGTTGCGGGCGGACTTCCAGGTGGTCGACGGCTACCGGTACACCCCGCGGCCGGCCCTGGACTGCCCGATCACCGTGCTGGGCGGCCGGGCCGACAGCGTCGGCGAGGCCGACCTGGCGCGGTGGGCCGAGCTCACCGGCGGCCGGTCCCGGGTGCTGATGTTCGACGGCGGGCACATGTTCGTGAACACGGAGCGGGCCGCCGTGGTGCGTGCCGTCGCCGGCGTGCTGTCCGGCGCCGTGGAGGGTGTCGGCTCGGCCGGCTGACACCCGGGCGCCCGGGCCGCCGCCCGAAAGTGATCACCAGGATCGGTGCGTTGTCATTCTTTTGTTCTACAAAAACGCTCGTTCACCGTGGATCGGCGCTCGACTTCCCGCCGAAATTCGCCAGTGTGATCTACGTCATATGCTGCCCCGTTGATCCTCCCTAAGATCCTCGTCCGAATCGCTTGTCGTCGATGTGGCGTCTCACGGGGGAGACGAAATATTGGGAACGTCGCAACCCCTCCGTTTTCGGCGAGAGGGTGTGGTTTGAGTGTCCGTAACAATTGCCGCCCGCCCGATTTCAGGGATTTCGGTTCGTACGCTCGGTTCTTTCGAAGTCACCTTCAACGGTTTTTCGGTGGGTCCCTGGAAAGCGGGAAAAGCGCGGCACCTCCTGCAGTTGCTGCTGCTGCACCGCAACCGGGTGGTCCTGCGCGACGTCCTGGTCGACGCGCTGTGGCCGGCCGGATCGGCGGGTTCCAGCTCGCTGAAAGTCGCCGTCCACATGCTCCGCCGGGTGCTGGCCGGAGCACACGAGCAGCACCTCTCCACGGTGTCGGGTTCGTCGTTGCGCCTGGTCACCTGCGAGTCGGGGTACATGCTGGAGGCGCGTGAGGTCTGGACCGACCACGACGAGTTCGAGGAGTTGGTCGCTCAGGCGCACACCCGCGAGCGTTCCGGCGACCTCGCGGCGGCCGACGACCTGTACGGCCGGGCGAGCCGCCTCTATCGGGGTGACTTCCTGCCGGACGTGCACGAGGACTGGGCCGCGACCCATCGCGAATGGTTGCGCAGCCGTCAGCTGTACGCGCTCGAATTCCTCTCCCGGCGCCGGCTGGCCCAGTGCGACCAGGTGAGCGTCATTGATCTGTGCCGGCGCATGCTGGCCATCGACCCGTTACATGAGCCGTCCTATCGAATGCTTATTTCGGTGCATTCGCGACTCGGTCAACCGGCGCAGGCGCGCCGTTGGTACGACCTTTGTGCCGAACGTTTGAGGGACAGCGCGGAAGCATTTCCCGACGAAGATACCCAGCGCCTGTATCGGGTGCTGGTGAATGACTTTCCCGGAAATCTGACAGATGCCAGAAAGGTAGTGGCGCCATGATGACGGAATCCGGCGGCCGCGCCGCCCGCGAGGTGGGCGGCACCAGGGTGATGGCGCGTCCGGACGCCATCCGGCAGAGCGACCACTTCGAGCTGCGGCCGTGCACGCCGACGATCGGCGCGGACATCTCCGGACTGGATCTCTCCGTCCCGCTCGCGGGTCCGGCGCTGGCCGACCTCAAGCGGGCCTTCCTGGACTGGAAGGTGCTGTTCTTCCGCGACCAGGCGCTGAGCCCGCAACGCCACGTCGAGCTGGCCCGGCACTGGGGCAACCCGGTGGTCTACCCGCTGCCGGACAAGGGCGAGTTCCCGGAGCTGGTCAACCTCAACCACGGCCCGGAGGACCCGGGGGTGGAGAACATCTGGCACAGCGACGTCTCCTACGACGAGGCGCCGTCGCTGGGCTCCATCCTGCGCGCGGTGCGGCTGCCCGACACCGGCGGCGACACCCTGTGGGCCGACATGGCGGCGGCGTACGACGGGCTCGCGCCGGAGGTCAAGGAGCGGATCGCCGGTCTGCGGGCCGTCCACGACCTGCTGGCGCTCTTCGGTGACGAGCGGACCGGGGCACGCGAGGTCGCCGGCCGGGGCATGTTCCGGGGCGCCGAGCACCCCGTCGTCCGGGTGCACCCGGAGACCGGTCAGAAGGTCATCTACGTCAATCGGATGTACACCACTCGCATCCTCGACGTCAGCGAGCGGGAGAGCGACGAGCTGCTCAAGCTGCTGTGCGATCAGGCGCACCACCCGGAGTACCAGGTCCGGTTCCGCTGGTCGGAGGACGCGGTGGTGATGTGGGACAACCGGTCGACGCAGCATTACGCGGTCTCCGACTACTACCCGAACCGGCGGATCCTCGAGCGCGTCAGCATCGCCGGTGACCGGCCCCGGTCGGCTGCCCGATCGCTGCGCAGCGTCGCCCGGCGCGGCGCCACGCCGGTCCCGTCCTGAGCCGAGTCCACGCCAGTCGAACACGGGGGAATCATGCTGTCTGCCGAGGTGCAGAGCTATCGGCTGTCACCGGCCGAGTCGGACGAGTTGAACCATCTGGGCATCGAGGTGTCCCGGCTGCTGACCGATCGGCGACCCGAGATCCGCGGGTACGTCGCCAAGCTGCCTGACGACTTCGCCCAGGCGCTGCAGGACTTCGCCGCGTCGCCGCACTCGGGCGGGGTGCTGCTGATCCGCGGTGTCGGGGTGGGTGCGGTGCCGGACACGCCCACCACGTACTCCTCGATGGTGCTCGGCGAGCACGTCACCTCGGGGGTGCTCGCGCTGGTCGCGGACGCGCTCGGCTCGCTGGTCGGTTACCAGGACGAGAAGTCCGGTGCGCTGGTGCACGAGGTCCATCCGGTGCCCGGCGAGGAGCACAAGCTGGAGAACAGCGGCTCGATCACCGCCCTGGGCTTCCACACCGAGAACGCCCACCACCCGCTGCGGCCGGACTTCCTCGCGCTGCTCTGCCTGCGCGCCGACCACCTCGGCAAGGCCGCCACCCGGGTCGCGTCCATCCAGGACGCGGTGACCGTCCTGGACCCGGCCGTCCTGGAGCTGCTGCGCAGCCCGATCTTCTACAGCCGGTACCCGACCTCGTTCACCCGGGGCCGGACCGGCGCCGTGCGGTCCGGCCCGCACCCGGTGATCTTCGGGCCCGAGGACCGGCCGTGGATGCGGTTCGACTCCGACAACACCGAGGCCGACCTGCCGGCGGGCGTCGAGGCGCTGGCCCGGCTCGGCGGCGCGCTGGCCGAGGTCACCGTCGACGTCCCGATGACGCCGGGCGACCTGGTGATCCTGGACAACTACGTGGTGGCGCACGGCCGGACCTCGTTCGTGCCCCGGTACGACGGGCGGGACCGCTGGCTGCGCCGGGTCTACTCACTGCGATCCGTCCCGCGCTGGGCGCCGGCCGTGATGACCGAGCCGCGCGTGCTCCCGGCGCTCACCACCCTCGCCGGAATGTTCTGACCGTCGGCAGACCACGGCGTGTGATCGCTCGATATACGCATCGCTCGGCGCGCGTAACCGGCGGATAACCGCCGCTGTCTATGGTCGCCATCGTCCGCGGGCTCCCGCGATCCCGCACCGGCAACGTCCGCGGCCAACCGCAATCCCACACAGGCATGGAGGAATGGTGTCGTCACCGCCGAAACGATGGTTCTGGGCTCCGGAGCGATCCGACTATCGCAAGCTGTGGATCGCCCAGTCGATCTCGTTCATCGGCACCCAGGTCACCTTCATCGCCTTCCCGCTCGCCGCGATCCTGGCGCTGCACGCCGACACCTGGCAGGTCGGCGTGCTGAACGCCCTGGAGACCGCGCCGATGCTGCTGTTCGGCCTGGTCGCCGGCGTTCTGGTGGACCGCTGGCGGCAGCGGCGCCTGCTGATCACGGCGGACTGGGTCCGCGCGGTGGTGATGGGCTCGGTGCCGGTGGCCTGGGCGTTCGATGTCCTCACCGTCGAGTGGCTCTGGGTCGTCGCGTTCGTCGTCGGTGTCGGCACCGTGTTCTTCGACATCGCGTCGCAGACCGTGCTGACCTCGATCGTCGACCGGGACAGCCTGATGCCCGCCAACCAGCGCCTGGAGGCCAGCCACTCGGTGGCCCAGACGGTCGGACCGGGTGTCGCCGCGGGGCTGCTCAAGGTGGTGTCGGCACCGGTCGCGGTGGCCGTCGACGCTGTCTCGTTCGCCGTCTCGGCGCTGTTCCTGCACGGGATCCGGTCGAAGGATCCGGAGCCGGAGCCCAGCGCCGAGCCGACGACGCTGCGCTCGGACCTGCGCGCCGGCTTCCGCTTCCTGGCCGGCAGCCCGTTCCTGCGCTGGATCGTCTCCATCGCGGCGAGTTGGAACCTGATGCTGCAGACCCTGGTGACGATCATCTTCATCTACATGGCCCGGGACCTGAACCTGGGCTCTTCCAAGATCGCCATCGTGATGTTCGCCGGCAGCGCCACCGGGTTGGTGGCGGTGCTCCTGGTCGAGCGGATCAACAAGGTGCTCGGCCTGGGCCTCGGCCTCGCGTTCGCCACCGGCCTCAGCGCCGTCGGCGGCATCCTGATGGCCACCGCGAGCGGCGCCTCGTACGCCGCCGTGGCGACCGTCGCCTTCGGATCGATCCTGGTCAGCGTCGCCGTTCCGCTGTTCAACGTGAACGTGTCCACCATCCGCCAGGCGATCACCCCGCGGGAACTGATGGGCCGGACCACCGCCGCGGTGCGGTTCGTGGTGTGGTCGACGATGCCGCTGGGCGCGCTGCTGGGCGGCTTCCTCGGCGAGGTCTTCGGCAACCGTGTCACGGTCGCCACCGCCGGTGTGGCGCTGCTCGTGCCGGCCCTGCTCACCCTGCTGTCGCCGATCCGCCGGATCAGGGACCTGTCGGACGCCGCGCCGGTCGGCGCCGCGCCCGGCGACGAGGAAATTCCCGAAGAAGCGGTCCGTCAGGGCTGACCGGCCCGGATAGGAGTGCCATGACGACCAACCTCTCGCGCCGTCCCGGACCGGGGCAGATCCGCCGCCGGTCGGTGGCGGTGGCCGCCGCCACCGCGGTGACGGTGGACACCCCCGCTGAGCCCGGCCGCCCGATCGTGGTGTCCACCCGGGACGCCAACGTCGACCTCGCCACCTGGCTGGGCGACAACCGCGACCAGCTGCGGGCCCTGCTGCACGACCGGGGCGCCGTGCTCTTCCAGGGCTTCGGCGTGTCCGGGGCGGAGGAGCTGGAGCGCCTCGTCCTCGCGGTCTCGCCGGAGGCGATGAACTACGTGTACGGGTCCACCCCGCGCTCCCGGGAGATGCGCCAGGTGTACACGTCCACCGAGTACCCGGCGGACCAGACGATCCCGCAGCACAACGAGCTGGCGTACGCCCGCAACTGGCCGATGCGGCTGTGGTTCCTGAGCCACCGGGCCGCCGAGACCGGTGGCGCGACCCCGGTCGCGGACAGCCGCCGGGTGTACGAGCGGATCCCCGCCGAGGTCCGCGACCGGTTCGCCGAGCAGGGCGTGATGTACCTGCGCAACTACGGCGCCGGCCTGGACCTGTCCTGGCAGCAGACCTTCGAGACCGAGGACCCGGCGGAGGTCGAGCGGTTCTGCGCGGAGTCCGGCATCGAGTACACCTGGCTGCCCGACGGGCGGCTGCGCACCACGCAGGTGGCGCAGGGCGTGGTGCGGCACCCGGTGACCGGCGAGACCTGCTGGTTCAACCAGGCTCACCTGTTCCACACCTCCAGCCTCCCGGCCGAGGTACGCGGCACCCTGCTCGACTCGCTGGACCCGCTCGACCTGCCGCGCAACGCGCTGTACGGCGACGGCACCCCGATCGAGGACGAGGTCATCGCCGGCATCCACGCCGCCTTCGAGGCGGAGACGGTGGCCGAGCCGTGGCGCGACGGCGACGTGATGCTGATCGACAACGTCCTGGTCTCGCACGGCCGCCAGCCCTACACCGGGCCCCGCAAGGTGCTCGTGGCGATGGCCGAACCGGGCTCCGCCGACCTGCCGGGCGCCTCCGGCCGCTGACCGGCCCCCTTCCGCTGACGAGAAACAGCCGCTGGAGATTCCATGACTGAGACCCAGATCCAGGGATTTGGCCTGTCGCCACAGCAGGACCTGGTGTGGCGGACCGCCAAGGACAACGACGGCCGGGTGGCCGCCACCACAGCCGTCGTCGAACTGACCGGTCCGCTGGACAGTGCCCGCCTCGGCGCCGCCGTGCGGCACGTGCTCACTCAGCACGAGATCCTGCGGACCCGGCTGGTCCTGCCGTCCGGTTACGTCGCGCCGGTCCAGACGATCGCGGACCGGGTGGACGCCCGGATCGAACCGGCCGGCCCCGAGGCCGCGAGCGCGCCGGGGACGCCGGCCGAGGCGCTGCTGGCCGACGAGCCGGTGCGGCTGCGCCTGGTGCGGCTCGGCGACGACCGGCACCTGCTGCTGGTCGGCGGCTCGGCCGGGGTGTTCGACAGGGCCAGCGCGGCGCTGTTCACCGCCGGCCTCGCCGAGGCCTACGCCGGCCCGGTCGCCGCGTCCGACGAGGAGTCGCTGCAGTACGCCGACCTCGCCGAGTGGCTCAACGAGCGGATGCGCGACGGCCGCTTCGAACGTCCCCGCTTCCTCGACGGCATCGCGGACGGGGTGACGGTCCCGCGGCTGCCGTTCGAGCTGCCCGGCGCCGGTGGTGCCGACCGCGCCGTGGTGCCCGTGCCGGACCTGCTGCCGGCCGGTGTCGAGGGTGCTCTGCACCGGCTCGGTTGCAGCCTGCGTGACCTGCTGCTGGCGGCCTGGACCGTCACCCTGCACCGGTACAGCGGCGCGGACGTCGTGCTGACCGGCGTGGCGGAGAACGGCCGGATGCTGCCCGAGCTGTCGTCCGCCATCGGGCCGCTGGCCCGGTTGCTGCCGGTGGCCGTGCCGATCGCCGGGGACACCACGTTCCGCCAGGTGGTCGACGTGGTCCGGGGCACGGCGGCGGTGCTGGAGTCGGACGCCGAACTCTTCGATCCCCGGTGGTGGTCCGGCCGGGACGCGGACGCGATCCACCCGGTGCCGGCGTTCGACCTGGTCGAGCCGGGGGCGCCGGGCACCGCCGGCGGCGTGACGTTCGCGCTGCGCGAGGTGCACGGCGGCCATCCGTCAGCGGCGCTCTCGCTGTGCTTCCTGCAGGCCGGCCCGGCCGGCGGGGACGGCGAGCTCTGCTTCGACCCCGGCCGCTTCCCGGCCGAGGACGTGCGGGCCCTCGGCTCCGTGCTGCGCACGGTCCTCGCGCACGCCGTGGACGACCTGGACGGCGGCGTGGCCACGATGCCCGTCGCGGATCTGGCGCTGAGCACCGACCCGGAGGACGCGCACGACCCGGTGACCGTTCTGGATCAGGTCCTTCGGCGGGTGGCCGAGGCGCCCGAGGCGGTGGCGGTGGAGGACGCCGGCGGTACCCTCACCTACCGGGAGCTGGACCGCGTGGCGGCGGCACTGGCCGCCCGCCTCGCCGAGCGGGGCGCCGGCCCCGGCGGTGTGGTCCCGATCCTGCTCCCGCGCGGCACCGCCGCGGTCGCCGCCATGCTCGGCGCCTGGCGGGCCGGCGCGGCGTTCACCGTCATCGACCAGACCACCCCGGCCGGCCGGATCGCGGCGATCCTGGCCGACACCGCGGCCACCGTCGCGATCAGCAACGCGGACCTGGCCGGCGGACTCGCCGGCGCGGTGCCGGCCGTGCTGGTCGACGACCCGGCCGGCACCGGCCCGGCCGGCACTGACCCGGCCACGACGGCCGGGCCGGCACCGGACGACCCGGCGTACGTGGTGTTCACCTCGGGCAGCACCGGCACACCGAAGGGCGTCGTGGTGAGCCACGGCGCGCTCGCGGCGTACGTCCGCGGGCTCGGCGGCACCCACCCGGGCACCCGGGGCGGCTCCTTCGCGATCGTCAGCACGCTCGCCGCCGACCTCGGCTACACCGCCGTCTTCTCCGCGCTCGCCTCGGGCGGCCGGTTGTCGGTGGTGCCGATGGAGGTGGCGACCGATGCCGTCCGGATGGCGGACTGGTTCGCGGCGCACCCGATCGACTGCCTGAAGATCGTCCCGTCGCACCTGGCCGCGCTGCTGGCCGGCGCGGACCACCCGGAGCGGGTGCTGCCCCGCCGCCTGCTGGTGCTCGGCGGCGAGGCCTGCCCGGCCGACCTGGTCGAGCGGGTCGCCGCCCTGGCACCGGACCTCGAGGTCGTGAACCACTACGGCCCGACCGAGACCACCA
The DNA here is from genome assembly GCF_030252345.1 of Actinoplanes oblitus. Lineage (NCBI taxonomy): Bacteria > Bacillati > Actinomycetota > Actinomycetes > Micromonosporales > Micromonosporaceae > Actinoplanes > Actinoplanes oblitus. The sequence continues at coordinate 7,183,623 of NZ_CP126980.1, read as the reverse complement.
TCGGCGTCTGCACGTTCCGGACCGGCCGGGCGCCGGTGGACCCGCGGGCGAAGAGCGTGCCGATCGGCACGCCGCTGCCGGGGACGCGGGCCGAGGTGCTCGACCCGGCCGGCCGGCCGCTGCCGGCGTGGATCGCCGGGGAGCTGCACGTGGCCGGGCCTCAGGTCGCGCGGGGCTACCTGAATCAGCCGGCGCTGACCGCCGAGCGGTTCGTCACCGTCGCCGGGTCCGCGCAGCGGTGGTACCGGACCGGGGACACCGTCCGGCGCCTGCCCGGCGGCGCGCTGGAGTACCTGGGCCGGGTCGACGACCAGGTCAAGATCAATGGCTACCGGGTGGAGCCGCAGGAGGTCGAGGCCGTCCTGCGCCGGCACCGGGGCGTCCGCGAGTGCGTGGTCGCGGTCGTCGGCGAGCCGGACCGGGCGCTCACCGCCTACGTCGTCGGCGACGGGTCGTCGCTGTCCGTGGACGCGCTCCGCGAGCACGCCCGTGACCTGCTGCCGGAGTACATGCTGCCGCGTGCCGTCGTGCTGGTGGACGAGCTGCCGCGGACCGCCAACGGCAAGATCGACAAGGCCGCGCTCGCCGCGATCGGGGCCGAGCGGGCCGCCGGCGCCGTGCACGTCCCACCCCGTGACTCGCTGGAGATGCGCGTCCTGGAGATCTGGCAGGCGCTGCTCAAGAAGAGCCGGCTCGGGGTCACCGACGACTTCTTCGAGTCGGGCGGCCACTCGCTGCTCTCGCTCCAGCTGCTCGGCGAGATCTCCCGGCAGCTCGGGCACCGCCTGCCGATCTCGGTGCTGTTCGACAGCGGCACCGTCGAGGGGATGGCCCGCGCCATCCGCGAGCAGGACTCGTGGCAGTCGCCGACCCTGATCCCGATCCGCGCCGGTGGCAGCCGGCCGCCGGTGTTCTGCGTGCACGCCGGTGGCGGCAGCGTGCTGGGCTACCTCGACCTGGTCAGGGCGCTGGACGCCGACATCCCGGTCTACGGTCTGGAGTCGGTGGGGCTGGACGGCGGGCAGGCACCGTTGACCCGCGTCGACGAGATGGTCGAGCGGTACGCCGCGGACATCGAGGCCCTCGACCCGTCCGGTCCGGTCAGCGTCGTCGGCTGGGGCCTGGGCGGCATCTTCGCCTTCGCGCTGGCGCAGCGGCTGCGCGCGGCCGGCCGCCCGGTCGGCAACCTCGCGATCGTCGACGGCGCCGCCCCGGACCCGGCCGCGCTGGCCGAGGTGATCGCCGGCCGGGCGACCGACCCGCACTACGTCGGGATGCTCGACGACGACGTGGTGGCCCGGTTCGCCGCGCACTACCAGCTGCCGGTCGCCGAGGAGGACCTGGCCGGCCGGTCCGACGAGGAGCAGCGCGCGGTGCTCACCGCCGCCATGCACCAGCAGAACGTGCTGACCGAGGACGCCGGCGTGGAGCGGCTGGAGACCCTGTTCCGGGTCTACCGGGCGAACATCGCCGCGGTGCGGGACTACGTCCAGAACCGCCGTCTCGCCGCCGCTCCCGACTACCCGCTCCTGCTGCTGCGGGCCAAGCACGACTTCAACACCGACGAGCGGGACCCGCTGCTGGGCTGGCCCGCGCTCTTCGGCGACCGGATCGCCGTGGAGTCGTTCGCCGGAGACCACTACGAGGTGATGCGGTCGCCGACCGTCGACGGCCTCGCGGCCCTCGTGGAGCGGGCGCACACCACGGACTGACGCACCACCGATGCACGGGGGGAACGTGTTACCGGCAATCGAGCCCTGGCTGGCTCGCCCTGACCTGCAGGACTTTCCTTACGACCGGGTACATCAGGAGTTTCTTCGTACCGGGAAGCACTTCGTGCCGGAGGAGACGCTGGCCGCCCTGGACAAGGCGCGGTCCGTCATCCCGGGCCTTCCCGGCGCGCCGGAGGACGCGCGGTTGCTGAGTCGCTTCCTGGCGACCGCGCTCGACAAGTGGGACAAGGAGTACGACTACCGCAGCTACCTCGCCCTGGAACTGCTCGCCCTGCACGGCACCGGCGACCCGGCCACGGCCGGTGACCCGGTGCGCCGCCGCGACCTGCTGGTCGTGCACCTGCTCGCCGACGTGCTGCGGTTCGAACTGGCCGCCCTCGACGGTCTCGGCGAGCACCTGCCGCAGATGCGGCCCGAGCAGTCCGTGGTGGTGAAGCGCTGCCGGCTGGCGCTGCGGGTGGCCCGCCCGGCGATGCGCCGGCTCGGGCTGGACGACGGCCTCGGCGACGACGCCGACCCGGTGGCGGCGGGCCGCCGGCTCTGGGCGGTCGTGGACGGCGCCATCACCGACCGGGACCGCCGGATCCTGCGGCTCAGCCTGCAGCCGGCCTACGTCATCCACGACGAGTACCTGTTCCTGCGGGTGCTGCAGGCGTTCGAGGCGACGTTCGCCATGCTCGTCGACCACCTGCGCGACGCGGTCGCCGCGCTGGAGGCCGGCGCGGCCGGTGAGGTGGAACGCCTGCTCGGCACCAGCACCGACGTGTTCCGGGAGTCCGCGCTGCTGTTCTCCCTGCTGGCCACGATGCAGGTCAAGGCGTTCCAGACGTTCCGGGACTTCACCGAGGGCGCCAGCGCCATCCAGTCGCGCAGCTACAAGATTCTCGAGTCGCTGTGCCGCATGCCGGACCAGGACCGGCTGGACTCGGCCGCCTATCTGTCGGTCCCGGAGGTCCGGACGCTGGTGCTGGCCGGTCAGGCCAATCTGGACGACATGTTCGAGGCCGTGGTGACCGGCGGCCGGCTGGACGCCGCCGGCCTGCACCGGGTCGAGCGGGCCATGCGGGAGTTCGCCGCCGCCCTGCTGCGCTGGCGCAACACCCACACCCGGATCGCGATCGCGATGCTCGGGGAGCGACTCGGCACCGGCTACACCGCCGGCACCCCCTACCTGAAGGCGGTGCGGGACATCCCGGTCTTCCCGCGCCTGGCACCCATCGAGGCGACCGGATCCGAACGAGGTGATTGACGTGACGAACCCCTTCGACGACGAGAACGGCCGCTTCCACGTGCTGGTCAACGAGGAGGGCCAGCACTCGCTCTGGCCGGCCGCCATCGACGTGCCGGCCGGCTGGGAGATCCGGCTGACCGACGCCGGGCACGCCGAGGCGCTGGCCTACGTCGAGGAGCACTGGACCGACATGCGCCCGGCCGGCCTGATCGCCGCCATGCGGTCATGACCGGTGCCGACATCCCGATCGACGAGCTGAACGACCTGGTGACCGCGCCCATCGCGGAGTCGATGAACTTCCTCAACGAGATCGCCCAGGAGTACCCGGACGCCGTCTCGTTCGCCGCCGGCCGGCCGTACGAGGGCTATTTCGATCTCGACGACGTGCACCGCTACCTGGACGTCTACCGCGACCACGTGCGGGCCCGGTTCGGCGGTGACGAGCGCCGGGTCACCAGCCACCTGATGCAGTACGGGCGGACCAAGGGCATCATCAACGACCTGGTGGCGCGGAACCTCGCGGTGGACGAGAAGATCAGCGTCGACCCGGAAGCGATCGTCGTCACCGTCGGCTGCCAGGAGGCCCTCTACCTGACCCTGCGCGCGCTGCGCCGGACCGACCGGGACGCGGTGCTCGCGGTGATGCCGAGCTACGTGGGGATGGCCGGCGCCGCGCACCTGGCGGACATGCCGCTCGTCCCGGTCGACGGCACGGCCGGCGCGCTCCGGCCGGACCGGCTGGTGACCGCCATCGAGCAGGCCCGGGCGGCCGGGCTGCGCCCGCGGGCGGTCTACGTGATGGCGGACTTCGCCAACCCGTCCGGGGCCAGCCTCGGCCTCGCCGACCGGCGCGACCTGCTCGAGGTCAGCGCCGAGCACGACGTCCTGCTGCTGGAGGACAACCCGTACGGGCTGTTCCACGGCGACCGGGAACAGCCACCGACGCTCAAGGCGCTGGACACCGACCGGCGGGTGGTCTACCTGGGCACGTTCGCCAAGACCTGCATGCCCGGTACTCGGGTCGGCTACGTGGTGGCCGACCAGACGGTGGGCGCGCCGGACGGCACGGCGACGCTGCTGGCCGACGAGATCGCGAAGCTGAAGAGCATGCTCACCGTGAACACCCCGCCGCTGGCGCAGGCGGTGATCGGTGGGCGGCTGCTCGCCCACGACGGCAGCCTGCGCGCCGCCACCGCCCGGGAACGGCGGATCTACCAGGCGAACCTCGCCCAGTTGCTGGCCGGGCTGGAGCGGCGCTTCCCGCCGGGCAGCGAGCCGGCGGTCACCTGGAACCGGCCCGACGGCGGCTTCTTCCTCACCCTCACCGTGCCGTTCCCGGCCGGCGACGACCAGCTCCGGCACTCGGCGCGCGCGCACGACGTGCTGTGGATGCCGATGCACCACTTCCACGGCGACGGCCGGCCGCGGCCGACGATCCGGCTCTCCTTCAGCCACCTCAGCCCGGCCCAGATCGAGCTGGGCCTGGACCGGCTCGCGGCGTTCGTCGCCGAGCAGCACCGGTCCTGATCACCCCTGATCCATCCCTCTGCACAGGAAAGGCGAGCTCCCATGGAACAGACCACCCGTCACCTGGTGACCCGCGGAAAGAAACGCACGTGGGGCTGGATGTACCGATGACGTCGGTGCTACCCCATCCGGGGGTCCTGACGACCGCTCCGCCGATCGCCCTGGACGGCCCGGAGACCGCGCGCATCATCAGCATCGGGACGGCCGTGCCGCCCACCTCGTACTCCCAGCGGGAACTGCTGGACATCTTCGACATCACCGACCAGCGGATCCGGTCGGTCTTCCTGAACAGCGCCATCGAACGGCGCTTCCTCACCCTGCCGCCGCAGCGCGAGGACGGCACCCGGGTGCTCGAGGCGCAGGGTGAGCTGCTGGCCAAGCACAAGGCCCAGGGCATCGACATGGGTGTCCGCGCGGTGCAGGACTGCCTCAAGGGCATCGGCGCCGACGTGACCGACGTCGGCTATCTCTGCTGCGTCACCTCCACCGGCTTCCTCACCCCGGGCTTCAGCGCGCTGCTCATCCGTGAGCTGGGCATGGACCGGCACTGCAGCCGGGTCGACGTGGTCGGGATGGGCTGCAACGCCGGCCTCAACGCGCTGAACCCGGTGGCCGGCTGGGCGCGGGCCAACCCCGGGCGGCTCGCCGTGATGGTCTGCGTCGAGTCGTGCTCGGCGGCGTACGTCTTCGACGGCACCATGCGCACCTCGGTGGTCAACAGCCTGTTCGGCGACGGGGCCGCCGCCGTCGCCGTGGTCGCCGGCGAGGGGTCCGGTGCGGCGCTGCCGGCTGGCGGTCCCCGGCTGCTCAAGTTCGCGAGCTGCATCATCCCGGACGCGATCGACGCGATGCGCTACGACTGGGACGGCGAGCAGGACCGGTTCAGCTTCTTCCTGGACCCGCACGTGCCGTACGTGGTCGGCGCGCACGCCGAGATCGTGATCGACAAGCTGCTCGCCGGCACCGGCCTGCGCCGCAGCGACATCGCGCACTGGCTGGTGCACTCCGGCGGCAAGAAGGTCATCGACTCGGTGATGGTCAACCTGGGCCTGACCCGGCACGACGTCCGGCACACCGTGGACGTGCTGCGCGATTACGGCAACCTGTCCAGCGGTTCCTTCCTCTTCTCCTACCAGCGCCTGCTGGCCGAGGGCGCGACGAACCCCGGCGAGTACGGCGTCCTGATGACCATGGGACCCGGCTCGACCATCGAAACGGCGCTGGCCCGATGGTGACCACAGAAACGGACACGATGAGCGTGTACATCGACGGCGGCGAGCCGCTTTCGGACGAGTTGGTGACGAGCCTGACCACGGCCGTCGAGCGGGCCGAGGACGGCGCGGACCGGACGCTGGTGCTGCGCGCCGGCGGCGTCCCGGGCACCGCCGGCCCCGGCGCGGACCTCGGCATCCACCTGGTCAACAAGTGGGAGCGGACGCTGCGCCGGCTGGAGCGGGTGGCCGCGTTCACCGTCACCGTGGTGGACCGGGACTGCGGGGGAGTGGCGCTGGAGGCCCTGCTGGCCACCGACTACCGGGTGGCCGTGACCGGCGCCCGGCTGGTCCCGTCGCCCTGGCCCGGCATGGGCCTGTACCGGCTGGCCAACCAGGCCGGCGCGGCCGCGGTCCGCCGGGCCGTGCTGCTCGGTGTCCCGCTGACCGCCGCGGAGGCGCTCGGCCTCGGCCTGATCGACGAGGTCGCCGCCGACCCGGACGCGGCGGTCGCCGCCGCGCGGACCCGGCTCGGCACGGCCTCGGCCGCCGACCTGGCGGTCCGCCGCCGGCTGCTGCTCGACGCCACCACCACCAGCTACGAGGAGGCGCTGGGCCGGCACCTGGCGGCGTGCGACCGGCAGCTGCGCCGGGGGCCGGCGGAGGCGGCCGCGTGAGCACCGACATCGACGTGGCGGCCCGGGCGCTGGCGGAACGGGCGAGCGAGGTCGACGCGTTCCTGGCCGGCCTGCCGGAGCCCGCCGACCGGTCGATCGAGGAGCGCCGCCGGGCCGCCGAGGTCAAGGCGGCGGCCCAGGCGGAACGCCGCGACTTCCTCGCGGCGCACGCCGACGCCGTCTACCACCGGCTGACCGGCGGGCGCTCCCGGCGGCTGCGGCTGCCGGAACTCGCCGACGAGGCGGCCGCCGCCTTCCCGGGGCTGGTACCCGGCCCGGACCAGGTCAAGGCGGAACGCGGCCGGGCCCAGGCCGCCAAGGAGGGCTGGGAGATCGACCAGGGGCTCTTCTTCGGCGCGGTGCTGCGGTCCCCGGTCGCCGGCCGGCACCTGATCGAGACGATGCTGGAACCCACCCCGCGGGCCGTCGAGCTGCTGGACCGGTGGCGCCGCGACGGCCGGCTCGACCTGCCCTCGGTGCGGATGGAGCGCCGGGACGGCGTGGTGCACCTGACCATGTGCCGCGACGACTGTCTCAACGCCGAGGACGCCCAGCAGGTCGACGACATGGAGACCGCTGTCGACCTGGTGCTGCTGGACCCGGCCGCGACCGCCGGGTTGCTGCGCGGCGGCGAGATGACCCATCCCCGGTACGCCGGGCGCCGCGTCTTCAGCGCCGGGATCAACCTCAAGCGCCTGCACGCCGGTGAGATCACGCTTGTCGACTTCTTGCTGCGCCGCGAGCTCGGGTACCTGCACAAGCTGATCCGGGGTGCCAAGCCCTGGGTGGCCGCGGTGGACGCCTTCGCCATCGGCGGCGGCGCCCAGCTCGTGCTGGTGTTCGACCACGTGGTGGCGGCCGACGACGCGTACTTCAGCCTGCCCGCCGCGCAGGAGGGCATCATCCCGGGCCTGGCCAACCTGCGGCTGCCCCGGGCGGTCGGGCAGCGGATCGCCCGCCAGGTGATCCTCTCCGGGCGGCGGATCGCGGCGGACGAGCCGGACGCCCGGCTGCTCTTCGACGAGGTGGTGGCGCCGGACCAGGTCGGCGCCGCCGCCGAGCGGGCCGCCCGCCGGCTGAGCGAGCCGGCGGTGGTCGCCAACCGGATGATGCTCGCCGAGCCGGTCGAGGAGTTCCGGCTCTACCTCGCCACCTTCGCCGAGCAGCAGGCCTACCGGCTGTACAGCGACGACGTGGTCGCCAAGGCGGGCAGGTTCGCCCGGTGAGCCGGGTCCGCTACGACAAGAGCGACCGGGTCGCGACGGTGACGCTGGACCGGCCCGAGGTGCTCAACGCCATGGATCTGGCCATGCACGCCGAGCTCGGCGAGATCTGGGACGACGTCGAGGCCGACGACGACGTCTGGGTGGTGGTGCTCACCGGGGCCGGCGACCGGTCCTTCTCGGTCGGCCAGGACCTCAAGGAACGGGCCGAGCTGGATCGATCCGGGGCCGGGACCAGCACGTTCGGCAGCCGGGACAAGCCCGGCTGGCCCCGGCTCACCGAGCGGTTCACGCTGGCCAAGCCGGTGGTGGCCCGGGTCAACGGCTACGCGCTGGGCGGCGGCTTCGAACTGGCGCTGGCCTGCGACGTGATCGTGGCCGCCGACACCGCGGTGTTCGGGCTGCCCGAGGCGAAGCTCGGCCTGGTCCCGGGGGCGGGTGGCGCGTTCCGGCTGGCCCGGCAGCTGCCGCTGCGGACCGCCCTCGGGCACCTGCTCACCGGCCGGGAGATCCCCGCCGCCCGGGCCCTGCAGCTGGGCCTGGTCAACGACGTGGTGCCGGCCGCCGAGCTGGACGACTGTGTGGCCGGCTGGGTGGCCGACCTGCTCCGGGCGGCTCCGCTGTCGGTCCGGGCGATCAAGGAAGCCGTGCTGCGCTCCGTCGACCTGCCGCTGGAGCAGGCCTTCGCCACCCGCTACGTGTGGGAGGAACGCCGGATGCGCGGCGCGGACGCCGTCGAGGGCCCGCGGGCCTTCGCCGAGAAACGCAAACCGAACTGGTGCGGCCGATAACGCCCACCATCTGATGGGGGAAACGCGAGTGTTGGACATGGGTGCGCCCGCCGCGGCCGAGTACGGACCGTCGACGCCCTGCACGATCCTGGAAGCCTTCGCCCGGCACGCGGCCGCCTACCCGGAGCTCGACCGGCGCTCCGACCGGATGGCCCGCTGGCTGGTCGAGCAGGGCGTGCGGCCGGAGTCCGTGGTGCCGATCCGGATGGCGCGCAGCCACGACCTGATCGTCGCGATGCTCGCGGTGCTCAAGGCCGGCGGGGCGTACCTGCCGATCCACGAGGCGTGGCCGGAGTCGCGGGTGGCGAAGGTGGTCGCCGGCCGGCCGGTGGTGGTGGACCGGGTGGTGGAGTCCGACAGCGACGTCCCGTTGCCGGTGGTCCACCCGGACCAGCTCGCCTACGTCATGTACACCTCCGGCTCGACGGGGGAGCCGAAGGGCATCGCGATCACCCACCAGGGCGTGGTGGACCTGGCCACCGACCCGTGCTGGGAGGTGGACGCCACCGACCGGATCCTGTTCCACGCGCCGCACGCGTTCGACGGCTCGACCTACGAGATCTGGGCGGCGCTGCTGGCCGGCGGCGAGGTGGTGGTGGCGCCGGCCGGCGCCGACGAGCTGGAACTCGACCTGACCGGGGTCACCCGGCTCAGCCTCACCGCCGGCCTGTTCGGGGTGACCGACCCGGCGTCGTTCCGCGGGCTGCGCGAGGTGACCACCGGCGGCGACGTGATCTCCCCGAACGCGTTGCGCGAGGCCATCGCGCACACGACAGTGCGGACCACCTACGGCCCGACCGAGATGACCCTGTGCGTCACCCACCACGCCTGGCGGGCCGGTGACGTGGTGGGTGACGTCGTGCCGCTCGGCGAGCCGCTGCGGGACACCGCGGTGTACGTGCTCGACGAGCGGTTGCGCCCGGCCGTGACCGGGGAGATCTACCTGGCCGGTGCCGGCCTCGCCCGCGGCTACCTCGACCAGCCCGGCCTGACCGCGTCGCGGTTCGTGGCCAACCCGTTCGGCGCCGGCCGGATGTACCGCACCGGCGACCTGGGCCGCTGGACCGAGGACGGCGAGCTGATCTTCTGCGGCCGGGCCGACGACCAGGTCAAGGTGCGCGGCCACCGGATCGAGCCGGCCGAGATCGAGGCCGAGCTGCCCGGCACCGCCGTGGTGATCGCCCGCGACGACACGCTGATCGCGTACACCACCGAGCCGGTGGACCGGGCGGCCCTGCGCGAGCGGCTGCCGGAGTACCTGGTGCCGGACGCCTTCGTGGTGCTCGACGCGCTGCCGCTCACCCCGAACGGCAAGGTCGACCGCAAGGCGCTGCCCGATCCGGTCTTCGACAGCACCGGGCGGGCGCCGCGCACCGAGCGCGAACGGGTGCTCTGCGAGCTGTTCACCGAGGTGCTCGGCACCCCGGCCGGCATCGACGACAACTTCTTCGACCTGGGCGGCCACTCGCTGACCGCGCTGCGGCTGATCAACCGGATCCGCGCCGAGCTCGGCGTCGACATCAGCACCCGGGACCTGTTCCAGGCGCCCACCATCGCGCAGCTGTCCGGCACCCGGACCCGTCCCGCCCTGGTCGCCACCGACCGCCCGGAGCACGTGCCGCTGTCGCACGCCCAGCAGCGCCTGTGGTTCCTCGCCCAGCTGGAGGGCCCGAGCCCGACCTACAACATCGCGGTCCAGCACCGGCTGGCCGAGCCGGTGGACCGCGCCGCGCTGCGGGACGCGATCGCCGACGTGGTGGCGCGGCACGAGGCGCTGCGCACCGTCTTCCCGGTCGCCGGGGAGGCGCCCCACCAGCTCGTCCTCGACCGGCCGGAGATCGTGCTGCACGACCGGCACGACCTCGGGCACTCCTTCGACCTGGCGACCGACCTGCCGCTGCGGGCCAGCCTGGCGGACGGCCTGCTGGTGCTGCTGGTGCACCACATCGCCGCCGACGGCTGGTCGGCCGGGCCGCTGCTGCGGGATCTGGAGATCGCGTACGCCGCCCGGCGCGCCGGGCGGGCACCGGACTGGGCGCCGTTGCCGGTGCAGTACGCCGACTACACCCGGTGGCACGGTGACGTCGTCGCCGCCGTACGCGAAGAGGATCTTGATTTTTGGCGTCGGACGCTGGCCGGAGCGCCGCGTGAGCTGGCCCTGCCCTATGACCGGCCGCACCCCGCCGAGCCGACCCATCGGGGCCGTCAGGTGCGGTTCGCGCTGGACCGGCACCTGAGTTCGCAGCTGGCCCGGCTCGCCCGCGACCACGACGCCACGCTCTTCATGGTCCTGCACGCCGCGATGGCCGTGCTGCTCAACCGGCTGGGCGCCGGCGCCGACCTGCCGATCGGCACCCCGGTCGCCGGACGCTCGGACGCGGCCCTGGAGGAGCTGGTCGGCTTCTTCGTCAACACCGTGGTGCTGCGCACCGACGTGTCCGGCAATCCGGCCTTCACCGAGCTGCTGAGCCGGGTGCGGAGCACCGACCTGGACGCCTACGCGCACCAGGATCTGCCCTTCGACGTGCTGGTCGAGGAGCTGGCGCCGGACCGCTCGGCCGCCCGCCAGCCGCTCTTCCAGGTGATGCTGGTGCTCCAGCCGACCGCCGTCGCCGAGCCGCTGGACCTGGGCGTCTCCCGGTTCGACCTGACCCTCAACGTGCGCGAGCAGGACGCCGGGCTGGCCTGCGTGCTGGAGTACGCTACCGACGTCTTCGACACCGCCACCGCCGAGGCGATCGCCGACCGGCTGGTCCGGGTGCTGACCGCGGTCGCCGAGCGGCCGGAGCGCCGGATCGCGACGATCGACGTGCTGCTGCCGGCCGAGCGCAAGCTGCTGACCGAGTGGAACGACACGGCGGCCGAGGTGCCGGACGCGACAGTGCCGGAGCTGATCGCCGCGCAGGCCGCCGCGACGCCGTCGGCCGTCGCCGTCGTCGCCGGGGCTGACCAGCTCAGCTACGCCGAACTGACCGGGCGGGCGAACCGGCTGGCCCGGCTGCTGATCCGCCGTGGCGTCGGACCGGACACGATCGTCGAGGTGCGGCTGCCACGCTCGGTGCGGCAGGTGGTCGCGGTGCTCGCGGTCTGGTCCGCCGGTGGCGCCTACCTGCCGGTCAACCCGGCCCACCCGGCGGAGCGGATCGCCGCCACCCACGCCGACGCCCGGCCGGTCGTGGTGCTGGACGAGGAGTTCCTGGCCGCCGCCGACCTGGCGGGCTACGACGACGCCCCGCTGCCGCGGTCCGTGGCGTTCGGGCACCGGGCCTACGTGATCTACACGTCCGGTTCCACCGGCACCCCGAACGGCGTGCAGCTGACCCACCGCAACGCGCTGAACGTGACCGCCGACAACATCCGCGGGCTGGAGCTGGGTCCGGGCTGCCGGGTGCTGCAGTGGGTCGCCACCACCTTCGACCCGGCGGTGCTCGACCTGATGATGACGCTCGCCTCCGGCGCCACCCTGGTGCTCGCCGACGGGCAGCCGCTCGGCGCCGACCTGGCCCGGCTCATCGACGAGCAGCGGATCACCCACCTGCACGGCGTGCCGTCGATGCTGGAGACGCTGACCGGCGCCGAGCTGCCCAGCCTGCGGGTGCTGCTCAGCGGTGGCGAGGCGCTGCCGCCGGACCAGGTGCGGCGGTGGGCGCACCGGGTGCGGTTCCTGAACGCGTACGGGCCGACCGAGGCCGGTATCGAGGCGACCCGGACCGGGCCGCTGCGGGCCGACGCCCCGATCACCATCGGCCGGCCGATCAGCAACGTCCGGGTGCACGTGCTCGACGACCAGCTGCAGCCGGTGCCGGCCGGGGTCACCGGCGAGCTGTACCTGAGCGGGCCCGGGCTGGCCCGCGGCTACCTGAACCGGCCGGGGCTGACCGCGTCGCGGTTCGTGGCCAGTCCGTTCCAGGCCGGTGAGCGGATGTACCGGACCGGCGACCTGGTGCGCTGGCGTGCCGAGGGCCAGCTCGACTTCCTGGGACGCGCCGACGACCAGGTGAAGCTGCGCGGGTTCCGGATCGAGCTGGGCGAGATCGAGGCGGCGCTGCCCGGGCACGGCGTGGTGGTGCTGCGCGACGACCGGCTGGTGGCGTACACGACCGAGCCGGTCGACCGGGCCCGGCTGCGGGAGCGGCTGCCGGAACACCTGGTGCCGTCGGCGTTCGTGCTGCTCGACGAGTTGCCGATGACCCCCAACGGCAAGGTGGACAAGCGGGCGCTGCCGGCACCGGAGCTGCCGGTCACCGAGCACCGGGAACCCCGCACGGTGCTCGAGGAGATCATCTGCTCGCTGGTCGCCGGGGTGCTCGGACTGCCGGCCGCCGGCGCCGACGACGACTTCTTCGACCTGGGCGGGCATTCGCTGCTCGCCACCAAGCTGGTCACCCGGCTGCGGGCCGCCCTCGCCACCGACGTGTCGGTGCGTGACGTCTTCCAGGCGCGGACCCCGGCCGGGATCGCCGCGGTGGTGGAGGCGGCGCGGGGCCGGGTCCGGCCGGCCCTCGTTCCCCGGTCCTCGGGCGAGGTGCCGCTGTCGCCGGTGCAGGAGCGGTTGTGGTTCCTGTTCCAGCTGGACGGGCCGAGCCCGGCGTACAACATGCCGTTCGCCATCCGGGTGGACGGTGACGTGGACGTCGAGGCGCTGGCGGCGGCGTGGAGTGACGTGGTGGCGCGGCATCCGGTGCTGCGGACGGTGATCGCGGAGGGCCCGGTGCAGCGGGTGCTGGACGACACCACGGTGGTGTTGCACTCGGCGGGCATCGAGTCGGCGGCGGAGTATCGGTTCGATCTGTCGGCCGAGGTGCCGCTGCGGGTGTGGTGGCGCGACGGTGTTCTGGTGGTGGTGATTCATCACATCGCGGCTGACGGGTGGTCGATGGGTCCGTTGCTGCGGGATCTGTCGGTGGCTTATGCGGCGCGGTCGGCGGGTGCGGCACCGGTGTGGGAGTCGTTGCCGGTGTCGTACGCGGATTTCGCGGTGTGGCAGCGGGAGTTCCTGGCCGGCGTGGCGGACGAGCAGCTGGCGTACTGGCGCCGGGCCCTCGCCGGGCTGCCCGGCGAGGTGAGCCTGCCGGTGGACCGCCCGCGCCCGGCCGGGCCGGCCGGAGCGGGCCGCCAGATCGGCTTCGACCTCGGCGCCGAACTGCACCGCGGCATGGTGACCCTGGCCCGGGAGCGCGGCGCGACGCTCTTCATGGTGGTGCAGGCAGCGATCGCGGCGCTGCTGAGCCGGCTCGGCGCCGGCGACGACATCCCGCTCGGCACGCCGGTGGCCGGCCGGGCCGACGCGGCGCTGGACGACCTGGTCGGCTTCTTCGTCAACACCCTGGTGCTGCGCACCGACGTGTCCGGCGATCCCACCTTCGCCGAGTTGCTCGACCGGGTGCGGGAGACCGACCTGGACGCGTACGCGCATCAGGACGTGCCGTTCGAGCGACTGGTGGAGGCGGTGAACCCGGTCCGCAGTGCCGGGCACCACCCGTTGTTCCAGATCATGATCGACGTGCGTAACCAGGATCCGGCCGTCGGCGCCGGCCTGACCGCCGAGCCGATCCCGCTGGGGTCGGCCAAGTTCGACCTCACCTTCGACGCCGAGGAACGGCACGCCGCCGACGGCACGCCCGCCGGGCTGCGGTGCACCGTCGAGTACCGCACCGACCTGTTCGACGAGGACACCGTGCATGCCCTCGGCCGCCGCCTGACCCACCTGATCAGCGGCGCGCTGGCGGATCCGGACGCGCCGGTCAGCCGGCTCGGCGTCCTGGACGCCGGCGAGCACCAGCGGATGATCGAGCAGAGCGCCGGGCCGGTCGTGGCGCGCCCGGACACCGGTCTGCTCCACGAGATCTTCGAGGAGCAGGCCCGGCGTACGCCGGACGAGGTGGCGGTGGTCAGCGACGGCACCCGGCTCACCTTCGCCGAACTGGACGCCCGCGCCGACCGGTTCGCGCACCGGCTGCTGGCCGGTGGCGCCGGACCGGAGGACCGGGTGGCGGTCGTGCTGCCCCGCTCCGGCGACCAGCTGGTCGCCGTGCTCGGCATCTTCAAGGCGGGCGCGGTCTACGTCCCGATCGACCCGGAGTACCCGGAGCAGCGCATCCGCTTCATGATCGAGGACGCCGCCCCGGTCGCCGTGATCACCGAGCCGGGCCAGCTGTCCGGCACCGGCGACGGGCCGGTCGAGCGGCGGCCGGCCGCGTCGCCGCGGCACGCCGCCTACCTGATCTACACCTCCGGATCGACCGGCACGCCGAAGGGCGTCGTGGTCGAGCACCAGGCCCTGCTGAACCTCTACCACACCCACCACGCGGAGCTGTTCGGCCGGCCGGAGCGGCTACGCTGCGCCGTGACCGCGTCGTTCTCCTTCGACACCTCGCTGGAAGGCCTGCTCGCCCTGGCCGCCGGCAACGAGGTGCACGTCATCGGCGACGCGACCCGCCGTGACCCGCGGGCCCTCGTCGACTACGTGGCCGAGCAGCGGATCGACTTCCTGGATCTGACGCCCAGCCACGCGCGGCTCGCCGTCGACGCCGGACTGCTCACCGACCCCCGGCACCGGCCGGCGCTGCTCATGATCGGCGGGGAGGCGGCCGACCAGCACCTGTGGAACCAGCTGAGCGAGGCGCCGGACACGGCGGGGCTCAACTACTACGGCCCGACCGAGTTCACCGTCGACGCGCTGGCCTTCCCGGTCGCCGGGAACCCGCGTCCGATGGTCGGCCGGCCGCTGCCCAACGCGCGGGCGTACGTCCTGGACGCCACACTCACCCCGGTGCCGGTGGGTGTCCCGGGTGAGCTCTACCTGGCCGGTGACCAGCTCGCCCGCGGGTACGCCGGCCGCCCGGGCCAGACCGCCGGCCGGTTCGTGGCCTGCCCGTGGGGCCGGCCCGGTGAGCGGATGTACCGCACCGGCGACCTGGTGCGCCGCGACCGGGACGGCGTCCTGGAGTTCCTGGGCCGCACCGACGAGCAGGTGAAGGTCCGCGGCTTCCGGATCGAGCTGGGTGAGATCCAGGCGGTGCTGACCGCGCACCCCGCCGTCGAACGGGCCGAGGTCGTGGTGCGCACCGACACCGGGACCGGCCGGATCGTCGGCTACGTCGTGCCGGTCCCCGGCGCCGCCGAGGTGTCGCCCGCCGAGCTGCGCGGCTTCGCCGGCGAGCGCCTGCCGGCCTACATGGTCCCGTCGGCGGTGCTGGTGCTGGACCGGCTGCCGCTGACGCCGAACGGGAAGCTGGACCGGGCGGCACTGCCCGACCCGGCCACCGTGGCACCGGTCGCCGGACGTGCGCCGCGCACCGCCCGGGAAGAGCTGCTGTGCTGGGTGTTCGCGCAGGTCCTGGGCGTGGACTCGGTCTCCGTCGAGGACAACTTCTTCGACCTGGGCGGGCACTCGCTGCTCGCCGTCCGGCTGGTCTCCCGGATCCGCTCGGTGCTCGGCCTGGAGCTGCAGGTCCGGGACCTGTTCGCGCATCCGACGGTGGCCGGGCTCGCCGCCGTGGACGGCAGCGCCGCCCGCCCCGCGCTGGTGGCCGCCGCACACGACGGCCCGGTGCCGCTCTCGTCGGCTCAGGAACGCCTGTGGTTCCTGCACCAGCTCGACGGCGACGGCGCCAGCTACAACATGCCGATCGCGGTCCGGCTCACCGGCCCGCTGAACCGGGCGGCCCTGCGGGCGGCGCTCACCGACGTGGCCGGCCGGCACGCGACGCTGCGCACCATCGTCGCCGGGCCGGAGCAGACCGTTCTCGACGGCGAGCGGGCCGTGCCGCCGCTGACCGTGATCCGCTGCGCCGAGTCCGAGGTCGGCGCGGCGCTGGAGGACGCCGTCGCGTACCGCTTCGACCTCGCGGCCGAACTTCCGATCCGCGCCACGCTGCTGGAACTCGCCGACGACCGGCACGTGCTGATGGTGGTGATCCATCACATCGCGGCTGATGGGTGGTCGATGGGTCCGTTGCTGCGGGATCTGTCGGTGGCTTATGCGGCGCGGTCGGCGGGTGCGGTGCCGGTGTGGGAGTCGTTGCCGGTGTCGTACGCGGATTTCGCGGTGTGGCAGCGGGAGTTGCTGGCCGGTGTCGAGGCGGAGCAGTTGGCGTTTTGGCGGGGTGCTCTGGCGGGGGTGCCGGCGGAGTTGGCGTTGCCGTTCGATCGGGTGCGTCCGGCGCGGTTGTCGGGTCGTGGTGGTGAGGTGCGGTTCGCGGTGGATGCGCGGGCGCATGCGGCGTTGCTGGGGTTGGCGCGGGCGTACGACTGCACGTTGTTCATGGTGGTGCAGGCGGCGGTGGCGGTGTTGTTGTGCCGGTTGGGTGCCGGTGATGACATTCCGTTGGGTACGCCGGTGGCGGGCCGGGCGGATGCGGCGCTGGATGATCTGGTCGGGTTCTTCATCAATACGTTGGTGTTGCGTACCGATCTGTCGGGTGATCCGTCGTTCGGTGAGGTGTTGCGGCGGGTGCGGGCGGCGGATCTGGACGCGTACGCGCATGCCGATGTGCCGTTCGAGCGGTTGGTGGAGGAGCTGGCGCCGGATCGTTCGGCGGCCCGCCAGCCCCTCTTCCAGGTCATGCTCGTGCAGCAGGACTACGGCGACACCGAGCTGGCCCTGACCGGGCTGGACACCGCGCCCGAGACGGTCGCGGCGCGGACCGCCAAGTTCGACCTGACCATCGAGATCGCCGCGCACCCGGGCGAGGGCATCAGCGGGGTGGTCAACTACGCGACCGACCTGTTCGACCACGGGACCGCCCAGGCCATCGCCGACCGGCTGCTGCGCGTGCTGGCCGCCGTGACCGCCGACCCGGACCGGGTGATCTCGGACCTCGACGTGCTCGACAGCGCGGAACGGGATCGGCTGCTGACCGGCTGGAACGACACCGCGCGGGTGGTGGCGCCGGCGACGTACCCGCAGGTCTTCGAAGCGCAGGTCGCGCGGACCCCGGACCGGACCGCTGTCGTCAGTGGCGCGGACCGGGTGTCCTACGCGGAGCTGGACGCGCGGGCCAACCGCCTGGCGCACCACCTGATCGAACGGGGTGCCGGGCCGGAGGTCCGGGTGGCGGTGTCGATGGCGCGCTCGGTCGACATGATGGTCGCCCTGCTCGCCATCCTGAAGGCGGGCGGCGCCTACCTGCCGGTGGATCCGGGCTACCCGGAGGACCGCAAGCGGTTGATGCTCGCCGACGCGCGCCCCCTGCTCACCCTCACCGAGCTGCCCGACGTGTCCGGACACCCCACCTCGCGTCCGGAGGTGCCGCTCTCGCCGGACAACGCCGCCTACGTCATCTACACCTCCGGGTCCACCGGCCGGCCCAAGGGCGTCGTGCTGAGCCACGCCAACATGGTGAACCTGATGGCCTGGGCCGCCCGGGTCTTCGGCGCCGAGGGGTTGGCCTGGGTCTGGGCGTCCACCTCGCTCAACTTCGACGTCTCGGTCTTCGAGCTGTTCGCGCCGCTCACCGTCGGCGGCACCGTCGAGGTGGTGCCGGACCTGCTGGCGCTGGCCCGCTCGACCGTCCGGCAGGCCGCCACCCTGAGCAGTGGCGTCCCGTCGGCCTACGTCGGCCTGATGGAGCAGGAACCCGCCGAGCTGACCGCGGACACCGTGGTGCTGGCCGGTGAGGCGCTGCCGCTCTCGGTCGCCACCGAGGTGCGGCGGTGGTTCGGCGCCCGGACGGTGGCCAACATCTACGGTCCGACCGAGGCCACCGTCTACGCCGCGGCCTGGTACGGCGGCGAGGAGATCAGCCAGGCGCCGCCGATCGGCCGGCCGGTCGACAACGCGCAGCTCTACGTGCTGGACGCGAGGTTGCGGCCGGTGCCGACCGGCAGCGCCGGAGAGCTGTACATCGGCGGCCGGGGCGTGGGCCGCGGCTACCTCGACCGGCCGGGACTGACCGCGTCGCGGTTCGTGGCCAGCCCGTTCCGCTGCGGTGAGCGGATGTACCGCACCGGCGACCTGGTCCGGTGGCGTGCCGACGGCGAGCTGGAGTACCTGGGCCGAGGCGACGACCAGGTGAAGATCCGCGGTTTCCGGATCGAGCTGGGCGAGGTGCAGGCCGCGCTGGCCGACTGCCCCGGCGTGAGCCAGGCGGTCGCCGTGGTGCGCGAGGACCAGCCGGGGGACAAGCGGCTGGTCGGCTACGTCATCGCGGACGAGGGCGCCCGGATCGACCCGGCCGAGGTGCGTGCCACGCTCGCCGCCCGCCTGCCGGAATACCTCGTGCCGTCGGCGGTGGTGACCCTCGACCGGATCCCGCTCAACCCGAACGGCAAGCTCGACCGGGCGGCGCTGCCGGCCCCCGCGGTGCCGGTCGCCGGTGTCTCGCGGGCCCCGCGCACCCCGCGCGAGCACCTGCTCACCCGCCTGTTCGCCCAGGTCCTGGGCCTGGACTCGGTCTCCGTCGAGGACAACTTCTTCGACCTGGGCGGGCACTCGCTGCTCGCCACCCGGCTGATCTCCCGGGTCCGGTCCGTGCTGGGCACCCAGTGGACGCTGCGTGACCTGTTCGCGAACCCCACGGTGGCCCGGCTCGCCGCCGCCGGCGACAGCGGCGAGACGATCCGGCCCGCTCTCGTCCCCCGGTCCCTGGCCGAGGTGCCGCTGTCGCCGGTGCAGGAGCGGTTGTGGTTCCTGTTCCAGCTGGACGGGCCGAGCCCGGCGTACAACATGCCGTTCGCCATCCGGGTGGACGGTGACGTGGACGTCGAGGCGCTGGCGGCGGCGTGGAGTGACGTGGTGGCGCGGCATCCGGTGCTGCGGACGGTGATCGCGGAGGGCCCGGTGCAGCGGGTGCTGGACGACACCACGGTGGTGTTGCACTCGGCGGGCATCGAGTCGGCGGCGGAGTATCGGTTCGATCTGTCGGCCGAGGTGCCGCTGCGGGTGTGGTGGCGCGACGGTGTTCTGGTGGTGGTGATTCATCACATCGCGGCTGATGGGTGGTCGATGGGTCCGTTGCTGCGGGATCTGTCGGTGGCTTATGCGGCGCGGTCGGCGGGTGCGGTGCCGGTGTGGGAGTCGTTGCCGGTGTCGTACGCGGATTTCGCGGTGTGGCAGCGGGAGTTGCTGGCCGGTGTCGAGGCGGAGCAGTTGGCGTTTTGGCGGGGTGCTCTGGCGGGGGTGCCGGCGGAGTTGGCGTTGCCGTTCGATCGGGTGCGTCCGGCGCGGTTGTCGGGTCGTGGTGGTGAGGTGCGGTTCGCGGTGGATGCGCGGGCGCATGCGGCGTTGCTGGGGTTGGCGCGGGCGTACGACTGCACGTTGTTCATGGTGGTGCAGGCGGCGGTGGCGGTGTTGTTGTGCCGGTTGGGTGCCGGTGATGACATTCCGTTGGGTACGCCGGTGGCGGGCCGGGCGGATGCGGCGCTGGATGATCTGGTCGGGTTCTTCATCAATACGTTGGTGTTGCGTACCGATCTGTCGGGTGATCCGTCGTTCGGTGAGGTGTTGCGGCGGGTGCGGGCGGCGGATCTGGACGCGTACGCGCATGCCGATGTGCCGTTCGAGCGGTTGGTGGAGGAGCTGGCGCCGGATCGTTCGGCGGCCCGCCAGCCCCTCTTCCAGGTCATGCTGATGCTGAACAACCCCGCCGTGGAGTTCTCCCTGGGCGGCCTGGACACCACCGTCGAGCCGCTGGACTCGGGCACCGCGAAGTTCGACCTGACCTTCGACCTGATGGACGAGACCGGCGCGGACGGCGCGCCGGCCGGCATCAGCGGGGTGGTCAACTACGCGACCGAGCTGTTCGACCAGGACACCGTGCGGATCATCGCGGACCGGCTGCCGCGGGTGCTGGCCGCTGTCGCCGCCGACCCGGACCGGCCGGTCAAGCGGATCGAGGTGCTCGGCGAGGCGGAACGGCACCGGATGCTGGTCGACTGGAACGCCTCGGCGCACCCGGTCGACCGGCTCACCTATCCGCCGCTGTTCGAGGCGCAGGTGGCGCGCACGCCGGAGCACGTCGCCGTGGTGTGCGGCGACGACCGGGCGACGTACGCGGAACTCAACGCCCGGGCCAACCGCCTCGCCCACCACCTGATCGAGCAGGGCGTCCGGCCGGAGACCCGGGTCGCCTTCGCGCTGCCCCGCTCGATCGACATGATCGTGGCGCCGCTGGCCACGATGAAGGCGGGCGGCGTCTACGTGCCGGTGGATCCGGGCTATCCGGAGGACCGCAAGCAGGTCATGCTCGCCGATTCCGGCCCGCTGCTGTCCTTCACCGAGCTGCCCGACGTGTCCGGATACCCGGCCTCGAATCCGGAGGTGACCCTCTCCCCGGACAACGCCGCCTACGTCATCTACACCTCCGGCTCCACCGGGCGGCCCAAGGGCGTCACGATCAGCCACGATGCCCTGAACAACTACCTGAGCTGGGCGTGGCACACCTACACCGGGCTGAGCGGCCGGTCGGTGCTGCACTCGTCGATGGCCTTCGACCTCACGGTCACCTGCCTGTACGGCGTGCTGGCCGCCGGCGGCTGCATGGAACTGGCCCGCGTGGACCAGGACCTGGTGCCGCAGGGGCCGCTCACCTATCTCAAGATGACCCCGAGCCACATGAGCGTGCTGGGCGGCCTGCCCGGCGCCACCATGGACGAGGGGCAACTGGTCTGCGGCGGTGAGCCGCTGATCGGCGAGGACCTGGAGGAGTTCCGCCGCCGGCACCCGAACGTCACGATCATCAACGAGTACGGCCCGACCGAGACCACCGTCGGCTGCATGGAGTTCCACGTCCGCCCCGGCGAGCCGGCCCCGCCCGGCGTGCTGTCGATCGGCCGGCCGTCCTGGAACACCCGGGTGTACGTGCTCGACGAGCAGCTCACCCCGGTACCGGTGGGCGTCGCCGGCGAGCTCTACCTGGCCGGACGGCAACTGGCCCGGGGCTACCAGAACCAGCCGGGCCTGACCGCCACCCGGTTCGTGGCGAACCCGTTCGAGCCGGGCCGGATGTACCGCACCGGCGACATGGTGCGCTGGCGGGCCGACGGGCAGCTGGAGTCGCTCGGCCGCACCGACGACCAGGTGAAGATCCGCGGTTTCCGGATCGAGCTGGGCGAGGTGCAGGAGGCCCTGCTGGAGTGCCCCGGAGTCGGCCAGGCGGTCGCCGTGGTGCGTGAGGACCGGCCGGGGGACAAGCGGCTGGTCGGCTACGTGATCGCGGACGAGGGTGGCCGGGCCGACCCGGACCAGGTGCGCGCCGCGATGGCGGCCCGCCTGCCGGAGTACCTGGTGCCCTCGGCGGTGGTGACGCTCGACCGGATCCCGCTCACCGGCAACGGCAAGCTGGACAAGGCGGCCCTGCCGGCGCCGGAGTACCGCTCGGCGGGCGGGCGCGCGCCGCGGAACGCCCGCGAAGAGGTGCTCTGTGAGCTGTTCGCCGAGATGCTGGGCCGGGAGTCGGTCTCCATCGACGACAGCTTCTTCGACCTCGGCGGGCACTCGCTGCTGGCCACCCGCCTGGTCAACCGGGTCCGCTCGGTGCTCGGCGTGGACCTGCCGCTGCGGGCGCTGTTCAGCACGCCCACGGTGGCCGATCTCGCCACCGCGCTGTCCGAGGACGTCCGGCCGCGGCTCACCCGGCGGGCGGACACCGGCGACCGGGTGCCGGCCTCGTACGCGCAGCAGCGGCTCTGGTACCTGCACCAGCTGGAGGGCGGCGGGGCGTCGTACAACGTGCCGTTCTTCCTGCGGCTGACCGGGGAACTGGACACCGGGGCGCTGGACGCGGCGCTGCACGACGTGCTGGCGCGGCACGAGGTGTTGCGCACCTCGTACGAGCAGGCCGGCGGCGCGCTGTGGCAGCGGATCCGGCCGCCCGCCGAGGCGCTGGTGGAGATCGAGCGGGTGCCGGCCGCCGACCTGGCCGCTGTCGCCGGGCACGTGTTCGACCTGGCCGCCGTCCCGGTCCGCGCCTGCCTGGCCATGATCGCGCCGGACGAGCACGTGTTCGCCGTGGTGTTCCATCACATCGCCGGTGACGGCTGGTCGGTCGGGCCGCTGCTGCGGGACCTCTCCGAGGCGTACGCGGCCCGGCGGGAGGGTGCGGCGCCGCGGTGGACGCCGCTGCCGGTCCAGTACGCCGACTACACACTCTGGCAGCGCGAGGTGCTCGCGGCGGTCCGGGACGAGCAGCTGGCGTACTGGCAGGACCGGCTCACCGGGGCGCCGGCCGAGCTGGCCCTGCCGTACGACCGGCCGCATCCGGCCCGGCCCACGAACGCCGGCGGGCAGGTCGAGTTCACCGTGGACGCCGACCTGGGCCGGCTCGCCCGCGAGCACGGCGTCACCCTGTTCACGGTGCTGCACGCCGCCCTGGGGCTGCTGCTGCACCGGCTCGGGGCGGGCACCGACATCCCGATCGGCACGTCGGTGGCCGGGCGGACCGACGAGGCGCTCGACGATCTGGTCGGCTTCTTCGTCAACACGGTGGTGCTGCGGACCGACCTGTCCGGCGATCCGGCGTTCCCCGAGCTGCTGAGCCGGGTCCGGCAGGCCGATCTGGCCGCGTTCGCCCACCAGGACGTGCCGTTCGACGAGGTGGTCGCGCATCTCAACCCGCCGCGTTCGCGCAGCCGGCACCCGCTCTTCCAGGTGCAGCTGGTGCTGAACCAGCACACCGAGGGCGAGCTGGCGCTGCCCGGGCTGCGGGCCGAGATGATGCCGTCGCCGGGTGTGGCCGGGGCGAAGTTCGATCTGCTGTTCATCTTCCGGCAGCAGGCGGACGGCCGCCTCGACGGGGTTCTCTCGTTCCGCACCGAGCTGTTCGACGAGGACACCGCCCGGGCGATCACCGACCGGCTGGCGCGGCTGCTGGCCGAGGTGGCCGGCGGCGAGCCGGCGCCGGCCGGTCCGCGGCGGCGGCCGGGGCGGCGGCCGGCTGTGGTGCGTTCGCTCGACATCGATGTCGATCACTAGGCATCGGGGTCCCCGCGTAATGCAATGGACTCTCGACACCCTGGAACGGTGCGTGATCATCTGATCACGTGAGCATGCCAGTGGAACTCTCCGCCCGCCAGCTCGCTCTCCTGCAACGGTTGCGAGCCGGCGGCGGAGCCACCACCTCGACCAGCACCATCCCGCACAGCGCGTCGGCGGCGCCCGTGCTCAGCAGCGCCCAGGAACGCATCTGGTTCTCCGAGCAGCTGTGGCCGGGCACCGCGGTGCAGAACCTGGCCGCCGCGATCACCCTGACCGGGCCGCTGGACGTCGCCGCGCTGCGGGCCGCGCTGGCCCGGATCGTGGCCCGGCACGAGCCGCTGCGTACCCGGTACCGCCCCGCCCCCGAGCTGTTCGCCGGTCCGGAGCTCATCGAGGCCGGGGCCGAGGCCGAGGTGGGCACCCTGGCCCGGGAGCCGATCGACCTGTCCCACGGGCCGCTGCGCCTGCGCCTGCTGCGCCGGGCAGCCGACCGGCACGTCCTGCTGATCGTCTGCCACCACATCGCCTTCGACGGCTGGTCGCTCGGCGTCCTGGTCGCGGAGCTGTCCGCGTACTACGGAACGGCTGCCGAGCTGCCGGACCTGCCGGTGCGGTACACCGACTTCGCCCGCTGGCAACGGGACCGGGCGGCCGCCGGCGACTTCGAGGCGGACCTGCGGCACTGGACCCGGGAACTGGCCGGCGAGCCGCCACCGCTGGACTTCCCGACCGGCCGTCCCCGGCCGGCCCGGCTCACCTTCCGCGGGCGGATCCACCGGTTCGCCGTCGATCCGCCGGTCGTCCGGCGGCTCGGCGAGCTGGCCCAGCGGGAACGCACCCCCGGTTTCAGCATTCTCACCGCGGCTTTCGCCGCGACCCTCGGCAGCCTCACCGGCCGGCGGCGGATGACCATCGGCAGCCCGGTGGCCAACCGGGTCCGCCCGGAGCTGGAGTCGCTGATCGGGGTCTTCATCAACACCGTCTGCCTGCGGGTCGCCATCGAGGAGGGCGACACGTTCCGCACCCTGCTGCACCGGGCGCACCGCACCTGCCAGGCCGCCCTGAGCCGGGCCGAGGCGCCGTTCGAGCTGGTGGTGCGACGGGTCAACCCGCCGCGCGACCCGAGCCGGAACCCGCTGTACTCGGCGATGCTCGTCTACCAGAACTCGCCGCTGCCGCCGTTCGCCCTGCCCGGCCTGACCGCCGAGGTGGAGCAGCTCGACACCGGCACCGCCAAGGTCGACCTCACGCTCTACGTGGAGGACCGCTCCGGCGGCTTCCGCTGCTCCCTGGAGCACAACACCGATCTTCTCGACGAGACCTGGGCGGCCCGGATCGCCGGCCGTTTCCAGGCGCTGCTGGCGGCCGGTGTCGCGCGGCCGGACACGCTCGTCGCCGACCTGATGGCCGCTCACCCGCACCCCGGAGGTGACTGATGCGCTTCGGCGTCTTCTTCGAACTGCAACTGCCGAAACCCTGGACCGAGAACGCCGAGCGGGACCTGTTCCACGAGGCGCTGGAACAGGCCGAGTGCGCCGACCGGATCGGCGTCGACTACCTGTGGGCACAGGAGCACCACTTCCTCGAGGAGTACAGCCACTCCTCGGCCCCGGAGGTCTTCCTCGCCGCGTGCAGCCAGCGGACCAGCCGGATCCGGCTCGGCCACGGGATCGCGCTGATGCCGCCGGGCTACAACCACCCGGCCCGCGTGGCCGAGAAGATCGCCGCGCTCGACCTGGTCAGCAACGGCCGCGTCGAGTGGGGGACCGGCGAGTCCAGCTCCCGGGTGGAGCTGGAGGGATTCGGGCTGGAGTACGCGGAGAAACGGGCCATGTGGGCGGAGGCGACCCGCGAGACGGCCCGGATGATGGCCTGCACGCCGTACCCCGGCCACCAGGGCCGGTACTTCAGCATGCCGGTCCGCAACATCGTGCCCAAGCCGGTGCAGCGCCCGCATCCGCCGCTCTGGATGGCCTGCTCCAACCGGGAGGCGTTGCGGCTGGCCGCGCGGCTCGGCGTCGGCGCGCTGACCTTCGCCTTCATGGACCACCGCGAGGCGCGCTACTGGGTCGAGGAGTACTACGAGATCTTCGACCGCGAGTGCGTCCCGATCGGGCTGGACGTCAACCCGAACGTCGCGATGCTGTGCGGCTTCAGCTGCGGTCGCGATGGCGAGAGGGCGCGCGCGCTCGCCACCGAGGGACAACAGTTCTTCGCGTACGGGTTGTCGCACTACTTCCGTACCGGCACGCACCGTCCGGGCACCACCGAACTGTGGGACGAGTTCGCCGGGTCGCCGCGCCAGCCGATGGCCGGGATGGGCGGCATCGGCAGCGTCGAGGAGGTGACCGAGGTCTTCGCCGAGTTCGAGGACTCCGGCGTCGACCAGGTCATCCTGCTCCAGCAGGGCGGCCGGTACCGGCACCCCGACGTGATCGACTCGCTGGAGCTGTTCGGTGCCGAGGTGCTCCCGGCGTTCCGGGAGCGGGCCGCCGCCGCCGAGGAGGCGAAGGCGAAGCGGCTGGCGGACGCGGTGGCCCGGGCCCGGGAGCGGATCGACGCGCCGGCGCCCGCGGTGGTGCCCGAGGTGGAGGCGTACCCGTCGATGTGGCAGCGGGCGAGCAACACCGCCGAGGTGGTCGGCCCGGACCGCTCGGTCAACGCCGCCGCGCTGTGGCGGCTGCACGCCGGCCGGCGCGCCACCGGCGACGGTGACCGGTGACCGGCCGCCCGGAACCGGCCGCCGACCTGGTCGGCATGCTGGCCGACTGGGCCATGGCCGGGCCGGACGACCTGGCCTTCACCTTCTGCGACAGCTGGGATCCGTCGGGCGCGCCGGCCGGCGAGCAGTCGCTGACCTACGGCGACCTGCTCGGCCGGGCCGCGGCGGTCGCCGAGCGGGTCCGTGACCTGGGCGCCCCGGGCGCGCCGGTGCTGCTCATGCTGCCGGCCGGGCTGGACTTCATCTGCGGGTTCTTCGGCGTGATGCTCGGCGGCGGCGTCGCCGTGCCGATCGTGCCGCCGGACCCGGTCCGGCCGCAGGCGTCCTTCGGCCGGTTGCGGGCCGTCGCCCGGGACTGCCGGCCGGCGGGCGTGCTGACCACACCCGCCCTCGCCGCCCGCCGCGCGGAGATCGTGGCGGCGGCGCCGGACCTGGACCCGGCGCCGTGGCTCGGCCTGGACGGCCGGGGCACCGCCCGGCACGACCCGGCCGCCGTCCGGCGGGTGCCCGCCGAGGCCACCGCGTTCCTGCAGTACACGTCCGGCTCCACGGCCGACCCGAAGGGCGTGGTGGTCAGCCACGCCAACATCATGGCCAACCTCGCCGCGATGCGCCGGCTGCTCGGCCTGGGCTCGGGCGCGGTGCTCGGCGGCTGGCTGCCGCTCTTCCACGACATGGGCCTGATCGGCCTGGTGCTCAACGGCTTCGTCGGGCGCCGGCCGTGTCACCTGATCACGCCGGCCGGCTTCGTGCAGAGCCCGGCGCGCTGGCTCGACCTGATCACCCGCCACGGTGTCGAGTGCACCGGCTCGCCGAACTTCGGCTACGAGCTCTGCGCCCGGCGCGTCCCCGAGGAGGCGCTGGCCGGTGTCGACCTGTCCACGCTGGCGGTCGCCTACAACGGCGCCGAGCCGGTGCGGGCCGCGACGATGGACCGCTTCACCCGGCGGTTCGCGTCGCGCGGCTTCCGGCGCGAGGCGTTCCGGCCCTGCTACGGCCTGGCCGAGGCGACGCTCATCGTGAGCGGCGGGCCGGGCGCGGTGGGCCGGTTCGACGGCGCCGCGCTCGGCGACGGCCTGGCCCGGCCGGACGCCGGCGGGGTGCCGCTGGCCTCCTCGGGACGGCCCGACGAGCGGCACCGGGTGGTGATCGTCGGCGACGACGGCCGGGAGGTGCCGGCCGGCCGGGTGGGTGAGGTGCACGTCGCCGGGCCGAGCGTGACCGGCGGTTACCGCAATCGGCCGGAGGACACCGCGCGGGCGTTCCAGCGACGGGTTCCCGGGTGGGAGACGGCGTTCCTGCGTACCGGAGACCTGGGTTTCCTGCACGACGGGGAGCTCTACCTGTGCGGCCGGACCAAGGATCTGATCATCCATCACGGGCGCAACGTGTATCCGCAGGACATCGAGCTGACCGCGGAGAACGCGCACGACGGGGTGCGGGCCGGCTGCGTCGCGGCGTACGGCAGCCCGGACGGGGACAGCGAGGCGGTCGGCATCGTGGCGGAGGTGCGGCCGGCCGCGTTCGAGCGGGCCGCCGAGATCACCCGGGAGATCCGCCTCCTGGTGCACCGGCACCACGAGGTGCCGGTGCACCGGGTGTGCCTGGTGCCGCCGCACACCATCCCGAAGACCACCAGCGGCAAGATCCGCCGGAGCAGCTGCCGGACCGCTGTCGACAGCGGCGCGTGGCGCCCGGTCCTGGACTGGAGGAGGACACCGTGACCGCCGCCGACGAGATCCGCGACAGGCTGGTGGAGTGGGTCGCCGAGGCGGCGCACCTGCCGGCCGCCGCGATCGACGAGGACGAGCCGTTCGAGCTCTACGGGCTGGACTCGGCCGCCACCGCCGAGCTGACCGAGCGCCTGGCCGGCTGGCTGGGCCGCCCGGTGCCGATCAGCGCGCCCTACGAGCACCCCACCGTCCGGCAGCTGGCCGATCACCTCGCGGGTGGCCCGCACGCCGCCCCGGCCGCGTCGCCCGGTGCCGCCGGCGCCGCCGGTGACGTGGCCATCGTCGGCATGGCGGGCCGCTTCCCCGGCGCCGCCGGACTCGGCGAGTTCTGGAACCTGCTGCGGAGCGGGGGCGACGCGGTCACCGACCGCCCGCCGGCCGGGCGGGGCGACACGGCGGGCGGTGACCTGCCCGGCGGCTACCTCCAGGACGTGGCCGCCTTCGACCATGAGTACTTCGGCATCACGGCGGCCGAGGCCCGGGAGATGGACCCGCAGCAGCGGATCCTGCTCGAGGTGGCCGCCGAGGCGCTGGAGGACGCCGGGCTGCGCCGGGCCGACACGGCCGGCAGCGACACCGGTGTCTTCGTCGGCATCGCGCACGCCGAGTACGCGGCCGCCGAGTGGGCCACCGGCGAGGGCGTCACCGCGCTCACCCCGACCGCCAACGCGTTCAGCATCGCCGCCAACCGCATCTCCTACTGCCTGGACCTGCGCGGGCCCAGCCTGGCGGTGGACACCGCCTGCTCCTCGTCGCTGGTGGCCCTGCACCTGGCGGCGCGCAGCCTGGCCGCCGGCGAGACCTCGCTGGCGCTGGCCGGCGGGGTCAACCTGATCCTGTCCCCGGCGGTGTCCGAGGCGTTCGAGGCGGCCGGGGTGCGCTCCCGCGGCGGCCGCTGCCGCCCGTTCGACCAGGGCGCCGACGGGTACGTGCGCAGCGAGGGCTGCGGGGTGGTGGTGCTGAAGCCGCTGGCCGCCGCGCTGGCCGATCGCGATCAGATCTACGCGGTGCTGCGGGGGAGCGCGGTGGTCAACGACGGCCGCTCCAACGGGCTGCTGGCACCGAGCCGGGAGGCCCAGGAACGGCTGCTGCGCGCCGCCTGCCGGTCGGCCCGGGTGGACCCGGCCGCGATCGAGTACGTCGAGGCGCACGGCACCGGCACCCAGGTGGGCGACGCGGTGGAGGCGGCCGGTCTCGGTGCGGTGCTCGGCCGGGCGCCCGGGCGTACCGCGCCGTGCCTGGTCGGCTCGGTCAAGTCGAACATCGGGCACGCCGAGGCCGCCGCCGGGATCGCCGGGGTGATCAAGGCAGCGCTGATCTTCCGGCACGGCGCGGTACCGCCCACCGTGCACCTGGAGCGGCCCCGTCCGGAGCCGGGCCTGCTGCTCGCCGCCACCGAGACGCCCGGGCAACCCCGGCTGATCGGCGTGAGCTCGTTCGGCTTCGGCGGCACCATCGCGCACGCCGTGCTGGAACGGCCGCCGGTCGTCCCCCGGTCGACGGCCGCCGCGAGCCCGCGCCGGCCCCGGGTGCTGCCGGTCTCGGCCCGCGCGCCCGAGCTGCTGCCGATCCACCGGGCCCGGCTGCTGGCGGAGCTCGATCCGGCCGCGGCCGGCGACCTGCTCTACACCGCCCAGCAGCGGCGCGCGCACCTGCCGGACCGCCGCGCGGTGCTGATCGACCAGCCGGACGCACGTCTGCCGCGGATGCCGGCCGAACCCTCCGGCGGGGTGGTGTTCGTGCTGCCCGGACAGGGCGGCTCGTGGCGAGACCGGGCCGGCGAACTCGTCCCGCTGCTGCCCGGCCTGGCCGGCGCGCTCGCCGCCACCCAGGCCGAGCTGCGCGGAGTCCTGGGCGACGAGGGCGGTGAGGCGGCCCGCCAGGCGGAGTTCACCGCGTGGCAGATCGCCCTGATCGACGCGTTCACCGGCCTCGGGGTCCAGCCGTCCGGGGTGATCGGGCACAGCCTCGGCGAGGTCGCCGCCGCCTACGCGGCCGGGGTGCTGACCCGGGCCGAGGCCCTGCGGGTGGCCGTGGCGCGCGGCCGGGCGATCGACGAGGAACCGCCGGCGGTGGCCGGCGCCATGGCCGTCGTCGAGCTGTCCGCCGCCGAATGCGCCGACCTGCTGGTGCCCGGCGAACTGTGGCTGGCCGCCGAGAACGCCCCGACGACCAGCGTGCTCGCCGGCGCCGCCGCGGCGATCGACCGGGTGGTGGCGGAGGCAGCCGAGCGCGGCGTCTTCGCCCGGGTGGTGCCGGGAGTGGCGTTCGCCTCGCACGGCCCGGCGGTGGCCGGTGCCGCGACCCGGCTCGGAACGCGCCTGGCCCCGCTGCGCCCGGCACCGGCCCGGGTGCCGGTCTTCTCCTCGGTCACCGGCACCGCGATCGACGGGCCGCGGCTGGACGCCGGCTACTGGGCGGCCAACCTCGCGCGACCGGTGCTGTTCCGGCGCGCCGTGACGGCCGCCGGGCAGGCCGGGCACCGGGTCTTCCTGGAGCTGTCGCCGGCCGCGACGCTGGCCACCGGCATCGGCGCCGCGCTCACCGCCGCCGGTGTCCGGGACGGCGCGGTGCTGGCCCTCACCCGCGAGACCGACCCGGCCGAGGGCCTGGACCGGGTGCTGGCCGGGCTCTACGAGGCCGGTGCCGACCTGGCCTGGGAGCGGTTCGACGACGGTGCCGGGCGCTGCGCGCACCTGCCCGCCCGGCCGTGGCTGTGGCGTCACCACTGGAAGGCGGCCGCGGCCCGGGACCTCTCCTGGCGCGGCGTCGACCTGGCCGCCATGCCGGGTGTGGTGGTCCGCGAGGCCCGCTTGCCGGACGACGATCCCGCCGTCACCGGGCACGTGGTGGGCGGCCGGGTGATGATGCCGGCGACCGGCTGGCTGACCCTCGCCGGGCAGGCGCTCGACGTGCCGGACGGGGACTGGATCGCGCTGGCCGAGGTGGAGTTCACCCGGGCGTACCGCCCGGATCCGGCTCGCCCGGCCACCGTGCAGTTCACCAGGATCGAGCTGGGCCCCGGCGACGAGCGGTTCAGCCTGCACCTGCGCGACACCGGCTGGCAGGAGCACGTCACCGGGCGGCTGGGCAGCGCCGCCGAGAACGCCGTGGCGAGCACCCGGTGGACGCCGCCGGAGACGCTGATCGCCCGCTGCCCCGGCCACCTGCCCGGCGCGGACCTCTACCGGGCGCTCGGCCGGCTCTCCCTCGACTACGGCCCCGGACTGCGGCACGTCGCCGAGCTGTGGACCGGTCCGGGCGAGGCGGTGGCGCGGCTGACCGGGTACCGCGCCACGACCGGCCCGCTGGACGCCGCCCTGCACGCGGTGGCCGCGGCCACCGGCCTGCTGTCCGAGGCCGGCGGCGGCGTGCCCGCCGTCCCGCGCGGCTTCGAGCGGGTGCGGATCCGGGCCGGCGCGGCGGCCGAGACGGCCTGGAGCCACGTCGTGATCCGGCCGGACGGCGACGCGGAGCGGATCGCCGACGTCCGGGTGGTGGACGCCGGCGGCGCGCTCCTGGCCGAACTGCTCGGCCTGCGGCTGAGCCCGCTGGTCGCGGATCGCCCGGCCGTGCCGGCCGCGATCGGCGGAACCTACGAGGTGCGCCGGCATCCGGCCGGTCCGCACGCGGCGGGCCCGGCCCGCCGGCTCGCCGCCGCGCTGTGGGTGGGCCGTCCGGACGGCGACGCGGTCACCGACCGTCTGCGCTCCGCGGGGATTTCGGTACGCGTGAGCGCACCCGCCGTCGAGGACGTCCGGGCCGCGCTGGAGTCGTCGGCACCGGCGGCCGTGATCTGGGATCTCACCGGCCCGGCCGGGTCGCCGGAGGCGCCGGTGCTGAGCGTGCTGGACGCGCTGCGCGAGGTGGCCGCCCGGCCCGGGGTGAGCGAGCTGGTGGTGCTCACCAGCGGCGTGGACGACGCGCGCCGGCCGGACCTGGCCGCGGTACCCGGACTGCTCCGCTGCGCCGGCTTCGAGCTGCCGCAACTGCGCGTCTCCTGGGTCGACCTGCCGGCCGGCGACGGCGTCCCGGCCGCGTTCGCCGACGCGCTGGCCACCGGCGCGCTGCGTCCCGAGCTGGTCCTGCGGGACCGGTGGTACGCGCCCCGGCTCGCCCCGGTCACCGTCCCCGGCGGCCGGCCCCGGCTGGACGGCGGCGCCTACCTGATCACCGGTGGGCTGGGCGGGCTCGGCCTGGCGGTCGCCGAACGGTTCGCCGAGCGCGGCGCGCGGCGGCTGGTCCTGCTCGGCCGCGGCGCCCCGGACGGCCCGGCCCGGCAACGCATCGACCGGATGGCCGGGAGCGGCTGCGAGGTGGTGGTACGGCGGGCCGACGTGACGGTGGCCGAGGAGGTGCGAAGGGCCGCCGACCGCGCCCGGGCCGGCGGGGTGCCGCTGCGCGGGGTGGTCCACGCGGCCGGCGTGCTGCGCGACCGGGCCCTGCTGGCACTGACCCCGGACGACGTCACCGAGGTGATGGCGCCGAAGACCGTCGGCGCCCGGCACCTGCACGAGGCGACGCTGGACGACCCGCTGGAGTTCTTCGTCCTGTTCTCGTCGGCCGCGGCGCTGCTCGGCTCGCCGGGCCAGGGCAACTACGCCGCGGCGAACGCGTACCTGGACGGGTTCGCCCGGTGGCGGCGTGCCGGTGGCCGGGTCGCCACCGCCGTCGGCTGGGGACCGTGGGGCGAGATCGGCATGGTGGCCGGCGCGGCGGCCGAGGAGCAGCCCGCGGCCCGGCTGGTCCGCACGCTGGATCCGGCCACGGGTCTCGACGCGCTGGAGGCGGTGATCGCCGCCGGCCTCACCGGGGTGGCCGTGCTGCCGTACGACGTGGGCGCCCTGGTGCACCTGGCGCCGGCCGGCGCCGACCCGGAGTTCTTCGGTGAGCTGGCCGGTCCCGGCGTCGCGCTGCTGCGTCCCACCGGACCGGCGGCCGCGTCGTCCCGGCCCGGTGCCACACACCGTTACGTGGCGCCGGAGGGGCCGGTGGCGACCCGGATCGCCGGGATCCTGCAGCGGGCCCTCGGCATCGACCGGATCGGCGCCGACGACTCGCTCTACGAGCGGGGCGGGGACTCGGTGCTGGCCGGCCAGGTGCTCACCCGGATCAACCGGGAGTACGACGTGCGGCTGGACACCGCCGCGGCGTTCGCCGACTTCACCGTCCGCCACCTGGCCCGGCTGGTGGACGGCGCGCTGGTGGCGAAGGTGGCCGGGCTCAGCGACGAGGAGGCGCAGTTGCTGCTCGACGTCGTCGCCGTCACTTCCACCGGCCGACCGGCCGGATCTTCTTCCGGCCCACCGGCCGGATCATCCATCGAGGAGGCGGGACGATGAGTGTTCTGGAGGCGCTGCGGCGGGATGCGGGCATCCGCGCCCGCCGGGCCGGTGGCTGGCTGGTCGCCCGC
Source organism: Actinoplanes oblitus (assembly GCF_030252345.1). Taxonomy (NCBI): domain Bacteria; kingdom Bacillati; phylum Actinomycetota; class Actinomycetes; order Micromonosporales; family Micromonosporaceae; genus Actinoplanes; species Actinoplanes oblitus. Next base: position 7,150,445 of record NZ_CP126980.1, on the reverse strand, counting down.
TCCGGTGACGAGGTGGCCCGGCTGGCCTACCGGCCCTGGCAGGACGACCCCTACCCGGTCTACGCCCGGCTGCGTCGCGGCGGTGAGCTCGGGCGCAGCCGGACCGGCATCCGGGCGGCCACCGGCTACCGGATCTGCGACGAGATCCTGCGGGACCGGCGCTTCGGCGTGCAGTTCACCGACGGTGACGTCGGTGGCACCCGCGGCCTCGGCTTTCCGCCCGAGCACCAGCCGCGCCCGTCACTGCTGCAACTGGACCCGCCGGCACACACCCGGCTGCGCGCGGTGGCCCACGCGTGCTTCACCGCGACCAAGGTGGCCGGGTACCGGCCGATGGTGGAGCGGATCACCGAGCGGCTGCTCGCCGCCGCCGCGACCCGCGACGACTTCGACCTGATGGCCGACTTCGCCGCGCCGCTGCCCATCTCGGTGATCTGCGAGCTGCTCGGCGTCCCGGACGTGGACACCGGCCGGTTCGCCCATTACGGGCGGGTGCTCACCACCGCGCTGGGCGGGGTCCGGTCCCGGCGCCACGCCGACGACATCGTCGAGGCCACCACGGCACTCGACGGGGTGCTGGAACGGCTGATCGCGGAGCGGACCGAGGCGCCCGGCGACGACGTGATCAGTGCGCTCGTCCGGGCCGCCGGTGCCGACCGGCTCAGCGCCGACGAGGTGCTGGCCACCGCCGAGCTGCTGTTGGTCGCCGGCTTCGAGACCACGACCCACCTGATCGGGAACGGCGTGCACGCGCTGCTGCGCCGTCCCGACCAGTGGGCCGCGCTGGTGGCCGACCCGGAGCTGGCGCCGGCCGTGGTCACCGAGGCGCTGCGGTTCGACCCCCCGGTGCAGTTCACCCAGCGCATCGTGCAGGAGCGACTGGAACTGCGCGGCGAGGCGCTGGACCCGGACACCATGGTGCTGATCCTGCTGGGCTCGGCGAACCGGGATCCCGAGGTGTTCGAGGATCCGGATCGCTTCGACCTCGGACGCTCACGTGCCGTGGACCCGCTGGCCTTCGGCAGCGGCATCCATTACTGCCTGGGCGCGTTGCTGGCCAGGCTGGAGGGGGAGGTGGCCTTCGCGGCGCTGCCCCGCGTCCTGCCCCGGCTCGAAGCGGCCGGGGCCCCGCGCCGTGGTGACTCGCCGGTCATCCGCGGCTTCCGCAGCTTGCCGGTGCGTTCTCGTCCGGTGCGGCGTCCATCGGCATCGAAACCGGCAGCGGCACCGGGCCGAGGTTGAGATGGGTCATCGCCGCGCGGGTGAGCTCCGCCTTGTTGCCGACACCGAGCTTGACCCGGATCCGGGCCAGGAAGGTGTCCACCGTGGGTTTCTTGACGCCCATCCGGGCGGCGGCCTGCTGGTGGGTGTAACCGTGCGCGATGTAGAACAGCGCCTCGCGCTCGCGGGGCGACAGCTGGTCGGCGGCCGCCGCGCCGGAGGTGGCCGCCGGCTCCGCGGGCGGGCGGGCCCGCCGGTAACCACGCACCGCCGCCACCGCCAGGTCGACGGCGACCTGCGGCCGGTCGTCGGTCAGGTACGCGGACGCGCCGGCGGCGAGCGCGGCCTGCGCGTACGGCCAGCCGGACGGGCCGATCAGCAGGGTGGGTGTCTGGCGGGCGACCGCGGCCACCTCGTCCAGGGTGTGGTGACCGTCCGGAGCGGCGACGACGTAGACGACCACCTCCGCCGCGCCGGCCGCCGGCACCCTGCCCTCGGCGACTCGCCGGTCCGATGGCACCACCTCGACGCCGGCGGTGGCCGCCAGCGCCTCGTCGAAGCGTTGACGGGAGGTGCCCATCACCGTCACGCGTACCGCATGGTTTGGAGGTTCCGCTGCGCGCGGAACCGTTGTCATCCCCGTGTACATTAAACCTTTTCCCTAAGCAACCGTTTACCGGCTTGCGCCACTCACGCGGAGTGACATTTTCATCGACGAGCTTGGTAACGAAACTATGTCAACGAGGGGGCCGGTGTGTCAACATCATCGTCGATCTTCACAGGTCGGTGCACCCAGCGTGACCAACCTATGTAGACAGCCGGGACGGGCGATGAAGTGGCAGGCCAGGGCGCTTGGCGCGGCGGGTGCCGGCGAGGGCTGCCCAGTCCGCCTGGTGCGGCCGGCGAGCCGCGCCGGTCCGGCGGGGCAGATTGTGGACAGCTTGTGTCCGCGATGTATTTATTTCCCTCCGCAAGTACATATCTGATCCCGAGGGGTTTTTAACTGTGTTGCCGGAGTGATTCCCGGCGGGCGCATTTTTCAGAAGTGCTCAATAATGGCGCCGGTCACTGCTCATTGCGTTCCCGGCGCGCGGGCTGCAGACCGAGCAAACTTTCACTCTCTGAAGGATTGCATCGTGTGAAGCAATCGCCTACCGTCCTTGTCGTGATGGAGACTTCGGTCGGCGCCGGGCTGGGCCGGCGTGACCGCAAGAAGCAGCAGACCCGCTCGGCGCTCATCGTGGCCGCGCTGCGTCTGTCGCTGGAGCGCGGCCTGAGCGACACCACTGTCGAGGACATCAGCGCCGCTGTCGACGTGTCGTCCCGGACGTTCTTCAACTACTTCGCGAGCCGGGACGACGCGCTGGTCGGCGACTACTTCGCCAACAGCGAGGACATCCGCGCCCGGCTCGAGGCCGCCGATCCGGGGCTGCCCCTGCTGAGCGCGCTGCGCCTGGCTGTCACCCCGAGCATCGAGCGGATGCACGAGGAGCGGGAGCTGTGGTTCCTGCGCATGCAGGTGATCTGCAAGAACCCGTCACTGATGCCCCGCCTGCTCGCCCGCAACGCCGCCGCCGAGGAGGCCATCACCGCGGCCGTCGCCGCCCGCACCGGGTCGGCCGCGGACAGCGGCTTCCCGGCCCTGGTCACCGCGGTGGCCGGAGCGGCGTACCGGACCGCGGTGACGCGCTGGGCGCTGTGCGCGGGCGCCCGGCAACTGGACGAGCTGGTCGACGAGGCGTTCGCCGCCGTCGCCACCGGCCTGACCCAGCCGGCGCACCTCTAGGCCCGCACCGGGCCGGTGCCCGGCACCCCCACAAGCCATCCATCGAAGGGTCCGACATGACCGCTGACCTCTCGCCGCCCGAGCAGCACCGCACCTCCCCCGGTGTGCCGGCCGGCCCGCGCCCCGCCGGCCCCAGCCCGGCCGGTGGGGCGCCGGCTGCCCGTGACGTCGGCCGGGTGCTCTCCGGCCTGCTCCTGGCCATGTTCGTGTCGAACCTCGCGTCGACGATCGTGGCGAACGCACTGCCGCGCATCGTCGCCGACCTGGGCAGCACGCAGGCCGCGTACACCTGGGTCATCACGGCGGAGTTGCTGGCCATGACCGCGGCCGTCCCGCTCTGGGGCAAGCTGGCCGACCTCTACGACAAGAAGATCCTGATCCAGACGGCGCTCGGCCTGTTCATCGCGGGTTCGCTGATCGCCGGCCTGACCCAGAACGTCGAGTTCCTGATCTTCAGCCGGGTGATCCAGGGGATCGGCGCCGGCGGCGTCAACGCCCTGGCGATCGTGGTGCTGGCCAGCATGGTGTCGCCCCGCGAGATGGGCCGCTACGCGGGCCTGTTCAGCGCCGTCTTCGGCGCCGCGACCATCGTCGCGCCGCTCGCCGGCGGCCTGCTGGTGGACACCTCCTGGCTGGGCTGGCGCTGGTGCTTCTTCCTCGGCGTGCCGCTCTCGATCATCGCCGGGGTGATGCTCCAGCGGACCATGCACCTGCCGGTGACCCGCCGCCCGGTCCGGATCGACTGGCTCGGCGCCGCGCTCATCGTCGGCGGCGTCTGCACCCTGCTGATCTGGTCGACGCTGGCCGGCGACAAGTACGCCTGGGCCTCCTGGCAGACCGCCGCCCTGGTCTCCGGCGGCGTGCTGCTGCTCGTCCTGGCGTGGTTCGTCGAGTCACGGGCGGCCGAGCCGATCATCCCGCCGAGCATCTTCCGCAACCGGACCGTCGCGTTCGCCACCCTGGCCACCGCGGTGGTCGGTGTGGTGATGTTCGCGACCGGTGTCTTCCTCTCCCAGTACCTGCAGATCAGCCTGGGCAAGTCGCCGACGGTCGCCGGTGTGCTGTCGCTGCCGCTGGTCTTCGGGATGCTGGCCGCGTCCACCGTCGCCGGTGGCGCGATCGCCAAGAGCGGCAGCTGGAAGCCGTACCTGGTGGCCGGGGCGGTGCTGATGACGGCCGGGATGCTGCTGTTCAGCCTGATCGACGCGGACACCTCGCTGTGGGTGCTGGGCGCGATCATGGTGGTGGCCGGCGCCGGCGTCGGCCTGCTGATCCAGAACCTGGTCATGGTGACGCAGAACGACGTGCCCGCACAGCATCTCGGCGTCGCCACCGCCACGGTCAGCTTCTTCCGGAGCATGGGCGGCGCCATCGGGGTCAGCGCCCTGGGCGCGGTGCTCGCCAACCGGGTGAGCGACCTGCTCCAGGAGCGCCTGGGCGCGGCCGCCGCCGGTGGTGGTGGCTCCACCCGGGTGCCCGACCTCAGCGAGCTGCCGCCCCCGGTGCTGCAGGCGGTGCAGGAGGCGTACGGCACGGCGACGGCGGACCTGTTCCTGGTGGCCGCGCCGATCTCCCTGGTGGCCGTGGTCGCCGTCGTGCTGATCAAGAACAAGCCGCTGCAGATGCTCAACGCTCAGCAGCGCCGGGCGAAGGAGTCGGCCGGCACCCCGGCCGAGTGAGCACCCCGTGACGTCAGCCCTGTTCGCCGTCAGCGACCTGCACGTCTCGTACGCCGAGAACCGGCGCGTGGCCGACCGCCTCGCGCCGGAGTCGGACGGCGACTGGCTGATCGTGGCCGGCGACGTGGGCGAGCGCTTCAGCGACATCGAAGAGGTACTGCGCAAACTGCGCAGCCGGTTCGCGGCGGTGATCTGGGCGCCGGGCAACCACGAGCTCTGGACGCACGCGTCCGATCCGGTGCGGTTGCGCGGTGAGGCCCGGTACCAGGCGCTGGTGCGGATGTGCCGGGACAACGGGGTGCTGACCCCGGAGGACGAGTTCCCGGTCTGGAGGGGCGCGGGCGGCCCCGTAACGGTCGCGCCCCTCTTCCAGCTCTACGACTACTCGTTCCGCGCACCGGGCACCACGACCAAGGAGGAGTCGCTGCGGCGGGCCTACGATGCCGGCGTGGTGTGCACCGACGAGTTGCTGCTGCACCCGGACCCGTACCCGGATCGCGAGTCCTGGTGCGCCGCCCGGCTGCGGGAGTCCGAGCGGCGGCTCGCCGCCATCGATCCCGCGCTGCCCACCGTGCTGGTCAGCCACTGGCCGCTGATCCGGGAACCGACCCGGGTGATGTGGCACCCCGAGTTCGCCCAGTGGTGCGGGACCGAGCGGACCGCCGACTGGCACCTCCGGTTCCGGTGCGCGGTGGCGGTCTACGGCCACCTGCACATCCCGCGGACCACGTACCACGACGGCGTGCGCTTCGAGGAGGTGTCACTCGGCTATCCCCGCGAGTGGGGCCGCCGGGGCGCCGACCCGGCGCCGATGCGCCGGATCCTCCCGGAGCAGTCATGATCGAACGGTTGTTGCCCCCGGACGTGGTCGCCGTGGAGGCGTTCGCCGACGTACCGGGCGAGGCGGTCTTTCCCGGCGAGGAGGACCTGGTGGCGAAGGCGGTGGAGGGCCGCCGCCGGGAGTTCGTCACGGCCCGGCGGTGCGCCCGCGAGGCGCTCGCCCGGCTGGGGTTCCCGCCCGCGCCGATCCGGCCGGACCCGCGGCGCGCGCCGCAGTGGCCGGCCGGGGTGATCGGCAGCATCACGCACTGCGCCGGGTACCGCGCGGCGGTGGTGGCCCGGCTGGCCGACCTGGCCGGCGTGGGCATCGACGCGGAGCCGAACGAGCCGCTGCCGGACGGCGTGGCGGAGGCGGTGGCCGGTCTCGACGAACGCGACATGGTCGACCGGCTGGCCCGGACCGACCCGTCGGTGAGCTGGGACCGGTTGCTGTTCAGCGCCAAGGAGTCGATCTACAAGGCCTGGTACCCGCTGACCCGGCGCTGGCTCGGTTTCGAGGAGGCGCGGCTGGTGATCGACCCGTTCACCCGGACGTTCACCGGTCACCTGTCGGTCGACGGCACCCGGGTGGACGGCGGCCCGCCGCTGACCGAGCTGCGCGGGCGTTACCTCGCCACGGCCGACTTCGTGGTCACGGCGGTGACCGTGGCGCACGCCCAGCGGGTCGTGGTGGCGCTGCCCTGAGCGCGCCGCCGGGCGTGCGGCGTGCCGGGATCAGCGCGGCGTGCCGGGATCAGCGCGGCGTGCCGGGATCAGCGCGGTGTGCCGGGATCAGCGCGGTGTGCCGGGGTCAGCGCGGCGCCATCCGGAGGGCGCCGTCGAGGCGGATCGTCTCACCGTTCATCATCGGGTTCTCGACGACGTGCGTGACCAGGGAGGCGAACTCCGCGGGGTCGCCGAGCCGGGCCGGATGCGGCACCTGGCGGCTGAGCGCGTCGATCGCCGATCGGGGCAGCGGGTCGAACATCGGGGTGTGGAACAGCCCGGGGGCGATCGTGACCACCCGGATCCGCAGACCGGCCAGGTCCCGGGCGATCGGCAGCGTCATGCCGACCACACCGGCCTTGGACGCCGCGTACGCGGCCTGGCCGACCTGGCCGTCGAAGGCGGCCGCCGAGGAGGTGTTGACGATGACGCCACGCTCCTCGCCGAGCTCGTCGGCCTGCGCCATCCGGGCGGCGGCGAGCCGGAGCACGTTGAAGGTGCCGATCAGGTTCACCCGGATCACCTCGGCGAAGGCGTCGAGCGGGAACGGGCCGTCCTTGCCGACCGTCTTGACGGCGTTGCCCGAGCCCGCGCAGTTGACCGCGATCCGCAGCGTGCCCAGCGTGCCGGCCAGCTCGACCGCGGCGGTGACATCCGCCTCGCTGGTCACGTCGCCGGGCGCGAACAGCACTCGGTCGCCCAGGTCGTCGGCGATCCGCTTGCCGCGCGACGAGCGGCCCAGGATGACCACCGAGGCCCCGCGCTCGTGCAGCTGCCGCGCGGTCGCCAGTCCCAGTCCGGACGTCCCGCCGGCCACCAGCGCGACGCTGCCCTCGATCCGCACGTGCCTCTCCGTTCTGCGATGTCCGGCGGAGGCCGGGCGGGCGCCGATCGGGCGCCCACCCGGCACGATGATCATTCGACCGGCGCGGGAACCCACGACAGGCCGTCGGGCGAGGGGATCAGGCCGCCGTGGAACAGCGGGGTCTCCTCCTCCGCGTCCTCGCCGAGCTGGGCCTGCATCTGCACCTTCGAACCCTCGACCATGGCGCTGCGCACGACGGTGGACTGCAGCATCGGTGCCCACTCGCCCTTGTCGGCCGCCATCGCGCCGATCGCCGAGGAGAACTCCGCCGAGTTGCCGTGCAGCCGCTCGGCCAGCTCCTCGGCGCCGGTCAGCGCGGTCTCGCCGGACGAGACGCCGCCCACCAGCTCGACGAACGACTCCAGCTCGGTGCGCTCGGCCCGGGTGACCTTCTTGGCCTGCCAGAAGTACGAGTCCTCGTCCCGGTGCATCTCGTAGAAGGAGATCAGGAACTCGTAGAAGACGCCGTACTCCTTGCGGTAGCGGGTCTCGAACTCCTGCATGGCGGCCTTCTCCTCGACCGTGCCGGCCAACACGCTGTTGATCGACCGGGCGGCGAGCAGAGCGCTGTAGGTGGCCAGGTGCACGCCGGAGGAGAACACCGGGTCGACGAAGCAGGCGGCGTCACCGACCAGCATCATGCCGGGGCGCCAGAACGCCGTCTGGTGGTACGAGTAGTCCTTGCGTACGCGGACCTCGCCGTACTGTCCCTCGGTGACCCGGGTCGCGGGGGAGAGGTAGTCGGAGATCATCGGGCACTCGTCGATCAGCGCGTACAGCGCCTTCTCCGGGTCGCCCTGCACCTTCTCGGCCAGCTCCCGGCGCACCACGGCGCCGACGCTGGTCAGCGTGTCGCTCAGCGGGATGTACCAGAACCAGCCGCTCTTGAACGCCACGCAGAGGATGTTGTTCCGGCGGTTCGGCTGCGGCAGTCGCTTGCCGTTCTCGAAGTAGCCGAACAGGGCGAGACTGCGGAAGAACTCCGAGTACTCCCGCTTGCCGCCGACCTTGTTGAACAGCCGGCTCTTGTTGCCGGACGCGTCGACCACGAACTTCGCCGACACCTCGTGCGGTACGCCGGCGTCGTCGGTGTACCGCACGCCGGTGACCCGGTCGCCGTCCTCGATGACGTCGGCGACCGAGCAGCCCTCCTGGACCTCGGCACCCTGCCGCCGGGCGTTGTCGAGCAGGATCTTGTCGAACTTGGAGCGCTCCACCTGGTACGCGGTGGAGGTCGGGCCGGCCATCTTGGGCGAGGTGGCGAAGTCGAACGCCCACGGCTCCTCACTGGCACCCCAGCGGAACGTCCCGCCGCGCTTGAGCGGGAAGCCGGCTTTCGCCAGCTCGTCGGCCGCGCCGGTGAGCCGGCAGATGCCGTGAATCGTGGACGGCAGCAGGGACTCGCCGATCTGGTATCGGGGGAAGAACTCTTTCTCCAGAACCAGGACGGAATTTCCCTGTTTGGCCACCAGCGCGGCCAGAGTCGAGCCCGCGGGACCGCCCCCGACGACGACGACGTCGAATTCCTTGGATTTTTCCACGCGTTTCTCTCTCATTTCGTTCGCTGAGGTCAGCAAAGGCTTCCAGGGAGAGCGGTGTCCACCGGACTATGTCAATGCCGCCCCCGGCCGTCAAGGTAATGAAGGTGACACAAGTTTGGCGGACGGCGGACGTCCATAGAATGGCCGACACCGCCCGGCGGGCGGCATGACAGCGGATCGCGCGGCCCGTCCGGCCCGCGCAGACATCGGCGCGCATCAGCAGGCGAAACGCTCGCGACGCCCGGCCGGCCGTTGTGGAGCGGGGCCGGATGACGCCGTCGAGCTGGGAATTCCCTGTGCTCCTCGTACTGCTCAGCGCGTTGCGTCACGGTCGGGTGACGGCTAGGCTTCGGCGGTCGATGCACAGTGGAGGTCGCTGGAGCTGCGGTTCCGCGACGTCGTGCGTCCGGCATTGTCGGATGAGCTGTACGGGGGTAAGGCCATGTCAATGCGATTCTTCAGGGTCGGTATCCGCTGGTAGCGGGGATCCTCGTCATTACGTGAGGTGCCGCGCGGGCCCGGCTTTTTGCGGTGGGTCGGGTCACGCGTTCGGATCCTCCATTCCAGGGTGTCGCCGTGGCGGCGCCGAGCGAAGTCATTGTTGATTTCTGGAAATTCATTCCAGCGCGACGGAATCACCTTTTCCGGTGTTCCGTGCCGGTGTGCTGCCCGGCGCTGCCGCCGGCGTCTCTGCGGATGAATACCGACCTTCCTGGGGAACAGATGCCAACGAACGCCTCGACGACGTTCAGCGAGACCTTCACCGTCACCGCGGACAATCCGCTGCTGAGCGGTCACCTGGTGCACGGGCGGCCGCTGCTGCCCGGCGTCGGATACGTGGACCTCGTCCTGCAGGTGCTCACCCGCCACGGGCACCCGATGGCCGAGACGGAACTGCGGAACCTCACCATCCTGGCCCCGCTGGTCGTCGCGCGCGGTGCCGAGGTGGCGGTCACCGTGCGGGGCGAGCCGGCGGCGGACGGCTGCCGGGTCGAGGTGCGCAGCCGGCGTCCCGGCGACGCGGCGGAGGTCACCCACGTCGTGGTGACCGCCAGGCAGCCGGGACCGGCCGGGTTCGCCGAGCGGTTGCCGCTGCCGGTGACCGGGGCCCGCGAGACCCTGCCGTTGGCCGACCTGTACGCCTGGTTCCGCGAGCGCGAGCTGGTCCACTCCGGGCTGATGAAGGCCGCCGGGGTGGTGCACCACCGCGCCGAGGACACCGTCGTCGAGCTGGAACTCCCCGCGGGGCAGCAGGACAGCGCCGCCGGGTTCCTCTTCCACCCCGCGCTGTTCGAGGCCGGCCTGCTCGGTGGCGGCGCGGGCATTCACGTGCTGAACGGCTCGCACCAGGGCGACGAGGTCTACCTGCCGCTGGTGTTCGAGTCGTTCCGGGCCACCGCGCCGCTCGGCCGCCGGTGCTTCGCGCGCGTGCCGGCCGCCTCGGCCCGGCGCGACGACGAGCTCTTCCGGCTGGCCGTCGAGTTCTACGACGAGACCGGAGCGCGGATCGCCGAGATCGGCCAGCTGGTGGCCAAGCGGATCCGGGCCGTCGCGTCCCTCGACGAGCGGACCGGGTCCGTCGCCGCCGAACCGGTCGCCGCCACCGCGCCGGCGCATGGGTCGGACGCGCTGACCGTGTTGCGCGAGCTGGTGGCCGGCCGGCTGGACCGCCCGGCCGCCCGGATCGACGTGCACGGCAGCTTCTACGAGATCGGGCTGGCGTCCGCCCAGATGGTCTCCCTGGTGCCCGAGCTGGAGCGGGCGCTCGGGCTCTCGCTGTCCCCGACCATCGTCTTCGAACACCGATCCATCGCCGACCTCGCGGCCTGGCTGGACGACATGCTGCCGGAGCGAGCCCCGGATCCGGCCGGCGGTGCCGTCGCGTCCGCCGGACCGGCCGGCGGTGCCGCCGCGGATGCGGACGGTGCCGCTGTCGCCGCCGCGGGTCCGGACGACACTGCCGTCGCCGCCGTCCTCGAGGCGATGAGCGAGCTGCTCCGGGTGCCGGTCGCGGCGCTGGACCCGGGCGTCTCGTTCCGGGAGTCCGGGCTCGACGCCACCGGACTCTCCCGGCTCGCGGCCCGGCTGGCCGGCCGGTACCCGGCCGTCACCCCCGCTCTGCTGATCGAGTCACCGACCGCCCGGGCGCTCGCGGCACGCCTGCCCGCGACCGGGGAGGACCGCGACGACACACCGCACCGCCTGCTCGCCCGGCTGGTGCCGGACGGCGACGGCCTCGTCGGGCACGCCACGTTCGGCGGCGACGAGCCCTTCCTGCGGGACCACCGGGTGGGCGGCCGGCGTCTGCTGCCCGCCGTGGCCCAGCTGGAGCTGGCCCGGGCGGCGGTGGAGGCGGCCCGCGGCGCGGCCGGACCGGAGCCGGTGCGCCTGCACGACGTGGTCTGGCTGCGGCCGGCCTTCGCCGAGCCCGGCCCGCTGGACCTGCGGGTCACCGTGCGACCCGGCGGCGAGCACGGGTGGAGCTTCACCATCGAGCGGATCAGCGGCGACGACACCGCCGAACTGTGCTGCAAGGGCCGCGCGACGGCGTCGGCCGCCGACCGGGCCGGCACCCCGGCGCTGGACCGGCTGCGCGCGTCCTGCGCGGCGCGGACCGTCGCCGGCGACGAGATCTACGACCGGTACGCCGAGGCGGGCATGGCGTACGGCCCGGCGCAGCGCTCGATCGTCGCGGTGAACATCGGCGCGGACCAGGACGGGCGGCCGCAGGTGCTCGCCGAGCTGAGGTTGCCGGCGGCCGCCGAGCCGCTGGCGGACTACCTGCTGCACCCGAGCATCACCGACGGCGCCCTGCAGGCCACGATCGGGCTGCTGCTGGCCGCCCAGCCGGCGCCGGCCACCCCGCCGCGCCCGGCGCTGCCGTTCGCCGTGGCCGGCGTGCGCACCGCGGCGGCCGGCACCGCCACCGCGTACGCCTGGATCCGCTACCAGGACGGCAGCGGGCCGCAGGCGGCCTCGGCCCGGCTGGACGTGACGCTGCTGGACGAGCACGGTGCCCTCACCGCGGAGTTCACCGGGCTGACCACGCGAACCCTGGCCGATCCCGCACCGGCCCGCCCGGCGGTCGCCGAGCCGGCCCGCACCGAGCAGCCCGGCACCGAGCAGCCCCGCACCGAGCCGGCCCATGCCGGTCCGGCCTACGCCGACGGCGACATCGCGATCGTCGGCGTCGGCGGGCGCTACCCCGGTGCTGCCGACCTCGACGAGTTCTGGGACAACCTGCGTGCCGGGCGGGACAGCGTCGGGGAGATCCCGGCCGAGCGCTGGGACCACCGCCGCTACGCCGACATCGGCGGCTCGTCGGCCGCGAGCTGGGGCGGCTTCATCGACGGCATCGACCGCTTCGACCCGCTGTTCTTCCAGATCTCGCTGTACGAGGCGGAGGCCCTGGACCCGCAGGAGCGCCTGTTCCTGCAGTGCGCCCAGCACACCCTGGAGGACGCGGGTTACACCCCGGAGCGGCTGGGCCGCTCCGGAGCCGGCGACGGCCGCGCGCGGGTGGGCGTCTTCGTCGGTGTGATGTACCAGGAGTACCAGCTCTACGGCGCCCAGGCGCAGGAGCGCGGGCGGGCCGTCATCCTCTCCGGTAGCGCCTCCACGATCGCCAACCGGGTGTCGTACTTCTACGACTTCCACGGGCCGAGCATCGCGCTCGACACCATGTGCTCGTCCTCGCTGACCGCCATCCACCTGGCCTGCGAGGCGATCCGCAGCGGCCGGTGCGACGCGGCGCTGGCCGGCGGTGTCAACCTGCACACGCACCCGAACAAGTACATCCTGCTCAGCCAGCGCCGGTTCCTGGCCAGCGACGGCCGGTGCCGCAGCTTCGGCGACGGCGGCGACGGCTACGTGCCGGGCGAGGGCGTCGGCGCGGTCCTGCTCAAGCCGCTCGCCCGGGCGATCGCCGACGGCGACCGGATCCACGGGGTGATCAAGGGCACCGCGCTCAACCACGGCGGCCGGACCTCCGGCTACTCGGTGCCGTCCCCGGTCGCGCAGGCCGAGGTGATCAACAGCGCGCTCGCCGACGCCGGTGTCCATCCGGCCGAGGTCGGCTACATCGAGGCGCACGGCACCGGCACCGCGCTCGGCGACCCGATCGAGGTCAGCGGCCTGGTCCGGGTGCTGCGCGAGCAGGGGGAGCGGCAGTCGCCCTGCGCCATAGGCTCGGTGAAGTCGAACATCGGCCATGCCGAGAGCGCGGCCGGCATCGCCGGGCTGACCAAGGTGCTGCTGCAGCTGCGGCACGGCGAGCTGGTGCCGAGCCTGCACTCGACCACCCTCAACCCGCGCCTGGACCTCGACGACGCGCCGCTGCGGGTGCAGCAGACGGTCGAGCCGTGGCACCGCCCGTCCGCCGGGACCGGTGACCGGAGCCACCCGCTGCCGCGGGTCGCCGGGGTCTCCGGCTTCGGCGCCGGTGGGTCGAACGCGCACGTCATCGTGGCCGAGTACCTGCCGTCCCCGGCGGCGGAGCGGCCGGCCGGCGACGGCCGGCCCGCGCTGATCGTGCTCTCGGCGCGCAGCGCGGAGCAGCTGGTGGAGCAGGCCCGGCGCCTGAGCCGCCGGCTGGCCGACCTGACCGACGAGGCGCTCCCGGACGTGGCGTGGACCCTGCAGGTGGGCCGGATGGCGATGCCCGAGCGCCTGGCGTTCGCCGCGACGTCGATCGCCGGCGCCCGGGAGAAACTCGCGGCGTTCGCCGCCGACCCCGGCCGGTCCGGCGCCTGGGTGCGGGGCACGGCCGGGCCGGACAGCCCGGACGCGGCCGAGGAGCTGGCGCGGTGGCGCGACCACGGCCGGCCCGAGGGACTGCTGGACGTCTGGGCCCGGGGTGCCCGGGTGGACTGGGAGACGGCGCACCCGCGGCCCGGCCGGGTGATCGGCCTGCCCGGCTACCCGTTCGCCCGGGAGCGGCTGTGGTTCGACCTGGACGGCGACCTCTCCGCGTACCCGGTTCTGCCGGCCGCCGGGGCGGCGACCAACCCGGCCCTCCCGGCCGCCGGCACGGCGACCGGCCCGGTCCTGCCGGCCGCCGGCGCGGCGGAGACCGAGACCGAGGCCGGCGACCTGGTGCTGGCCAGCCCGGTCTGGGTCGCCGAGGAGATCGGTACCACCGGTGATCCGGTGAGCTGGGCGCAGCGGCACGTCGTCGTGCTCGGCCGGCTCACCGCCAACGACCACGAGCACCTGCGCGGCGCGCTGCCGGCCGGCACCCGCGTCCGGTTCGTCGAGCCGGCCGAGGGCCCGCTCGACCGGATGTACGCGGGCGCGGTCCGCGAGGTGTTCACGCTGGTCCAGGCGGTGCTGCGGGACGGGGTACGGGAACCGGTGCTGTTCCAGGTCACCGCCGTCGGCGCGGGTGCCGCCGACGCGCGCCTGACCACCCTGAACGGCCTCGCCGGCCTGCTCAAGACCGCGCATCAGGAGAGCCCGCTGCTGCACACGCAGTACGTGGAGAACCTGGACGACGCCTCCCCGGCGATCGTCGCCGCCCGCCTGGCCGCCGAGGCCCGGCAGCCGGTGGAGCCGCACGTGCGCCACCGCGACGGCCGGCGACTGGTCGAGCGCTGGACGGAGCAGGCCGCCACCCCCGCGCCGGCGCCGTGGCGCCGGGGCGGCGTCTACCTCGTCACCGGCGGGGCCGGCGGGCTCGGCCGGATCGTGGCCCGCGACATCGCGACGGCCGGCCCGGCCACCGTGGTGCTGACCGGCCGGTCCCCGCTCGACGACGCGCGGCGGCGCGCCCTGGACGAACTGCGCGCGGCCGGGCTGACGGTGGACTACCAGCAGGCCGACGTGGCCGACCGGGCCCAGGTGGCGCGCCTGCTCGCGCACGTCGTCGAGCGGCACGGGCCGCTGACCGGGGTGCTGCACGCCGCCGGCGTCGTGGACGACCGGCTGATCCTGCGCAAGAGCGCCGACGACGTGGCCCGCGTGCTCGCGCCCAAGGTGGCCGGCCTGGTGAACCTGGACGAGGCGACCCGGGACCAGCCGCTCGAGGTGTTCGCCTGCTTCTCCTCCACGGCCGGGGCGTTCGGCAACCCCGGACAGGCGGACTACGCGGCCGGCAACGCGTTCCTGGACGTCTACGCGGGGTACCGCGCCGGACTGGTCGCCGCCGGCAGCTGCCGGGGCCGGACCGTGTCGATCGGCTGGCCGCTGTGGGCGGACGGCGGCATGGGCGGCGCCGAGGTCCGCGAGAAACTGCGCTCGGCCGGGCTGGTGCCGCTGAGCAACGAGCAGGGCCTGACCGCCCTGCGGATCGCGCTGGCACCGGACGGCAGCGCCGCCGAGAGCCGGCTGCTGGTGCTCGCCGGCCGCCGCGACGAGGTGCTGTCCCGGCTGCCCGGCCGCGCCCGGTCGACGCCGGCGCCGGTCGCCACGCCCGGACCGGCGACCGAGGCCGCCGCGGAGCTGCTGACCGGCCGGGCGACGGCCTACCTGCGCCGGATCCTCGGCGCCGCGCTCAAGCTCGGACCGGAACGGCTGGACGTCACCACGCCGCTGGACCAGTTCGGGATGGACTCGGTGGTCGCGGTGAACGTCATCTCCCGGCTGGAGGAGCCGTTCGGTCCGCTGCCGCAGACCCTGCTGTTCGAGATGCCGACGGTGCGCGACCTGGCGGAGTACTTCGTCACCGAGCACGCGCCGGCGCTGCGGGAGCTGCTCGGTGAGCCCGAGCCGCCGGTCGCCGCGCCGGCCGCGGTGACCGCTCCGGTCGTACCGTCGCCGTCAGCCCTGCCGGAGCGGCCGCGGACCGCGACCGAGGAGACCGCCCGGACCGTCGTGGTGGCGCCGCAGGCGGCGGTCAGCGACATCGCGATCATCGGCATCTCCGGGCGGTATCCGCAGGCCGCGGACCTGGACACGCTGTGGGCGCGGTTGCGGGACGGGCGCGACGGCATCACCGAGGCGCCGGCGGACCGGCCGGAGTACGACGGCGTCCGCGGCTGGTGGGGCGGGTTCCTCGAGGAGGTCGACCGGTTCGATCCGCTGCTGTTCGGCATCGCGCCGCGGGACGCCCGGGTGATGGATCCGCAGCAGCGGCTGTTCCTGCAGACGGTGTGGCACCTGCTGGAGGAGAGCGGCGTCACGCAGGAGGTCATCGAGCAGCGGTACCAGCGCCGGGTCGGCGTCTACGTCGGTGCCGGCTACCAGATGTACGGCGTGGACGCCACCGATCCGACCATCGCGGCGCTCACCTCCAGCATGTCCTACAACCTGATCGCCAACCGGGTCTCCTACTTCTTCGGCCTGGAGGGACCCAGCCTGGCCATCGACAACATGTGCGCGTCGTCGGCCACCGCGGTGCACCTGGCCTGCGCCGACCTGCGGCGCGGCGAGGCCGAGCTGGCCGTCGCCGGTGGCGTGAACCTCAACATCCACCCGGACAAGTTCGTCGCCCTGTCCGAGCTGCAACTGCTCGGCAGCGACCCGGGCAGCCGCAGCTTCCGGGACGGCGACGGTTACCTGCCGGCCGAGGCGGTCGGCGCGGTCCTGCTCAAGCCGCTGGAGGCGGCGCTGCGCGACGGCGACCGGATCCACGCGGTCATCAAGGGCACCGCGTCGGTGCACAGCGGCCGGGGCACCGGATTCATGGCACCCAGCCACCGCTCCCAGGTGCGGGTGATCCGCCGGGCGCTGGCGGCGGCGGACGTCGAGCCGGCCTCGATCGGGTACGTCGAGGCCGCGGCGAACGGCGCGGCGCTCGCCGACGCGGTGGAGTTCCGGGCGCTGCGCGAGGTCTTCGCCGAGGTGACCGAGCCGGTCGCGGTCGGCAGCGTGAAGTCGAACCTGGGACACCCGGAGGCGGCCTCCGGCATCGCCCAGCTCACCAAGGTCGTGCTGCAGCTGCGGCACGGACAGATCGCGCCGCTGGTCGAGACCGGTACGCCCAACCCCCGGCTGGACACCGAGGGCTCGCCGCTGCGGCTGAGCGACCGGCTGACCGACTGGGTGGCGCGCGACGGCGCCGGCCGGCCGCGGGCCCTGATCAACTCGACGGCGGCCGGCGGCAGCCACGTCAGCCTGGTCGTCGAGGCGCCACCGCCGCCGGTCGCGCCCGCACCGGCCGCCGGGACCGGGCCGCAGCTGGTGCTGCTGTCCGCGCGCAACACCGACCGGCTGCGGCTGGCGGCACGCCGGCTGCACGACTTCGTGGCGGCGGACGAGACGGTCCCGCTGGCCGACCTGGCGTACACCACGCAGCTGGGCCGGGAGGCGCAGCCGGAGCGGCTGGCCGTGGTGGCGGGGTCGCGGGAGCAGTTGAGCGACGCGCTGGCCCGGTACGCGGCGGGCGACGCCACCCCGGACGAGACCGGCGTGCCGGTGCGCACCGGAAACGCCGACGAGGACGCCGGCCCGCTGCGGATGCTGCTCGACGGCGCCCGGGGCGAGGCGTTCGTGTCCGCCCTGATCGCCGACCGCGACCTGGAACGGCTCGCCGAGCTGTGGGTCCGCGGGGCGCGGGTGCCGTGGCACGGGTTGCACGGTGAGCGACGCCGGCTGGCGCCGCTGCCGCTGACCGCGTTCGCGGCGGACCGGTACTGGCTCGAGCCGTTCGCGAAGGAGGCGGTGGCGCCGGCTCCGGTGGTGCTGGCCGGCACCGAGCAGGCGGTCGTCGAGGCCTGCGCCGAGCTGCTCGGCTACGGCCCGGGTGAGATCGGCCCCGGTGATCACTTCGCCGGGCTCGGCGGGCACTCCATGCTGGTGCCGGTCTTCGCCGGGCTGCTGCGGGAGCGGGGACTGCGCTGCGAGTCGCAGACCATCCTGGCGGCCGGGAGCCTGGGCGAGCTGGCCGCGGCGATCGACGCCGGGTCGTCCGCCGAACCGTTGCTCGACGGCGGTTCGCTGGTCTCGCTCACCGCGGACGAGCTCGCGGCGGTGCACGCCGCGGTGCCCGAGGTGCAGGACGTGCTGCCCCTGGTGGCGCTTCAGGAAGGCATGCTGTTCCACCACCTGAGCGCGGGCGGCCGGGATCCGTACGTGCTGTCCTGCCTGTTCGCCTTCGACAGCCGGGCACACCTGGACGACTTCGCGGCGGCGCTGCGCGCGGTGATCGCCCGGCACGACGCGCTGCGGACCGCGATCGTCACCGACGGACTCCGCCAGCCGGTGCAGGTGGTGGCCCGGCGGGCCGAGCTGACCGTCGAGGAGTTCGAGCTCAAGGCCGGGACGACCGTCGACGACGAGGTGGCCGACATCCTGGCCGGTGGCGCGGCGATCGCCCTGGACCGGGCACCGCTGATCCGGCTGCGCGCCGCCCGGCACCCGGACACCGGGGTGTGGCACGCGGTGCTGAGCATCCACCACGTGATCCACGACGCCTCCTCGTTCGGGTTGCTGCTCAGCGAGACGGCCGCGCACCTGGCCGGCACCGCTGCGGCGCTCGCGCCGGTGCCGCCGTACCGCGACTACGTGGCGCTCACCCGGCGCGGACCCGACCCGGCCGCCTTCTTCACCGGGCAGCTCGGCGACGTCACCGAGCCCACGGTGATGTTCGGCCTGGCCGACGTGCACGGGGACGGTAGCCGTACCGTCGAGCTGCGCCGCGACCTGGACGCCGAGCTGGGCCGGCGGGCCCGGGCCCTGTCCCGGGAGCTGCGGGTCAGCCCGGCCACCCTGTTCCACGCCGCCTGGGCGCTGGTCGTGGCGGCCGGCAGCGACCGCGACACGGTGGTCTTCGGAACGGTGATGTCCGGGCGGATGCGCGGCCCGGCCGGCGTCGAGCGGATGCTGGGCAGCTTCATCAACACCCTCCCGGTCCGGCTGGACCTGGCCGGCCGTTCGGCGCGGGACCTGGTCGAGGAGACCGACCGGGCGCTGCGCGAGCTGGTGCGTTACGAGCAGGTCCCGCTGCCGGTGGCCCGGTCGTTCAGCGGGCTCGACCCGGAGGCGCCGCTGTTCAACGCGTTCTTCAACTACCGGCACCTGCCGGCCGCGGACGGCGCGATCACCCGGGAGATCCTCGGGGTCACCCCGCTGACCGGGGTGATCGAGCGGAGCAACTACCCGGTGGCGGTGTCCATCGACGACCTCGGCAACGCCTTCTCGATCGAGGCGCTGATCGACCGGGACCAGGACGCCGGGCTGGTCGTCGACTGTCTGACGACCGCGCTGACCGGCCTGCTGGACGCGCTGGCCGGCGACACCCGCGGCGCGGTGTCGGCCCTGGACGTGCCGGTGTTCCCGCCGTCCGCGCTGGTCGCGCCCGCCGCGCCGGCGGTGGAGCGCTGCCCGCACACCTGGTTCGAGGAGATCGCGGCCCGGCAGCCGGACGCGCCGGCGGTCACCTCCGGATCGACCACGCTGACCTATCGCGAGGTGAACGAGCGGGCCAACCGGCTCGCCCGGCATTTGCGCGAGCTCGGGATCGGCCCGGACACGCTCGTCGCGCTCTGCCTGCCGCGCTCCGAGCAGCTGGTGATCGCGGTGCTGGCCGTGCTGAAGGCCGGCGGCGGCTACCTCCCGCTGGACCCGGGGGCGCCCGCCGACCGGCTGCGCCACGCGGTGACCGACAGCGCCCCGAAGGTGCTGCTCACCGACGGCCCGCTGCCGGCCGGGCTGGACACCGGCGCCGTCCTGGTCGACCTGCGCGCCGACGCCGGGAGCTGGGCCGGGCTGGCCGGCGACGACCTGCCGGGCACGGCGGGACCGGACGATCTCGCGTACGTCATCTACACCTCCGGATCCACCGGCACGCCCAAGGGCGTCATGGTCGAGCACCGCAACGTCACCCGGCTGTTCACCGCGACCGACCACTGGTTCCGGTTCGGCGCCGACGACGTGTGGACGCTGTTCCACTCGGCTGCCTTCGACTTCTCGGTCTGGGAGATCTGGGGCCCGCTGCTGCACGGCGGCCGCCTGGTCGTGGTGCCGGACGAGACCACCCGCAACCCGAAGGACTTCTACGCGTTGCTCTGCGCCGAGCAGGTCACCGTGCTCAACCAGACGCCGAGCGCGTTCCGGCAGCTGATCGCGGCACAGGGCGACAACCCGGTGCCGCACCGGCTGCGGACCGTGATCTTCGGCGGCGAGGCGCTGGAGCCGGCCTCGCTGCGGCCCTGGCGACGCCGGCCGGCCAACCGGGACACCGAGCTGATCAACATGTACGGGATCACCGAGACCACCGTCCACGTGACCTACCACCGGCTCACCGACGCCGACCTGGACGCGACGGCCAGCCCGATCGGCGTACCGATCCCGGACCTGCACGCCGTGGTCCTGGACCGGCACCGGCGGCCCGCGCCGGCCGGTGCGGTCGGCGAGCTGTACGTCGGTGGCGCCGGCGTGGCCCGCGGCTACCTGAACCGGCCGGAGCTGACCGCCGAGCGGTTCCTGCCCGATCCGTTCTCCGCCGACCCGCGAGCGCGGCTCTACCGCACCGGCGACCTGGCCCGGCAGCTGCCCGACGGCACGTTGCAGTACCGCGGACGCAACGACCAGCAGGTGAAGATCCGTGGCTTCCGGATCGAGCTGGGCGAGATCGAGGCCCGGCTCGCCGAGCACGACGGCGTCGAGGACGCCCGCGTGCTGGTCCGCGACTTCGGCGACGACGACCGGCGCCTGGTCGGTTACGTGGTGCCGGACGAGCGGCGGGCCCGGCCGGTACGTGAGCTGCTCCGCCTGGTCCGGACCGAGCCGGAGGCGGCGCTCGGCACCCACGAGCTGCCGAACGGGCTGCCGGTCTTCCACCACAACCGCAGCGAGACCGAGTTCCTCTACGACGAGATCTTCGTCGGCCGGGAGTACCTGCGGCACGGCATCACCATGCGCGACGGTGACCGGATCGTGGACGTGGGCGCCAACATCGGCCTGTTCACGCTCTTCGCCGCGCTGCGCGCCCCCGGTGCCCGGATCTACGCCTTCGAGCCGATCCCGCCGGTCGCCGAGTCGCTGCGCCGCAACGTGGCGCTGCACGGTCTGCCGGCCACCGTCTTCGGACAGGGGCTCGGCGCGGCGCAGAAGGAGGAGACCTTCACCTTCTACCGGCACAACACGGTGATCTCCAGCAGCCGGACCACGGCGGCCGAGGCGCACGAGCTGACCCGGGCGTACCTGACCGGCGACGGCGAGCCGGCCGGCGACGACGGGGACCGGCTGGTCGACGAGGTGGTCGACGCCCGGCTGGACAGCGAGCGGTTCACCTGCCCGATCACCACGCTGTCGGCGTTCCTGGCCGGCGAGGGGCTGGACCGCGTGGACCTGCTCAAGATCGATGTGGAGAACGCCGAGCACGACGTGCTGCTCGGTGTGGACGCGGCGGACTGGCCGAAGATCCAGCAGGTCGTGGTGGAGGTGCACGACGTCGGCGGACGGCTCGCGGCGATCACCGCGCTGCTGCGCGGCCACGGCTTCGAGGTGGTCAGCGAGCAGGCGAACCAGTCGCTGCGCAAGACGTCGCTCTACAACCTCTACGCCCGCCGGCCCGGGGCGGCGCCGGCCGCCGACGACACGCCCCCGGCGCCGGCCGTGCGCTGGCCGAACGCCGCCGCGCTGCGCGACGACCTGCAGGCGACGCTGCGCGGACGGCTGCCCGAGTACATGCGGCCGGCCACCTACGTGCTGCTCGACGAACTGCCGCTGACCCGCAACGGCAAGCTCGACCACCGCGCGCTGCCCGACCCGGCGCTGCACCGGCCGGCCGACGTGCTGCGGGTGGCCCCGGCGACACCCGCCGAACGTACCGTCGCCGCCGCCTGGGCCGAGCTGCTGCACACCGACGCCGCGGCCTTCGACGTGGCCGACGACTTCTTCGCACTGGGCGGCAACTCGCTGCTGGTCACCCGCTTGATCAACCTGTTGAAGCGGGAGGCCGGGGTGGAGCTGCCGGTGCAGGCGGTGTTCGCCACGCCACGGCTCGGCGAACTCGCCGCCGAGCTGGAACGCCGGAGCCCGGACGGGGGCGCCGACGCCGGCGCGATCCTGGCCGGCCTCGACCTGATCGAGAGCCTGACCGACGAGGAGCTGGACGCCTTGGAGATCGAGCACACCGCACCGGGGGGACGGTCATGACCACCGACCAGCAGAACACCCTGGACCTGATCCGGCGGATCCGGTCCCTGCCGCCGAAACGGCAGCGCGCGCTGCTCGATCTGCTGCGCAAGCAGGGCGTCGACGTCTCGGCGCTGGACGGGATCCCCCGGTTCCCGCGTACCGACGGGGTCGCGCCGCCGCTGTCCTACGCCCAGCAGCGCCTGTGGTTTCTGGCCCGGCTGGACGGGACGAGCGCGCACTACAACATCCCGCTGGCGCTGCGGCTGACCGGGCCGCTCGACCGGCCCGCGCTGAGCCGGGCGCTCGCCGCGGTGGTGCGGCGGCACGAGTCGCTGCGGACCCGGCTGGCCGACCGGGACGGGGTGCCGTACCAGCTGATCGGGGACGGCGAAGACTTCGCGGTGCGCTCGGTGGCGCTCACCGGCACCGCGCGGCTGGCCGAGATCGTCCAGCGGGAGGCGGTCACCCCGTTCGACCTGGAGCGGGACCTGCCGATCCGGGCGCAGCTGCTCACCCTGGCCGAGGACGACCACGTCCTGCAGGTGACGATGCACCACAGCTGCTCCGACGGCTGGTCGGTGGGGGTGTTCCTGCGGGACCTGGGCGCGCTCTACGAGGCGTTCCGGGACGGCCGCCCGGATCCGCTGGCGCCGCTGCCGGTGCAGTACGCCGACTACGCCCAGTGGCAGCGCGAGTGGCTGGGCGACGACGTCCAGGCCCGGCAGGTGGCGTACTGGCAGGAGCGGCTGGCCGGCATCGACCCCACGCTCACCCTGCCCGCCGACCGGGAGCGGCCGGCGGTCAAGACGTACGAGGGTCGCCGGGAGTTCTTCAGCTGCCCGCCGGAGCTGCTCACCGGCCTGCGCGAGCTCAGCGAACGGCACGGTGTCACGCTCTACATGACGCTGCTCGCCGCGTACGCCGTGGTGCTGCACCGCTACACCGGGCAGAGCGACGTCCCGGTCGGCACCGTCGTCGCCAACCGCAACCGGGTGGAGACCGAGAACCTGGTCGGCTTCTTCGCCAACACCCTGGTGATGCGCACCGACCTCACCGGCGACCCGGCGTTCAGCGAGCTGCTCGGCCGGGTGCGGGCCACCGCGCTGGAGGCGTACGACCACCAGGACGTGCCGTTCGAGGCGGTGGTGGACGCCCTGAAGCTGGAGCGCAGCCTGGCCCACGCGCCGGTCTTCCAGACCATGATCGTGCTCCAGGAGGCGCAGACCGAGCAGGAGACCCGGCTCGGCGCGGCCACCGTGTCACCTGTCGAGTTCGACTTCGACGTCACCAAGTTCGACCTGACCCTCGACCTGCGGGAGACCCTGACCGGCCTGGCCGGCGCGGTGGAGTACAACACCGCACTGTTCGACCGGGAGACCGTGCTGCGATTCATCGCGCACTGGACCGAGCTGCTCGCGGCGGTGGTCCGCGATCCCGGGGTCGCGGTGTCCCGGCTGCCGCTGGCCAGCCCGGCGGAGCGCCGCCAGGTCGTCGAGGAGTGGAACGACACCGCCCGGGACTTCGCCGGCGACCGGACCCTGCACGAGCTCTTCGAGGCCGCGGTGGCGCGGCACCCGGAGCGGGTCGCGCTGGTCGACGCCGATCGCTCCTGGACGTACGCCGAGCTGAACGCCTGGGCCAACCGCGTCGCGCACACGCTGCGCGCGCACGGGGTGGTACCGGACCAGCCGGTCGGCCTCGCCATGGAACGCTCCGCCGAGATGGTGGCCGGCGTCTACGGCATCCTCAAGGCGGGCGGCGCCTACCTGCCGCTGGAGCCGTCGTACCCGGCGGCCCGGCTGGCTGGGCTGGTCGAGTCCTCCGGCGTCGCCGCGGTCCTGGTCCAGCCGCACCTGGACGCCGCACCGCTGGCCGGCGCCGCGCACCTGCTCGCGGTGCACCGGGACGGGCGGATCACCGACCGGGACGGGCAGCCGGTCGCCGAGGAACGGACCGACGACCCGCGAGCCGGCGCCGAACCCGGCGGACTGGCGTACGTCATCCACACCTCCGGCTCGACCGGGCGGCCCAAGGGCGTCATGATCGAGCACCGGGCGGCGGTCAACCGCATCGAGTGGATGCAGAACGAGTACCGGCTCACCGAGGACGACGTCGTCCTGCAGAAGACGCCGTACAGCTTCGACGTCTCGGTCTGGGAGTTCTTCTGGCCGCTGCTGTCCGGCGCGCGCCTGGCCGTCGCCGAGCCGGAGGCGCACCGGGACCCGGCCGCGCTGGTCGCCGCGATCAACCGGTTCGGTGTCACCACCCTGCACTTCGTACCGTCGATGCTGCGCTCGATGGTGGCCGAGCCCGGCTGGTCCGGCTGCACCACGGTCCGGCGGGTGTTCGCCAGCGGCGAGGCGCTGCCGGCCGACCTGTGCGCCGCGCACTACGCCCGGCACCGGGCGCCGCTGCACAACCTCTACGGACCCACCGAGGCGGCGGTCGACGTCAGCCACTGGACCGTGCCGGCGGACCAGGTGCCGCGGGTCATCCCGATCGGCCGGCCGATCCAGAACATCCGGCTGTACGTGCTGAACGACGCGCTGGACCCGCAGGGCATCGGCTGCGTCGGCCAGCTGCACATCGCCGGTGCCGGCCTGGCCCGCGGCTATCTGCGGCAGCCGGAGCTGACCCGGGAGCGCTTCGTGCCCGACCCGTTCGGCGCCGGCCCGGACGCCCGGCTGTACCGCACCGGCGACCTCGCGCGGTGGCGGGCCGACGGCACCCTGGAGTTCCTCGGCCGCGCCGACGACCAGGTCAAGCTGCGCGGGTTCCGGATCGAGCTGGGCGAGATCGAGCACCGGCTGGCCGAGCACCCGATGGTGCGCGCCTGCGCCGTCGTCGTCCGCGAGGACCAGCCCGGCGACCAGCGGCTGACCGGCTACGTGGTGCCGGCGGGGGAGACCACCGACGCGCTGCGCGACGACCTCGTCCGGCATCTGGAGCGGACCCTGCCCGAGTACCAGGTGCCCAGCGCCTTCGTGCTGCTCGACGCGCTGCCGCTGACCACCCACGGCAAGCTGGACCGCAAGGCCCTGCCGGCGCCGGACATCGGCGCGTTCGTGCAGAGCGCCTACGTCGCCCCGGCGACGCCCACCGAGCGGATCCTCGCCGAGCTCTGGGCCGACCTGCTCGGTTTCGACGCCGGCCGGGTCGGCGCCGGCGACAACTTCTTCGCGCTCGGCGGGCACTCGCTGCTGATCACCTCCCTGGTGGCCCGGCTGGCCGCGGCCGGCCTGCACGCCACCGTCTGGGATGTCTTCAGCGCGCCCGCCCTGTCCGACCTCGCCGCCCTGATCGACGGGGCCGGGACCGGCGGCACGGAGTTCCAGGTGCCGCCGAACGCCATCCCGGCCGGCTGCGAGCGGATCACCCCGGAGATGCTGCCCCTGGTCCAGCTGAACCAGGAGCAGATCGACGCGATCGTGGCCGGTGTCCCCGGCGGGGCGCCGAACCTCCAGGACGTCTATCCGCTGGTGCCGGCCCAGGAGGGGATCCTCTTCCACCACCTGGTGGATCCGGAGAACGACCCGTACCTGATGTCCGCGCTCTTCGTGGCCGACGACGAGACGGCGGCCGCCACGTTCACCGCGGCGGTGCAGGCGGTGATCGACCGGCACGACGTGCTGCGGACCGCCGTGGTCACCGCCGGGCTGCCGGAGCCGGTGCAGGTCGTCCACCGCTCCGTCGAGCTGCCGGTCGGGCGGGTCCGGCTCGATCCCGCCCGGGACGCCGAGGAGCAGGCCCGCGAGCTGCTGCACCACCCCGCGCCGATGCCGGTCGGCCGGGCGCCGCTGTTCCGGCTGCTGATCGCCGAGGACGCCGGGTCCGGCCGCCGCTACCTGCTGCTGGCCTTCCACCACCTGATCGAGGACGCCACCTCGCTGCGGCTGATCATGGAGGAGCTGGCCGCGCACGTCTGCGACCGCGCGGAGTCGCTGGCGCCGCCGGCCGCGTACCGGGACTTCGTCGCGCACACCCGGCACCAGCTCGCCACCGGCGACGCGGAGGCGTACTTCCGGGAGACGCTGGGCGACGTGGCCGAGCCGACCACGCCGTTCGGCCTGACCGACGTGCGGGGGGACGGGCGGCGTACCCGCAAACCGCGCCGCTCCCTGGACCCGGCGCTCACCGAGCGGCTGCGGGCCGAGGCGAAGCGGCTGCGGCTGAGCCCGGCCTGCCTGTTCCACGCCGCCTGCGCGCTGGTCATCGGCGCCGCCGCGGGGCGCGACGACGTCGTCTTCGGCACCGTCATGTCCGGCCGCCTGCAGGGCGTGCCGGGCGTCGACCGGATGCTCGGCAACTTCATCAACACGCTCCCGCTGCGGGTCCGGCTGGCCGGCCGGACCGTCCGGGAGCTGATCGCGGACGTCGACACCGGGCTGAAGGAACTCATCGCCCGGGAGCAGAGCTCGCTCAGCGTGGCGCAGCGCGCCACCGGCCTGGACAGCGACGCTCCGCTGTTCAGCGCCGCGGTGAACTTCCGGCACTTCGAGCCCCGGCGCGGTGACGCGGCGCAGACCTCCCGGGTCGAGGAGCGCGGCATCCGCTGGCTGGCGTCGATGGACCGCACCAACTACCCGATGGGCATCTCGCTCGACGATCTCGGCACCGAGCTGTCGCTGACCGTCCAGGTCGAGGACCGGGTCGAACCCGAGGCGCTGCTGGAGTACGTGGAGACCGCCCTCGGCGGCATCGTCAGCGCGCTGGCCGCCGACGACGGCACCGGCACCGCGGCCCTCGACGTCGACGTGCTGCCCGCCGCCGAGCGCCGGCGGCAGCTCGCCGAGTGGAACGGCACCGGCGCCGGGCACCCGCACGACCGCTGCCTCGCCGAGCTCTTCGAGGAGCAGGTGGCCCGGCGGCCCGGCGAGGTCGCCGTGCGGCACGGCGACCGGACGCTGACCTTCGCCGAGCTCAACGCCCGGGCCAACCGGGTCGCGCATCACCTGCGCCGCTGCGGGATCGGCCCGGACACCCTGGTCGGCCTCTGCGTCGACCGGTCACCCGAGCTGGTGATCGGCATGCTCGGGATCCTCAAGGCCGGCGGCGCGTACGTGCCGATCGACCCCGGGTACCCGGAGGACCGGATCCACACCCTGCTCCAGGGCGCCGGGGTGGGCGTGCTGCTCACCCGCTCGGACCTGCCGGCCACGCTGTTCGAGGCGGTGCCGGAGGTGGTCCACCTGGACACCGCCGACTTCGGCGACCTGCCCGAACACGACCTGTCCCGGGCGGAGACCGGACTGACCCCGGAGCACCTCGCCTACGCCATCTTCACCTCCGGCTCGACCGGCCGCCCCAAGGGCGTCCTGGTGGAGCAGCGCGGCGTGGTCCGGCTGCTGCGCAACCCGGACTACTTCCCGCCGAGCGACGACACCGTGTTCCTGCACCACTCGTCGATCTCGTTCGACGCCGGCACCCAGGAGGTGCTGACACCGCTGGTGGCGGGCGGCCGGCTGGTCCTGCTCGACGGCGACAACAAGGACGTGGAGCGGCTGCTGGACTGCGTGGCGCGGACCGGGGTGACCACGATGCTGCTGTCGGCGGCGTTCCTGCCCGCCTTCGCCGAGGCGGCCGAGGGCCGTGACCTGCCGCTCACCTACCTGGCGGTGGTGGGCGAGGCGTTCTCGGCGCGCGACGTGCGCCGGCTCTTCGCGGCCCAGCCCGGCCTCACCGTGGTGAACGGGTACGGCCCGACGGAGAACAGCATCGCGTCGACGTACCACGTCATCCCGCGCGACCTGGACGAGAACGCCCGGATCCCGATCGGCCGGCCGGTGCCGCGGTCCACCGCGTACGTCACCGACAGCCGGCTGCGGCTGGTGCCGGCCGGGGTGGCCGGCGAACTCTGCGTGGGTGGCGCCGGGGTGGCCCGAGGCTACCTCGACGACCCCGACCTGACCGCCGCCCGGTTCGTCCCCGACCCGTTCGGCGACGAACCGGGCGGCCGCCTCTACCGCACCGGCGACCTGGCCCGCCACCTGCCGGACGGCACCCTGGAGTTCCTCGGCCGGATCGACGACCAGGTCAAGGTGCGCGGTTTCCGGGTCGAGCCGGGCGAGGTGGAGAGCGCGCTGCAGACCCACCCCGCGGTGCACAGCGCCGTCGTGGTCCCGTTCGCCTCCGGGGAGACCCGGTCGCTCGCGGCCTACGTGCGCCCGACCGAGGAGTGGCTGGACACCGCCACCGCCGAGCAGAACACCGAGCACCTGGAGCAGTGGCAGAAGGTCTTCGAGGACCAGTACGCCGAGCCGGCGCCGGCCGCCGACGCCACCGAGGGGATGAACCTGGCCGGCTGGCAGAGCAGCTACACCGGCGAGCCGATCCCGGAACCGCAGATGCTGGAGTGGATCGAGGGCACCGTCCAGCGGATCGCCGACCTGCGACCGAAGCGGTTGCTGGAGGTCGGCTGCGGCACCGGTCTGCTGCTCTTCCGGTACGCGGAGAGTTGCACCGCCGTGCACGCCCTGGACATCTCGGCGGCCGTGCTGGCCGAGGTGCGCCGCGGGGTGGAACGCCGCGGCTGGTCGCACGTCACCCTGGCGCACGGCGACGCGCTGTCCGTACAGGACCTGGCCGGTTCGACCTTCGACACGGTGGTGCTGAACTCGGTCGTCCAGTACTTCCCGAACCGCCTCTACCTGGAGGAGGTCATCACCCGGCTGCTGCCGCTGGTCGCCGACGGCGGCCGCATCCTGCTCGGCGACATCCGCAACCTGGACCTGTTCGCCGAGCACCTGGTGGCCGTCGAGCGCGGCCGGGGCGGCAGCCGCAGCACCGTCGCCTCGCTGGCCGCGCAGGTGCAGCGCCGCCGCCGGCAGGAGACCGAGCTGCTGGTCAGCCCCACCTGGTTCGCCCGGCTCGCGGACCGCCTGCCGGACGTGACCGGCGTCGACGTGCTGGTCAAGCGCGGGACCGGTGACAACGAGATGCTGGCCTACCGGTACGACGTGGTGCTCACCAAGGGCGCCACCCGCTCCGCCGGCCCGCTGCCGTGGCGAACCGCCACCACCGCCGGGGAGCTGCGGGACCTGCTCAGCGACGGCGCCCCGGACCGGTTCGGGGTGACCGGCCTGACCAACCCCCGGATCGCCGAGGACGTCCGGGTGGCGCGGGGGCTGACCCGCTGGGCGTCCACCCGGCAGGTCGACCCGCTGCCCGCCGGCACCCGGCTGACCGCGACCGCGGCCGCCGAGGTGGCGGAACTGGAGGCGGTCCTGGCGTATGCCGAGGAACTCGGCTACCGGGTGGCCGCCACCTGGTCGCAGGACCGGCCGGACGGCCTGGACCTGGTCCTGGGCCGCGGCGAGCTGCCCCCGGTGCTGGCCCGCTCGCCGTACCGGAGCGCGGCGTCGGCGAACAACCCGCAGATCGGCCGGCTGATCCCGCCGATGGTCCGGACGCTCAAGGAGCATCTCGCCACCCGGCTGCCGGACTACCTGGTCCCCAGTGCGTTCGTGCTGCTCGAAGAGCTGCCGGTGACGCCGAACGGCAAGGTGGACAAGCGGGCCCTGCCGGCGCCGGACGAGGCCGACGTGGCCACGGAGACCTACGTGCCGCCGCGCACCGAGACGCAGCGGACGCTGTGCCGGCTGATGGCGGGCGTGCTCGGCCTCAACCGGGTCGGCCTGCGGGACACCTTCTTCGATCTCGGCGGGCACTCGCTGCTCGCCACCCGGCTGACCCTGCGGGTGAAGAAGGAGCTGAAGGCCGAACTGCCGCTCCAGCTGATCCTCACCGGGGCCACCGTCGAGGAGATGGCCGCCGTGCTGGCGCCCGCGGAGCCGGAGCCGGTGCCGGCCGCCGCCCAGGCGCGCCCGGACGAACCCGCGCCGCTCGCCCTGCAGCAGCGCGACCTCTGGTTCCTGCGGCCATCGGCCGACGACAACGTCCAGCTCGCGATCCGGGTCACCGGCCCGCTGGACCGCGACGCGTGGACCACCGCGGTGCGGGCCGTCGTCGGGCGGCACGCCATCCTGCGCACGAGCTACCTGGTCGACGGCGACGAGGTGCGGCAACGGGTGAACGAGGACACCGCTATCGAGGTGCCGGTCCTGCCGGTCGACGACGAGGCCGCGGTCACCGAGTGGCTGCGCGCCGAGCGGGCGCGGCCGTTCGCCCCGGAGGACCCGTTCGCGATCCGGGTCCACCTGCTGGCCCTGTCCGGCACCGACCACGTCGCCGTGGTGACCCGGCCGTGGGGTGTCTTCGACGGCTGGTCGACCGGCATCCTGCTGAGCGACCTGGGCACCGCCTACCAGTCGGCGGTGCACGACGGCACCGGCGAGCTGCCGCCGCTGCCGCTGCGGTACGCCGACTTCGCCCGCGAGCAGCGGGACACCGTCGGCGCGGCGGAGCTGGACCGCCAGCGGGAGTACTGGAGCGAGCGGCTGGCCGGGCTGCCGGTGCTGTCGCTGCGCACCGACTACCCGCGGCCGCCGATCCGGTCGTACGTGGGCGCGACGGTCCCGGTCCGGGTCGGCGCGGGCCTGCTCGACCGGCTCCGGGCGCTGGGTCAGGAGCGTGGCGCCACGCTCTACATGACCCTGCTGTCCGGGTTCGCGACGCTGCTCGGCGGGATCACCGCGGACCGCGAGGTGCTGATCGGCTCGCCGGTCACCAACCGGAGCCGCCCCGAGCTGGAGGAGCTGGTCGGCTACTTCGTGAACACCGTGCCGATGCGCCTGGACATCAGCCCGGAGCTGTCGTTCGGGGCGTTGCTCGGCCAGGTGCGGCAGGTCAGCGCCGAGGCGCAGGAGCACAAGGACCTGCCGTTCCGGGACCTCCCCGGATCGCCGTCCTGCCAGGTCATGTTCAACCTGGTCCCGGCGGCCCCGGCGGCGGCGTCCGCCGAGGCGGGCGGCATCGCGGTGACCCCGCTGGCGGTCGAGTCCGGCACCGCCAAGCACGACCTCAACCTGTCGCTGCAGGACACCGGCGACGGGCTGGCCGGCTATCTGGAGTACAGCGGCGACCTGTTCGGGCGGCGCACCGCCACGCGGCTGGCGGACGCCTACGCGGCGCTGCTGCACGCGGTGGCCGCCGACCCGGACGGGACGCTGGCCGAGCTGCGCGACCGAGTGGAGGGCGCCCGGTGACCGATGCCATCGCCGTGATCGGGATGTCCTGCCGGGTGCCCGGCGCCGAGGACGTCCCGGCGTTCTGGCGCCTGCTGCGGGACGGGGTCGACGCGATCACCGACCCGCCGCCCGGGCGGTGGCCGGACGACGTACCGGAGGAGCTGCTGCCGGCGGGCATGCGCCGGGGCGGCTACCTCGACCGGATCGCCGACTTCGACGCCGCGTTCTTCGGCGTCTCGGCGCGCGAGGCCGCGGCCATGGACCCGCGCCAGCGGCTCGCCCTGGAGCTGAGCTGGGAGGCCCTGGAGGGCGCCGGGGTGGTGCCGGCCGACGTGCACGGCAGCACCACGGCGGTGTACCTGGGCGCCACCGGTGACGACTACGCCACGCTGGTCCACCAGCACGGGGCCGGGGCGGTGTCGGCCCACTCGCTCGCCGGGCTGAGCCGGGGACTGATCGCCAACCGGGTGTCCTACCGGTTCGGCTTGCGCGGGCCGAGTTTGACGGTGGACACCGCGCAGTCGTCCTCGCTGGTCGCCGTCCACCTGGCCTGCGAGAGCCTGCGCTCCGGCGCGGCCGGGCTGGCCCTGGCCGGCGGCGTGCACCTGAACCTGGTACCGGACGGGACGCTGGCCTTCGCCCGGGCCCGGGCGCTGTCGCCGGACGGGCGCTGCCACACGTTCGACGCCCGGGCCAACGGCTTCGTCCGGGGCGAGGGCGGCGGCGTCGTGGTGCTCAAGCGGCTGGCCGACGCGGTGGCGGACGGTGACCGGATCGCCTGCGTGCTGCTCGCCGGCGCGGTCAACAACGACGGTGGCGGGCCGGGACTCACCGTTCCCGACGCCGCCGCGCAGGAGACGCTGCTGCGAGAGGCGTACGACCGGGCCGGTGCCGACCCGGCGCGCGTCCACTACGTCGAGCTGCACGGCACCGGCACCCGGGTCGGCGATCCGGTCGAGGCCGCCGCGCTCGGCGCGGTGTTCGGTGCCGGCCGGGCCGGTGACGAGCCGCTGCTGGTCGGCTCGGTCAAGACGAACATCGGTCACCTCGACGGCGCCTCCGGGGTGATCGGTCTGATCAAGGTGGCGCTGGCCCTGCGGCACGGCACGGTCCCGGCCAGCCTGAACCACACCGCGCCGAACCCGGCGATCCCGCTGGACCGCTGGCGCCTGCGGGTCAGCACCACCGCCCAGCCGTGGCCCGCCGACGCCGGGCTCGCCGGGGTCAGCTCGTTCGGCATCGGCGGCACGAACTGCCACGTCGTGGTCGCCGCCGGGCCACGGATCACGCCGGCGCCCGCGCCCGCGCCGGCGGTCACGCCGGTGCCGCTCTCCGGGCACTCCGCCGCGGCGTTGCGCGCACAGGCCGCGCGACTGCGCGACTGGGTCGCCGCCGACCCCGAGCTGTCCCTGGCCGACATCGGCTTCTCCGCCGCGACGACCCGGTCCGCGCTGGAGCACCGCGCCGTGGTGGTCGCCGCCGACCGGGCGGAACTGCTCGCCGGCCTGGCCGCGCTGGCCGCCGGGCGGCCCGCGCCGCCGGTTCCGGCGTTCGCCGAGCAGGTGGACGCGTACCTGCGGGGCGCACCGGTGGAGTGGGCCGCGGTGCTGCCGCGCGGCCGCGTCGTGGACCTGCCGACCTACCCGTTCCAGCGGCAGAGGCACTGGCTGACCGAGGTGGCGTCCGAGGCGGCGCCGGTGGACGCGCTCGGCGAGCGGGACCTGTGGGATCTGGTCCACGCCGAGACCGCCGAACTGCTGGGGCACGCGGACCCGGGCGCGATCGAGAGCGACCGGCCGTTCGAGGAGCTGGGCTTCGACTCGGTCACCTCGATCGACCTGTGCAACCGGCTCAGCCTCGCCACCGGCCTGCCGCTGCCGGACACCCTGCTCTTCGACCAGCCGACGCCGGAGATGCTCGTCCGCCATCTGATCTCGTTGCGTACGACGGACCCGGCGCCCGCCGTGACCCCCGCCCCGGCCCCGCGCGCCGACGCCGGCGACGCCATCGCCATCGTGGGCATGGCCTGCCGTTTCCCCGGTGGGGTGAGCTCGCCCGAGGACCTGTGGCGGCTGGTCACCGACGAGGTCGACGCGATCTCCGGGTTCCCGTCCGACCGTGGCTGGAGCGTCACCGCCGGCACACCGGAGCAGCCGGCTCGCGGCGGCTTCCTGGACGCCGCGGGTGACTTCGACGCCGGGTTCTTCCGGATCAGCCCGCGCGAGGCACTGGCCATGGATCCGCAGCAGCGGCTGCTGCTGGAGGTGTCCTGGGAGGCCCTGGAACGCGCCCGGCTCGACCCGGCCGGACTGCGGGGCAGCCGGACCGCCGTCTACGTCGGCGTGATGGGGCAGGACTACGTGCCCCGCCTGCACGAGACGCCGGAGAGCTTCGCCGGGCACGCGCTGACCGGCGGGGCGCCCAGCGTGGCCTCCGGCCGGGTGGCGTACGCCCTCGGCCTGGAGGGCCCGGCCGTGTCGGTGGACACGGCGTGTTCGTCGTCGCTGGTGGCGATGCATCTCGCGGCGCAGGCGCTGCGGTCCGGCGAGTGCTCCCTGGCCCTGGCCGGCGGCGCGACGGTGATGTCCACCCCCGGGATGTTCGTCGAGTTCGCCCGCCAGCGGGGCCTCTCGCCCGACGGCCGGTGCAAGGCGTTCTCGGACGCCGCCGACGGGACCGGCTGGGCCGAGGGTGTCGGCGTGGTGGTGCTGGAGCGGTTGTCCGACGCGCGCCGCAACGGCCACGAGGTCCTCGCGGTCCTGCGTGGATCCGCTGTCAACCAGGACGGCGCCAGCAACGGCCTGACCGCGCCGAATGGTCCGTCGCAGCAGCGGGTGATCCGGGATGCGCTGGCGGTGGCGGGGTTGTCCGGGGCTGATGTGGATGTGGTGGAGGCGCACGGTACGGGTACGGCGTTGGGTGATCCGATCGAGGCGCAGGCGTTGCTGGCGACGTATGGGCAGGGTCGGGCGGAGCCGTTGTGGCTGGGGTCGTTGAAGTCGAACATCGGTCATGCGCAGGCGGCGGCGGGTGTCGGTGGTGTGATCAAGATGGTGATGGCGTTGCGGCATGGGGTGTTGCCGCGGTCGTTGCATGTTGATCGGCCGTCGTCGCATGTGGATTGGTCGGCGGGTGCGGTGCGGTTGTTGACCGAGCGGCGGTCGTGGCCGGTGGTGGGTCGGGTGCGGCGGGCCGGGGTGTCGTCGTTCGGGATCAGTGGGACGAATGCGCATGTGATCGTGGAGCAGGCGCCGGAGGTTGCGGCGGAGCCGGTGCCGGCGGGTCCGGAGTCGCCGGTGCCGGTGGTGGTGTCGGCGCGTTCGGTGCCGGCGTTGCGGGTGCAGGCGGCGCGGTTGCGGGATCGGGTGGCTTCCGATGCGGATCTGTCGGTCGCTGATGTGGCGTTCTCGTCGGTGGCGACTCGTTCGGCGCTGGAGCAGCGGGCCGTGGTGGTCGCCGCCGATCGGGACGAGTTGCTGGCCGGGCTGAACGCCGTGGCCACCGGCGAGGTGCCGGCAAGCTCCCCGCGCGCCGGCCGGACCGCGTTCGTCTTCACCGGCGGTGGCGCGCAGCGACTCGGCATGGGACGCCGGCTCGCGGCCACCCAGCCGGTCTTCGCCGCTGCGCTCGACGAGGTCTGCGCCGAGCTCGACAAGCACCTGGAACGACCGCTGCGCGAGATCCTGCACGCCGAGCCGGGCACCCCGGAAGCGGCCCTGCTGGACCGGATCGGCTGGATGCAGACGGCCATCTTCGCCTTCCAGGTCGCCCTGTTCCGGCTGCTCGGCTCCTGGCGCGTGCGACCCGACTTCGTGGCCGGTCACTCCACCGGCGAACTGGCCGCCGCTCACGTGGCCGGCGTGCTCTCCCTGCCGGACGCCTGCGCGCTCGTCGCCGCCCGTGGCCGGTTGCAGCAGGAACTCCCGGCCGGCGGCGCCATGGTCGCGCTGGGCGTGCCGGAGGCCGAGGTGCTGCCCCTGCTCACGGAGCGGGTCGCGATCGCCGCGGTGAACGGGCCGTCCTCGGTGGTCGTCGCCGGCGACGAGGACGCCGTGCTGGCCATCGCCGGCCGGATCGAGGCGACCGGGCGGCCGGTCAAGCGGCTGCGCATCTCGCACGCCTCGCACTCGCCGCTGATGGAGCCGATGCTGCCGCGCCTGCGCGCGGTGGCCGAGACGCTCACCTTCCACGAGCCGGTCATCCCGATGGCCGCCCGCGAGCCGCAGACCGCCGAGCGCTGGGTCCGCCACGTGCGCGGCACCGTCCGGTTCGCCGACGACGTCGCGTGGCTGGCCGAGCGGGGCGTGACCACGTTCGTCGAGATCGGGCCGGACGCCGCCCTGGTGCCGATGCTGGAGGAATGCCTGGCCGGCCGGGACGCGCTGGTCGTGGCGACGCAGCGGCGCGACCGGGACGAGGCCCGCGAGGTGGTGACCGCCGTCGGCCGGCTCCACGCGCACGGCGTCCCGGCCGACCTGCCGGCGCTGGCCGCCGGCGGGCGCGTGGTGGACCTGCCGACGTACGCGTTCCAGCCGGAGCGCTACTGGCTCGACGGTGTCGCCGGTCAGGACCTGTTGCCGCAGGTCGCCGAGCTGGCCGACGGCGGGCTGGTGCGTACCGGCCGGCTGTCGCCGGGAACCCGCCCGTGGCTGGCCGACCACCGGGTGCACGGCGCGATCGTGGTGCCGGGCACCGCCCTGCTGGAGATGGCGCTGGGCGTCGGCGACACGGTGGACGAGCTCACCATGCTGGCCCCGCTCACCATCCCCGAGCGGGGCGAGGTGGAGGTCCAGCTGTCGGCCGCCGCGCCGGACCGGGCCGGCGGCCGGGACCTGCGGATCCACGCTCGCGGCGAGGACGGTGAGTGGCGGCTGCACGCCACCGGCCGGGTGACCGGGGGCCGGGCCGGCGAGACCACCGCGGCGGTGCTCACCGAGTGGCCGCCGGCCGGCGCCACCGCCCTCGACCACGCCGGCTGGTACGCCGACCTGGCCGCGCGCGGCCTGGAGTACGGCCCGCTGTTCCGCAACGTGCACGCGGTGTGGCAGCGGGGCGAGGAGCTCTTCGCCGAGGTCGCGCTGACCGGCGAGCCCGGCCCGTTCGCGATCCACCCGGCCCTGCTCGACGCCGTGCTGCACCCGCTCGTCGCGGTACGCGGCTCCGGCACGGTACTGCCGTTCTCCTGGACCGGCGTCCGGCTGGGCCGGGTCGGCGCCACCCGGCTGCGCGCCCGGATCACCGCGGACGGGGCGCTGATCGTCGCGGACGGCGCCGGGTTCGCGGTGCTGACGGTGGACGGGCTGAGCCTGCGGCCGTTTGACGCCCGCCGCTTCCACCCGAAGCTGTTCCAGGTCGAGTGGCGCGAGGTGGGCGCCGCCCAGCCCGGCCCGGCCACGGTGCTCACGGTGCCGCCGGGCGCTCCCGGGGCGACCGCCGAGAAGGTGCTCCGGGAGGTCCAGGACTGGCTCCGGGTGCACGGCGGGGACGGCACGGCGCTGGCGGTCGTCACCCGGCGGGCGGTGGCGGTGACGCCGGACGAGGACGTGGACAGCGCCGCCAGCACGGTGTGGGGGCTGCTCCGGCCGGTACAGACCGAGTTCCCGGGCCAGATCTTTCTGATCGACACGGACGGCATCGGCACGGACGGCATCGGCACGGACGGCGTCGACACGGACGGCATCGGCACGGACGGCATCGGCACGGACGGCGTCGGCACGGACGGCGTCGCGCCGGACGGCGTCCCGCTGCGGGACGAGCCGCAGCTGGCCGTGCGCGCGGGCCGCCTGTTCATCCCCCGGGTGGCGCGCGGCTCGGTGCCGCCGCCCGACCCGGACCGGCGGTTCGGCGACGGCGGCACGGTGCTGATCACCGGTGGCACCGGCGGGCTGGGAGCGCTGGTCGCCCGACGACTGGTGCAGCGGCACGGCGTACGCCGGCTGTTGCTCCTCAGCCGCAGTGGGACCGCGCCGGCCGAGCTGACCGATGAGCTCGCGGATCTCGGCGCCTCGGTGTCGGTGGCGGCCTGTGACGTCACCGATCGCGCGGCCCTGGCCGCGGTGCTGGCGGCCGTTCCGGACGCCGCGCCGCTGCGCGCGGTGGTCCACGCGGCGGGCGTGATGGACGACGCCGCCGCCCTGTCGCTCACCCCGGAACGCCTGCACGCGGCACTGGCCCCGAAGGTCGACGGCGCGTGGCACCTGCACGAGCTGACCCGCGACGCCGGGCTGACGGCGTTCGTGCTGTTCTCGTCGGTGACGGCGACGGTCGGCTTCGCCGGGCAGGCGGGCTACGCGGCGGCCAACGCGTTCCTCGACGGCCTGGCCCAGCACCGGCGGGCCAACGGGCTGCCGGCCGTGGCGCTCGGCTGGGGTCTGTGGGAGCGGAGCACCGGGATGACCGAGCGGCTCCGGGACGCCGACAAGGAGCGGGTCCGCCGCACCGGCGTGCGCCTGCTGCCCACCGGCGACGGGCTGGACCTGCTCGACCTCGGCCTGTACGCGGACCGGGCCCACCTGCTGCCCGCCTGGCTCGACACCACCGGGCCGGACGTGCGCCCACCGGCGATCCTGCACGGCCTCGCCCGGCCGGTGGCCGCCGACCGGCCGCGGGACCGCGCGACCGCCGCCGACCCGAGCACACCGGCCCTGCGGGACCGGCTGCTCGCGGTGCCGGAGCACGACCGGGAGCGCACCGTGCGGCAGCTGGTGCAGACCGAGATCACGGCGGTGCTGCGCCGGCCCGGCACCGCCACCGTGCCGGCCGAACGCGGCTTCGTGGACCTCGGCTTCGACTCGCTGACCGCGCTGGAGCTGCGGCAACGGCTGACCGCCCGGACCGGGGTCACCCTGCCGCCCACCGTGATCTTCGACTATCCGAGCCCGGCCGCGCTGGCCGGGCACCTCCTGCACCGGCTGCTGCCGGAGCCGGAACCCGCACCCGAACCGCAGCCCGGGCCGGCCGAGCCGCCGGTACTGGCCGCACTGGACCTGCTGGCCGAGGGCGTGGCCGCCGTCGACGACGAGACGCTGCGATCGACGGCCACCGCCCGGCTCTGGGACCTCCTCGCCACCCTCACCACGGGGGCCGCACCGGCCGCCCCGGTCGCCGACCGGCAGGTCGAGGACGCGAGCGAGGAAGAGCTGTTCGCCATGATCGAAGACGAGCTGGGGAGACCGCGACCGTGAGCGACGACAGGCTGCTCGATTACCTGAAGCGGGTCACCGCGGAGCTGCGCCACGCCAACGGGCGGATCGCGGAGCTGGAGTCCGCCGCGCCGGCCGGTGCGCCCGACCCGATCGCGATAGTCGGCATGAGCTGCCGGTTCCCGGGCGGGGTGCACTCGCCCGAGGACCTGTGGCGGCTGGTCACCGACGAGGTCGACGCCATCTCGCCGCTGCCCGACGACCGGGGCTGGGACCTGGCGTCCCTCTACGACCCGGACCCGGACCGGCCCGGCACCAGCTACACCCGGCACGGCGGGTTCCTGCACGACGCGGCCGAGTTCGACGCCGGCTTCTTCGGCATGTCGCCGCGCG
The DNA here is from genome assembly GCF_030252345.1 of Actinoplanes oblitus. Taxonomy (NCBI): domain Bacteria; kingdom Bacillati; phylum Actinomycetota; class Actinomycetes; order Micromonosporales; family Micromonosporaceae; genus Actinoplanes; species Actinoplanes oblitus. The sequence continues at coordinate 7,112,167 of NZ_CP126980.1, read as the reverse complement.
AGGCGCTGGCCACCGACCCGCAGCAGCGGCTGCTGCTGGAGGTGTCCTGGGAGGCCCTGGAACGGGCCGGCATCGCCCCGTCCACCCTGCGCGGCAGCCGGACCGGCCTGTTCGCCGGCGTGATGTACAGCGACTACGGGTCCCGGCTGGGTGGCGACGCCGGCGACTACGAGGGCGAGCTGATGACCGGGAGCCTGCCGAGCGTGGTGAGCGGGCGGGTGGCGTACACGCTGGGTCTGGAGGGCCCGGCCGTGTCGGTGGACACCGCGTGTTCGTCGTCGCTGGTGGCGATGCACCTCGCGGCGCAGGCGCTGCGGTCCGGCGAGTGCTCCCTGGCCCTGGCCGGCGGCGTCACGGTCATGTCGACCCCGCGCACCTTCGTGGAGTTCTCCCGGCAGCGCGCGGTGTCCCCGGACGGGCGGTGCAAGGCGTTCGCCGACTCGGCGGACGGGACCGGCTGGGCCGAGGGTGTCGGCGTGGTGGTGCTGGAGCGGTTGTCCGACGCGCGCCGCAACGGCCACGAGGTCCTCGCCGTGCTGCGTGGTTCGGCGGTGAATCAGGACGGTGCCAGCAGCGGCCTGACCGCGCCGAATGGTCCGTCGCAGCAGCGGGTGATCCGGGATGCGCTGGCGGTGGCGGGGTTGTCCGGGGCTGATGTGGATGTGGTGGAGGCGCACGGTACGGGTACGGCGTTGGGTGATCCGATCGAGGCGCAGGCGTTGCTGGCGACGTATGGGCAGGGTCGGGCGGAGCCGTTGTGGCTGGGGTCGTTGAAGTCGAACATCGGTCATGCGCAGGCGGCGGCGGGTGTCGGTGGTGTGATCAAGATGGTGATGGCGTTGCGGCATGGGGTGTTGCCGCGGTCGTTGCATGTTGATCGGCCGTCGTCGCATGTGGATTGGTCGGCGGGTGCGGTGCGGTTGTTGACCGAGCGGCGGTCGTGGCCGGTGGTGGGTCGGGTGCGGCGGGCCGGGGTGTCGTCGTTCGGGATCAGTGGGACGAATGCGCATGTGATCGTGGAGCAGGCGCCGGAGGTTGCGGCGGAGCCGGTGCCGGCGGGTCCGGAGTCGCCGGTGCCGGTGGTGGTGTCGGCGCGTTCGGTGCCGGCGTTGCGGGTGCAGGCGGCGCGGTTGCGGGATCGGGTGGCTTCCGATGCGGATCTGTCGGTCGCTGATGTGGCGTTCTCGTCGGTGGCGACTCGCTCGGCGCTGGAGCAGCGGGCCGTGGTGGTCGCCGCCGATCGGGACGAGTTGCTGGCCGGGCTGAACGCCGTGGCCACCGGCGAGTCCAGCCTCGACGCGGTCGAGGGCACCGTGCTGCCCGACTCCGGCCTGGTCTGGGTGTTCCCCGGCCAGGGCGCGCAGTGGGTGGGCATGGCCCGCGGGCTGCGCGAGGCGTACCCGGTCTTCGCCGAGCGGATGGACGAGTGCGAACGCCTGCTGAGCGCGCACGTGGACTGGTCGCTGCGGGAGGCGCTCGACGACAAGGCGGCCCTGGCTCAGGTCGACGTGGTCCAGCCGGTGCTCTGGGCCGTCATGGTGTCGCTGGCCGAGGTGTGGCGGTCGCTCGGCCTGGTGCCGTCCGCTGTGGTCGGCCACTCGCAGGGCGAGATCGCGGCGGCCTGCGTGGCCGGCGCGCTCACCCTGGAGGACGGCGCGCGGATCGTCGCGCTGCGCAGCCGGGCCCTGCGCACCCTGGCCGGCAGCGGCGGGATGCTCGCGGTGGCCGCCCCGGAGCCGTGGGTGCGGGAGCGTCTCGCGCCGTACGCGAACCGGATCTCGATCGCCGCCGTGAACGGCCCGTCCGCCGTGGTGGTCTCCGGTGACCCGGACGCGCTGGACGAGCTGGAGGCGGCGTGCGACGCCGAGGACGTCCGCGCCCGCCGGGTCGCGGTGGACTACGCCTCCCACTCGGCGCACGTGGACGCGCTGGAGGCCGAGCTGGCGACGCTGCTCGCGCCGATCCGGCCGCGCGCCGGCCAGGTGCCGTTCTGGTCCACGGTGACCACGCGACCGCTCGACGGCGACCGGCTGGACGCCGCGTACTGGTTCCGCAACCTGCGCGCCCCGGTCCGGTTCGAGCCCACCGTGCGCGCGCTCGCCGAGGCCGGCCACGGGGTCTTCCTGGAGATCAGCCCGCACCCGTTGCTCACCATGGCGATCCAGGACACCGCGGAGACGGCGTACGTGCTGGGCACGCTGTACCGCAAGGAGGACCCGGTCCGGCGCTTCCAGCTCGCCGCCGGCGCGCTGTACGCCCACGGCGTGCTCGCCGAGCCGCCCGCGGTCGCCGGCCGGATCGTGCCGCTGCCGACGTACGCCTTCGAACGCCGCCCGTACTGGCTGGCCGCACCCGTTCCGCTGCTGTCCGAGCCGGTCGACCTGGCCGGCACCGGCCAGCGCGTGCTGACCGGCCGGCTCTCGCTGAGCCGGCACCCCTGGCTCGCCGACCACCGGGTCCGCGAGCAGGTGGTGGTGCCGGGCACCGCGCTGCTGGACATGGCGCTGGGGGCCGGCGCCGCCGTCGACGAGCTGACCATGCAGGCGCCGGTGGTCGTCCCGGAGCGGGGCGAGCTGGCCGTCCAGCTCGTCGCGGACCCGCCGGACGACGCCGGGGAGCGCGCGTTCCGGCTGCACAGCCGCCTGCCGGGCGGGAGCTGGCGGCTGCACGCGACGGGCGTGCTGACCGACACCGCTCCGGCGGTCACCGACCCCGGTCTCGGCGCCTGGCCGCCACCAGGCGCCGAGCCGGTCGACCTCACCTCCTGGTACACCGACCGCGCCGCCCTGGGACTGCACTACGGTCCCGCCTTCCGGGGCCTGCGCCGGCTGTGGCGCGCCGGTGCGGATCTGTTCGCCGAGGTGTCCCTGCCGGCCCCGATCCGCCCGGCGCTGCTCGACGCGGCCCTGCACGCGCTGGACGTGACGGTGCCGACGCTGCCGTTCAGCTTCACCGGCGCCCGGTGGCTGGACCCGGAGGCCGCCGAGCCGGCCACCCTGCGGGCCCGGCTGAGCCCGCGACCGGACGGCACCTTCGCGCTGTACCTGGCCGACGGCATCGGCCGGGACGTGCTGGCCGTCGACGCGCTGGCCCTGCGCCCGATCGGCGCCCCGGTCGTGGACGGCTCGCTCTTCGAGGTGCGCTGGGTCGCCCCGGACGTCACCGGAACCGCCGACACCGCCGGCGTCACCGTGCTGACCTGCCCGTCCGCCGACGGCGACGTGCCGCGTCGGCTGCGGGCGGTGACCGCGGAGGTGCTCGACGGCCTGCAGCGCCGGCTCGCCGCGGCCGACGCCGACCAGGACCAGCGCCTGGTGGTGGTGACCACCGGCGGCCCGGCGGACCCGGTGGCGGCCGCGGTGCGGGGCCTGGTGCGCTCCGCCCAGACCGAGAACCCGGACCGGATCGTGCTGGTCGACACCGACGACCCGGCGGCCCTGCCCGGCCTGCTCGCGACGGTGCTGGCCACCGGCGAGCCGGAGCTGTCGGTGACCGGGGACCGGATCCGGGTGCCGCGCCTGGTGCCCGCCACCGTCCCGGCCACCCCGGCCGGCTTCCCCGCCGACGGCACGGTGCTGATCACCGGCGCGTCCGGCACCCTGGCCGGGCTGGTCGCCCGGCACCTGGTCGCCGACCACGGGGTTCGCGACCTGCTGCTGCTCAGCCGCGGTGGCGCCGCGGACCTGGCCGCCGAGCTGACCTCGGCGGGTGTCTCGGCGACGTCGGTGGCCTGCGACGTCAGCGACCGCGCGGCGCTGGCGGCGGTGCTCGCCGGGATCGACCCGGACCGGCCGCTGCGGGCCGTGGTGCACGCCGCCGGCGTCCTGGACGACGGCGTCATCGGCTCGCTCACCCCGGATCGCCTGCGGCCGGTGCTGGCCGCCAAGGCGGACGGCGCCTGGCACCTGCACGAACTGACCCGGGATCTCGACCTCGGCGCGTTCGTGCTGTTCTCCTCGACAGCCGCCACCCTGGGCACCGCCGGACAGGGCAACTACGCGGCGGCGAACGCCTTCGTCGACGCGCTGGCGTGGCACCGCCACGACCTCGGCCTGCCGGCCGTCTCGCTGGGCTGGGGCCTGTGGGCGCAGCCCACCGGGCTGACCGGCGAGCTCGGCCGGGCGGACCTGGCCCGGCTGGCCGAGGCCGGCCTGGCCCCGATGACGACCGAGACCGGGCTGGCGCTGTTCGACGCGGCCGTCGGTGCCGGACCGGCGCACCTGGTGCCCGCGCGGCTGGAGGTGGGCACCCCGGTGCGGCCGCTCTTCCGCGAGCTGGCCCCGCGCCGCCGCCCGGCCGCCGCCGTGGCCACCGCGCCGGCGGCGCCGGCCACCGCGCCGGACTGGACCCCGGCGGCCGTCGCGGACCTGGTCCTGCGCGAGGTCGCGGCGACGCTCAAGCACGACTCGACCACCGCTGTCGACCCGGACGCCGAGTTCCACCGGCTCGGGTTCACCTCGCTGGCCGCGCTCGAACTGCGCAACCGGCTGGCCGCCCGGCTCGGCCGGCGGCTGCCCGCGACGATGGTGTTCCAGTACAAGACGCCGCGAGCGCTGACGACGTTCCTGACCGGCGAGCTCCCGGCGGCCGCGACCAGTGAACCGGCCGGCGCGGACCAGACCGACGCCATCGCGATCATCGGGGTGGCCGGGCGCTACCCGTCCGCGGACACCGTCGGCGAGCTGTGGGAGCATCTCGCCGCCGGCCGCCACCTGATCCGCGAGGTGCCCGCCGACCGCTGGGACGCCGACGCGCACTTCGACACCGCACCGGGCGGCGCCTACAGCAAGTGGGCCGGCTTCGTCGACGACGCCGACAAGTTCGACCCGTTGTTCTTCCACATCTCGCCCGCCGACGCCGAGGCGATGGACCCGCAGGAGCGGCTGTTCCTGCAGACCGCCGCGGCGACCGTCGAGGACGCCGGCTACCCGTCGGCGGTCCTCGCGGCGCGGGGCCCGGTCGGCGTGTTCGTCGGCGTGATGGGCAGCGACTACGAGTGGATGAGCGGAGCGGCCGAGGCGGCCGGTGCCCCGAACGACGCCTCCTCGCGGCACTGGTCGGTGGCCAACCGGGTGTCGCACTTCTTCGACTTCACCGGGCCCAGCCTGGCCGTCGACACGGCCTGCTCGGCGTCGCTGACCGCGGTGCACCTGGCCTGCCAGAGCCTGCGGGCCGGGGAGTGCGCCACCGCGATCGCCGGCGGCGTCAACCTGATCCTGCACCCGAGGCACCTGCGCACCCTGGCCCGCGGCGGCATGCTGGCCCGCGACGACCGGGTCAAGGCGTTCGGCGCCGGCGCGGACGGCTTCGTCGACGGCGAGGGCGTCGGGGCGGTCCTGCTCAAGCCGCTGGCGGCGGCGCTCGCCGACGGGGACCGGGTGCTCGCGGTGCTGCGCGGCTCGGCGATCAACGCGGTGGGCAACGCGGGCGGCTACACGGTGCCGAGTTCGGCGGCACAGAGCCGGGTCATCCGTACGGCGATCGAGCGCGCCGGCATCGCACCGGCGACCATCGGTTACGTCGAGGCGCACGGCACCGGCACCCTGCTCGGCGACCCGATCGAGATCGCCGGGCTGGTCGACGCGTTCGGCGGGCCGGTGAGTGAGGCCGGGCGCGACGAGCGGACGCTGATCCCGATCGGCTCGGTGAAGACCAACATCGGCCATCTGGAGGCGGCAGCCGGCATCGCCGGCCTGACCAAGGTGCTGCTCCAGCTGCGGCACGGCACGCTGGCGGCGTCGCTGCACTCGGCCCGGCCCAACCCGGAGATCGACTTCGCGACCACCCCGTTCCGGGTCCAGCAGCGGACCGAGGCCTGGGAGCGGAACGGGACGCCCCGCCGCGCGATCGTCAGCTCGTTCGGGGCCGGCGGCGCGAACGCGTGCGTGGTCCTGGAGGAGCACGTCCCGGCCCCGGCCGGCGCGCCGGCCGCGCCGGACGCCGAGCACCTGATCGTGCTCTCCGCCAAGAGCGAGGAGCGGCTGCGGGCGTACGCCGCGAACCTCGCCACCTTCCTGGGCCGGGACGGCACCGGGGAGGACGTGCAGCAGCGCTGCCTGCGGATCGCCGCCGAGCTGGCCGGCGTCCGGGCGGACACCCTGGACCTCGGCACCGACCTGGTGGACTGCGGGTTCGGCCTGGCCGAGCGGGCCCGGTACTTCGCGGCGCTGGCCGACGAGCTGGGCACCCGGCTCCCGGCGGCGGCCACCTCGGCGGACACCATCGGTGCGGTGGCCCGCGCGATCGCCGGGATCCGCCCGCGGCCGCCGGTGACGCCGGTGACGCCGGTGACGCCGGACGCGGTGCGGCTCGCCGACGTCGCGTACACCCTGCAGTCCGGGCGCACGGCGCACGAGTTCCGCCTCGCCTTCCCGGCCCGCTCGGTCGCCGAGGCGGCCGGCGCTCTGGCGGCGTACGCGGCCGGGCAGCCGCTGCCCGCGGCCTCCGGTGACCTGGCGGCGGTCGCCGAGCGCTGGGTCGCCGGCGCGCCGGTCGACTGGTCCGGGCTCACCGACCCGGCGGCCCGCCGGATCGAACTGCCCACCTATCCGTTCGAGCGCCGCCGGCTCTGGCTGCCGGAGATCCCCGCACCGCGGCCGATCGAGCCGGCCGGGACGGACGACGCCGTCGCCCGGGTGCTGGCCGGTTTCGATGAGCTGGACGCCGCCTCGGTGTCCGGCCTGTTCGGCGTCTACCAGCGGATGGGCGCCTTCCGCAGCCCCGGCGAGCAGTACGACAGCGAGCAGCTGCGCACCAGCCTCGGCATCCGGGACAAGTTCCGCCGCCTGCACGAGGCGGTGCTCGGCCTGTTCGCCGGCGCCGGGCTGGTCAGCCGCGACGGGGACCGGATCACCGTGGCGGCCGGGGCGCCGGACCGTACGACCGGCTGGGTGGAGGAGCTCGACCGGGTCGCCGCGCGGTACCCCGCTGTCGCCGCCACCGCCGGGCTGAACCGGGAGTTCCTCCGGGCGTACCCGCGGATCCTGCGCGGCGAGGTGGTCGGCACCGAGATCATGTTCCCGGACTCCTCGATGGAGCTGGTCCAGGACCTGTACCGCGGCAACGCCCTCACCGATCACTTCAACGAGCTGGTGGCCGGTGCGGTCCGGCAGTACCTCGACCGCGCGCCGGCCGGCCCGGCCCACGTGCTGGAACTGGGTGCCGGCACCGGGGCCACCAGCGAGAAGGTGCTGCCGGTGCTGCGCGGCGCGGGTTACACCTTCACCGACATCTCGCCCCGTTTCCTGGAGTACGGCCGGGAGCGGTTCGCCGCCGCCTACCCGGACACCAGGTTCGCGCTGCTCAACCTGGAACGTGACCTGGCCGGCCAGGGCTTCGCGCCCGGCTCCTGCGACGTGGTGCTCGCCACCAACGTGGTGCACGCCACCCGGAACCTGCGGGCCACCCTCCGCAAGATCCGTGAGCTGCTCACCCCCGGTGGTCTGCTGATCCTCAACGAGCTGACCGAGATCCGCCCGTACCTGACGCTCGGCGGCGGCGTGATGGAGGGCTGGTGGGCGTTCCAGGACGTCGAGCTGCGGCTGCCCGCCTCGCCACTGGCCGCCCCGGCGACCTGGCTGCGGGTGCTGGCCGAGGAGGGCTTCGCGCGGGCCCGGGCGCTCGGCGGCGACGGCCTGAGCCAGCACGTGCTGATCGCCGAGAACACCGTCGCCGTGTCCCGGCCGGTGGTGCGGGAGAGCGTCCGGCCGGCGGCGGCGGTCGCCACCGGAACGCTCGACGACCGGCTGCGCGAGCTGGTGGAGCGGGTTCTCAAGCTGGACCAGCGGATCGACGTGGACCGGCGGCTCGCCGACTACGGATTCGACTCGCTCAGCGGCATGAAGATCGTGGCCGCCGTCGACGAGGCGTTCGGCGTCGCGGTGCCGCTCGACGAGTTCTTCGAGCGCCCCACCCTGCGAGAACTGTCCGGGTACCTGGCGGAGAACTGGCTCGCCGGTGCCGCCCGGCCGGCCACCCCGGAGGCCACTCCCGAGGCCACTCCGGAGGCCACCCCGAGGGCCGACCTGACCCACCCGCTGTCGGCGGGCCAGCGCGCCCTGTGGATCGTCGAGCAGCTCGCCCCGGGCAACAGCGCCTACAACCTGCCGATGACGTTCTGGTTGTCGCCGGAGGTCGACGTCACCAGCCTGCGGGTCGCGCTGCAGGGCCTGCTCGACCGGCACGACCAGCTCCGCGGCGCGATCGACCCGGACGGGTCGGCGCTCACCGTTCCCGGGCACCGCACGCTGCCCTTCGCGCACGTCTTCCTGCCCACGGCCGCCGACGACGACCTGCGCGACCGGGTCCGCGCCGAGGTGGCCCAGCCGTTCGACCTGGTCGGCGGGCCGCTGGTCCGGGCCACCCTCTACACCCTCGACGACGGCCGGCAGGCACTGCTGCTCACCGTGCACCACCTGGTGATCGACGGGGTCTCCATCCCGCTGCTGCTGGCCGAGGTGGAACGCCTCTACCAGGCGGCGCGCGACGGGATGCCGGCGCCCACGCCCGGCCCGGCCCGCACGTACGCCGACTTCGTGGCCTGGCAGCGGCGACTGCTCGACGGCCCGGACGGGGAGAAGCTGCGCGACTACTGGACCGAGCGGCTGCGTGACCGGCCCACCACCGTGCCGCTGCCGCTGGACCGGCCGCGCCCCGCGGTGCCCGGCCATCGCGGCGCCAGCGTGTCCGGCCGGCTGCCGCAGCGGGTGACCGAGCAGGCCCGCGCGCTCGCCGCCGACGAGCGCGCCTCGCTCTCCAGCGTGCTGCTCACCTGCTGGTTCGTGCTGCTGCACCGGTACAGCGACCAGGCCGACATCGCCGTGGGCACGCCGGTCGCCGGCCGGCCCGGCGACGAGTTCGACGACGTCATCGGCTACTTCATGAACATGGTCGTGCTCGCCGAGCGGGTCGATCCGGAGGAGGACTTCCGCGGCCTGGTCCGGCGCGTGCACCGGATGGTGCTGCAGGCCCTGCAACACGGCGCCTACCCGCTGCTCGACCTGGTGGAGCGGGGCGTGGTCGGCCGGCTCTTCGACGTCGCCTTCTACTTCCACAACTGGACCCGGGACATGCCGGCGGACGCGCTGGTGCGCGGCCGGGTCGACGGCGTGCACCAGGAGGGCGAGTTCGACCTGACCCTCGACCTGGTGGACCACCCCGAGGGCTGCCGGTACGTGCTGAAGTACAACCCGGACCTGTTCGACGCCGCCACCGTGGACCGGCTCGGCGAGCACTTCGCCGCGCTGGTGACCGCCGCCGTGGCCGGGCCCGGAACCGCCGTCGGCGACCTGGACCTGGCGATCGCCGGCCCGTCCGCGCCGGTGGCCGACTATCCGGCCGACGCGGTGGTGTGGGACCTGGTGCGCCGGCAGGCCACCGCCCGGCCGGACGCGGTGGCGGTCCGGCACGGCGACACCACGCTGACCTACCGGCAGCTGGTCACCGAGGTCGAGGCGCTCGCCGTACGCCTGGCCGCGGCCGGCGTGACTCGCGGGCGTACCGTCGGGGTCCTGCTGCCGCGCGACGCCGGCCTCCCGGTCGCCCTGCTGGCCGTGCAGGCCGCCGGGGGCACCTACGTGCCGCTGGACCCGGCGTACCCGCGGGAGCGGCTCGACTACCTGGCCGGGGACGCCGGCCTGCACCTGGTGCTCAGCCACTCGGCGGTGACCGCCCCGCTGGCGGCGTCGGTGCCGCGGCTGCTGGTGGACGACCGGTCACCGGGCGCGGGGGCGGTGCCGGCACCGGCGGGACCGGCCGACATCGCGTACGTGCTGTACACCTCCGGCTCGACCGGCCGGCCCAAGGGCGTCCGGGTGCCGCACCGCGCGCTGACCAACTTCCTCTGGTCGATGGCCCGCGAGCCCGGCTTCGGGCCGGCGGACACCCTGCTCGCGCTGACCACTGTCTGCTTCGACATCTCCGGGCTGGAGCTGTACCTGCCGTTGATCACCGGCGGCACCGTGGAGGTGCTCTCCGCCGAGGTGGCCCGGGACGGGCTGCGGCTGCGGGAGGCCGTCGAGAACAGCGCCGCCACGGTGGTCCAGGCGACCCCGGCGACGTGGAAGATGCTGCTGGCCGCGGGCTGGCGGGGGAGCCCCGGGCTGCGGGTGCTCTGCGGCGGCGAGGCGCTGTCCGCGGAGACGGCGGAGGCGCTGCTGGCCGGCAACCGCGAGGTGTGGAACCTCTACGGGCCGACCGAGACCACCATCTGGTCGACGGTGAGCCGGCTGCGCGCGGGCGACCGGGTCACCATCGGCCGGCCGATCGCCAACACCGGCGTGTACGTGCTGGACAGCCGGCGCCGGCCGGTGCCGGACGGCGCCGCCGGCGAGCTGTACATCGGCGGCCACGGGGTCGCCGACGGATATCTGAACCGGCCCGAGCTGACCGCCGAGCGGTTCCTGCCGGACCCGTACGCCACCGAGCCCGGCGCCCGGATGTACCGCACCGGCGACCGGGTGCGCAGGCTGCCGGACGGCCGGATCGACTACCTCGGCCGGGTCGACGCCCAGGTCAAGATCCGTGGGTTCCGGGTGGAGCCCGCCGAGATCGAGACGGCCCTGCGCCGCCTGGCCGGGGTGCGGGACGCGGTGGTGGTGGCCCGCACGTCGCCGGCCGGTGACCAGTCGCTGGTCGGCTGCTACCTGCTCGACGACGGCGCGCCGGAGCCGTCCGCCGAGGCGCTCGCGGCCTGGCTGCCGGAGTACATGATCCCGGCCGCGCTGATCCGGGTCACCGCCTTCCCGCACACGCTGAACGAGAAGGTCGACCGGGTCACCCTGGCCGCCCTGTCACCGGCCGAGATCCGGGCCCGCTTCGGCACCGGCGACGCCCCGGACGCGCAGCCGCAGCGGGCCGGAACGCTGCGCGCCGAGCTGGCCGCGATGGTGTCCCGGCTGACCGGCACGCCGGCCGGCGAGATCGGCGAGCACGACCCGCTCGGCGAGGTCGGGATGAACTCGGTCAACTTCACCACGCTCAGCGTGGAGCTGCGCAAGACCTACGGCATCGAGGTCTACCCGACGCTGTTCTACCGCAAGGGCACCCTGGCGGCGCTGGCCGATCATCTGGCCGGCGAGCACCCGGAGATCCTGGGCGAGCCGGCCCCGGCGGTGGAACGGGACACCGACGTCGCGGTGATCGGCATGGCCGGGCGGCTGCCCGGCTCCGCCGACCTCGACGAGTTCTGGCACCACCTGGTGGCCGGCACCGACCTGGTCGGCGAGACACCACCGGACCGCTGGGACTGGCGGGAGCGGCCGGCCTCCCGGTGGGGTGGCTTCCTGCCCGGCGTCGAGGCGTTCGACGCGTCGTTCTTCGGCATCTCGCCGCGCGAGGCCGAGCTGATGGACCCGCAGCAGCGGCTGCTGCTGGAGGTCGTCTGGTCGGCGATCGAGGACGCCGGTTACCGGCCGTCCGACCTGGCCGGGCGCCGGGTCGGCGTGTTCGTCGGGGTCGCCAACACCGAATACCTGGAACTGCAGCGGGCCGCCGGCGCGCCGCCGCAGGGGCACACCGCCACCGGCGCGGCGGCCTCCATCATCGCCAACCGGATCTCCTACCTGCTGGACCTGCGCGGCCCGAGCATGGTGATCGACACGGCCTGCTCCAGCTCGCTGGTCGCCGTGCACCAGGCGGCCGCCGCGCTCCGCGACGGCACCTGCGACCTGGCGATCGCCGGCGGCGTCAACGTGATGCTGATGTCCTCGGTCTACGAGATCCTCGACCAGGGCGCGATGCTCAGCGGCGACGGCCGGTGCAAGACGTTCGACAGCGGCGCCGACGGCTACGTGCGCGGCGAGGGCGCGGGCGTCGTCCTGCTCAAGCCGGACCGGGTGGCCCGCCGTGACGGCGACGCCCGGCACGCGGTGCTCCGGGCGACCGCCGCGAACCACGGTGGCCGGACCACGTCGCTCACCGCGCCGAACCCGGACGCGCAGGCCGACCTGCTGGTCGAGGCGTACCGGGCGGCCGGGGTGCCGGTGGAGACGATCGGCTACATCGAGACGCACGGCACCGGCACGGCGCTGGGCGACCCGATCGAGACGGCCGGGCTCAGCACCGCGTTCCGCAGGCTGCGCGGCGGCCCGGCGGGTCCGGCGGCACCCGGCTGCGTGATCGGCTCGGTGAAGACCAACATCGGTCACCTCGAGGCGGCGGCCGGCATCGCCGGGCTGCTCAAGACCGTCCTGGCCATGCGGCACGGGGTGATCCCGGCCAGCCTGCACCTGAGCGCGCCGAACCCGTACCTGGAACTCGACGGCGGCCCGTTCGAGGTCGCCACCACCGCCCGGCCCTGGCCGCGCCCGCGGGACGCCGGCGGGCGGGAGACGCCGCGGCGCGCCGGGGTCAGCTCGTTCGGGTTCGGCGGCACCAACGCGCACGTCGTTCTGGAGGAACCGGAGATGCCCGAGACCCGCGACGGCGAGCAGGCCGAGCACGTGTTCACGCTCTCGGCCCGCACGCCGGAGGCGCTGACCGAGGTGGCCCGGCGGCTCGCCGGCCACCTGGCCGACCACCCGGTGGCGGCGGGCGACCTGGCGTACACCACGCAGGTGGGCCGGGAGGCCATGGCGTACCGGCTGGCGGTGGTGGCGGACAGCGCGGACCGGCTGCGCGCCGAGCTGACCGAGCACCTGGCCGGGCGGCCGGCCGCGGTGCACACCGGCCACGTCGGCCGCGACCGGACGCCGCCGGTGGCCGGGGACATCGGCGATCCGGCGGCGGTCGCCGCGTCCTGGGTGGCCGGCGCGGTGATCGACTGGGCCGCGCTGCACCGGGGCGCGCACCGGCGCCGGGTGCACCTGCCCGCCTACCCGTTCGCGCGCACCCGGCACTGGTTCACCACGCCGCCGACGGCGCTGCACCCCACGCTGCTGGACGCCGCGGCCGGACCGGGCACCTTCGTCAAGACGCTCACCGGCGACGAGCCGTTCCTGCGCGACCACGTGGTAGCCGGTGACCGGGTGCTGCCCGGGGTGGCGTACCTGGAGATGGGCCGGCTGGCCGGCGATCTCGCCGGTGGCGACCGGGTCCGTGAGGTCCGCGACCTGGTCTGGTCGGTTCCGGTCCGCCTGCCGGCGGACACGGCGGACCACCGGTTGCTGATCGCCGTGGATCGGGACACTTTCGAGGTACGCACCGACGACGGCCCGGTACACGCCCGCGGCACCCTGGTCCGGGGCCTGCCCACCGCCCGCCCCGAGCCGGTCGACCCGGCAGCGGTGCGGGCCCGCTGCCACACCGTGCACTCCGGCGCCGACTGCTACGCCACGTTCGCGGCGGCCGGCTTCGACTACGGTCCCAGCCTGCGCGTCATCGAGGAGCTCGCGCTCGGTGACGGCGTGGCGCTGGCCCGGCTGCGGCGCCCGGCGACGGCCGATCGGGGCGAGCACGTGTTCCCGCCGTCGCTGTTCGACGCCGCGCTGCAGACGGCCGCCCGGCTCGCCCCGGGCGGTGGGGTGGCGTACATGCCGTTCGCGGTCGGCGCCGCCCGGGTGCACCGGGACCTGCCGGAGAGCCTGTACGCCTACGCCGTCCCGGCCGCCGGCGCGCTCACCTTCACCGTGCTGCTGCTCGACGACGCGGGCGCGGTGCTCGCCGAGATCGAGGACTTCACGCTGCGGGCGGTCCCGGCCGGCGACGAGCCGCACGCCTTCGCACCGGTCCGCCTGCCCGCCCCGGCGACCGGCCGGGCGCCGGCCGGCCCGGTGCTGGTGCTCGGCGACGGCCCGGACGTCACCGGGGTGTGCGAGGCGCTGACCGCGGCCGGCGTGACCGTCTCGCGGGACCCGCGGGCCACCGGCATCGCCCGGGTCGTCCAGCCGGCCGGCGTCTCCGGGGCGGTGGACGCCGACTACCACCTGGCGGTCGGCTTCCTGCAGTCCTGGCTGCGCGAGCGGCGCGGCCCGCTGCGCTACCTCTACGCGCACCGCGATCCGGCCACCTCGCCGGCCCAGCCCGCGATGGCGGCGCTGGCCCGCAGCATCCGTCGCGAGCAGCCGGCGATCGACCTGAGCGTGCTGGCGGTCGCCACCGGCTCACTGGCCGAGGCGGTGGTGGCGGAGCTCGGTGAGGACGGGGCACCGGACGTACGCCGTGACGCGACCGGCCGTACCCGGGCCGGCTGGCAGCGCCTGACCCTCCCGGCGGACCTCCGGTCGCCGTTCGGCGGTTCCGGCGCGCACCTGATCACCGGCGGCACCGGCGGGCTCGGTCTGCTGCTGGCCGAGCACGTGGCCCGCCGGAGCCCCGGCCGGGTCGTGCTGGTGTCCCGCACCGCGCCCGGACCCGAGGCCGCCGCCCGGATCGCGGCGATCGGGGCGCAGGTCCGGCACGCCGACCTGGGCGACGCCGGGCAGGTCGGTGAGCTGGTCGGTGAGGTGCGCCGGTCGTACGGCTCGATCAGCGGCGTCCTGCACCTGGCCGGGGTGCTGCGCGACGGCCTGCTGCACGACCGGGAGCGGGCCGACACGGACGCGGTGCTGGCCGCCAAGGTGCACGGCACCACCTGGCTGGACGAGGCCACCCGGGACGAGCCGCTGGACTACTTCGTCGTCTTCTCGTCGGCGTCGGCCGCGTTCGGCAACGCCGGGCAGACCGACTACTCGTTCGCCAACGCCTTCCTCGACGCCTTCGCCGAGCGGCGGGAGGGCCTGCGGGCCCGGGGCGAGCGGCACGGCCGCACGCTCGCCGCGGCCTGGCCGGTCTGGGCGGACGGCGGGATGCGGCTGGAGGCGGGCGGCGTCGAGCGGATGACCCGGGAGACCGGCATGCGCGAGGTGCGCACCGGCCCGGCGCTGGCCGCGCTGGAGCGGGCGATGGCCGGTACCGCGCCCCGGGTGCTGCTGGCGCCCGGTGACCCGGCCCGGATCCTGGCCGCGCTGAACGCGGAGCCGGTCCCGGCCACCCCGGCGGCGGCCCCGGCGGCCGCGACCCCCGCGCCGGCGGTTCCGGCCGATGACACCGCGGTGGAGCAGTGGCTGCGGCGGATCATGGCCGAGGAGCTGAAGCTCGACGAGCGGGAGATCATCGCCACCGAGCCGTTCGACAGCTACGGCGTGGACTCGCTGATCACCATGCGGGTGACCCGGCGGATGGAGGAGCGGCTCGGCCCGCTGTCGAAGACCCTGCTCTTCGAATACCTGACGGTGCGCGAGCTGGCGGAGCACCTGCGGGCCGAGCACCCGGACGCGTTCGCGAGCGTGCCACCGGCCGTCGTGGTGAGCGAGCCCGTGTCCCCGGCGGCGCGCGGCGGCGACGACGACATCGCCATCATCGGCGTGGCCGGCCGGTACCCGGAGGCCGACGACGTCGACGAGTTCTGGCGCAACCTGCGGGCCGGGCGGGACAGCATCACCGAGATCCCCCGGGAGCGGTGGGACCTGGAGCGCTACTACCACCCGGACAAGTCGGTGGCCGGCAAGACGTACGGCCGGTGGGGTGGCTTCCTGCGCGACGCCGACCGCTTCGACCCGCTCTTCTTCCGGATGTCGCAGATCGAGGCCGAGCTGACCGACCCGCAGGAGCGGGTGTTCCTGGAGACGGTCTGGCACCTGATGGAGGACGCCGGCTACACCCGCGAGCAGCTGCGCGGCGCCCGCACCGGGGTCTTCGTCGGCATGATGTACGGCCAGTACCAGCTGTTCGGCGTGCGGGAGGCGCTGCGCGGCGAGGGGCTGCCCCCGCACTCCTCGTTCGCCTCGGTGGCCAACCGGGTGTCGTACTTCTTCGACTTCGGCGGCCCGAGCGTCGGCCTGGACACCATGTGCTCGTCCGCGCTGGTCGCCATCCACCAGGGCTGCCTGGCGATCCGCAACGGCGACTGCGACGTGGCGGTGGCCGGCGGCGTCAACATCACCAGCCATCCGGCCAAGTACCTGCAGCTGGCGTGGCGCGGGTTCCTCGCCGAGGACGGCCGCTGCCGCAGCTTCGGCGAGGGCGGCACCGGGTACGTCCCGTCCGAGGGCTCCGGCGCGGTGCTGCTCAAGCGGCTGGACGCGGCGCGGGCCGACGGTGACCGCATCCTCGCCGTGGTCAAGGGGACCGCGGTGAACCACGGCGGCACCGGTCGCGGCTTCAACGTGCCCAACCCGAAGGCGCAGGGCGACCTGGTCCGCGCGGCGCTCGACCGGGCCGGCCTGCGCCCGGCCGACCTGGACTACGTGGAGGCGCACGGCACCGGCACCTCGCTCGGCGACCCGGTGGAGATCGCCGGCATGATGCAGGCCTTCCGCGGCGACGACCTGCCGGACCGGCTGCCGATCGGCTCGGTCAAGTCGAACATCGGCCACGCCGAGTCGGCGGCCGGCATCGCCGCGGTCACCAAGGTGCTGCTCCAGATGCGTCACGGCGAGCTGGCGCCGTCGCTGCACGCCGCCGAGCTCAACCCCAACATCGACTTCGACCGGACGCCGTTCGAGGTGCAGCGTGAGGCGGCGCCGTGGCCGCGCCGGGAGGGACCGGACGGCACCGCACGGCCGCGCACGGCGGGCGTCAGCTCGTTCGGCGCGGGCGGCACCAACGCGCACGTGATCCTGCAGGAGTACCTGGGCGAGCCGGCCCCGGTGGCCGCCCCGCCCGGCCCGCACCTGGCCGTGCTGTCGGCGCGGGAGCCGGATCGGCTGGCCGCGCAGGCGCAGCGGCTCGCGGACCACCTGCTGACCACCCCGGTCGCCCCGGCCGAGCTGGCCTGGACGCTGCAGTCCGGCCGGGAGCCGATGGCGCACCGGCTGGCCGTCCTCTTCACCGGCGTGCCGGAGCTGATCAGCCGGTTGACCGGGTTCGCCGCTGGTGAGCCGGGGACCGATGTCTGGACCGGCGCGGTCGATCCGCGCCGGCCCGAACCGGCCGGCGTGCTCGCGGCCGAGCCGGCGGCGTACGCGAAGGCCTGGACCTCCGGTCACGCTGTGGACTGGGCCGCCCTGCACCCGGGCGGCCGCCCGCGGCGGATCCCGCTGCCCGGCTATCCCTTCGGCGGCGAGCGGGTGTGGCTGGCCGCCGCCGACGCCGAGCTGGCCGCGCCCGGCGGCCGGAAGGTGCTGCTGACCAAGGGCTGGACGCCGGCACCGGCGACGCCGGCCGAGGCACTGCCGGCCCGGACCGCGATCCTCGCCCCGGCCGGGACCGAGGACCTGGCGGCCCGGCTCACCGCCCGGCTTCCCGGGTCCGAGATCGTGGCCGCCGGCGGCGCGGTGGACCGCTTCGACGCGGTGGTGGACCTGACCGGCTGCGCCGCCGCCGACACCGCCCTGCGCGACGGCGTGACCTGGTTGCAGCGGATCGTCGACGCCGGCCGGCGTGACCTGCGACTGCTGTTCGTCTCCCGGGGCTCCGCCGCCGCGCCGCGCGCCGCGCTCTACCGGATGCTGCAGAGCGAGTACCGGCACGTCCGCTCCGGTCAGCTGCACGCCGGCGACGCTCCGGACGACCGGCTGGCCGGGTGGATCGCCGACGAACTCCGGACCGCCGGCGACCTGCCCGAGGTCGCCTACCCCGACGGCGTGCGGCACCGGGCCGAGCTGCGCGAACTGCCCGGCGGCCGGGGGACGGCCCCGGTGGTGCCGGACGGCCACGTCCTCTGGGTGACCGGCGGCACGCGGGGGATCGGGCTGCTGACGGCTCGTCACTTCGTGGCGCGGCACGGCGTACGCAAACTGGTCCTCACCGGCCGTGAGCAGCTGCCGCCGCAAGAGGCCTGGTCGTCGGAGATCGCGGCCGGCACGGCCCTGGGTGAGAAGTTGCGACCGCTGGCCGCGCTGGTCGAGCAAGGGGTGCGGCTGGACGTGCGGGCGCTGGCCCTGGACGACCCGGCCGCGGTGACCGCCGCGCTCGCCGAGGTACGGCGCACCCTGGGCCCGATCGGCGGCGTGATCCACAGCGCGGGGCTGGTCGACACCGAGGACCCGGCCTTCGTCCGCAAGACGTGGACCGGCATCGAGCGGGTGCTGAGCCCGAAGACGCGCGGGCTGGACACCCTGATCGAGTGCTTCCGGCACGAACCGCTCCGCCTGTTCGTGCTGTACTCCTCGGTCGCGGCGGCGGTGCCGGCGCTGGCCGCCGGGCAGAGCGACTACGCCATGGCCAACGCCTACCTGGACGCGGTCGCCGAGGCCCGCCCGCACGGGTTGCCGCTGGTCAGCGTGCAGTGGCCGAGCTGGCGGGACACCGGGATGGGTGCCGCGCGCAGCGCCGCCTACCAGGCGTCCGGGCTGGCCGTGCTCGCCGACGCCGACGGCCTCGACCTGCTGGACCGGGCCCTGGCCAGCGGCGAGCGGGTGGTGCTGCCCACCGTCGTGTCCCCGGACACCGACTGGCGGCCGGAGGCGCTCACCGCCCGCCGGCTGGGCGGCGGTGAGCAGGCTCCCGCCCGGGCGACCGAACGCCCGGCCCCGCCGGCCACCGGAGCCGACAGCGCGGTGGCCGGCTGGCTGCTCGACCAGGTGGCGCTGGAGTTGCGGTTCGACCGGGCCAAGCTGACCGGCGACGTCCCGCTGCACGACTACGGCATCGACTCGATCCTGATCGCCCAGCTGCTGCAGGGCCTGGGCAAGCAGCTGGACGTGTCGATCGACCCGTCGGCGCTGCTGGAACACCCCAGCGCTGACGAGTTCGCGGCATACCTGACCCGGGAGTTCCCGGCGCAGTGCCAGGCCGCCTTCGGCGAGGCCGCCCCGGCCGAGCGGACCGGGCAGGCCGCCTTCGGCGCGGCCCGGGTGACCGACCCGGCCGAGCGGACCGGCGAGATCGCGGTGATCGGCCTGTCCTGCACCTTCCCCGGTGCGGGTTCCGCCGACGAGTACTGGGAGCTGCTGCGGCGCGGCGACTCCGCGCTGCGCCCGATCCCGGAGCGCCGCTTCGGCCGGGCGCTGGGCTACCACGCCGGTCTGCTGCCCGACGTCCTGCGGTTCGACCCGGACCTGTTCCTGCTGGCCGAGGACGATGTCAAGGCGATGGACCCGCAGGCGCTGCTGCTGCTCGACGAGGTGCGGCGGGCGGTGTACGACGCCGGCTACCGCCCGGAGGAGCTCAAGGGCCGGCGGGTCGGGGTCTACGTCGGCGGCCGGGGCGCCCACATGCCGGACGCCGAACGGCTGGACCGGGCGCGCAACCCGGTGGTGGCGACCGGGCAGAACTACCTGTCCGCCAACATCTCCCAGTTCTTCGACTTCCGCGGTCCCAGCCTGGTGATCGACACCGCGTGCTCGTCGGCGCTGGTCGCCATGGACATGGCCCGGCAGGCGCTGGCCGCCGGCGACATCGAGGCGGCGGTGGTCGCCGGAGTCAGCCTGCTCAGCGACGACCGTCCCTACCAGGTCTTCGACCGGCGCGGCCTGCTCAACACCGGCGACGAGTTCCACGTCTTCGACCGCCGGGCCGGCGGCCTGATCCTCGGCGAGGGGCTGGGCGTCGTGGTGCTCAAGCCGCTGGCGGGTGCCCGGGCCGACGGCGACCGGGTGCTCGCGGTGCTGCGCGGCATCGCCATCAACAACGACGGGCGGACCGCCGGACCGGCCACGCCGAACCTGGTCGCCCAGAAGGAGGTCATGCGGGAGGCCCTCGCCCGGGCCGGCGGCGACCCGGCGGACGTCGGCTGGGTGGAGGTCAACGGCTCCGGCTCGACCGTCACCGACCTGCTGGAGCTCAAGGCGATCGACGCGGTCTACGGCGCCGGGCGGCCGGACCCGGTGGCGCTCGGCTCGATCAAGCCGAACATCGGTCACCCGCTGTCGGCCGAGGGGATCGCGTCCTTCATCAAGGTGGCGCTGATGCTGCACCACGGCGAGCAGGTCCCGTTCCGGTCCGGCCAGCAGCCGCTGGAGCACTTCGACCTGGAGGCCGCCTCGCTGCGGCTGCCCCGGCGGAGCGGGCCGTGGCCGGAGTCGGCCGCGCTCGCCGCGATCAACTGCTTCGCCGACGGCGGCACCAACGCCCACCTGCTGCTGGCCCCGGCGCCCGGCGACCTCCGTGGCGGCCGCGCGCCGCTGCCGGCGCCGCCCGCCGACCGGCGGACCGTCATCCGGGGCCGGGTCGACGCCGGCGCCGGCCTGTTCTGGGAGAGCTACCGATGACCGGGTTGCTGCTGGCCGGCCACGTTCTGGTCGCGGGCGCCGTGATGCTGCTCGCCGGACTGATCGGCCGCCGTGCCGCGCGGGCCGTCGGGCAACCCACCGTGGTCGGCGAGATCGTGGTCGGCATGCTGCTCGGCCCGGCCCTGCTCGGCGCCCTCTGGCCGGACGCCCGGGACACGTTGCTGCCGGCCCGGGTGCTGGGCGTGCTCCGCGAGGTGGGGCACGCCGGTCTGGTGCTGTTCCTGGTCGGCGTCGCGCACGAGCTGCGGCTGAGCGGAGAGCGGCTGCGGGACCGGGCGATCGGCTGGACCACCGCGGCCACCCTGGTGCCCTCGGTGCTGGCCGGGCTGGCGTTCGGCCTCGGACTGCTCCGCTTCGGCGGCTCGGAGTTCGTCGGCCCGGCGCCGACCAGCGCCTTCGTGCTGATGATGGTGCTGGCGCTGACGGTGTCGGCGGTCCCCGTGCTGGCCCGGGTTCTCGCCGACCGGGGGCTGACCGGCACGCGTACCGGCCGGCTCGCGATGACCGCCGCGGTGATCGTGGACGCGCTGGCCTGGCTGACCCTCGCCGTGGCGCTCGGCATCGCCAAGGGCGGCTCGGACGGCATCGTCTCGGCGGCGGTCGTGCTGGTCGCCGGGCTGGTGGTGACCCTGCTGGTCCGCCGGCTGCTGCGGCAGGACATCGTCACGCGGCTGGTCGGGCGGGCCCCGTGGGTGACCGCGGTGCTGCTCGCCGCGGCCGCGCTGGCCGCCGCGGCGGCGGCCGAGACCTGGGGGCTCACCGCGATCTTCGGCGCCTTTCTGGTCGGGCTCATGGTCCCGGCCGGATCGGCGGCCTGGGACCCGCCGGTGCGCCGGATCACCGGTGCCGGGCTGTGGCTGGTGCCGATCTTCTTCGTCACCACCGGCCTGAAGGTGTGGACCGGATCGGGCGGGGTGCCGTGGCTGGTCGCCGGCGTCGCCACCGGGCTGGCCGTGCTGGCCAAGATCGGTGGCGGCTACCTGGTCAGCCGCTGGGGCGGCGAGGACCGCGCGGACGCGCTGCGGCTGGGGGTGCTGTTGAACACCCGCGGGCTCACCGAGATCGTGCTGTTGCAGGCCGGCTACAGCGCCGGTGTCCTCACCGCCACGCTCTACCTGGCCCTGCTGCTGATGGCGCTGGTGACCACCGCGCTGACCGGGCCGCTGCTCACCCTGATCACCGCGCGGGCCGGTGCCGCACGCGAGGAGGACCGTCATGTCGTTGTCGGGTGAGGCGCCGATCGTCTTCATGTTTCCCGGTCAGGGCTCGCAGTACTACCAGATGGGCCGGGACCTCTTCGACCACAACGAGGCCTTCCGTACGGCCCTGTCCGGTTACGACGCGACGGTCGCCGAAGCGCTCGGCTACTCGGTCCTGGACCGGATCCACGACCGGGGCCGGCGCAAGAGTGACCCGCTGGTCGACACCCGGCTCACCCACCCGGCCATCGTCATGCTGGAGCTGGCGCTGGTGGACGCGCTGGCCGCGGCCGGCATCACCCCGGACGTGGTGCTCGGCGTGAGCCTCGGCGAGTACGCGGCGGCGGTCACCGCCGGCAGCCTCGACCCGGCCGAGTGTCTGCGCCTGCTCACCCGGCAGGCGGCGGCGCTGCGCGGCAGCCCGCCGGGCGGCATGCTGGCGGTACTCGCCGGCAGCGAGGTGCTGGACAGCGTGCCGGCCCTGCGCTCCTGCGAGGTGGCGGCGCGCAACTATCCGGGCAACTTCGTGGTGGCCGGCACCGAGGACGACCTGGCCCGCGCCGAGTCGGCGCTGCTCGCGGCGGACGTGCCGCACCTGCGCCTGCCGGTGGAATACGCGTTCCACTCCAGCCTGCTGGACGGGACGCTGGAGCGCAGCCGGGCCAACTTCGCCGGGGTGCGCCTCACGCCGCCGCGGCTGCCGTGGATCTCCTGTGTCGGCGGGGCACTGGTCACCGAGCCCACCGCCGAGCACTTCTGGCGGGTCGCCCGCGACCCGATCGACTTCGAGGCCGCGATGGCGACGCTGCGCGGCCGCGGCGAGTTCCGCTCCCTCGACCTCGGGCCGTCCAGCAGCCTGCACAACTTCGTGCGCGCGCTGCTGCCCGAGGGGTCGGCGTCGGTGTCGATACCACTGCTCAGCCCGTTCGCCCGGGACACCGAGCTGTTCGAGAAGGCCAGGTCACAGGTGCCGCCGCGGCGGCAGCCCAGAAAGGTCGAGGTCATGAAGGTCTACGGTTTCCCCGGGCAGGGCTCGCAGCGGCGCGGCATGGGCAAGGACTTGTTCGCCCGGTTCCCCGCCGAGACCGCGATCGCCGACCGGGTGCTCGGCTACTCCGTCGCGGAACTCTGCCTCACCGACCCGCAGCGCCGGCTGGGCAGCACCGAGTTCACCCAGCCGGCGCTCTACGTGGTGGAGGCGCTCGGCTACCTGGACCGGATCGCCGCCGACCCGGTGCCGCCGGACTACCTGGTCGGGCACAGCCTCGGCGAGTACGCCGCGCTGTTCGCGGCCGGCGTCTTCGACTTCGAGACCGGGCTGCGGCTGGTGCAGCGGCGCGGCGCGGTGATGGCCGCCTCGGGCGCGGCCGGCACCATGGTCGCGGTGATCGGGCTCGGCCAGGCGGCGATCGCCGAGGTGCTGACCACGGCCGGGCTGACCGGCCTGGACCTGGCCAACGACAACGCCCCGGACCAGTGCGTGATCTCCGGCCCGGCGCACGAGATCGACGCCGCGTGCCCGGCGCTGGAGGCGGCCGGCGCCCGGACCGTCCGGCTCAACGTCAGCGCGCCCCTGCACTCGCGGTACATGCGGCCGGCCGCCGAGACGTTCGGGCAGTTCCTCGACGGCGTCACGCTGCGACCGCCGGCGATCCCGGTGCTCGCCAACGTCGACGGGCTGCCGTACACCGCGGAGACGCTGAAGGAACGGCTCACCGCGCAGATCGCCGCGCCGGTGCGCTGGACGGACACCGTGCGGCGGCTGATGGCCGGTGGTGACTTCACGTTCGTCGAGCTCGGCCCCGGCCAGGTGCTCACCAAGCTGGTCACCCGCATCCGCGCCGCCGCCGAGCCGCTGCCCGCGCTCGCCGAGCCGCTGCCCGCGCCCTCCCGGCCGCTGGCCGCTCCGGCCGAGCCGGCAGCGCCGCGGGCGAGCGGCGCCGACGACCTCGGCGCCGCTGACTTCCGGCAACGGTACGGCCTGCGCCGCGCCTACCTGATCGGCTCCATGTACGGCGGCGTCTCCGGGCACGAGCTGCTGCGTTCCGCCGCCAAGGCGGGTGTGCTGGCCTTCCTCGGTACCGCCGGGCTCACCCTCGACGAGGTCGAGCGGGAGGTCCACGCCGTCGTCGACGACCTCGGCCCCGGCGGCACCTACGGCGTCAACCTGCAGTACTCGCACCGCGAGCCGGGCCGCGAGGCAGCCCTGGTCGACCTGCTGCTGCGCTACGGTGTCGACCTGGTCGAGGCGTCCGGCCACCCGGTGATCACCGAGGATCTGGTCCGCTTCCGGCTCAAGGGCGGCCGGATCATCGCGAAGGTGTCCCGCACCGACGTCGCGGCCGAGTTCCTCGCCGAGCCGCCCGAGCACCTGGTCCGCCGGCTGCTGCGGTCCGGCGCGGTCACCGAGGAGGAGGCCCGCGCGGCCCGGGGCACACCGATGGCCGACGACCTGTGCGCCGAGGCGGACGGCGGCTGGCTCGGCGGCACCGCCGGCGCGCTGTCGCTGCTGCCCGCCGTACTGCGGCTGCGGGACCGGGCGGCGCTGCCCGGCCACCGGGTGCACGTCGGCTGCGCGGGCGGGCTGGGCACCCCGGAGGCGGTCGCCGCCGCGTTCGTGATGGGCGCCGACTTCGTGCTGACCGGCTCGGTCAACCAGTGCTCGGTGGAGGCGGCGACCAGCAGCCGGGTCAAGGACCTGCTGCAGGAGGCGGGCGAGTTCGACGTCGCCACCGGACCGTGGGGCGAGCTGTTCGAGCTCGGCGTGCCGGCCCGGTACCTGAGCCGGGGGCTGCTCTTCCCGGCCCGGGCCACCGCGCTGTACGAGCTGTGGCAGCGCCACGACAGCCTCGCCGACCTTCCCGCCGAGACCCGCGGGCGGGTCCTGGACAACTATCTCGGCGGTGAGCAGCCGCCCGCCACGACACCGGGCGCCGACCCGAAGGCCGAGCTGGCCGAGCTGTTCCGGGCGTACTTCACCCGCGGCCGGCGCCTGGCCGTCGCGGGCGACGAGCGGTCCGCCGACTACCTGGTGCACTGTGGGCCGGCGATGGGCGCCTTCAACCAGGTGGTCGCCGGGACCGAGCTGGAGCCCTGGCCGGCCCGCACCGTCGGCGCCATCGCGGACGTCCTGATGGAGGGCGCCGCCGAGCATCTCACCCGGACGGGGAACCGCGCATGACCACCACCACCTCTGTCGTCTTCAACCCGTTCACCCCGGAGTTCAAGAAGGACCCGTACCCGCACTACGCCGAGCTGCGCGAGCACGTGCCGGTGCACGAGCACCCGCTGGGCTTCTGGATGCTCAACCGCTACGAGGACGTCAACGCCCTGATCAAGTCGGGGATGTCGGTCGAGCAGCGCAACGTCGGCCCCGGCCCGTTCCGCAAGACCTACGAGTACGCCGGCGTCCCGATCGAGCCCCGCCTCAAGGGCCTGGCCATGCTGGACCGGGACCCGCCGGGGCACACCCGGCTGCGCCGGCTCGTCGCGAAGGTGTTCACGCCCCGGGCCATCGAGGGCATGGAGCCGCTGATCCGCAACCTGGTCGGCGAGGCCCTGGACGAGCTGGCCGACCAGGGCGGCGGCGACCTCGTGGAGACGCTGTCGTTCCCGCTGCCGTTCACTGTCATCTCCCGGATGCTCGGGATGCCGCCCACCGACAACGATCGGCTCCGCGAGCTCAGCGGCACCCTGATGCGCTCGGTCGAGCCGGTCACCGGCCCGGAGGTGCTGCGGGCGGTCGAGGCCGCCGACACCGAGCTGTTCGCCATGGTCGGCGAGGCGGTCGCCTGGAAGCGGCGCCATCCGGCGGACGACCTGCTGTCCGCGCTGATCGCCGCCGAGGAGGGCGGCGACGTGCTCAGCAACGACGAGCTGATCGCCCAGGTCACCCTGCTCTACGTGGCCGGCCACGAGACCACCGTGAACCTGATCTCCAACGGCACCCTGGCGCTGCTGCGGCACCCGGATCAGCTCGAGGTGATGCGGACCCGGACCGACCTGGACGACAACGCGATCGAGGAGTTGCTGCGCTACGACGCCGCGGTGCACAACAGCCGGCGGGTGACGCTCGAGCCGTACGAGGTGGGCGGCCACGTGATCCCGGCCCGCACGTTCGTCCTGGCCAACCTGGCGTCGGCGAACCGGGACGAGGCGTTCTGGGGGCCGGACGCCGATAAGCTGCGGCTGGATCGGCCGAACGCCCGCCGGCACCTCTCCTTCGGCAGCGGCATCCACTTCTGCCTCGGCGGCGCGCTGGCCCGGCTGGAGGGCAAGATCGCCATCGGCGAGCTGGTGCGGCGCTTCCCCGGGCTGCGGCTGGACGGCGAGGTGGAGTGGAACGACCGGATCAGCCTGCGCGGCCCGGCCCGGCTGCCGATCCGCCTCTGACCGCGGCCGGGACCGGCCTCAGGCGAGCCCGGCCTCCTTGGCCAGGATCGCCGCCTGCACCCGCGAGGTGCAGCCGAGCTTGCCCAGCACCCGCGACACGTGCGTCTTCGCCGTCGCCTCGCTGATCGCCAGCTCGGTGGCGAGGCCGGCGTTGGACAGGCCGCGGCCGAGCGCGGCGAGCACGTCCCGCTCGCGCTCGGTCAGCCCGGCCAGCGACGGCGGCTCGGGTGGCGCCGCCGGTACGGCGGCGGCGAACGCGGTGAGCAGGCGCCGGGTCACCTCCGGCGCCAGGAACCCGTCGCCGGCCGCGACCCGGCGCACCGCGTCGACCAGCGCGGCCGGCTCGACCGACTTCAGCAGGAACCCGGCCGCGCCGGCGCGCAGCGCCCCGAACAGGTAGTCGTCGAGGTCGAACGTGGTCAAAATCAGCACGTCGGCCACCCCGGCGGCGGTGATCGCCCGGGTCGCGCCGATCCCGTCGGTGCCCGGCATCCGGATGTCCATCAAAACCACGTCCGGTCGCAGCGCCGCCGCCTGCCGGATCGCCACCGCGCCGTCGGCGGCCTCACCCACCACGGCGATGTCGTCGGCCTGTTCCAGCATCAGGCGCATCCCGGCGCGGATCGCCGCGTGGTCGTCGGCGAGCAGCACCCGGATCACGCGCCGGCCCCGGCCGGGCGGCGGGGCAGCGTCGCCCGTACCGTGAAAAAGGTCCCGTCCGGACCCGCTGTCAGCTCACCGCCGAGCAGCGCGGCCCGCTCGCGCAGCGAGATCAGCCCGGTGCCCGAGCCGAGCGCCTGACGGTCGGCGGCGCCGGAGCCGGTCACCGCGTTCGTCACGGTCACCGTCACCAGGTCGCCGGCCGGGCGCACGTCGAGCCGCACGTCCGAGCCGGGCGCGTGCTTGGCCGCGTTGGTCAGCGCCTCCCGGACGATCCGGTACACGGTGTGCCCGATGACCGCCGGCAGCCCGGGCACCTCGCGCAGCCCGGCGGTCAGCCGCAACCCGCCGGCCTCGGCCGCGGCGACCAGCTCGGGCAGCCGGTCGAGGCCGCCGGGCAGCGTCGGGTCGGCGGCCGCCGGGTCGTCGGCCCGCAACAGCAGGATCATCGAGCGCATCTCCTCCAGGGCGGCGAGGCTGCCGGCGCGGACCTCGCGCAGGGTCGCCCGGTCCCGGTCGCTGTCGGCCGGGCGGGCCAGCGCCGCACCCGAGTGGATCGCCGCGCTGGACAGGTGCGCGGCGATCACATCGTGCAGGTCGCGGGCCATCGCGGCGCGTTCGGCCAGCACCGCCTCGCGCGCGGTGCGCTCCGCGTCGAGCAGGCCCAGCCGCCGCTGCTGACGCAGGTTGGCCGACCACCAGAGCGGCACGAAGAGCAGGGTGGTCAGGTTCAGTCCGATGAAGACGGCGATCCGGAACTCGCCGGCGGCCAGGCCGCCGACCACGCTCGCCGTGCCGATGACCACGAACACCACGCTGGTCACCGCGGTCCGGGCCCGCGCCGAGGCGTACAGTCCGACCGCGAAGAGCACGTCGAAGAGCACCAGGACCAGCGCGACACTGCCGCCGATCGCGCCGTCCACGACGGTCACGGCCACCCCGGCCGCGAGGGCGAGCAGCGGGTGGCGGCGCTTGCCGAGCATGCCGAGACAGCCGATCGCCAGCAGCCCGGTGTGCCACCAGGACGGCACCCCGTCGCCCCGGGGCAGGCTCGACCAGATGCCGGTCAGGCCGATCAGGTTGAACGCCAGTCCCACCACGAACGTCGCGGCCGCGGCACCGGCGTCCTGCAGACGGGTGCTGCCGCGCCAGCGTTCCCGGATCGTCACGGACCCATCCCATCACGGGCGGCGGCATTCGTCGTACCTCGAAGTGTGTACGCGTCAGCGGTGCCGGCATCCTTCGGCGGACGCGCCGCGTCGCGCGCGGCGGCACCGTTGCGGCATGGACGTCACGCTTCTCGGCTCGCTCGCGGTGCTCGCTCTCCTCGATGCCACGAGCTTCGGCACCCTGCTGATCCCGATCTGGTTGCTGCTGCATCCCGGGCCGGTGCGGGCCGGCCGCATCGTGGCTTTCCTGGGTACGGTCGCCGCCTTCTACTTCGCCGTCGGCGTGGCCGTGGCGCTGGGCGCCGACGCCTTCCTGCCGCAGATCACCCGGCTGCTCGACACCTCGGTGGCGAAGTGGCTGCAGCTGGTCGCCGGGGTCGCGCTGTTCTTCGGCAGTTTCCGGCTGCCGTCCTCCGGTGGCCGCCTGCCGCGCTGGCGGGAGCGCGCCCTCTCCGACGACGGCGGCGCCGCCGGGCTGGCCGCGCTGGCCCTGGCCGCTGCCGCCGCCGAGCTGACCACGATGCTGCCCTACCTGGCGGCGATCGGCCTGCTGGCCACCTCGGGGCTGCCCGGCGCCCGGATCGCCCTGGTGATGGCCGGCTACTGCCTGCTGATGATCGTTCCCGCGCTGGTCCTGCTGGCCCTGCGGCTGGCCGCCGGCGACCGGATCGCCAAGCCGCTGACCCGGTTCAGCGACTGGATGTCGAACAGCAACACGCTGGCCTGGATCATCGGCGTCGTCGGCTTCCTGCTCGCCAACGACGCCGCCGCCCGGCTCGGCCTGATCCACCGCTGACGAGGCCGGGCCGCCGCTGACGAGGCCGGAGCACGGGCTAACGAGGCCAGGTGAACGTCGCCAGCGCGCCGCCCGGCAGGGTGTACTCGAACGTCCGCCCGCCGACCGCCACCGCGAAACCGCGCGGCTCGTCGTTCTCGTTGTGCACGACCAGCGCCGTCGAGCCGTCCGGGTTGCGGAACGCGACGTCCATGATCTCCCCATTCCACCCGGTGGTGCCCCACGACGTGCTGGCCACCCGCACCGCGCCCGGCCGGACGAACTTCGACAGGTGCCCGATCGTGTAGTACTCGGCGTTGGTGGTGACCGAGCCGTCCGGCTGGACGGTGACCAGGCCGGTGCAGGTGCCGCAGCCGCCCAGGTGCGGGCCGCCGGTGCTGTCCAGCGCGATGTTCCAGTCGACCACCGACTTCGCCCAGTTGCGGGTGGTGCCGATGGTGATGGTGCGGGCGTGCCAGACCAGCGTGTCGCGGAAGAACGTGGCCGGCGGGTCGTCCGCGCCGTGCGAGCCGGAGCACTCGGTGAACCAGATCCCCTTGTCCGGGAACGCGTCGTGCAGTGCGGTCTGCGCGCTCGGGTCACCCGAGTAGCAGTGGTACGCGGTCCCGGCGATCCACCGGGCGGCCGGCCCGGCCAGCAGCTGGTAGGGATAGTCGGTCTCCGGGCTCTCGCCCGGCGGGGTGCCGGCCACGTCACCGGGGTGCGTGGTCCAGTTGTGGTCGTAGGCGAGGATCTTGGTACGCGGGCTGGCGGCGCGCAGCAGCGGGCCGAGCCGCTGGATCACCGCCGCCTCCTGACGCACCGGCAGGTCGGTGCCGGGGTAGCCGGACGGCGTGCGGTTCTGCGGCTCGTTCTGCACCGACAGGTAGTCGATCGGTACGCCCGCGGCGGCGTACGCGGTGACGAACGCGACCAGGTACCTGGCGTACGCGTCGTAGATCGCCGGATCGTCCCTGAGTCGTCCGCCGACCAGCGAGCCGGTGGTCTTCATCCAGGCCGGCGGGCTCCACGGGGTGGCCATCACGGTCAGCCGCGGGTTGAGCCGCCGGGCCTCGCGCAGCAGCGGCAGGATCCGCGCCCGGTCGTGGCGGATGCTGAACCGGCGCAGCGCGAAGTCGGTCTGCCCGGCCGGCACGTCGTCGTACGTGTAGTGCCGCGCGGCGGCGGTGAAGTCCGACGAGCCGACCGGCTGGCGCAGGAAGCTCACGCCGATGCCGCGGCGGGTGTCGAACAGCTCGCGCATGGTCCGCTCCCGCACCGCGGGGCGCAGCCCGGTCAGCACGGCCGCGGACGAGTCGGTGATCGAGGCGCCGAAGCCGTCCACCCGCTGGTAGGTGAGCGCCGGGTCGATCACGATGGTCGGCAGGCGGGACGGCTGCCGGCCGAAGGCGACGGGCGCGCGCCGGTGCAGCAACTCGGCGCGGTCCACCGTGGTGACCCAGACCTGGGCCGAGCCGTCGGGCCGGCCGGCGGCGCTCGCCGGGGTGCCGGCCAGGCCGGGTGCCGCGGCCAGGACCGTGATCAGGGCGGCGGTCCCGGCCCGACAGCTGACTCTCTTCATCGTCGGTCTCCACCCGGTCGCGGTGAAACACAGTGAAACAAGTCGATGCCTCATGGCTGAACGCAGCGAAACACGCGCCGAAGAAGCGTGTCAACATGTTCCATTTGTTTCAGGTTCCGGAACCGCGCCGGAGATCAGCGGAAGGTGCGCTGGTACGCCTTCAGGTTTTCGAACGGTGTGGTGTCCAGCCAGTCGGTGCCCTTCCGGTTGACCGCGCAGCCGGCCAGCTCCAGCCGGCCGGCGATCTTGTTGAGGCTCTCCGCGGTGCCGTTGAAGCGGATCACGTTGATCCCGGCGATGTCCGAGACCGGTCGCAGGTCGCCGATCTCCACGATGACCGTGCGGGCCGGCTGCAGGGCCAGCGCCATGCCCATCTCGAGCAGCACGTTCGGCCGGACCTGGCCGGTCAGCTCGGTCTCGTACGGCTGCTCCCGCCGCCCGCGCAGCTCCTCGTGCAGGATCGCGCCGTCGTCCGGGGTGCACAGCACGATCGCCGCCTGGTTCTCCTCGAACGCCTTGGCCAGCACCTCCGTCATGTACGGCACGCCGCGGCCGGTGCGCTCGACGACCTCCTCCCAGTCCAGCGGATGCAGGTCGATGGCCTGCAGGAACCGCCACAGGGCGAGACGGGCCTGCTCGTCGCGGCCGTGAATGACGAAGACTTCGCGGGGGTCCGGCATGTGACCGATGCTAAACAGCCGGATCTCGGAACGGGTCGTTTGCTCGGTGGAGGCGCGACGCCCCGGCGCTGGCTACAGTGCCCACCATGGACCTCCCCGAGCACTGGGACGCCGCGTCCGTGACCGCTGCCGTCGACGCGCTGGACGATCTGGTCCTGCTCACCACCGCGCCGGAGCGCTGGGCGACGGTCTCCCGGGTGCTGGACCGCATCGAGGCGGCGCTCGACGCCGGGGACCTGGTGGAGCTGGAGGACGCCACGATCGGGCTGGAGAGCCTGCGGGAGTCGTTCCGGCTCATCCCGATCGGCAGCGCCCCGGCCGCCGGCATTCCGGCGCGGGTCCTCGAACGGCGCAACGAGCTGGTGCACCGGCTCACCGGCAAACCGCTGCCGAAGGGGGAGCATGACGACCAGCGAGCTCGTTGACCAGGAGTTCGTCGCCCACCTGTACGCGCCGCTGGACGGGCCCGACGCCGCCACGGCGCTCGCCTGGCTCGACGGGTTCTGGGAGCGATGCCGTACCCAGCTGGGGATGACCGAGCCGATCCTCGCCGCGGACCTGGCCGCCGGACTGCCCGCCGACCCGGCGCAGGAGCCGGACGGCGCGCTCGCCGGGCTGCAGGATCCGGCGCTGCGCTGCCAGGCGATAGTCCGCCGGGAGCACGACGTCCTCAATGTCTCCTTCGGCATCTCCCAGCGGCCGGGCTACGCGTTGCAGCCGGGCTGGCACGACCACGCCCGCTGGTGGGAGCGGCTGCGCGGCACCGATCCGGGCGGGCTGCTCGGCGGCGCGATCGTCTACCTGGCCCGGGCCGCCGACCCGGCCGGCGCCGGGGTCCGCGACGCGGTGCCCGCCCGGTCCGACGACGGCGCCGGCTGGTGGACCAACCGCTGCGTGCTGAACGGCTTCGCCGCCTGGGAGGTCACCCCGACCGGCGGCGGCCCCGACCGGCGGCTGGTGATCGTCGGCCGGCCGAGCCAGGAACGCGCCCTCAGCGAGTTCGCCTGGAGCGCCGGCGACTCCGCGCTGCCGCCCCTGGGCCGCTACCTGCTGCACGCCACCAAGCTGCGCTACCACGCCCGGGTACTGGACGCAGGTGGGCTGCGGGCGCTGCGTTCCCGGGTGCTCGACCGGGTGGAGCCGAGCGGCCCGGCCGACCTCACCGAGTACACCGCCGACGAGGCCGAACTGGTCGCGGCGCTCGGCGGCCTGCGCCGGATGGCGCGCAGCGTGGAGATCGCCCGGGCCAACCTGGCCAAGGCGGTCGCTCCGCAGCTGCCCGCCGACGCCGAGCTCGCGACCTGGCTGGCCGACCGGATCGGCGACGAGGTGGAATATCTGGAAGCCACCCGGGAGCAGGCCGAACGGACGGCGAAACTGATCCCGGAGCAGCGGCCGCCGGCCACCGCGGCGGCGCGCTCCGGCGTCGAGCACCGGGTCGGCTTCGGCATCGACGTCGTCGACTACAGCTCCCGGACCGCGCCGAGCCGCAACGAGGTGCAGCGCCGCGTCGCGGGCATGGTCGAGCGGGTGCTCGAGGGCCTCGGCCTGAAACCGCACGAGACCGACCGGCAGGACGCCGGCGACGGCATGATGGTGGTGCTGCCGGCCGGCGTGCCGACCCACCTCGCGCTGCCGAAACTGCTGCACGGCTGGCGGGCCTGCCTGGTCGCCGACAATGCCGCGCACCCGGCCGACCGGATCCGGCTGCGTCTCGCGGTCGGCTCCGGGCCGTTCGCGGCGGCCGCGATCGGGTTCAGCGACAACACCATCATCGGTATCGGCCGGCTGCTGGACAGCCCGGCGCTGCGCCAGGCGGTCGTGGAGCATCCGGACGCCGACGTGGTCGCGCTGATCACCGACCGCACCCACGAGGACGTGGTGGGTGAGGGCTACGAGGGGCTGGACGCGAACCAGTTCCGCAGCGTCGAGGTGCGGGTCAAGACGTTCCGCCGGACCGCCTGGCTGTGGACCGGCGGGTCGGTGACCCCGGCCGCACCGGCCGGCCCGGAGCCGGCCCGCCGGGAGATCTTCGTGATCCACGGCCGCGAGCAGCGGGCCCGCGCGGCCGTCTTCGGGCTGCTGCGCTCGCTGAACCTGCACCCCCTGGACTGGGAGGAGGTCCTGGCCCGGACCGGCAAGCCGATGCCGTACCGCGAGGAGGTGCTGCGGGCCGGCTTCGCGATCGGCCCGGCGTCACTGGTCCTGCTCACCCCGGACGACCTCGACGGGACCTATCCCGACACGCTCATCCGGGCCGGTCAGGCGCTCGCGTCGCACCCGGAACGGACCATGGTGGTGCGCATCGGCGGGCCCGGCCGGGTCACCGAGCTGGACGGGCGCGAGGTGGTGCGGCTGGCCGGCGACACCCGGCGGGACCGCGAGATCTTCGTGCAGCAGATCGCCCAGCGGTTGCGGATCGCCGGTTTCCCGATCGACACCTCCGGCACCGACTGGCTCGACACCGATCGCTTCGCCGGCCTCCTCTGACCGCACGGTCCGCTTCCGGTCCCGGTCACCCCGTTCTCCGGTACGCCCGGAGCCGTCCCGCCGTCACAGCGCGTCCCGCACCACCTCGGTGAGCTGGTTGGCGGCCTGGGTGCCGGACAGCCGGCGCCCGTGCAGCACGGTCAGGTCCTCCACGGCGCAGGCCGGCGGCGTGGCACCGTTCGCCCGGGCCAGCGCCGGCCGCCGCCGGGCCCACGCGGTCACCTCGGCGATCAGCTCGTTCTCCAGCTCGCCGGTGGTCATCTGGGCGGTCAGCCGGCGGGTCAGCTGCTGCCGGTGCAGCCAGAACGACCACACCTTGGCCTCGTCGATCAGCTGCTCCACGGCGTCCACCCGCAGGTAGCGCAGCGCGATCTGCAACGAGTCGGCGCGCCCGTCACCGATCAGGTCGTCGATCATCCGGTGCCGGGCGTGCGCGCCGGCCACCTCGTAGAACGTGCTGCGGCACCCGTACGGCTGGGCCGCCGCGACGACCGACTTCCAGGTGACCGCCGTGCGCGGGGCGGCGTTCAGGACCGCCACGGCGGCCCGGTAGTAGGTGGTCCGGGTGTTCCAGTGGTTCCGCCGCGGCGAGGCGTTGCCGGCCAGCCGGCGTACCCAGCCGCCCACGACGGTGTTGTCCAGATCCGCGATTGCCCTCGTCATCGTTCTCGGTCCTTTTCGGGTCGGCGCATTCGCCAGTTGAGCGTGTCCGGAGCGGGGCGGGCGACACATCACGTGTTCACGTGATCCTGGGCGGGCGTCCGGTCACCCGATCGAGGACGCCGTCCCAGTCGGCCGTCTCGCCGGCCGACTGCCACGCCACGAGTTGGTCCGGCCGGATCAGCACCAGCCGGTCCGGCCAGCGGTTGCGCGGTGGCGCGTCGGCCACCGCGAGGTGGGTCATCGGGATGCCGCGGGTCCGCGCCGTCGCCACGAGAGCCCGGCCGCTGCCCGACTCGGTCGCGTCCACCAGGGTGAACTGCGGGCCGAGCCAGTCGGTCGGCAGCCGGGGCGGCGTACCGGCCCCGGCGTGCCGCAGCTCGTCCCGGCGCAGTACCCCGGCGAGGCGTTCCCGGGACGCGCCGGCCGCCGCCAGCCGGCCGAACCGCCGCCGCGTCGCCAGCTCCCGGGAGAGCAGCCCGCGGTCGCGGACGGCGTGCGGCCGGCGGTCCCGCTCGTAGCTGTCCAGCAGGCCCGGACCGGCCCAGCGGTGCACCGTGGCGGCGATCTTCCAACCCAGGTCGGCGGCGTCGCCGAGGCAGGTGTCGACGGTGATGCTCGGCGGGTGCAGGGTGTGCGCCGCCTGCCCGGCCAGGTAGGCGGCGCCGCGCCGGTAGGTGCGGGCCACCCCGAGCGGGTCCGGCCACTGGGTCACCTCGAGGATCTGCGAGGCGGCCAGGGCGTCCGGGAGCTTGCTGTGCAGCAGCGCGATCGGGTCGGCGGTCTCCGCGTCCGGGTCGTCCAGCGGCAGGTGGCCGAGCCACATGCCGGGCCCGGAGCAACGGGTCAGCGCGATCCCGTCGGCGATCAGCGTGGCCGGCCGGGGGAACCGGCGCGCCAGGTGCTCGCTGCGGAACTGGATCGTGTAGTAGTGCCCGCTGGTCAGCGTCTCGTCCATCGGCACGCTCAGGCATCTGCGGACGGTGCTCCGCGCGCCGTCGCAACCGGCCAGGTGATCGGCCGCGACGGTGTGCCGGATGCCGGTGTGCCCGTCGAGCAGTGTCGCCACCGCGCCGCCGGTGACCGGCCGCAGATCGGTGAAGATCCAGCCCTCGCGCAGGTCGACGAGCGGGTGGGCGCGGGCCGCCTCGCGCAGCCGGACGACCAGGTCGGTGCCGGTGACCAGCACCCCCGGCCCGTCCGCTCCCGGCCGGTCGGGTGGCGGGAGCGGGGCGGTGGCCACCGGCCGGCGGCCGATCGACCGGCTCCACACCGCGGTGTCGTGACCGTCCGGGTCCAGGCCGGCGGCGAGGATGCGCTCCGCCACGCCGAGCCGGCGCAACAGGTCCAGGGTGTGGCCGCCGACCAGGTTGAGCTCGGGGTGGTGTGGTGGGCGGGAGGCGCGTTCGACGACCAGGCTGGGCACGCCGTGCCGGGCCAGTTCCAGGGCGAGCACGGCGCCGGTCGGGCCGGCGCCGACCACGAGCACCGGGGTGCGGGATACGGTCGTACTGATCAATTCCGGTCCTTCCCGGCACGTCGGCGACACCTACCGCCATCCTTGGCCGGCCGGCCGGCGCGGCACATCACGCGTCCTCGGGATTAGCGCCCGGCGCCGAGGCGGCCGCGTCCGGCGAACCGGTGCTAGTCCGGGCACTCCCGGGCGACCAGGGCGGCCAGCTCGACGCGGCTGCGGATGTCCAGCTTCATGAAGATCTTCCGGAGGTGACTGTCCACCGTGTGCGGGGAGAGGTTCAGCTGCCGGGCCACCACGATGTTGGTCATGCCCCGGGCCACCAGCAGCGCCACCGGGCGTTCCGCGGGGGAGAGCCCGGGCAGGCCGGTCCCGTGCCGGCCCGGGGCCGGCTCCGGCGCGCTGACCCCGAGCCAGACGCCCAGGCCGGACTCCAGCCGCCGCCGTACGCCGTGCGCGCCGGCCGAGGTGACCAGCGCCAGCGCTTCGTCGTAGCGGGCCCGCGCGCCGGCCCGGTCGCCCGCCGCGCGGCTCAGGTCGGCGGCGTCCTCGCAGGCAGCGGCGAGGGCCAGCGGTCGCCGGCCGAGCCGGAACTCGGTCATCGCGGCCCGCAGCCGGCGCGGGTCGCGGCCGAGCACCCCCGTAGCGTGCTCGGCCGCCCCGGCCGCGGCGTGCGACAGCGGGTTGCGCCGCGCCAGCCGCGCCGCGCTTGCCACCACCGCCTCCGCGCGTTCCCGCTCCCCGGCCGCCGCGGCCAGCCGCACCAGGCCGGCGACGGCGCCGGGATCCCGCACCAGCAGGGTGGGCCGGTCGATCGCGGTGTCGTAGAAGCCGCGCATCAGCGCGAACGCCTCCGGCCCGGCGCCCTCGGCGCACAGCAGTGTCGCCTCGGCCCAGGCCGCGTCCTCCGGCGCCGCGGTGATCCCGGTGGCCCGCAGCTGTCGCATCCGGTCCAGCAGGCCGCGCGCCTGCGGCAGGTCGCCGCGCAGCACCGCCAGCCGGATCAGGGTGCCGAGCAGCGGCACGGCCAGCCGGTACGCGGTCAGCTGCTCCGCCGTGGTCACCCCGGCGTCGGCCTCGGCCACCGCGTCGTCGAGCCGGCCCCGGGCGGTCAGCAACGCCGCCCAGTAGTAGTGCCAGAGCGGCTGCGCCCACGCGGCGCCCAGCGCGTCGGATTCCGGCCGGCCGTGGCGCAGCGCCTGCTCCGCCTCGTCGAACCGGTCCAGCGCGGTCAGCGCGTTCGCCAGCCAGAGCCGCGGATGCCGGTGCGGCGCCGGGCCGCCTGCCGCGTCGGCCAGCTCGGTGGCCTCGCTCGCGTGCCGCAGCGCGTCGTCGAGGCGGCCCTCGGCCCCGGCCACCAGGCTGCGCGCGGTCAGGCCGAGGACTGCGGCGCCGGGCTCGTGCTCCCGGCCGATCCGGCTCGCCTCGGCGCCGGAGGCCTCCGCCACGGCCAGGTCGTCCAGGGCGAACGCGGTGTGCGCGCGGATCGCGAGCAGCCGGGCCCGGACCTCCTCGGCGATCTTCGACTGGTTCAGGCCGTCCTCGGCGTACCGGGCGGCCTCGGCGTTCCGCCCGGCGTGCTGGAACGCCTCGGCCAGCCCGAGCAGGACGGTCGCCCGGGTGGGCGGGTCCAGCTCGGTGCGCAGCGCCTCGGTGCCCAGCTCGTGTGCCCTGGTGACCCGGCCGGCCGCGGCGAGCAGGCCGACCGTGTCCGCGACGATCGCCGGCCGCGCCGGATCGTGCTCGCCGATCGCCTGCAACGCCTGGCACATCAGGTCGGCGGCAGTCGCCGGGGCCGTTGCCGCGACCCCGGCGGCCGTGCCGCGCAGCATGTCGACAGCCGCCCCGGCGCCGACCCGCCCACTGCGCAACAGATGACCCGCGATCTCCGCGGTGGGGCGGCCGTGCTCCCGGGCCAGCACCGCCGCCTTGCCGTGCAGCAGCCGTGCCTGGGAGTTCCCGAGGCTGTTCTGCACCGCCTGGTGCACCAGCGCGTGCCGGAACACCAGCCCGTCCTGGTCCTCGACCAGCAGGCCGGACGTGGTCACCTCGTCAATCAGCCCGAACAGCTCGGCCGGGTCGGTGCTGCCCATCAGCCGCGCCGCGCTCTCGATGTCGAACGGCCGGTCCAGCACCGACGCCGAGCGCAGCAGCCGCTGCGCGTCGGGGGAGAGGCTGCCGACCATCTCCCGGACCGTGGCGACGAAGCTGGACGGCAGGTCCTCGCCGACCACCGTGGCGATCCCGTCGGCGATCATGATCTGCTTGGTGGCCACCAGCGCGTCCAGCAGCTGCTCGATCCGCAGCGGGTATCCGCCGCAGCCGGCGACCAGGGCCAGCACCGTGTTGTCTACCCGGGCGCCGATCCGCTCGGTGCACAGCCGCTCGGTCGCCTCGTCGTCGAGCACGTCCAGGTGGATGGCGGTGCCGCGCTGCGACAGCCAGCTCAGCGTCTGCCCGCCCGGGGTGTCGCCCGGCTGGGTGCGGCTGGCCAGCAGCCAGCGGATCGGGAACGAGGCGAGCGCCGGCACCAGCTCGCGGACGGCGAGCGCGCTCAGCTCGTCCATCCAGTGCGCGTCGTCGATCACGATGAGCAGCGGCTGGGCGGCGGCGAACCGCTCCAGCGAGTCACGCAACCGGAGGATCTTGGCGTAGTTCCCGGCCGGCTGGTCGTCCACGCCGGACAACCAGGCGAAGTCGCCGGTCGGCGGGCTGCACGCGCGCAGCGCGCCGGCCAGGGTGACCAGCGGCGCGGCGAGATCGTGCCGGAACGCCTCGCGGGCGGCGACCGCGATGTCCCGCTCGTCGGCGTGGTCACCGGCCGCCAGCAGCAGCCGGGACTTGCCGATCCCGGGCGGCCCGACGACGACGTGGCAGCCACCGCGGCCGTCCTTGGTGTCGTCGAGTGCCTGGCGCAGTACCGCGAGCTCACCGGCGCGGCCGACGATGTGGCCGCTCACGACGGTTCCCCGCCGTGGTCGTGGGTGTCCAGGATGTGCTCCCTCGCGTGCTCGCCGGATTCCGAGGGTGGACTGCCGATTGTGGTCCGCTGGAGTGATCAAGTTAATTGCCTCAAGGGGTTTACCCACTCGTCGTCCGGCCTGTCACACTCGCCGGGATGACATCGGTTATCGGCCGGTTGTCCGGTTTCGCGAACCGGCGCCGCGACCCTCACCGCCCGATAGTGGGCTCACCGCACCGACCGGATCTCCTACAAATAGGGGGTCTGGCGGAATTACCGGTCACAGTTCGGCGGCGACCCGCAGTTTCTCCAGATCGGTGATGATCAGCCGGCGGTAACCGGTGGCGATCAGCCCGCGGTCGCGCAGCTCGTGCAGCGCCTTCTGCACCGTCGCCTGGGCGATGGCGATCATCGAGGCCAGGTCCGGCTGGCTCAGCGGCACCGCGATCTCGACGCTGCCGTCCGGCCGCGGCCGCCCGCACACGTCGGCGATCTCGGCGAGCAACCGGGCCAGCCGGATGTGCGCGGGGAACGCGGCGAAGTCCACCCGCCGCCGGTTCGCCCACCGCAGCTGCCGGCCCATCGCCGTGACCACCAGCGCCGACGCGTCCTGCCGCCGCCGCAGGAACGCCTCGAACTCGGCGCGGCTGACCTGCCCGGCGGTGACCGGCCCGCACGCGGTCACCGTCGCGGTGCGCGGCTCGCCGGTCAGCGCCCCGATCTCACCGACCACCTCGCCGGGAATCCGGATGCCGAGCAGCGTCTCCACCCCGTCGACAGCCGTGGTCGCCTTGACGAAGCCGCGGATCAGCAGGAAGACGTGGGTGTCCCGGGTGCCCTCGCGCAGCAGCGCGCGGCCGGCGGCGAACTGACGCTTCACACTGCCGGCGACCAGGGCCAGGGCGACCTCGGCGGGAAGGCTGCCGAGGAAGGTGCCGGGGGCCCAGGGGTTCGGCCGGCGGGAGGCGGCTGCGGTCACGAAAGCCCCCAGGATGTCGTGGCGTGTCCACTCAATCACGCCCGGTCCCACCGGGCAACGCCCGCTCGCGCTCAGATCGCGTCCAGGAACGCCTGCAGCTCGGCGCGGTTCACCTCGGCGAACTCGTCCGGGCGCAGCACCACGCGCAGCCGGGTGGTGATCAGGTGATCGCGGGAGGCGGCCACGAAGGACAGCAGGATCAGCCGCAGCAGCGCCTCCCGATCGAGCGCGTCCACCCGGGCCAGCGTGGCGCCGGCCACCGGCATCGCCAGGGGGCGCCGCTGCCCGTGCTCGTGCACGGCGGCCCACAGCCGGCTCAGGCTCTGCCACAGCTGGTCCGCCGACGACTGGGCGACCAGGTTCGGCCCCATCCGGCTGTAGGCGACAGCGAAGAAATGCCGGCGCGGGTCCCCGAGCACCAGAACGGTCCCGACGAGATGACGGCGCAGTTTTCCGTACGGCTTGGTGGCGCGCGTCAACTCGGTCACCACCGGCTCCTCGGCCAGCAGCTTGTCCAGGTCGGCGTCGAGGCGTTCCCGGTCACCGCCGTAGACCCGGGTCAGGAACTGTCCCTGCACGCTGCCGGCCTGCACCACCCGGTCGTCGGTGACGTCGGTGTCGAAGGTGTCGGTGAACCCGATCACGAGGTGCGCGTCGTCCTGCTCGAACAGGTCACCGGGCACCACCTCGATCCGGCACCCGGGTCGCTTCAACTCCCGGACCACTGCCGTCGCGGGGCGGGTGCGGACCAGGCCGTACCCCAGGGAGCCGATCGCGACAGCGGCCGCTACCGTCCCCGCGTGCCCGGGCCACAGCGGCCTGTCCCACACCGCCTGATAGGACTGCAGCAGCAGCGCCACCACCCCGAACGCCGCGAACGCGTGGATCGCCCACCGCCGCAACCCCCGCCCCGTCATCACCCACCGCCGCAACCCCCGCCCCGTCATCACCCACCGCACCCCGGGATCCTCACCCGCCCCCACTCCCCATGTCCACGCCCCATCCGTCCCGCAGCCGGCCCGCACAGTGGTCTCCCAAGCCCTCACACCACCGTCCTGTCCAGCCAGCTCCCCGTGGCTGGCCCTCACGGTGGTCTCCCAAGCCCTCACACCACCGTCCTGTCCAGCCGGGTCCCCGTGGCTGGTGCTCACGGTGGTCTCCCAAGCCCTCACACCACCGTCCTGTCCAGCCGGGTCCCCGTGGCTGGTGCTCAGGGTGGTCTCCCGTGCTCGGAGACCACCGTGACGGCCAGCCGGGTGTGGCGGCTGGTGCTGACGGTGGTCTGCCGTGCTCGGATACCACCGTGACGGCCAGCCCGGTCCCCGTGGCTGGTGCTCAGGGTGGTCTGCCGTGTCGGGATGCCACCGTCCTGCCCAGCCAGTTTCCGTGGCTAGTGCTCAGGGTGGTCTGCCGTGCTCGGAGACCACCGTGACGGCCAGCCGGGTGGGGCGGCTGGTGCTCTGGGTGGTGTCGCGTGCCGGGATACCACCGTGACGGCCAGCCGCAGGCTCACGGGAAGTGCGCAGGTGCAGGCACGCCACGGCGGCGGGGCTGGCGCCCGTGGTGGTATCAGCGCCGCTCACACCACCATCACGACCAGCCGGGTGCCGCGGGCGTACTGGAAAGGGCGGACCGCGCGGACAGCGGACCGCGACCGGCCGCAACTCCGCATTGACCGCGATCATCCGCCACCGCGACCGGCGGCCCGGCCGCGAAGCCGCGGTAGGTCCGGCCGTGACGCCGGGGTAGGTCTGGCCGTGACGCCGGGGTAGGTCTGGCCGTGACGCCGGGGTAGGTCTGGCCGTGACGCCGGGGTAGGTCTGGCCGTGACGCCGGGGTAGGTCCGGCCGTGAACCCGCGACACGTCCCGGCGGCGAAGCCGCGGCACCAGCCGGCGGCGTGACTAACGGAGCGGTTCCTGGGTATGCGGTGGCAGGTCTGATGGATGTGATCCCTGGAGGAGATTGTGACTGACACGGCCCGCGCCGACGTGTTCGACGTGCTGATCAGCGACCACCGTGACGTGACCGCGCTGATCGGAGAGATCTGGCAGGTCGCCGACCCGATGATCCGTCGCGACCTGACCGACACCGCGATCAGCGAGCTGGTGCGGCACGCCGTCGCCGAGGAGATGTACATCTACCCGGCGATGAAGAAGTACCTGCCGGAGGGCGAGAAGGCCGTCGAGCACGACATCGAGGAGCACAAGGAGCTCGAGGCGACGATGAAGGCGCTCGAGGACGTCGACGTGTCCGGCGCCGAGTTCGAGACCAAGCTGCGCAAGCTCGAGACGGTGCTCGCCGACCACGTGCAGGACGAGGAGTCGGAGCAGTTCCCGCAGCTGCGCCGGCTCATCCCGCGGGACGAGCTGGCCGAGCTGGCCGGCAAGGTGGAGACCGCGAAGAAGCTGGCGCCGACCCGGCCGCACCCGGGCGCGCCGAACAGCGAGCTCTTCCACAAGCTGGTCGGACCGGGCGTCGGCCTGGTCGACCGGCTCCGCGACAAGCTGACCGGCCGCGCCACCAAGTAAAGCCGCGCCGCCAAGTAAAGCCGCACCGCCAAGTAAAGCCGCGCCGCCAAGTAACGGCGCACCACCAAGTAACGGCGCACCACCAAGTAAGACGGATACCGGGCGGGTGGCCGGCGCCGACGAGCACCGGCGCACCCGCTTCAGGTACGCCCGTCGCGCTCCTGTGCCTGCCGCAGCGTCTTCTCGTGCGGCACCCAGTCGGCCAGCCGCACCGGGAAACCGTCCCGTTTCAGCCGCCGCACCACGTCCGGATCGTCGTCGACGACCACCGCGATGGTCCGGTCGGCGGCCAGCCCGTGCAGCCGGTCCGCCTTGTAGTCGCGGGCCGGCCGCCGGTCGTGCGCCGGCCGCATGAGCAGCCGCCCGGCGGGCAGGCCGTGCCGGGCGAACCAGCGTTCGGTCACCACCCGCAGGTGTTCGGGGCGGCCGGTGAGCCAGACCAGGTCGTGGTCGCGGGTGAACTCGTGGACCAGCTCCACCCCGTCGGCCAGGGCCGGGTCACGGTCGGCGGCGGCGAAGAAGGCCGCCCAGTCCTTCGGCCGGTTCGCGATGTGCCGCAGCCGGTGCCGTACGTCGGCGACCACCCCGTCGACGTCGAACACGGCCAGCGCTCTCATGATCCATAGTGTGGCACGGGACCGTGGTCAGCGGACGCCGCCCATCAGCCGGGTGATCGGGCGGGCCGCCGCGGCCAGCGCCAGCCCCAGGACGATCGCCACCGCGCCGAGGATCCCGAAGTAGGCCGTCTCGTGGCCGGGATCGTAGAACCGGGCGAGGGTGCCGGACGCCGCCGTGCCCAGCGCGACCGACAGGAAGAACAGCGCCACCATCTGGGTGTGGAAGGCGTGCGGCGCCAGCTTGGTGGCCAGCGACAGCCCGACCGGGGAGAGCAGCAGCTCGGCCACGGTGAACACCAGCAGGATGCCGGCCAGCGCGAGCAGCGGGGTGCTGTTCGGTCCGCCGCCGGCGAACGGCAGGAACAGCAGGAACGCCACGCCCATCAGTACCGTGCCGGCGGCGAACTTGATCGGCGTGGACGGCTGCCGGTCGCCGAGCCGGGTCCAGAGCGCCGCGAACACCCCGGACAGCACGATGATGAACACCGGATTGATCGACTGCACCCAGGAGACCGGCATCTCCCAGCCGCCGAGGTTCCGGTCCAGCCGCTGGTCCGAGTAGATCGTCACGACGGTGAACTGCTGCTGGTAGAGCGACCAGAACGCGGCACTGGCCAGGAACATCGGCAGGAACGCCAGCACCCGCCGCCGCTCGGTACCGTCGAGTTTCCGGCTGGTCAGGATCACCGTGAAGTAGCCGGCCGCGGCCAGGACGCTCAGCACCACCACGACAGTGGACAGCCGGTCCGCGGACAGCCAGGTCAGCGCCGAGATCACGATGGCCGCGACGATCGCCAGGAACACCCCAGCGGCCAGCGGGCGGCGCGCGGCGGGCAGCGGGTTCGGCACCTCGCGGCCCGAAGGCGGCAGATTGCGGCGGCCGAGCGTGTACTGGGTCAGGCCGATCGCCATGCCGACCGCGGCCAGCCCGAACCCCCAGTGGAAGCCGGCGTTCTCCTGCAGCAGCCCGGTCAGCAGCGGCCCGGCCAGCGCGCCCAGGTTGATGCCGAGGTAGAACAGCGAGAACCCGGCGTCCCGGCGTTCGTCGTGCTCGTCGTAGAGGCTGCCGACCAGCGAGGTGGCGTTCGCCTTGACGCCGCCGCTGCCCACCGCCACCAGCGTCAGGCCGGCGCCGACGCCGAGCAGGCCGGGGAGCAGCGCCAGCGCGAGGTGCCCGGACATCACCAGGATCGCGCTGAGGAACAGCACCCGTTCCGCGCCGAGCAGCCGGTCGGCGACCCAGGCGCCCAGCACCGTGGAGAGGTAGACGGCGCCGCCGTACGCCCCGACGATGCTGGTCGCGGTGTCCTGGTTGATCCCCAGTCCGCCGTCGGCCGCCGCGTAATACAGGTAGATCAGCAGGATGCCCTGCATGCCGTAGAACGAGAACCGTTCCCACAGCTCCACCCCGAACAGGTTGGCGAGTGCCCGGGGCTGCCCGAAGAACGCCTTGTCGGCGCGCGCGACAGGTGCGGTGTTGGTCATGCCGCCTCCACAGCTGACATCGACCTGCGTGAGTTCCCTGTGGTACCCGCCCGGCGCCCCGATAATCCCCGGTGGCCCGCACCGACGTCAGCCGCGCCGCCTTGTGACAACCATTTTCCGGT
Organism: Actinoplanes oblitus; assembly: GCF_030252345.1. Lineage (NCBI taxonomy): Bacteria > Bacillati > Actinomycetota > Actinomycetes > Micromonosporales > Micromonosporaceae > Actinoplanes > Actinoplanes oblitus. The sequence goes on along the minus strand of NZ_CP126980.1, from coordinate 7,068,301 downwards.
ACGACTTGGCGTCCCCTGGCAACCGGCCCGCGAGACCGCCGCCGCTCCGGACCGCCACGCGTGTCGTGCGGGTCCGCGGGTGGTCACCGCCGGCTCGTGCGGGCCGCGGGCAGCCGGCGGCGCTCGTCGTCGGACCGCGCCGCCGGTCAGCGCTTGACGGCGGTGACCACCCGCACCGGCGGATACATCGAGAACAGGCGCCCGGACCGTTCGACCTCGACCAGCCCGGCGGCCGCGGCGTCCTCCGCGTACTCGGCGGTCTTACTGAAATCGATCAGCAGCAGTCGCCCGCCGGGCCGCAGCACCCGCGCCGCCTCCCGGACGGTCCGGTTCCGGGCCGCCCGGTCGGCGATGTTGTGCACCGCCAGTGACGCGGTGACCAGGTCGAACGACCCGTCGGGAAACGGCAGGTCGCTCATGTCGCCGTCGACCAGGGACACCCGGTCGGCGACCCCGAGACGGCGGGCGTTCGCCAGGCAGTTCTCCCGGCTGGTCCCGCCCTGGTCGCCGGCGCGCCACAGGTCGATCCCGGTAGCCGTCCCGCGCGGCGCCCGCACCGCCGCCCCGAGCAGCATCAGCCCCCGCCCCGGCCCGAGATCCAGCACGTCGGCGTCCTCGGCCAGCCGCTCCCGATCGAGCAGCCGGTCCCGCAGCCGCACCTTTCCGACGCGTGACGAGAGCACCATGGCGATCACCGTCAGCACCCCGATCGCCAGCCACAGCACGCCGATCGCTGTCACCGGCCAGTGCCCGAACCCCACCCCGGCCGCCGTGACCAGCGCCCCGAGCACCGTCACCCCGGCGAACGTGTACACCACCGGCGGCGCGTCCAACCCGTAGTCAGGCCGTCCCATCAGGTCATTCTGCTCCCGCCCCGGAAATCCGTCCGCCCCGTGTTCCACTTCGGACAAACCATCCGCGCTGCCGCGACACCGCCGGGATGGTCCGGATCCTTGTCCGGTACGACGCGGCGTCCCGTGACAGCCGGCCCGCGATGCTCGGTGGCCGGGTCGGAACGCCTCGTAGTTCTGCCCCGGCCGTCAGCGGACCCGCACGACACGCGCCGCGGTCCGCAGTGGCCGCGGCCTCGCGAGCCGACTGCCACGGGACGCCAAGTCGTACCGAAAAAAGGGTGAAACCGGAAGTGGATCGACTGCCTGGCGCTCGGCGTGGTGGGTGGAAGCGGACAGGCGGTCGGCGGGGTGGGTGGAAGCCGACACACGCTCGGCGGGGTGGGTGGAAGCGGACAGGCGGTCGGCGCGCAGTGGGAACGGATCGCCTGGCGCGGTGAGCGGACGCGGCGGCTGGGCTGGATCGAGGACAGATGGCTGCCGATCTGGGACCGCGGTGTCGAGAGTCGGGGGATCGCTCACGAACACGACACGGACGACCACCTGTGGCGATCCGGTCGACCAGTCGGTGAGGAGAGGCAGATGGCTTTCTCGACCACCTGGCGGCTGCCGAGTGGACACTATTTCGGCCGGCTCGGCGGTCCGGCGCAGGCGCACGGCGGGGCCACGCCGGAGGACAAGGCGTGGGTGCGGGAGATCCAGCGCCAGCTGATCCGCAAGGGGTACGTGCCGGGGGTGACCGATCCCGCGGCCGACTGGGCGGACGGGCTGTTCGGCAAGCTCACGGCGGACGCGGTGACCGCGTTCCAGCGGGCCGAGATGCCCGGCACCCGGTTCTTCGGGCAGGTGTGGCCGGACGACTTCGCCCGGCTCTTCCGCACCGCCGGGCTGGTGCCCAGCGGCGGGTTCGTGTTCGGCTGGGACGCGTCCGACTTCGACTACGGGCGCGGGATGCGGACCGGGCACCTGCGGGCCGCGCACGACGAGGGGATCCGTTTCTTCACCCACAAGGTCAGCGAGTGGGGTGGCGGCGGCCGGACGGTGCACAAGCGGTGCGGCGAGATGCTCACGGCGGCGCGCGACGCGGGCATGGTGTGGTTCGGCGCCTACGTGGTGGCCCGCTCCGGGCGGCCGGTCGCCGACCAGGCGCGGTTCGCCGTCGACACGCTCGACGCGCAGGCACCCGGGCTGATCGGGCACCAGCGGTTCCGCTGGCAGGTGGACACCGAGGTGTGGCGGGACTCGCACGGGGTGGTCTACGACCACGTCAGCCCGAAGACCGGCGCGGCGCTGCTGACCGAGTTGAACAGGCGGACCGGCAAGCCGGTGGGGTTCCACTACGCGCCGAAATGGGCGTACGGCGACAGCATCCCGGGCACCGATCCGCTGTGGGCGTCCGACTACCGCGGGTCCGGCGCGCCGGCCGACTGGCGTACCGAGTGGCAGCACACCGGGCAGGACCGGCATCCGGGGTGGGCGCCGTACAGCGGGCGGGTCCCGGCGATCCTGCAGTTCTCCTCGGACAGCGTGATCGGCGGTCAGCACACGTGTGACTGCAACGCGTTCCGGGGCAGCGAGGCGGACCTGATCGCGCTGATCGGCTGACCCGGTCCCGGGGGCCCGTATCGCCGGCACGTCGGCCACCGGCAGGCGTCGCGCGCTCCGATGAGGATGGTGACGTAGGCGGTGCGCTGCCGTACCGCCTCCTCGGCCTCTGGCGTGCCCCGACGACTTCCCCCGGTAGGCTGCCGGGCCGGGGAGGCGAGACGGCCGAGCTGCGGCGCTGTTCCTGAGCCCGCGCACGGTGGAGTGGCACATGCGCAAGATCCTGGCCAGGCTCAGTGTTTCCTAACGGTGCCAGCTGTCCGATTATGACCAGACGTCGACTGGCGGCCGCTGAGCAAACGTACGAGGGACGATTGACGGCATCCGACTGCCGCGGCCATCGTGATAGGACGGGACGGGGGAGGCATTGAGCGCGGACGCGGAAACACCCGGCCGAGTCGCGCCCGCGGTCCTGCAACCGCTGGTCGCGGCGAAGACGTCGCGCCCGCGCACGATCCGCGGCGGCGTCGCCCGCCAGCGCCTGCACGACCTGCTGGACGCCGCGCTCGGCAAACCGGTCACGCTGATCTGCGCCGGCGCCGGCTGGGGCAAGACCACCGGCGTCTCCGGCTGGGCTCAGGAGCGTGGCCTGCCGGTCGCCTGGCTCAGCGTCGACCGGCACGACAACGACCCGCAGGTGTTCTGGTCCTACCTGCTGGCCGCGCTGCGGGTGGCCGGCGCGGTACCGGCCGGCAACCCGCTCGCCGATCTCGTGGCGGTGCCAGCCGACCCGCGCGAGCGCGGCCGGTTGTTCGCCGCCGGGCTGGCCCGGCTGCCCGCCGGCACTGTGCTGGTCGTCGACGACCTCCAGGAGATCGACGACGCGGACGTGCTGGGCGAGCTGACCGACCTGCTGCGCCACCCGCCGGCGCCGCTGCGGCTGCTGCTGATCGGCCGGGCCGAGCCGCCGCTGCGCCTGCACCGGCTGCGCGCCGCCGGGCAGCTCGCCGAGATCCGGGCCGAGCACCTGGCGTTCGCGCCCGACGAGGCGGCCGAGATCGTCGGGCGGCACGGGCTGGCGCTGTCCGCCGAGGAGATGGCCACCCTGGTGGACCGCACCGAGGGGTGGGCCACCGGGTTGCAGCTGGCGGCCACGTTCCTGGCCGGGCACGACGGCACCCGCACGATCACCGACTTCACCGGGGACGTGCGCGGGGTGGACGACTACCTGACCGAGGAGGTGCTGGCCGACCGGACCCGCCGGCAGCGGCGCTTCCTGTTGCAGACCAGCATCTGCGAGAACGTCTGTGCCGGCCTGGCCGACGCGATCACCCAGCGCACCGACGGGCAGCGGATCCTCGAGGAGTTGGAGCACGACAACGATTTCGTGGTCCGGCTCGGCGCGAAACCGCTGTGGTTCCGCTACCACCAGCTGCTGCGCGACGTGCTCGGGCACCGGCTCCGGCTGGAGAGCCCGGCCGTGGTGCCGGACCTGCACCGCCGCGCGGCCCGCTGGCACGCGGCGAACAACTCGGTGCTGGAGGCGCTCGCCCACGCGGTGTCGGCGCGCGACTGGGCCTACGTCGGCCGGCTGGTCACCACCCAGGCCGCCCCGCTGATGGTGTCCGCGCACCGCCCGGCCCTGGTGCGAATCCTCCGCGGCGTCCCGGCCGAGCGGCTCACCGCCACCCCCGAGCTGATGATCTGCGCGGCCCTGCTGTTGTTCCACGCCGGTGACTACGACGGCATCCCGGCCCGGCTGTACGCCGCCCGGGAGCTGCTGCGCGACCGGCCGGCCGGCACCCGGGAACCGGTCGAGATCATGTCGCGCACCCTGCAACTGTCCGCCGACCGGGCGGCCGGCGACATGCCGGCGCTGCTGGCCGGCGCGAACCGGCTGGTCGACCTGCTCGGCAGCGCCCGGACGGTGCCGGTCCCGGCGATCGCCCAGCACCGGGCCATCGCCCTGAACAACCGCGGAGTCGCCCTGCTCTGGCTGGACCGGACCGGCGAGGCGGAGCGCGAGCTGTGGGCCGGCTCGTACGCCGCGCGGGTGGCCGGCGTCGAGCTCGCCGAGATCAACGCGACCGGCCACCTGGCGCTGCTCAAGGTGATGTCCGGGTCGGTGCGGGAGGCGGCCACGCTGGCCGGCGGCGCTGTCGAGCTGGCCGAGTCGCGCGGCTGGCGCTACGCGTTGCAGACCGTTGCCGCGTATTTCGCGCTGGCCCTGGTCCGGCTGGAACGCCACGACCTGGACGGGGCCGGGCAGGCGCTGCGGGAGGGGCTGCGCGGTCACCACAGCGACCCGGAGGCGGCGCAGTGGCTCGTCGCGGTCGGGGTGCAGGCCCGGCTCGCCGCTGCCCGGGGTGATGTCGCCGCCGCCCGGAAATTCTTCGACGACGCCCGGCGGGACCGGCATCCGCGGATCCGGGTGCCGGCCCTGGACCGTTGGCTGGCCCGCACCGAGGCCGCGGTCGACCAGGCCGCGGGCGCCGATCCGGGCGGATCCGAGCCGTTGCCGCTGGCCCGGGCCGCGTTCGCCAAGGGGGACCTGCGGCGGGCGCAGAGCCTGCTCGCCGAGGTGACCACCGCCGAGCGGGACACCGTCGGCCGGATCGAGAGCGGCATCCTGGCCGCGCTGCTGGCCGACGCCCGCGGGCAGCCGGTGCACGCCGCCGACCTGCTGGCCGACGCGGTGACGCTGGCCGCCGGCGAGGACATCCGCCGGCCGTTCCTGATACCCGCCGACCCGCGACTGGACGCCCTGCTGCAGCGGGCGCGGCTGCTGACCCCGCTGGTCGCGGACTTCGTCGGGACCCTGCGACCGGTCCGCGGCGAACAGCCGGTGGAGAGCCTGAGCGAGCGGGAGACCGAGGTCCTGCGCTATCTCGCGACGATGCTCACGGCCGCCGAGATCGCCGCCGACCTCGGCGTCTCGGTGAACACGGTGAAGGCGCACATGCGGTCGGTCTATCGCAAACTGGGCGCCTCGCGACGCACCGAGGCGGTCACCCTGGCCCGCGACAGTGGCCTGCTCTGACCGATCAGGATCAGGACCGGTTTTCGGTACGGCGGGGGCGGGCGCGCGGTCCTCGTACCGTGCACCGGGTTCCCGGTGCGGCAAGGCGGGCCGCAACTCGCGCCGGTTGGCGATCCCGAGCTTGCGCAGGTGCCACTCGACGGTGCGGCTGCTCAAGAACAGTTCCGCGCCGATCTCGGTGCTCGACCGACCGTCCCGGGCCGCGATCTGCCGCTCCTGCGGGGTCAGCTCCGCAGCCGTAGCGGCCACCGGTGGCCGGATCGGTGCGCCGTCACGGCCAGCCCGGTCGTGTGGCTGGCGCTCATGGTGGTGTCAGCGCCCCGGAGACCACCGTGGCGGCCAGCCGGGTCGGGCGGCTGGTGCTCATGGTGGTGTCAGCGCCCCGGAGACCACCGTGGCGGCCAGCCGGGTCGGGCGGCTGGTGCTGACGGTGGTGTCGGCGGTCCGGAGACCACCGTCACGGCCAGCCGGGCCGGGTTGACGGGCTGCTGCGGCGGGAGCTGTGGGCGTACCGGAAAGGGGTTGATCTGCGGGGTTCAGGCGCCCAGATAGGCGAGGACGGCCATCACTCGGCGATTGTCGTCGGTCGACGGCGGCAACTGGAGCTTCGCCAGGATGCTGTTGATGTTCTTCGCGACGGCCTTCTCGGTGACGAACATCCGGGCCGCGATCGCCGCGTTCGACCGCCCCTGCGCGACCAGTCCCAGCGTCTCCAGCTCCCGCGCGGTCAGCGAGGCGAGCCGATCGCTGCGCCCGACCATGCCGGAGACCACGTCCTCGTCCATCACGGTGCCGCCACCGGCCACCGTCCGCAGCGCGGTGACGAACTGCTCCCCGTCGAACACCCGGTCCTTCAGCAGGTAGCCCACCCCGCCGGCCCCGTCCGCGAGCAGTTCCGTGGCGTAGAGCTGCTCGACGTACTGGGAGAGCAGCAACACCGGCAGACCGGGCCGGGCCCGGCGCGCCTCGAGCGCCGCCTGCAGGCCCTCGTCGGTGAACGTGGGCGGCAGCCGGATGTCGACCAGCGCCACGTCGAAATCCTCGGCCGCGAGCGCCTCCCGCAGCGCCGGCCCGTCGGTCACCGCCCGGACCACCTGGTGGCCGTGCGCCTCCAGCAGCTTGACGAGTCCTTCCCGGAGCAGGAATTGGTCCTCCGCGAGAATCAGCCGCACGCGACGACCCTAGTCGATTGTGGTCCCAGTACCACTGACCCGGTGTACCGCGCTTGGCATGCTTCGAGCATGTTCACTTCCTTGGTACGCGGGCTGAAACTCGCCGGCCTGGCCACCGCGGACCTGTTCCTGCTGATCTGGATCAACCTGTGCGTGAGCGTGCTGACCATCGGCGTCGGCGTGCCGCTGTTGCCGAGGGCGCTGGACGCGGCCCGTGCGCGGACCGAGCGGCAGCGCCGGCTGGCCCGCGAGTGGTCGGGCGTCGCGGTCGAGGAGCAGTACCTGCCGGTCCGGGTGACCCAGCCGGGCTTCGCCGGCCACCTCCAGCGGTCCTGGGGGATGGTCAACGACGCGGCCACCTGGCGCGACCTGCGCTGGCTGCTGGTCAACCCGGTGGTCGGCACGTTCCTCGGCCTGCTGCCGGTGCTGCTGGTGCTGGAGGGGGCGTTCGGCCTGACTCTGCCGTTCACCTGGCGGATCCTGGTGGAGGACTGGGGCTGGAACAACAGCTGGTTCATCGTCGTCCCGCTGCTCGGCCAGACCACGGCGAACCTGGCCGGGGTGCTCGCCGCCGTCGAGATCACCGCCGGGTTCTACCTCAGCCGGCGGTTCCTGCGCCTGCACGGCAACTGGGTCGGCGCCATGCTCGACGGCCGCAGCCGGACCGATCTGGCCCACCGGGTCCGGCACCTGGCCGACACCCGGTCCGACGCGATCAGCCAGCAGGCCGCCGAGATCCAGCGGATCGAGCGGGACCTGCACGACGGCGCCCAAGCCCGGCTGGTCTCCATGGGCATGACCCTGGCGGCCGCCGAGACGCTGCTCAAGCACGACCCGGACCAGGCCCTCGCCCTGGTCACCGAGGCGAAGAACAGTTCCGCGAACGCCCTGCGCGAGCTGCGCGAACTGGTCCGCGGCATCCACCCGCCGGTGCTCGCCGACCGGGGCCTGGTGGACGCCGTCCGGTCCCTGGCGCTCACCCTGCCGCTGCACGTGGAGGTCACCGCGAACCTGCCGGGCCGGGTGTCGCCGCCGGTCGAGTCGGCCGTCTACTTCGTCATCTCCGAACTGCTCGGCAACGTGGTCAAGCACGCGCGGGCCACCGAGGCGAGCGTCGACCTGCGCTACACCGACGGCCGGCTACGGGTCACCGTGCACGACGACGGCGTCGGCGGCGCCGACCCGGCCCGCGGCACCGGCTTGACCGGCATCGAGCGGCGGTTGTCCCCGTTCGACGGCTACCTCACCGTCTTCAGCCCGCCCGGCGGCACCACCGACGTGGCGATCGAGGTACCCAGCGAGATCGTGACGCACGCCTGAGCCGGCCCGGACCACGCGCTGGTCCGGGCCGCGCTGTCCCTTCCCGGACAGCTCCGCAGCCGGTTCTCGGCCCGGGATCGGCGACGGCAACCGGCATGGGCACCATGGTGGCGCCTGACGGCCGGCGCCGGGCCGATGGCAGATTCCGGAAATTCCCGAAGGGCTCGGCTGATACGTCAGGGATCCGACGGTCCGAAGAGGTTTTCCGTACGGGGTGACAGCCCCACCATGAAGAACGTGAATTTCGATCGAGAACGAGTGGAGTCCAGCGCCGCCGCACTCGCCGAGGGCCGGCAGCGGATCGCGCTGGCCGTCGCCTCCGTCGCGAGCGACTGGTCGCCGGTGCAGGAGGAGATGCTGGCGCTGGTCGAGGAGCAGCCCGAGGACATCATCGGTGTGATCGAGCGGCTCAAGGCCGTACAGAAAATCCTTGATCTTCTGCCGCCGAGTCCGGGCAAGAACCGCGTCGCGGCCTTCAACACCCTCTATCTGACCATCACCGAACAGGTCGCCGACAGCCTGCGCAGCGCGGACTGCGTCGACCCGGAGTGGCTCGAGGTCCTCGACGTCGAGTTCGCCCGGCTGTACTTCAAGGCGCTCGGCGCCTGGGGTGTGCCCGGCAAGAATCCGGCCGACGCCTGGGAGGTGCTGTTCCGCCGCGCCTACGACGACAAGGTGACGGTGATGGACGCCGCGGTCCTCGGCGTCAACGCGCACATCAACCACGACCTGGCCCTGGCCCTGCTCGCCACCTGGGACCGCCTCGGCTACCCCGGCGAGGGCCCGCAACACCCGGACTACCTGCTGGTCAACAAGATCTTCTACCAGCAGATCCCGCTGCTGCGCCGCCGCTTCGCCACCGCCTGGCAGCTGCAGATCGACCGCTGCGTCGGCGACCTGGACGACTGGAGCCAGCGCATCCTGGTCCGCACCACCCGCGCGATGGCCTGGGAACAGGCCGAGGCGCTGTGGGAGCTGCGCGAGGACCCGAAGGACTATGCCCACGCGTTGCGGATCATGGACCGGGCGTCGGCCTGTGCCGGTGAGGCGCTGTTGCGGGGGACCAGCCTGCTCCAGGTCCTGTGGCTGACCGCGCGAGCCTGGACGTCCCGCCTGTGGCGCCGCCTCACCGGTCGCCGCTCCGGCTAGTCATCGCCGTCTGGCTCGGTGCTCTCCTTGTCGGGGCTGCTTCGGTCGACGCTCTCTTCGTCGTTGCCGCGCTGGCGGAGCGCCCGGGCCGGCGATCCCGCTGGACAAACCGGCCCGTCACCGACTTGGCCCGGCCCGGGGTCTCGTTACCGACACGCAGGGCCGTGCCGACCCCCTCCGACCTGGTCCTAAGTACTTCGCCGCGCCTCCAGTGCCTCCCGGCCGCCTTCGATCCCGAGTCGTCCCTGCAAGCCGACGACCTCGATCGCGACGTGGTTGCTCGCTGCACCACAGTCCGGAATTGATCGGGTGCAGCAGCACTTCGCTGTTGGCAGTTCGGCGAACTCGCCGCCCCTTGACCTGCCCGTGGTTGCCCTGCACCACGCCGGTGCTGAGCCCGGTCTTCGAACTGGCCCGCAGTTCGTGCTTGCTGACGAGGTGCGCGGGGTCCCTGGTCAGCTGGCCCGGCGGGCAGAGCGGGCGGCCGTCTCGGAACCCGCTTACGCGGCCGCGTTGCCGGCGCTGAGGGCCCCGATGCAAGAGGCTCGGCGTGCCGGAAAGGTCTGGCACCCGTGATGTTCGCAGCGCGTTTACTCACCTCGTCAACGCGCAGATTCAGTTGCTCGCCATCGGCTGTCAGCCCCAGCGCGCTGGAACTGACAGCCGATGGCATTTCAAATCTTGCTGAGGCCGAGGTCGGCGAAGAGCTGTCGAGTAGCCGGGTCGACCGAATAGAGCACCGTGCCGCGGATAGAGCGGGTCATGAGGACTCCGTAGGCGTTGCAGATCGCCCGCAAGAGCTCCCGATCGTTACGAATTCTGCTTGCTTTGCTGCGTACGTGCTCGCGGTGCACCCGCCAAGTACGGCCATCCAACGTGAGATCCGGTCCCATGATCACTCCGCCCCACTCGTACTCCAGGCCTTGCGCGGTGTGCACACAGCCGATCTGTCCGAAACCCCCGGCCTCGGTCGCCCAGTACCGTCGCTTCGGCACGCCCGGCGTCTTGTGGTTGTCACCGGCGTTCCAAGGACGGGCCCAATCAGGGTCGGGGGTGACATCCGGGAAGGTGCCGGTGTCGTCGGTCCAGTTCCAGCACAGGCCGGCGCTGATCCGGGCGCTGGCGCCCGATTCCTCCTTGCTGCGAAGGAAGGCCTCCATCTGGGCGGCGCTGTTGGCGTAGTACAGCTCGAAGGGCTCCGGATCGGAGTCGGCGTCGGCATTCCAGGGGACCGGGTCGCCGGCTAGGAATCGCTGGATCCACGTGTCGTACGTGGCGCTGCCCACGGCCCGCAGCGGCCTGTCCAGGGTGATCGGTACGACCTCGGCGCCTAGGCTCTGGATCTCTCGTTTCAGCACCTCCGGGCTCCAGACCTCGTCAGCGAACAGGCGCTGGTCGCCGTCGATGAAGAAGACTGGCACCCTGGCGCGCGTAACGACCACCGCGACTGACGTTTCTCCGGGCCGCACGGAGAAGGACCCTCTCATCGGCCGCTCGGTGAGCCGGTGCGCCTCGTCACAAAGGATCAAGTCCTGCTCGTCGGCCGTCATGTTGTCGGCGATATTGTTCAGGGTGGTGAACGCGTGACGCTGGCCGATTGTGGCGCGTTTGAAGGTCTCGCGTGACGCGATTCCCCCGGATACGTAACGCACTTTGTATCGGCTCTCGAGCGCCTTTCCGAGCAGGGTGAGCGCGACGAGCGACTTTCCGGTCCCGGCGCGACCGCTCACGACGAAAACCTTCTTCGCTCCGGACGGTGCGGCTGTTCGTACCGATTCCATCACGCTGGTGACGGCGCGTAGCTGGTTCTCTACCAGGCTGAATCGAGTGTGCCCGTTGACAACGGCACCCAGTTCGCTGGTGATCGGTAGATTCGAGCGGCGGCGTTCAAGCAGTGCCTGGGCGGCTTTGGCACCCGATGTGGGGCTGAAATTGCTCGTGAGGAATTCTCGTAGATCATTGGGATGCCGGGCGGTGAAGGTCGGGATGCCGGGACAGGGGGCGACGAGGCTGATCCATTGGTCGTCCTGGCCCTTGAGGTTGTGCAGGTAGGCGGCGCCGACGAGGTTGATGTAGCGGTCGTCGAACATGCTGTGGTGCTTCTTGAGAGCGATCAGATTGTCGCGTACCTGAATCGCGGGATGCTTCTTGTGTTTCTGGTAGAAAGGCGCGTAAACGCACTCGATAGAGCATCTTCTGCACAGCTGAGACCCTCCGGCGGATCTGCAGGAGGCGCAGAGTCCGGCAGGTATCGAGGCGGTGGGCCGTTCGGCGGAGCCCCATTGTTTCAACTCCAGGGCGGCGTAACTCAAGCCGTCCACCGGATGGCTTCCGGCGAGAACCACGTCGATGGGGCTCATGCCCGGATCGACTCGGTATTCTATGAACATCCAGACCTGCCCCAGCCCGCTATCGACGAGGGTGGTCGCGACCTCATAGAGGCTCTCGCGCCAAGACTGGACTTCGCTTCGGGAGGGGCCTGAGCCGCTAGGATGGGCTCGCTGATAGCACTGCTCGACTTCTTTGATCAGTCTATTACGGCGTCGCACCAGATCGTCAGCAGACCAATAGGCCTCTAGCGGTGCCCAGGTATTCTTGCTTGCCATCGCTCAGGCTCCCTCTCCCGGCCATCGGCCGGCACCCGGTTGCAGCCTTTCAACCGGCCGATTTTGCGGAGTGGGCCATGGGCTCTGGAGGTTCGCTCCGGCGAACTCCCCGCACGGACTGACTGGACAGTTGATTCCGATGTCACCCGTCTTTTCGCGCCGTCTCATGGTCGGACTTTAAGAACCGACGAGGTAGATGGGCGTCAACTTGTCTTAATGCTGGTAGTCACGCGACCAAGGGGCCTCGCCGAGAACGTTGTGGCGGGCTGGATCTCGGCGTCGCCGGGATGTGAGGACGTCTCCAAGGTGACGGGCCGTGCTACTTGAGCCCGCTTTCGCCACCAGGACGAATGTGTTGCTTCGCGAATGTCGTCTCGGAGCAGCCGGGAGCAGCCGTCGAATGGTCCACCGACTACCTCACCCATTCCGGGCGAGGGGACCGGAACGCGCGCGGACGGTGGCCTCGAGACCTCTGAAGCTTCAGCCCGGCGACGACGAGCGCCATGTCCCGCTGTCGCATCTGCACGGACGGGTCGCTGCCGCCGACGACGGGGGTCATCGTTGGCTGGGGCCCTGTGCGGCAGGAGCAACTCGTCTCGCGCGTCCCGTAGCCGCTTCCACTGTCACGTGTCGAACCGAAGTCCTGCGCCAGACGTACCCGCTCACATAGCGCCGGTGACGGGAGGGCGGAGATGCGCGAGTCAGCTGTTCCCGGTGGGCGTGAGGCGATGGCATTCCCGCCGGTTGTGTACGTTCCCTGCGCGTCGGTGCAGGCCCAGGGTGAGCTGGTCGTCGATCTGCGGATGACCCGGGAGGGCCGGGTCGCGTTACTGTTTCGCGGTTGCTCTTCGCCCGGGACGGGACGCCTGCCGACTGGGCGAAGTCGGTGGTCGCGGTGCTTGCTGCCGGCGGCATCGGGTGGATCCTCACCGTCCTGCTACGCCTGGCGCCGGGGAGAGTCGTGCTGACGCCGACCGGGGTGTATCACCGCTCGCTGCTGCTCGAACATTTCGTCCCGTGGGGAGCCATCGGCGACATCCTTGCCGTTGGAGGATGCGCAGCCGATGATCGCGGTCAAGGCGGTGCCGGCGGAGGGGACACGCGAGCGTCGCCTCACCGGCAGGCTCCACGCATTCGAGGGGCAATTCCTGCCGTTCATGGTTATTCGCGCGTCCTGGCTGGGAGGAAACGCGGTGCCCGCCTACCGAGCGCTCCGGTACTACTTCGAGCAACCCGGGCAACGGCCGCGGCTGGCCGACCCCGGGCCGCTCGGCTGACGCTCCTGATCCCCGTCAGCGGTGGGGGCGGTCGCGGCGGACCGTCGGGCGGCGGCCCCGGATGGTGCTGTGGCTCAGCGCGCGGATCACCCGGTCGGCGTCGGCCTCGGGGACCTCCACCAGCGAGAAACGGTCAGTGATCTGGATGGCGCCGATGTCCCGCGCCGGCAGGCCCGCCTCGCCGGCGATCGCGCCGACCAGGTCCTGCGGGCGCAGCCCGGCACGCCGGCCCAGGCCGACGAAGACGCGGGTCACCGCGCCGCCCCCGGACCGGCCTCGGCCCGGACCGCGGTCGCCGTTGCGGTCGGCGCCGGGACCGTTGCGGCGCGCGGCGCGATTGTCGAACTCGCGCTCACGCTGCGGCGCGATCGACGGGATCTCCGGCTCGTCGACGTCGCCGCCGTTCGCCTCGTGCAGCAGCTTCAGGGTGACCAGCGCGATCTGTTCCAGGTCGGCCTCGTCGGTGAGGGAGGCCAGCACCGATCGGAAACGGTCCAGGTCGTCGGCGTCCAGGGCCTCTTGGACGGTGGTGCGGACCACTTCCAGGCGCCGGGCCCGCAGGTCGGTCACGGTCGGGAGCTTTTCCAGTACGATCCGCTGACCGGTCAACCGCTCGATGGCCTTCAGCATCCGCTGCTCGCGGGGCTCGGCCAGGGTGATGGCGGCACCGGTCCGGCCGGCGCGGCCCACCCGGCCGATGCGGTGCACGTACGCCTCCGGGGCCGACGGCACGTTGAAGTTGATGACGTGGGTCAGCTGCTCGACGTCCAGCCCGCGAGCTGCCACATCCGTCGCGACCAGCAGCTCGGTGGTGCCCGCGCGGAGGCGGCCCATCACCCGGTCCCGCTGGTCCTGGCTCAGCCCGCCGTGCAGGGCCTCGGCGCGGAAACCCCGGCCGTTCAGGCTCTCGGTGACCTCCTCGACCTCCTCGCGGGTGCGGCAGAAGACGATCGCCGCGGTCGGCGCCTCCACGTCGAGCACCCGGCCGAGAGCTGCCGCCTTGTGCGCGCGGGCCACCAGGTAGGCGCTCTGGCGTACCGTCGGCAGCGCGTCGGCCTCGGCGGTCTCCCGCCCCATCCGGATCCGCAGCGGTTCCCGCAGGTGACGCCGGGCGATCGCGTCGATCCGCGGCGGCATGGTGGCCGAGAACAGCACGGTCTGCCGCTCCTCGGGCGTCTCCGCCAGGATCGCCTCGATGTCCTCGGCGAACCCCATGTCGAGCATCTCGTCGGCCTCGTCCAGCACGACGGTACGGATCGCGTCGAGCCGCAGCGTCTCCCGCTCGATGTGGTCCAGGATCCGGCCGGGGGTGCCGACCACCACATCCACGCCGCGCCGCAGCACCTGGAGCTGGCGCTGGATCGGCTGCCCGCCGTAGACCGGCAGCACCCGCACGTTCAGGTCCCGCCCGTAGCGGTGCACCGCCTGCGACACCTGCTCGGCGAGCTCCCGGGTCGGCACCAGCACCAGCGCCACCGGCCCGTCCGCCTCGCCGGCCGTCAGCCGCTGCAGCAGGGGCAGGGCGAACGCCGCCGTCTTTCCCGTGCCGGTCGCCGCCTGCCCCACCAGGTCATGCCCGGCCACGAGCGGCGCGATCGCCTCCCGCTGGATCGGCGTGGGCTCCTCGTACCCGAGATCAGCGAGCGCGCGCAGCAGTTCGGGACGCAGCCCCAGCTCGGCGAATCCTGCATCGGTGCTGGTAGCGGCGGTTTCGTCCATGTGGGCAGGATACGGAGTCGCCGGCCGGATGCGCACATCGGGCGATTCACGCCACACTTCGCGGGGCTCGGCGTCCCGGGCCGGGGATGACTCAGTCACAGCCGGGGAACTGCTGCCTGGTCCAGCGCTGGACACCGGACTGGTTGACCACGACCACCTCGTCCGCCTTCTTGCACAGGTCGGAGCCGGCCTTCTTGAGCGCGGCGTCGAAGTAGTCGCGACCGGCGGCGTGCGCGGGACCCGACGGCGCCTCCAGATGCAGCCACACGACCCGGGTGCTGCCGGGCGGCGCGTCCCGCGCCAGTTCCTTCAGGGCGCCGCGCAGGTTGGTGGTCACCGAATCGCTGCTCACCGACCTCGTCTGAATGGCCGAGGTGGTGTTCTGCCCGGTGTGGACCAGCACGTCGGCCGCGCCGTCGAGGGTCACCTTCGCGGCCGGGTCCTCGAGCAGGATGCCGGCGGCGATCTGCAACTGCCGCCGCGAGCCCAGTTTCTCGTGGAAGGGTGTCCCCGGCGCTCCGGTGTCGTATTCGAAAATCAGGTTCTGCAGTTTCGGGTACAGGATCTCCGGGTTCTCCAGACGGCCGGAGCGGACCAGCTCACCGAGTTCCGGCAACGCGCCGTAGGTGACCGCGTTCTCCATCGCGTCGACCGCCTTGCCGGCGTCGAAATGCGGCGCCGCGCGCATCGCGTCCAGGACCAGTAGCGCTGTCGGCAGCTGGCTCGGATCGAGGCCGGTCAGCGTTTCCGAGCGGCCGACGACCACACCGCTCTCCTGGAGTCGCCGGATCAGTTTCAGGTTCGGGCCGTGCAACTCCTTGGCGAACACTTCGGCCCGGTAGTCGGCGGACACGTCGCGGTTGGTCGGAGCCGGATTCCGGAAACTCATCGTCGCGGTGGACCTGATCGCGCCCGGCTGCATGGTGCCCAGCGAGATGACCCGGGTCTCCGGCATGCCCGGCGACACCGACGCGACCACCGAGGCGGTACCGGCCGCGGAACCGGTATTGGTCACCGTCACCGACCAGGTGCAGGTCGTCGTCCGGCAGGTGGTGGCATTCACGGTGACGTCGAAGGCGGGTCGTTTCACCGTGGCTTTCTCCTCGACCACGGCGTCGTCCGGGAAATCGGCGATCCGGGCGTCCGCCGGCGCCGGATCGACCAGCGCGCTCACGTAGGGCGGCGTCGGCGGCGCCATCTGCGACGAGCGGTATCTGGCGGCGGTCCCCGGCTGCAGCGGCGCGATCGGCGCCCGGTCCTGGACCGCACCGCCGAACCACACCAGCCGGTGCGGCTCGGCCCGGCTGAACAGGAACGTCCACCCGCCGCGCCGCAATCCCACCACGGGCTGGCCGGCGACCGAGGTCACGTCGGACGCGGCTGTCC
Organism: Actinoplanes oblitus; assembly: GCF_030252345.1. Taxonomy (NCBI): domain Bacteria; kingdom Bacillati; phylum Actinomycetota; class Actinomycetes; order Micromonosporales; family Micromonosporaceae; genus Actinoplanes; species Actinoplanes oblitus. The sequence continues at coordinate 7,052,236 of NZ_CP126980.1, read as the reverse complement.
CGTCATTGCGGACCCAGTCCACCATTCCGGCCAGCGATTCGGGTTGCAGGGCGGGCGTTTCGATGGGGAACGCCAGCCCTTCCGGGCGTACCCAAAGGCCTTTCAACGCCCCGACCCGGGCGGCGTCGCGACGTGCCCACCACGCCTCGTCCCCGCGGATCGCGGTGTCGTCGCGCGCAGCGCGGAATTCCGCTTTTCCGCCACCCGCGTCGGTGAGCGTGCCCTGCGCGGTCCCGCCCGCGGTGACCGTCAGATCGCCGGTGACGTCCAATCCGGTCTGGTCGAAGAAAGTCACCTTGAGCGAGGCGGCGTCCTGGCCACGCAATGCCGCCGCGGCCTGCGCGGCGGCGGCTTTCGGGTCCGGCGAATCGCCGGATCGGGTCCGCAGATAGACCAGGCTGCCGGCGGCGGCCACCGCCAGGAGCAACGCGACGCAGATCAGCACGAGATGTCGCCGGGGCAGATCCAGCGCCGCTTTCCGCGCGGTTTCCTTGTGCGGTACGGGCAGCGGAACGAGCATTCGGGGTACGGGCTCGGCGTGGCCCGGCGGCGATTCCCAGGCACCGGGCGGCGGAGCCGGTTGGCGTTCCGGAGGCGGCGGAAAAGCGCCCGGCGGCGAATGCACCGCCGGAGCGGCCGGCTGAGCGGCCGGCGGATAAGCGGCCGACGGAGCCGGCTGAGCGGCCGGCGGATAAGCGGCCGACGGAGCCGGCTGAGTGGCCGGTGGATAGGCGGCCGGCGGAGCCGCCGAATGAGCGGCCGGCGGCGAGTGCACGCCCGGAGCCGCCGGAAACGCGGCCGGCGGCGGAGGCCCGGCTGGAGCCGGCGATGGAGCGGCCGGCGGTGGTGGGTGAACGACCGGCGCGGGCGCATGTACGGCGGAGTTCTGCGGATAGTCAGTCGCCGAGCCGGGAGCGTCCTCACGCCGGGAACGGGTTTCCGCGCGCTGGCGGCGAGCAGGAGCCGGCGGCGTCGTTTCGGACGGCCGCTGTCTCGGAACGGCGGCGAACGGCGGCCGCCGAGGCGGGGAACCGGACGAAGGCGGTGGAGCGACAGGTGGCGGCGTGATCGGTGCCGGAGCCTGTGGTGGGGGAGTCACCGGTTCGGGCCGGCGAGGCGCCTGCGCACTCGGATCCGGGCCGCGCGGCGGCGGCGTGCCCGGCCCCGGGGCCCGTGGCGGAGCCGCCGTGGCCCAGGGGTTCGCCAGCCGCGACGTCGCGGCCCGCGGTGAGGTCGCGGTGGTCGGCTGCGGCGTGGCGGGTGGCGCCAGGGGAGGGGCCGGCGACTGGGGCACGGCCGATGGCGACTGAGGAGTGGCGGGTGGCGGCTGTGGCGCGGCAGGTGGCGCCGGGGGAGTGGCCGGGGACTGAGGCGCGGCCGGTGGCGACTCGACCGGCGCCGGTGGCTCGGGCGCAGGAGCCCGGGACGGAATGGTGGATCTCCGGTGCTTGCCCGACGAGCGGCTGAGCGGAGACCCCGGCGGCGGAGACCCCGACGGCGGAGGACCCGACGGCGGAGGAGGCGCGGGAGGATCAGCGGACGCCGGCGCGGCAGCCGCCTTGCGAGGCGGCGGCGTGTCCCACGGCCCCGGGCTGCGTGCCCGCTCCGCGTCGTCGCGCTCCGAATCCATCCATGCCTCCCCTCCGTGACCGGACGGGACGATATTAGTGACGACGACCGGCAACCGCCCACTCGAACATGTATCTGGCACGTTCGCCAAGCCGTGCGCGGTCATCCGAACCGGGTTAGGGTCGATCACATGGGTGTCCGCACCTGGATCGAGGGCTGGCCGGTCTATCGGCAGCTGACCGGCACCGACCCGCTGGGTCGTGGTGCCGCGGTGCAGAGTGCCCGGTCCCGGAGTCTGACCGCCCGCACCGAGACCGCCGACTCGATGGCCCGCTCGGTTTGTCCTTACTGCGCCGTCGGCTGCGGCCAGCGGATCTTCGTGAAGGACGGCGAGGTCACCCAGATCGAGGGCGATCCGGACAGCCCGATCTCCAAGGGCCGCCTCTGCCCGAAAGGTTCGGCCAGCAAGAGCCTGGTCACCAGCGACCGCCGGCAGAAGACGGTGCTCTACCGGCGGCCCTACGGCACCGACTGGGAGACCCTGGACCTGGACACCGCGATGGAGATGATCGCGGACCGGGTGCTCAAGGCCCGCGCGGACACCTGGGAGGACACCGACGACCAGGGCCGCCCGCTGAACCGGACGATGGGCATCTCCAGCCTCGGCGGCGCGACGCTGGACAACGAAGAGAACTACCTGATCAAGAAGCTGTTCACCGCGATGGGCGCGTTGCAGATCGAGAATCAGGCGCGGATTTGACACTCCGCCACCGTCCCCGGTCTGGGGACCAGCTTCGGCCGCGGCGGGGCCACCGGATTCCTCCAGGATCTGGCTAACGCCGACTGCATCATCATCCAGGGCTCCAACATGGCGGAGGCCCACCCGGTGGGTTTCCAGTACGTCGTGGAGGCGAAGAACCGCGGCGCCAAGGTGATCCACATCGATCCGCGGTTCACCCGGACCAGCGCGCTCGCGCACACCTACGTGCCGATGCGCGCCGGGGCGGACATCGCGTTCCTGGGCGGGGTGATCAACTACATCCTCGGCAACGAGAAGGACTTCCGGGAGTACGTCGTGGCGTACACCAACGCGTCCATGATCGTGAGCGAGGAGTTCCAGGACACCGAGGACCTCGACGGGCTGTTCTCCGGTTTCGACCCGGAGACCCGCGCGTACCACCAGGCCAGCTGGGCGTACCAGGGGCAGCACGACGACGACGCGGTCCAGGATCACGAAGAGTCGCACATCGACCGGGAGACGGCCTCCGGGCTGGAGCAGGAGTCGCACGGCCCGCCGGTGCCCGCCGACGTGCCCCGCGACCCGACGCTGCGGCATCCGCGCTGCGTCTACCAGATCCTCAAGCGGCACTACGCCAGGTACACCCCGGAGCTGGTGGAGCGGGTCTGCGGCGTGCCGCGGGACAAGTTCCTCGAGGTCTGCGAGGCGTGGACGAGCAACTCCGGCCGGGAGCGCACCACCGCGCTGGTCTACTCGGTCGGCTGGACCCAGCACAGCGTCGGCGTGCAGTACATCCGCACCGGGGCGATCATCCAGCTGCTGCTGGGCAACATGGGCCGGCCCGGCGGCGGTGTGATGGCGCTGCGCGGGCACGCCAGCATCCAGGGCTCGACCGACATCCCGACCCTGTTCAACCTGCTGCCGGGCTACCTGCCGATGCCGCACCACACGCAGCACGAGACGTTCCGCCAGTGGGTGGACGCGATCCGGCACCCCGAGCAGAAAGGCTTCTGGGCCGAGGCCGAGGCGTACGCGGTGAGCCTGCTCAAGGCGTACTGGGGGGAGGCGGCGACCGCGGAGAACGACTGGGGGTTCGGGTGGCTGCCCCGGCTCACCGGCGACCACGGTACGTATCAGCAGGTCCTCGACATGATCGACGGCAAGATCAAGGGGTACTTCCTGCTCGGCCAGAACCCGGCGGTCGGCTCCGCGCACGGCAAGGCGCAGCGGCTCGGCATGGCGAACCTGGACTGGCTGGTGGTCCGCGACCTGTTCATGATCGAGTCGGCGACGTTCTGGAAGGACAGTCCCGAGGTCGCCACCGGCGAGATCGTCCCCGAGGAGTGCCGGACCGAGGTGTTCTTCATGCCGGCCGCCTCGCACGCCGAGAAGGAGGGCACCTTCACCCAGACCCACCGGTTGCTCCAGTGGCGGGAGAAAGCCCTGGACCCACCCGGCGACTGCCGCTCCGAGCTGTGGTTCTTCCACCACCTCGGCCGGATCCTCCGGGAGCGGCTGGCCGGCTCGACGCTGCCCCGCGACCAGGCCCTGCTCAAGCTGAACTGGGACTACGACCCGGACGACGGCGAGGGCGTGCTCAAGGAGATCAACGGGTACGAGGTCGCCACCGGCAAGCCGCTGCCCGGCTTCACCGCGCTCAAGGCCGACGGGTCGACGGCCTGCGGCTGCTGGATCTACTCCGGCGTCTTCAAGGACGGGGTGAATCAGGCCGCCCGCCGCAAACCCGGCGGCGAGCAGGACTGGGTGGCCGCCGAGTGGGGCTGGGCCTGGCCGTCCGACCGCCGCACGCTCTACAACCGCGCCTCCGCCGACCCGGACGGCAAGCCGTGGTCGGAGCGGAAGAAGTACGTCTGGTGGGACGCCGAGGCCGGCGAGTGGACCGGTTACGACGTGCCCGACTTCGAGAAGACGAAGGCGCCCGGCTACCGCCCGCCGGACGGCGCGTCGGGTGTCGAGGCGATCGCCGGCGACGACGCGTTCATCATGCAGGGCGACGGAAAGGGCTGGCTGTACGCGCCGAGCGGCCTGATCGACGGCCCGCTGCCGACGCACTACGAGCCGGCCGAGTCGACGGTGCGCAACCCGCTCTACGGGCAGCAGGCCAACCCGGCCCGCAAGACCTACGACCGCCCGGAGAACCCGGTGAACCCGACCTCCGAGGTCTTTCCGTACGTCTTCAGCACCAGCCGCCTGACCGAGCACCACACCGCCGGTGGCATGAGCCGCCAGCTGGCGTACCTCTCGGAGCTGCAACCGGAGATGTTCGTCGAGGTCTCCCCGCAGCTGGCCGCCGAGCGCGGGCTGGAGCACCTCGGCTGGGCGCACGTCGTCACGACCCGCGCCGCCATCGAGGCCCGGGTGCTGGTCACCGATCGGCTCACGCCGTTGCGCGTCGACGGCCGGGTGCTGCACCAGATCTGGATGCCCTATCACTGGGGTGGCGCCGGGCTGGTCACCGGCGACTCGGCGAACGACCTGATCGGGATCACCCTCGACCCGAACGTGCTGATCCAGGAGAGCAAGGTCGGGACGTGCGACATCCAGCCGGGCCGCCGGCCGCGGGGCCCGGAACTGCTCGCGTACGTCGCCGGGTACCGGAAACGGGCCGGCCTGGACACCGGGGAGCGCTGAGTGGGCGAGAACAGCCTGTACGGCCCGCTCGATCCGGCCCCCGACGCGGGGTACCCGGACGCGCCACCGCGGATGGGCTTCTTCACCGACACCAGCGTCTGCATCGGCTGCAAGGCGTGCGAGGTGGCCTGCAAGGAGTGGAACGCGGTGCCCGACGACGGGTTCAACCTGCTCGGGCACTCCTACGACAACACCGGTGGGCTGAGCGCGAACTCGTGGCGGCACGTGGCGTTCATCGAACAGCCGGCGGTGGCGGTGAACCACGGGGGCGTCGCTCCGGGCGTGCCCGAAACGGTCGACGTCTTTCAGGAGGCCGCGACCGGCGGCGATCTCCAATGGCTGATGATGTCCAACGTGTGCAAGCACTGCACGCACGCCGGCTGCCTGGACGTGTGCCCGACCGGTTCGCTGTTCCGCACCGAGTTCGGCACGGTGGTGGTGCAGGAGGACATCTGCAACGGCTGCGGGTACTGCATCCCGGCCTGCCCCTACGGCGTGATCGACCAGCGCGAGGGCGACGGCCGGGCGTGGAAGTGCACGATGTGTTACGACCGGATCGGCGACGGCCTGATGCCGGCGTGCGCCACGGCGTGCCCGACACAGTCCATTCAGTACGGTGAGCTGGCGGAGTTGCGCGGGCGGGCGGAGCACCGCGTGGCCGCGCTGCGGGAGCAGGGCGTGACCGAGGCGCGGCTGTACGGGCACGATCCGGACGACGGTGTCGGCGGGGACGGCGCGTTCTTCCTGCTGCTGGACGAGCCCGAGGTGTACGGCCTGCCACCGGACCCGATCGTGACCACCCGCGACCTGCCGAAGATGTGGAAACGCGCCGGGCTGGTCGGCCTCACGATGGCCGCCGCCGTGGTCGTCTCGTTCCTGGGAGGGAAACCGTGAGAGATCGGCCGATGGTGCCGAAAGCGGACTTCCGCTCCTACTACGGCCGGCCCATCGTGCGGCCGGCCGTCTGGACCCACGACATCGCCGCCTACCTGTTCACCGGCGGGCTGGCGGCGGGCTCCGCGATGCTGGCCGCCGGAGGCGATGCCACCGGCCGGCCCGCGCTGCGCCGCGCCGGCCGGCTGACCGCCCTCGGTGCGCTCGCCGCCAGCACGTACTTCCTGGTCAACGACCTCGGCCGGCCGGAACGCTTCCACCACATGCTGCGCGTCGCCAAACCCACCTCGCCGATGTCGATGGGTACGTGGATCCTCAGCGCGTTCGGCGGGGCGGCCGGGATCGCGGCGGCGGCCGAGGTGGCGCCCCGGATCCCCGGCCTGCGGCAGTTGGGACGAGCCGGGCAGTACGCCGCGGCCGCCGTGGCGCCGGCGCTGGCCACCTACACGGCGGTGCTGCTCGCCGACACCGCCACGCCCAGCTGGCACGGGGCGTACCGGGAACTGCCGGTCATCTTCGCGGGCAGCGCGCTGGCCAGCGGCGCCGGAGTGGGACTGCTCGCGGCGCCGGTGGCGCAAGCCGGGCCGGCCCGCCGGATGGCGGTGCTGGGCGCGGCGCTCGAACTGTACGGCGCGCACCGCGTCGAGACGGGCCGGGGCATGCTGAGCGAACCGTACGCCCAGGGGCGTCCCGGCCGGCTGCTGCGTGCCGGGCGGGCGCTGACCGCGGCCGGGGTGGCCGGGGCGGTGCTCGGCCGCCGCAGCCGGACGGTCTCCGTACTGTCCGGTTTGTCGCTCCTGACCGCGTCGCTGGCCACCCGCTTCGGCATCTTCGAGGCCGGCGTCGCGTCGGCGAAGGATCCGAAGTACACGGTGGTGCCGCAACGGGAACGGCTGTCCCAATCCGGGAAAACCGCGTAATACCCGTTGAGAAACTCCCTGGCAGGGGTCCGGTACGCTGCGGATCTGGTCGATGGATTGCCCATCGGTCACGGGGGAGGTGACGGACTCGATCCGTAGCGCCTTGTCCGCACGCCTTCAGCTCGGGGGAGCACCATGACCCAGCCGCCGTCCGGTTGGCAACCGCCGCAGCAGCCGCCACCGTCCGAGGACGGGCAGCCGCCGCAGGTGCCGCATCAGCAGTCCGCATCCGACCAGGAGCCGCCGACCACTCCGGTCTCGGCCACGCCGTCGGCCGAGCAGCCGGCCGCGCAAGCAGCCGACCAGCCGGCCCCGGCCGCGGCCGCCCCGGCGGCCGAGCCGCCCACCACGCCGATGCCGTCCGCGCAGCCCGCCTCGCAGCCGGCCGAGCCCGCCGTGCTCCCGACTGAATCGACCGCGCCGGCGACCGAGCCGGTCGTGCACCCGACTGAGCCGGTCGCGCCGCCGACCGAGCCGGTGGTGCACCCGACTGAGCCGGTCGCACCTGCGACCGAGTCCGTCGCGCAGCCGACCGAGCCGGTCGTGCCGGCGGCCGAGCCGCCGACCACACCGATGCCCGCGGACCCGCAGGCCGAGCCGCCGACGACCGCCTTCCCGCCCCCGCCGGCCTGGACCCAGCAGCCGCCCGTCCCCGAGCAGGGCTGGCCGCAGCAGCCGGGCTGGCAGCCCCCGCAGCAGCAGCCGGGCTGGCCGCCGCAGCAGGGCTGGCCCCAGCAGCCACCGCATCCGCAGCAGGGCTGGCCGCAGCAGCCGGGTTGGCCGGCGCAGCCGCAGCCCCAGCAGGCCGGTTTCCCGCCGCAGCCCCAGCAGGCCGGTTTCCCGCCGCAGCCCCAGCAGGCCGGTTTCCCGCCGCAGCCGCAGCAGCCGGGCTTCCCGCCGCAGCAGCCCGGTTACCCGCCCCAGCAGGGCTGGCCGCAGCAGCCGCAGCCGGGCTGGCAGGCCCCGATGGCCCCGCAGCCGATGCCGCCGGCCCCGCCGCGCGAGCCGAAGAAGACCGACCGCCTCGCCGTCGCGCTCGCCAACGCGTCGTTCCTGAGCATCGGCTACTTCATGATGCGCCGCGCCGCGTTCGGCGTGCTGACCCTGCTGGTCAGCTTCATCCTGCTGTTCTTCGTCGTCCCGTCGGTGCACACCGTGCTGATCGAGATCGTCGCGGTGCTCTGGTGGCTCGCGATGATCGCGCACGGCTACTTTTTGGCCAAGGGCCCGGTCGAGCCGGCCACCCAGCTGCGCCAGCGGATCGTCGGCGGTGCCGCCGCCGCTGTCGTGCTGCTGGTGCTCGGCCTGCTGCGGGTGCAGGCCGGCAGCATCGGGCAGACCGTCGACGACGCCCAGGCCAGCGGCGACTGCAAGCACGCGATGGAGAGCCTGGACAAGGTGTGGCTCGGCCTGCGGATGGCGGACGCCCCGCTCGCGGCCGAGGGCGACGACACGGTCAAGGCCTGCCGCCAGCTGACCGAGGCCGGCGAGACGCTCACCTCCGGCGTCACCGAGGCCGACGTCACCGAGCTGAACACCGGCTTCAACCAGATCAACACGGTGCTGGCCACGCTGCCCGGGCACGAGAAGATGGCCGACGCGGTCGTCGACAAGTTCATGACGCAGCTGCCGGCCAAGGACGGCTGCGACACCGCGACGATCATGGACTGGCTGGCGAAACGGCCGAAGACGAACAACACGCTGGACCGCACCACCGAGCTGGTGGCCAAGCAGGAGCCGGCCGCGTTGCTCAGCTGCGGCGACTCGTTCATGGCCGCCAGCGAGTGGACCGACGCCAAGGGCGTCTACCAGCACCTGATCGACGCGTACCCGAACGACGGCGGCAAGGCGAAGGCGCAGGCCGGGATCGCCCGGGCCAACCTCCAGCTCGAGCTGAAGACGGTCAAGGAGAAGCTGGCCACCGGCAGCGGCAGCAGCACCCCGACGTACTGCGGCAGCCCCTCGAAGTACAGCGCCGCCAAGCCGTACGGCAAGGGCACCAACCGGGCGCTGTTCTACGGCAACTCCGGGCAGTCGGGCAGGCTGCCCAAGGGCTGGTCGGCCAGTGACGTCACCAACGCGACGCTGGTGGTCTGCATCGGCGCCGACACCCAGGGCGCCTCGGTGCAGACCTGCAGCTACCGCAGCAACTACGGGTCCGGTCCGAGCTACAAGGTGACGTTCCACAAGGTCAAGGTGTCGGTGAAGGCGATCGAGATCCGCACCGGCCGGGTGGTCTACAACACCACGATGCAGTTCGGCGGCTCCAGCTGCCCGGAGACGGTGCACTACCAGTCGACGTTCGGCACCGACCTCGGTCCGCCGCGCCACATGGACGTCGACGTCAAGTCCGCCGACGTGAAGGCCCAGTTCCAGAAGCTGATCGTCAAGTAGTCGCAGGACGTCCCTCCCACCACGATCAGAACCCGCTTTCGGGTACGCGGTGAGCACCGTCCCGTGGGCACCCCATGGGACGGTGCTCCGGGCGTACCCGAAGCGGGTTCTGATCAGCGGATGGTGAGCGTGACGCCCTCCTGTGCCGGCAGCAACTCGCCGATCACCGGGTATCCGGGGACCTCGCCGGCGATCAGCAGCCCGCCGGCGGTCTGCGCGTCGGCGAGCAGCAGCAACTCGTCCTCGGCGAGGCCGCCCAGGTCGGCGTGCGGGCGGACCCAGTCCAGGTTGCGCCGGGTGCCACCACTGACGTGGCCGTCGGCGAGCGCCTGCCGGGCACCGTCCAGATAGGGCACGGCGGCCGCCTCGACGCGCGCGGTGACACCGCTGGCCCGGGCCAGTTTGTGCAGGTGGCCGAGCAGACCGAAACCGGTCACGTCGGTGGCGCAGACCGCGCCGGCGGCCAGCGCGGCGGCCGAGGCGTCCCGGTTCAGCTCGGTCATCGCCGCGACGGCCTGCGGGAACACCTCGCCGGTCCGCTTGTGCCGGGAGTTGAGCACGCCGATGCCGAGCGGCTTGGTCAGGGTGAGCGGCAGGCCGGGGCGGCCGGCGTCGTTGCGCATCAGCCGGGCGGGGTCGGCGACGCCGGTGACCGCCATCCCGTACTTGGGCTCCGGGTCGTCGACGCTGTGCCCGCCGGCCACGTGACAACCCGCCGTCCGGGCCACGTCGAGGCCGCCGCGCAGCACCTCGGCGGCCAGCTCCATGGGAAGCACGTCGCGCGGCCAGCCGAGCAGGTTGACCGCGACGACCGGGGTGCCGCCCATCGCGTAGACGTCGGAGAGGGCGTTGGCGGCGGCGATCCGGCCCCAGTCGTAGGCGTCGTCGACGACCGGGGTGAAGAAGTCCGCTGTCGCCACGACGGCGGTGCCATCGGCGATCCGGACGACAGCCGCGTCGTCCCCGCCGTCCAGGCCGACCAGCAGCTCGGCGTTGGCGTCCCGCGGTGCACCGGCCAAGCCGGAGACGATCCGCTCCAGCTCGCCCGGGGGGATCTTGCAGGCGCAGCCGCCGCCGTGGGCGTATTGGGTCAGACGCGTCATACCGCTACACACTAGGACCTCCGTCGTCGGATACGGTGATCGCGGAGGCGTTCAGGTTGCTGGTGCTCCTCGCGGTCTTCAAAACCGACGTGACCCGGTATCCGGGTCAGGCGGGTTCGATTCCCGTCCGCCTCCGCCAGCCTGTTTCCGCTGCGCCATGGGAGGTCGGTGTGGATCGGCCGTCTTCCGCTGCCGCGGGCTCTGCTTCCCACGGGTCCACTGCCGCGGGGTCTTCTTCCGCCGAGACCGCTTCCGCCGGGACCGCTTCCGCCGGGACCGCTTCCGCCGGGACCGCCTCGGTCGCCGCGGGGCAGGCCGGTGTGGACCGGCGGCGCGGGATTCCGCGGACCGACGCTTTGCTGGCCGACCCGCGCCTGCGCGCGGCCGTGGAGCGGCTCGGCCGGGAGCCGGTCAAGGCCGCGGTCCGGGCCGCCCAGCAGCGGGCCCGGGCCGGCGAGCTGGCACCCACCGACGTCGCGGACGCCGCCGTCACCGCCCTCCCGGCGACCGCCGGCGGCCTGCGGCCGGTGCTCAACGCCACCGGCGTCGTCCTGCACACCAACCTCGGCCGGGCCGCGCTGTCCGCCGCGGCGCTCGACGCGATAGTGGCGGCCGGCGGGCACACCGACGTCGAGTTCGACCTGGACACCGGCAAGCGGGCCCGGCGCGGCCGTACCGCCCTCGCCGCCCTGGCCGCCGCGGTACCGGCCGCCGAGGCGGTGCACGTGGTGAACAACGGCGCCGCCGCCCTGGTGCTGGCCGCCACCGCGCTGGCCGCCGGGCGCGAGATCGTCGTCAGCCGCGGCGAGATGGTGGAGATCGGCGACGGCTTCCGCCTGCCCGACCTGCTGGAATCGACCGGCGCGCGGCTGCGCGAGGTGGGCACCACCAACCGCACGTCGCCCGCCGACTACGCGGCCGCCGTCGGCCCGGCGACTGGCTTCGTCCTCAAGGTGCACCCGTCGAACTTCGTGGTGCGCGGCTTCACCAGCGCGGCCCCGGTCGCCTCGCTGACCGGCCTGGGCGTACCGGTCGTGGTCGACATCGGATCCGGACTGCTCGCCTCTGACCCGCTGCTGCCCGGCGAACCGGATGCCGCCGGCACGCTGCGCTCCGGCGCCGACCTGGTGATCGCCAGCGGCGACAAACTGCTCGGCGGCCCGCAGGCCGGACTGCTGCTGGGATCGTCGGCGCTGGTCGAGCGCCTGCGCCGGCATCCGCTGGCCAGGGCGCTGCGGGTGGACAAGCTGACCCTCGCGGCACTGCAGGCCACAGTGGCCGGTCCGCTCCCGCCGACCCGGCAGGCGCTTCGCTACGACGCGGACGAGCTGCGGGACCGCACCACCCGCCTGTGCGCGCGGCTGAACCATCCCGACGCCTCGGTGGTCCCCTCGGTAGCGGTCGTCGGCGGCGGGGGCGCGCCGGAACTCCAGCTTCCGTCGTGGTCGCTGTCGCTGCCGTCCGGGTACGCCGAGCCGCTCCGCCACACGGATCCCCCGGTCGTCGGCCGGGTGGAACACGGCCGGCTGCTGCTGGACCTGCGCTGCGTACCGGCGGCGGCGGACGACACCCTCGCCGCCGCGATCCGCCGATGCGCCGCGAGCGCGCCACGTGCGGGTGCGTGAGCCGGGCCGGCGAGCGGTGATCTGATCGGCTGGAGTCGTATTCACGGAGGTGGGCGCCGGGTGCACGTGGTGGCGACGGCGGGGCATGTCGATCATGGGAAGTCGACGCTGGTCCGGGTGCTCAGCGGGATGGAGCCGGACCGGTGGGCGGAGGAGCGCCGGCGGGGGATGACCATCGACCTCGGGTTCGCGTGGACGCGGCTGGGGTCCGGGGCGACGGTGGCGTTCGTCGACGTGCCGGGGCATGCGCGGTTCGTGCCGAACATGCTGGCCGGGGTGGGTCCGGCGCCGGCGGCGATGATCGTGGTGGCGGCGGACGAGGGGTGGATGCCGCAGTCGGCGGAGCACCTGGCGGCGCTGGACGCGCTCGGGGTCCGGCACGGGCTGCTGGTGGTGAGCCGGGCGGACCTGGCGGATCCGGCGGCGGCGACGGAGGCGGCACTGGCGGAGATCGCGAAGACCTCGCTCGGACGGGTGCCGGCGGTCGCTGTCAGCGGGGTGACCGGCGCCGGGATCGGTGAGCTGCGGGCGGCCCTGGACCGGCTGGTCACCGAACTGCCGGCGGCGGATCGGGGCGGGGCGGTGCGGCTCTGGATCGACCGGGCGTTCACCATCCGGGGCGCCGGGACGGTGGTCACCGGGACGCTCGGGGCGGGCACCTTGCGTACCGGGGACGTGCTGGAGCTGGCCGGATCGGGGCGCGGTGTCCGGGTCCGGGGACTGCAGTGTCTCGGGGAGCCGGCGGACGAGGTGGGTGCCGTGGCCCGGGTGGCGGTCAACCTGCGCGGGGTGGACAGGGCCGACGTGGGGCGTGGGGAGGCGCTGCTGACACCGGGGCGGTTCCGGCTGACCGAGCTGGTCGACGTGCGGGTGCGCGGGGACGCGGTGGCGTCGCTGCCGGAGACCGTCACGCTGCACCTCGGGTCGGCGGCGGTGCCGGTGCGGGTGCGGCCGCTCGGCGTGGACACCGCCCGGCTGCGGCTGGACCGGCCGCTGCCGTTGCGGATCGGGGATCGGGCGCTGCTGCGGGACCCGGGGCGGCATCACGTGTCCGGTGGGGTGACGGTGCTCGACGTCGCGCCGCCCGGCCTGGGGCGGCGCGGGGCCGGTGCGGCGCGGGCCGCCGAGCTGGCCGGGATGGACGGCAGCGCCGACCTGGGTGGCGAGCTGCGGCGACGGCGGTTGATGCGGCGCGACGAGCTGGTGCGGATGGGCTTCGCCGAACCGGCACTGGGCGAGCCGGTGGCGGGGGACTGGTTCGCGGACCCGGAATACTGGGTGGGCCTGGGCGCACGGCTCGCCGACGAGGTCACCGACTATGTCGAGAAAAATCCGTTGGAACCCGGCATGCCGGTGGAGATGCTGCGCCATCAACTGGGGCTGCCTGATCGGAGTCTCGTCGAGGCGCTCGTGACGGATCCGCTGACCCTGCACGGCGGGCGGGTCGCGCCGGCCCGGTCCGGGATCCCCGCCGAACTGCTGGCGGCGGTACGGCGGGCGTTCGACCCGGAGCGGCCGTTCGCGGCGCCGGAGACCCACCGGCTGGCCGAGCTCGGCCTGGGCGCCCGCCAACTCGGGGCCGCCGTACGCCTCGGCCTGATCGTCCAGCTCGCGCCGAACGTGGTGCTGCCCGCCGACGCACCGGCCCGCGCCGCGGCGATCCTGGCGAGCGGGCCGCAGCCGTTCACGCCGAGCGAGGCGCGGCGGGCACTGGACACCACCCGCCGGGTCGCCGTTCCGCTGCTCGAACTGCTGGACCGGACCGGCGTGACGCTGCGGGGGGCGGACGATCGCCGTACCGTCAAACGTCTTTGATCTTGTCGGCCCGGCCCCGGGCGGCCTCGACGGTGTAGCGGGTGGCGGACTCGGCCAGTTTCTCGGTGGCGGCCTGGACCAGGTCGATCCCCAGGACGTCGGCCAGCCGCACCAGATAGATGGTGACGTCGCCGATCTCGGCGCGCACCCGCGGCCCGAGCAGCGGATCGGCCATCACCCGCGCCGACTGCTCGGGTGTCAGCCACTGCAGCTCGGCCAGCAACTCGCCGACCTCGCCGGCCAGGGCCATCGCCAGGTTCTTCGGGGTGTGGAACTGCTGCCAGTCCCGCTCGTGCGCGAAGGCGCGCACCCGCTCGGTCAGTTCCGCGACGCTCGACACGAGCACCGATCGTAGTCGCCGGCCCGGACGGCGACGGCGGCCAGCCGTCGCCGGGGGCGGGGTCAGGCGGTTGCCGGGGTCTTCCGCAGGGCGCTGCTCTTGAGCTGCTCGAACTCGGCGGCGCTGATGGTGCCCGCGTCGAGCAGTTCCTTGGCCGCCGCGATCTCGCCGGCCGCGCCGGAGTCACGGGCCGGGGTGGCGGTGGAGACCTGGCGGATGTAGGCCTCCTGCCGCTGCTGCAGCTCAACCTGGTGCGCCATCGCGCGTTCGGTCATGCCGTTGCCGCGGGCGATCAGGTAGACCAGCATCGCGATCACCGGCAGGAAGATCAGGAAGAGGGTCCAGAGGGTCTTTCCCCAGCCGCCCAGGTCCTTGCTCCGGAACAGGTCGCCGAAGATCCAGAACAGGCACATGAACCAGGCCAGGAAGATGAAGAACTCCAGTGTTGCCAGCAGGAACGATCCGTTGTCATCGAACATGGACACAGTGCACCGCCGGAGGGTTCCCGCTACCTCATCCGCAACGGACCATTTCTGCCCCGGAACCGGCTGACTGACCTCGACTGGTCAGACCCGGTGGGTTCCGGTGGGTCGCCCGCTTCCGGCCGCCGTCCGGCATTTCCGGTACGCCCCCTGCACGCGCCCCGCCGCACCGCCCGGCTGGTCGCGGTGGTGCCATCCGGGGCGCTGACAGGACCGTGAGTGCCAGCCCGGGTTCGCCGGCTGGTCGTGGTGGTGCCATCCGGGGCGCTGACAGGACCGTGAGTGCCAGCCCGGGTTCGCCGGCTGGTCGTGGTGGTGGTGTCCGGGGCGGTGACAGGGTCGTGAGTGCCAGCTCGGGTGCGGTGGCTGGTTGTGGTGGTGGTGTCGGGGGCGGTGACAGGGTCGTGAGTGCCAGCCGGGGTTCGGTGGCTGGTTGTGGTGGGTGTTCGGGGCGGGGATGGGGTCGTGAGGACCAGCCGGGGTGGTGCCTCGAGATCGGCGCTTCGCGGGTGAGCACTCGGCACCGGGCCGAGGAATTGATCTCTTGTAGGCTGACGGCACACCTATCGAATCAGGGGATCGCTCGATGAACGACGAGTCCGAGTTCCACGCGGACCGTACCCAGGAGATGTTCCTTCCCGCGGTCGCCAAGCCGGTGCCGCCGCAGCACGGCGGGGCCGAGGTGATCGAGGTCGCGGCCTATCGTGGGGACACCGTCTTCGAGCGTGAGGTGATCGAGAAGCTGGCCGCGGCGGCCGCCAAGTCGGTGCCCGGGGTGGCCGAGCTCGGCGGGGACGTGGCCCGGTTCTTCAACGCGGTGCTCGACAAGGTCGGCCTGGACAAGGTCGGCGACGCGACGCGCGGGGTGACGGCCAAGGTGGACGGCATCGACGTGGACATCACCGTGGTGCTCTGCCTGCGGGCCGGCGAGGTGGTCGCCGAGGTGACCAGCGAGGTGCGCGCGCGAGTCATCGAGGCGGTGGAGAAGTACGGCGTGCACGTCAGCAACTGCACAGTCAAGGTCGACGACATCCTGATGGCCTGAGGTGCGGCAGCACGAGCTGATCGAGCGGGTCGGCGACCTCTGCCGCCGCGATCAGCGGCTGGTGGCTGCGCTGACCTACGGGTCGTTCGCGAGCGGCGAGGCGGACGAGCACAGCGACATCGAGTACTGGCTGTTCTTCGGGGCGCCGCTCGCGGACCCGGTCGCGTGGCTGGAAACGATCGCCGAGTTCCGGCACGTGGTGGTCAACGAGTTCGGCGCGCACGTGGTGTTCTTCCCCGGGCTGCTGCGCGGGGAGTTCCACTTCGCCACGGCGGCCGAGATCGGGTCGGTGGCGACCTGGCCGGCGCGTGGCGCGGACGTCGAGCGGATGATCGTGGTGGACCGCACCGGTGAGCTGCGGACCGCTCTCGCGTCGCTGCCGGCGCACGCCGCGCTGCCGGACGCCGCGCGGGTGTGCGGGCGGTTCGCGAACTGGCTGGTCCTGGCGCACCAGGTGGCCCGGCGCGGGGAGACGCTGCGGGCTGTCGACGCGTTGGCGCACGCGCAGCGGCATCTGCTGTGGATGGCGCGGTTGGCGGAGGGGCGTACCGAGCACTGGCTGACACCGTCCCGGGCGGCGGAGCGGGAGCTGCCGCCGGAGGTGGTGGCCGCGGTGCGGCGGGCGTCGGCCCCGGCGGGGGATCCGCGGGCGGTGCACGAGGCGATCGCCGCGGCGTGGGCCTGCGGGAGCGGGTACTGGCGGCGGCTGGTGGACGCCGTTCCGGAGGCGCTCTTCGATGACCTCACCGCGAGCGTCCGGCAGGTGGCCGGCGAGACGCCGTCCGGCCCCCTCGGCACCGGGAGACGGTGAGGACGGACCGGCCGGCGGCCCGGGCGATCGCCACCGTCGTCACCCGTGCGGAGGTCATCGCCGGCCCTCGTCGGTCGACGGCCGGGAGTCACCGCGTCAGAACGTCGGGCAGAGGCGGATCCGGACCACCTTGATGATCTTTTCGGCGGCGGCCGGGTCCAGGCCGCGGGGCGCCTGTGGGGTGGTGAACCGCTGGCTGGCCGCGGTGGTCCAGTCCTTCTGCGGGCGCACTTTCAGATCGCGGCACTGGTCGCGGCCACGGTTGACCAGCGCGTCCGGGGTGCCGGCGGCGACCAGCGCCGGATCGATGCTCTTCAGGTCGGCGAGGTAGGCCCGCGCGGTCTGGTCGTCCGGCTTCGGCGGGAAACCGAGCTGCGCCTCCATGCTGGCCCGCAGGTCGGACTGCGGCTGCCCGGCGACCGGTGGCGGGGAGTTCTGCGCGGCCGGGGCGATCGTCGAGTCGGATCCGCTGGAGCATCCCGTGAGGGTGACGGCGAGGGCGGCGGCAGCGGCGAGGACAAGCGTGCGAGACATGCCCGGCTCAACGAAGCGGGTGCGCGGTCGGGCACGGCATGGTGTCGCGGTTCCACGGGACGCGCTCGGGGCGCTGCCCGCGGGGCCGTGCTCACGGCGTACTGAAAATGGGTTCCTGGAGGAGCGGAAGCAGGGACTCGGCGGGCAGCGGCCGGGAGAACAGATAGCCCTGCGCCGTGTCGCACCCCAGCTCCCGCAGCCGGTCGGCCTGGTCGCGCGTCTCGACCGCCTCCGCCGTGACCGTCACCTTCAGCGCGTGCGCCAGCGTCACGATCGTCCGCACGATCTGCTCGTCGACCGATGACGACGCGCGCAGCCCCTCCACGAACGGCCCGGCCAGCTTGAGGATGTGGATGGGCAGGCGGCGCAGATAGGCGAGGTTCGAGTACCCGGTCCCGAAGTCGTCGATCGCGATCCGGATACCGCGGGCGGCCAGGCCGTCCAGGGCGGCCAGCGGTGCCCCGTCGGTGTCCATGATGGCGCTCTCGGTCAGTTCCAGGACGAGCCGGCGCGGGTCCAGCCCGGTCTCGGCCAGGATCGCCGCCACCTCGGCCGGGAAGCTGGGCTCGCGGACCTGCGCGACTGTCACGTTGACGCTGACGAAGACGCCGGTCCAGGACGCGGCCTGGGCGCAGGCCTGGCGCAGCACGTGGCGGCCGAGGGCGACGATCACCCCGGTCTCCTCGGCGAGCGGGATGAACGTGTCCGGCGAGAGCGTGCCGAGCACCGGGTGCCGCCAGCGGACCAGCGCCTCGACACCGCACAGCCGCTCGTCGGTGAACGACACCAGCGGCTGGTAGACCACGGTGAACTCGCCGCGGTCCAGGGCGTCCGGGATGGCGGCGGCCAGCGTGTAGCGGGCGGCCTGCCGGGCGTTGCGGTCCGCGTCGTACATCACGAACCGGGCCTTGCCCTCGGACTTCGCCACGTACAGGGTGAGGTCGGCGGCCTTCATCAGTTCGTCGGGTGACGTGCTGGACACGTCGCTGTCCACCACGCCGATGCTCGCGGAGATCCGCAGCCGGTGCCGGCCGACCTCGTACGGCCTGGTCAGCGTGGCCAGCAGCCGCTCGGCCAGGTCCCGCATCTCGGCCGGGCCGGACGGGTCGCGGACGGCCAGGACGAACTCGTCGCCGCTCATCCGGCCGGCGATCCGGCACGGCTCGTCGGCGCACGCCGCGATCCGCTCGGCGACGGTGACCAGCAGGGCGTCGCCGACCTGGTGGCCGAGCGTGTCGTTGATCCGCTTGAAGCCGTCCAGGTCGAGGTAGCAGAGCCCGACCCGGCCGGCGGTGGCGAAGACCTTGTCGAGGTGAGCGGCGATCATCACCCGGTTCGGCAGGCCGGTCAGCGGGTCGTGGCCGGCCTGGTACTGCAGGCTCTCCTCGAGCCGGCGCCGGTCGGTGATGTTCTGCACCATCACCATGGTCAGCTCGGGGGTGCCGTCCTCGTCGCGGATCAGCGAGGACGTCAGTTCGGTCCAGACCGCCGTGCCGTCCTTGCGGGGGTACGCCTTCTCCAGCCGCACGTGATCCCGCTCCCCGCGGAGCATCTCGTCGTAGAGCCGCCACATGCCCGGCTGGTCGCTGGGGTGGGCGAGCTGCGGCACGGTCATCGCGCACAGCTCGTCCGGGGTGTAACCGAGCAGGTCGGCGAACGCCTGGTTGACCCGCACGATGCGGCCGTCCATGGTGCTCACCCCGATGCCGACGGCGGCGTTGTGGAAGATCGCGCGCAGCCGGGACTCGCTGGCCCGCAACGCGCGTTCGGCGGTGGCGTGCGCGTCCAGCACGGCCCGGGTGAGCCGCTCCTGCTCGGCCATGGTGGCCGCGCGCAGGGCCTGGGCGAAACCCTCGGCGACGGCGGCCTGGATCGCCGCGGGCCGCGCGCTGGGCAGGGCCGCGCCGATCGTGGTGATGGTGGCGGCGAGCACGGCAGGATCGGTCAGGTGGGCGTGCACCAGTTCGGCGCCCACCTCGCGGGCCGCGTCCGGATCGTCCTCGAGGAGCCGGCCGGTGAGCCGGTCTAGCAGGGCTTCCAGGGCGGCACCGTCCAGCGGCACGAAACCCTCGGGTGCCACCCGCTCCCGCCAGAGCTGGGCGAAGTCGGTCATCCCTTGCGGCCGACTCCGGCGTACGCGCCTACTCGCTCGGGATGCTCGTCGACCGGGTCGCTCGGGTCCGGGCGCCACCGCGGGATGAAGACCAGACCGGGTTCGACGAGATCGAAACCCGTGAAGTACGTCGCGAGCACCGCCGCCGGGCGCAGCACGATCTCGGTCCCGGTACGCCCGGAGAGCCGCTGTGCCTCGACCACCTCGGGTGGCTGCCCGTCCGCCGTGGCGTGCGAGATCAGCAGGTAGCTGCCCGGCGCCACGGCGGCCCCGAGCGCCGCCACCAGCGCGGCCGGGTCGTCGCTGTCCGGCACGAAGTGCAGCACCCCGGCGAGCAGCACCGCCACCGGCCGGCTGAAGTCCAGTCCCGCCTTCGCCGCCTCGGCCAGCACCCGGTCCACGTCGCGCACGTCCGCCAGGATCACCCCGGTGCCGTCGATGCCGGCCAGGATCGCCCGGCTGTGCTCGACGGCGACCGGGTCGATGTCGACGTAGACCACCCGCGCGTCCGGGGCCGCCGCGAGGGCGATCTCGTGCACGTTGCCGGCGGTCGGGATGCCGGAGCCGATGTCGAGGAACTGCCGGACGCCCCGCTCGGCGAGGTAGCGCACCGCGCGGCGCAGGAAGACCCGGTTGGAGCGCATCGTCTCGCCGATGTTCGGCGTCATCGCGGCGATCTGCTCGGCGAGCGCCCGGTCCACCGCGAAGTTGTGCGCCCCGCCCAGGAAGTAGTCGTAGACCCGGGCGGCGCTCGGCTGGTTGACGTCGATCCCCGCCGGCACCCAGTCGTTCGGCTCCGTCACGGCACCCTCCACGATCCCTATCGGACAGACACAAATGTCTATCGTTAGCGGTCGGGAAAGGCAACAGTCAGTGGTCGTATTGGAAGATCTTCGCGGCCAGGTCGGTCATCACCTCGGTGGCGCCGGCACCGATCCCGAGGATGCGGCTGTCGCGGTAGTGCCGCTCGACCTCGGACTCGCGCAGGTACCCCATGCCGCCGTGCAGCTGGACGGCCTCGTCGACGACGTGCTTGGCGGTCTCGACAGCGGCGTTCTTGGCCAGGCAGGCCTCGCCGGCCACCCATTCGCCGGCGGCGTGCCGGGCCGCGACCCGGCGGGTGAAGGTGCGGGCCAGCTCGATCCGCTGCCGCATCCCGACCAGCTTGTGCCGGACCACCTGCCGGCTGATCAGCGGCCGGCCGAAGGTCTCCCGGCGCCGCACCTGCTCCAGGCTCAGGTCCAGGCAGCGCTGCGCTATCGAGTACGCGTGCACCGCCGCGATGATCCGCTCCGGCACGAAGACCTGGGCGATCAGCGGGAACCCGCCGTCCGGCGCGCCGATCAGGTTGGCGGCCGGCACCCGGCAGTCGGCGAACGACAGCTCGGCGGTGTCGGAGCAGAGCCAGCCCATCTTGTCGAGCTTGCGGGACACCGTGAAGCCGGGCGTGCCGCGCTCGATCACCAGCATGCTGATCCCGGCCGAGCCCGGCCCGCCGGTACGCACCGCGGTGGTCACGAAGTCGGCCCGGGTGCCGGAGGTGATGAACATCTTGGCGCCGTTGACCACGTAGTCGTCGCCGTCGCGGACCGCCGTGGTCCGCAGCGCGCCGACGTCGGAGCCGGTGTCCGGCTCGGTGACGCCGAGCGAGCCGATCTTCCGTCCGGCCAGCGCCGGGCGGACGAACCGATCGATCAGCTCCGGGTCGCCGGACGCGATCATGTGGGGCAGCGCGATGCCGTGGGTGAACAGCGCCGCGTGGCAACCGGAGGAGCCGCCGGCCTCCAGGAACGCCTCGGTGGCGGTGACCATGTCGACGGTGTCCCCGCCGTCGCCGCCCACCTCCTCCGGGAAGCCGACGCCGTAGAGTCCCGCCTTCGCGGCGCCGGCGTGCAGCTCGCGCGGGATCTCGCCGGCCCGTTCCCAGTCGTCCAGGAACGGCAGGACCTCCCGGCGTACGAAGGCGGCCATCGCCTCCCGTAACGTGGCGCGTTCCGCGGTCTCGAACGGATCTTCGTACATCCTCAGGTTCCCTTCGCGCGTTCGACGAGGGTGTCCGGGGCGCGCCGGCCGAGCAGGATCGCGGCCGCCCTCTTCCACCGGCGGATCAACAACTCGCGGTGGCCCAGCTCCCCGCTGACGATGCCGGTCATCGCCAGGCCGGTCATCACCTCGAAGGTCATCTGCACCACTGTCGGCACCCGCGGGTCGTCACCGAGCAGCGCGCTCGCCCGCTCGTGCAGCACCCCGAAGATCTCCTTCTCCACCGGCATCAGCGCGGTGCGCAGCTCGGCGTCGGTGCGGGCCGCGTTCCACAACTCCAGGGCGGCCCAGAACAGCGGGGCGGAGAAGTGATGCCACACCCCGTCGACGAACGCGTCCAGCTCGTCGGCGTCGTCGGGCAGCGCGGACAGCTCGGCGACCAGCGTCGCCAGCCGTCGCCTGGCGACGTGCCGCACCGCGGCGACCAGCAGGTCGACCTTGGTGGGGAAGTGGTGCAGCAGGGTGCCGCGCGGCACGTCGGCGCGGGCCAGCACCTCGGCGGTGGTGGTCTCGGCGTAACCCCGCTCGACCATCGACTGACAGGTGGCGTCGAGGATCCGGGCCCGGGTGGCCGCGCTGCGCTGGGCTTGCGTGCGCCTCACGGCACTTACCGTACGACCTGACGGTTAATCTGGTCCACTGTCGATTTTCCTGGCCGTTCGCTGTCTTGTCGTGACCCAGGTCACTGGCTTACCGTCACGCGAGACTGTTTGGGGGATGTCGATGCGTTTCGGTCGCCGAGCCGTACCCGCAGCACCGCCCGCCGTGCAGCCGCCGCGCCGGCTGAACCGGCCCTGGACCCTGTCCGCCGTGCTGCCGGCACCGCCCGAGCGGGTGCTCGCCTATCTCGCCACCCCGGCCCGGATGGCCGACTGGCTGGTCATGCACACCGGGTGGCCGGGCACCCCGCCGGACACGCTGACCGAGGGCGGCCGGTTCGCGCAGCGGGTCAAGCTGATGGGTACGCCGGTCGAGGTGCGCTGGACGGTCCGGGGGCTCTCGTCGCGCAGCGTCTGGCTGGACGGGACCGGGCCGATGGGGATCGAGGTGGGGCTCTACCTGTCGCTCGCGCCGGACGGCACCGGCACGCGGGTCCAGCTCGACGGCGGGGTGCAGGGCGGGCCGACGGACGGGCCGCTCGGGCCGATGGTGGCGCGGAGCCTCACCGACGCGTTGCGGACCTCGTTGCGGCGGCTGACGCGAGCGGATCTGCCGGCGGCCGCACCGATGCGCCGGGCCGCCACCGGGAAGATCGTCCATCGCCGGACCGGGCGGCGGATCGACCCGTCGACCCCGGTGATCGTCGGCGCCGGGCAGCATCGCGGGCGGTCCACCGATCCCGGCTCGGGCGACCCGGTCGGCCTCGCCGGCCACGCGCTGCGCGACGCCGCTGGCGACACCCGCGAGGTCAGCGGCCTGCTGACGGCCGCCGACACCGTCGGCTGGGTGGCCAGCGTCTCCTGGCAGTACCCGGACGGCGCCGCGCTGCTCGCCGAACGTCTCGGGGCCCGCCCGGCGCGGACCGTGCAGACCGGCCTCTTCGGCGGGGACGGCCCGCTCCGGCTGTTCAACGACGTCGCCGCCTCGATCGCCCGGGGCGAGACCCGGATCGCGCTGCTGGCCGGCGCCGAGGCGGCCGCGACGGCGGCGGCCGCGGAACGCGCCGGCACGCCGCTGAACTGGCCGCGCCAACCCGAGGGTACGGCGCCCACCCGGGTGCTCGGCACCGACCGCGAGCCGAACAGCGCCGCCGAGACCGCCGCCGGCCTGGTCGCCCCGCTGCACGTGTACGCCCTGATCGAGTCCGCGCTGCGGCGCCGCGACGGGCTCGGCGTGGCCGAGCACCGGAAGAAGATCACCGAGCTGTGGTCCCGGCTGTCCGAGACGGCCGCCGGGAACCCGTACGCCTGGCTGCGGGAGTCCCGGACCCCCGCCGAACTCGCCACCGCCGACGCCGGCAACCGCTGGGTCTGCGCGCCCTACACCAAGCTGCTCACCGCGAACCTGCAGGTGAACCTGGCCAGCGGCCTGATCCTGTGCACCGCCGAGGCGGCCCGGGAGGCCGGGATCCCGCAGCAGAACTGGGTCTTCCCGCATGCCGGGGCGCACGCCACCGACGAGTGGTACGTGACCGAACGCGCCGACCTGACCGCCTCGCCCGCCCTGCGCGCGGTCGGCCGGGCCGTGCTCGGCCACTCCGGGCTCACCATCGACGACATCGGGTACCTCGACCTGTACGCCTGCTTCCCCGCCGCGGTGCAGATCGCCGCCGCCGAGCTCGGCCTGCCGATCGACGATCCGCGGCGGCCGCTGACCGTCACCGGCGGCCTCACCTTCGCCGGCGGCCCGGGCAACAACTACGCCGGTCACTCGCTGGCCAACCTGCACCACCGGCTGCGCCACGAGCCGGGCGGCTACGGCCTGGCCACCGCGGTCGGCTGGTACCTGACCAAGCACGCCGCCACGGTGCTCTCCACCGACCCGCCGGTCTCGCCGTTCCGGGACATCGACGCGGACGTGCGGCTGCGCCGTCCGACGCGAAGAGCCGTGGCGAGCGCCGAGGAGCCGGGCGTGCTGGAGGCCTACACCGTCACGTATCGCCGCGACGGCACGCCGGAGGCCGGGATCGTCACCGAGATCCTCGGCGATGGCACCCGGGTGGTGCGGGCCACCGAGCCCCTCGACGGGGATCCGTTCGATCACCCCCCGGTGCCGCTGCCGCCGCCCGGGGAGCCGCCGGTGCTGGTCGAGTGGCACGGCCCGGTCACCGTGATCCGGCTCAACCGGCCCGCCGTCCGCAACGCCATCGACCTGGCCACCGCCCGCGCCCTGGAACGGGCCGTCGACGACTTCGAGGCCGACCCGGACGCCCGGGTCGCCGTGCTCACCGGCAACGGCCCGATCTTCTGCGCCGGGAGGGACCGGAAAGCGGCCGCCCGTGGCGAGTTCCCGGTCACCGAGGGGTGCGGGCTGCTCGGGCTCGCCGGCAGGCGGCCGGGCAAACCGCTGATCGCGGCGGTCGAGGGTGCGGCCCTGGCCGGCGGGTTCGAACTCGCGCTGGCCGCCGACCTGATCGTCGCCGCCGAGGACGCGCTGTTCGGCCTCCCCGAGATCGAGCGCGGCCTGGTCGCGGCGGCCGGCGGTGTGTTGCGGCTGGCGCGCGGCCTGCCCCGGGCCACGGCGCTGGAGCTGGCGCTGACCGGGGAGCCGATGCCGGCCCGGCGGCTGCACGACCTCGGGCTGATCAATCGCGTGACGCCGGTCGGGAAGGCGTACGAAACGGCTCGTGATCTGGCGGCCTCGATCGCCGGCCACCCGCAGCCCGCCGTCCTCGCCGCCAGACGCATCGTCGACGAGCAGTCCGACTGGTCGACGGCGGAGGCCTTCGAGCACCTGTCCGAGATCGCCGCCCAGGTCCTCGGCTCCGCGAGTTCCGACCTACGGAAGGCTGATCGTGAGCGCTCTTGAGAACCTGCACGCGGTGCTGCGGATGCACCAGATCGGCATCGTCAACCTGCTCCGGCCGGACCGCCTGGCCGGCTCCGCGATCCGCAACGCCCGGCTCGGCCCGCAGGCCGCTCTGATCATGAAGGCGGCCATCGAGCATCCACACGCGCCGGCCCTTACGGATGAGCGCGGCACACTCGACTACCGGCAGCTCGACGAGCAGTCCAACGCGCTGGCGCACAGCTTCACCGATCTCGGCCTGCCCGGCGGATCGGTGATTGGAGTGCTGGCCCGGGACCATCGCGGCCTGGTGCTGACGATCAGCGCCGCGGCCCGCGCCGGGCTGCGCCTCGCGCTGATGAACACCGGCCTCGCTCCGCAGCAGTTCGCCGAGGTGGTGGCCCGCGAGAAGGTGCGCGCGGTGTTCTACGACAGCGAGTTCGCCACCCTGATCGACGCCCTGCCGGACACCGTCCCGCGCTACCTGACCTGGGCCGACGAGGGCGCCGCCGACAAGACCATCGACATGCTGAGCGCCGGACGGCCGATCACCCCGCTGCCGCTGCCGGACCGCCCGGCCGGGTTCATCATCCTGACCAGCGGCACCACCGGGCTGCCCAAGGGCGCCCCGCGCACCAAGGTCTCCCCGCTGGCCAGCGCGCTGATCGCGGACCGGATTCCGTTCCCGCGGCAGGGCACCATCGTGGTCGCCTCCCCGCTGTTCCACAGCACCGGATTCGGCGCCTGGACGGTAGGCATGTCGCTCGCCGACCACGCCGTGCTGCTGCGCCGCTTCGACCCGGAGGGCATCCTGCGGGCCCTCGCCGAGCACCGGGCGCAGATGCTGGTCGCCGTGCCGACGATGCTCACCCGGATCCTGTCACTCGGCCCGGACGTCATCGGCAAGTACGACACCTCGGCGTTGCGTACCGTCTTCGTGGCCGGCTCGCCGCTCGCCCCCGAGCTCACCAACCGGTTCCAGGACCAGTTCGGCGAGGTCGTCTACAACGTGTACGGCTCCACCGAGGTCGCCGTCGCCTCGGTCGCCCAGCCGGCCGAGTCCCGCCGGGCGCCCGGCACGGTCGGCAGGCCGCCGGTCACCGTGCACGTCGCCGTCTACGACGACCGGGACGAGCGGATCGACCGGCCGCACACGACCGGCCGGGTCTTCGTCCGTACCGGCATCCCGTTCGAGGGCTACACCGACGGGCAGCACAAGCAGATCATCGACGGCTTCATGTCCACCGGGGACCGCGGCCACTTCGACGAGCACGGGCTGCTGCACATCGACGGCCGGGCCGACGACATGATCATCTCCGGTGGGGAGAACGTCTACCCGCTGGAGGTGGAGAACCTGCTGGCCGAACGGGACGACGTGGTCGAGGCCGCGGTGATCGGCGTGGACGACCCGGACTTCGGTACGCGGCTGCGCGCCTTCGTCGTGCCGACCGCCGACGCCGCCCGTGACCCGCAGGAGATCCGGGACTATGTGAAGGCGCTGCTGGCCCGGTACAAGGTGCCGCGCGACGTGGTGTTCATCGACGAGCTGCCGCGTAACCCGACCGGTAAGGTGATCCGCCGCGACCTTCCGGCCGGGCCGCTGCCCTGATCCCCGGTTCGCCCTTGACCTGGAGCGCGCTCCAGGTGCCAGGGTCAAGACATGATCGACAAGACGCACAGCCGACTCGTGCTCGGCGCGATGATGTTCGGTACCACCGTCGACGAGCAGACGTCGTTCGCGTTGCTCGACCGCTTCGTCGAACGCGGTGGTGAGTGGATCGACACCGCCGACTGCTATTCCTTCTGGGCCAGCGACACCGGGCTCGGTGGCGCCAGCGAGCGGGTCCTCGGCCGGTGGCTCGCGGCCCGTCCCGGCGTCCGCGACCGGGTCCGGATCGCCACGAAGCTGGGAGCCGAACCGCTCCAGCCGGGTTCATGGCCGGACGGTCGCCAGGGCCTGTCCCCGGACGCGGTGCGCACCGCGTTCGCCGGCAGCCTGCGACGGCTCGGCGTCGATCGGGTCGACCTGCTCTGGCTGCACCAGGAGGACCGTTCGACGCCCATCGAGGACACTGTCGGCGCGCTCGCCGGGCTGGCCGCCGACCGGTTCGGGGTCTCCAACCACCCGGCGTGGCGGGTCGAGCGCGGGCGGGCACACGCCCGTGCGATCGGGGCGCGACCGTTCGACGCGATGCAGCTCAACGCCACGTATCTGCGGGCCCGGCCCGGCACGCTGCCGCCCGGGGTGGTGCACCGGTTCGGGGTGCTCAGCGACGAGCAGGCGGACTACGCCGCGGAGCACGGGATGGACCTGTGGGCGTACACGCCGCTGCTGTCCGGCGCCTACGACAACCCGGCCAAGCCCATCCCGGAGGTGTACGACCACCCCGGCAACACCGCCCGGCTGAAGGTGCTGGACGAGGTCGCCACCGAGCTCGGCGCGTCCCGCGGCCAGGTGGTGCTGGCCTGGCTGCTCAGCCACGACATCCGCCCGATGCTGGGCGGCAGCAAGGTGCACCAGCTCGACAGCGCCTTCGACGGGGTGGCCCTGGAACTCACCCCGGAGCAGGTCGAGCGCCTCGACGCGGCGGACCGGTCCACCTGGGCGGACCCGTACCCGCGACGCTGACCGGGTCACGGCGGCGCGAGCGCGTCGTGAGCACTCGCGCCGCCGCAACCGGCAAGCGAACGGCCGCGCTCGTGACCGTGCGAGTCGCTCGCGCGGGGCCGGTCAGACCTGGACGGCCGGCGTGGGTGCCGGGAACCGGTCCCGGAGTTGACGGTCGTGCGGACGGCTGAGCAGCAACAGGCTGACGCTCGCCCCGACGCCGGCCATGAACATGTCCCACTGGGTGTCCCAGACGTCGCCCTGGGTGCCCAGGAAGTCGTCGGCCGAGGAGCCGCCGACCACGGCGGACAGCCACTCGAACAGCTCCCACGTGGCGCTGACCGCCATCACCACGCAGAGCACCAGCGCGGTGAGCCAGCGGCCGGGCCGCAGCGGGGTGCGGCGCAGCAGGACCTCCCGGGCCACGATGGCCGGCACGAACCCCTGGACGAAGTGGCCGAGACGGTCGTACGGGTTGCGGGTCAGCCCGAGCGCGTCGCGCACCCAGTCGCCGGCCGGCACCTCGGCGTAGGTCCAGTGGCCGCCGATCATCAGGACCAGCGCGTGGGCCAGGATCAGCCGGTAGGCCAGCGGGCTGAGCGGGAACCGGCGATAGGTGACGACCAGGATCACCGCCGCGACGATGGCCGCGAACACCTCCAGGAACCAGGTGCCCAGCGACTTGGCGCCGATCGCGGAGACCGCCAGGGCGATCAGGCCCACGGTCAGCAGGACGGCGGGCTCACGGCGGCGGGGCGCGGCGGCGGGTGTGATCACCGCGCCATTCTCCCGGACCGCGCCAACCGCGGGTGTCGAGGGCGACCGGCTAGACCAGCAGCCGGCCGACCTCGGCCGCCCGGTCGCCCAGGGTCCGGCGCAGGGTCGCGGCGATCTCCTCGGCCGGCCGCTGGCCGAGCACCGCCAGGATCGCGTCGAGGCGGGCCGTCAGGATGTCCATCCGCTGGTTGGCGCGGGCCAGGTCGTTGCGGGCCCAGCCGCCCATCCGGAAGTCCCGGCGGCCACTGGACGGGTCCACCTCCACGTGGTTCCACGCGCCCGCGCCCAGCGCCCGCTGCCCGCGCTCCGACTCCAGTGCCTTGTAGACGGCGGCCATCACGTCGGCCTCGGTCATGTCGTCCTCCAGCAGTCCCCAGGCGCGGGTGTCCCGCTCCTGCGCGGTCGTGTATCGGGCGGAGAAGTGCGCGTGCTCGGTGTGCGAGCTGGCCCCCCGGTACGCCCGGGCCGTCCAGCCCCAGCTGCGTGACCAGATGCGCCGGTCGTAGATGACGTTCTGCAGGCGGTCGTCGTGCCCGGCGCGGTGGCGCTCGATGATGATCCGCAGCGCCCGGTTCATGCTCCAGCCGGACGTACGCAGGTCGTCGTCCACGTCGATGGCGTGCACCTCGTCGAGGTGGTCGGCGTCCTCGTACGGCGTCGCCCCGGTCTCGTCCGGGTTGTGGTCCGAACTCGTCCGGGCGTGCGCGCGGTCACCGAGCGCCCCGTCCGAGGCGCGGTCCCGGCCCGGCGCCAGCACGTCGAACTCGGCGCGCAACGCCACCAGGCACGGGACCAGCATCCAGTCAGCCACCCGACCCAGCGTTCCCGCCGGACCGGCGACCACGCAACGATCACCCAGCCGTACGGGTGGGTGAAAGCAGCGACTCCTCCGGCCCGGAGCCGCCCGCCTCGTACTCCAGCAGCGGCACCTGCCCGGCCCGCCACGCCGAGGTGACCGGCTCGACGATGCGCCAGCACTGCTCGGCGGTGTCGCCGCGCACCGACAGCAGCGGATCGTCCTCGAACACCCCGCGCAGCACCTCGCCGTACGGCGGCAGGCCACCCGGGCCGAACTCGGCCTCCAGCGTCACCGGGTCCAGCACGAACGGGTCACCCGGCCCGTTGATGTCGAAGTCCAGCGCCAGCCGGTCGGGTCCGAAACTGATCCGCAACCGGTCCGGCTGGTCGGGTCCCCGGAACCCGCTCGGGATCCGCGGCGGGTGCTTGAACGTGACCACCGCCTCCTTGCGCCCGGTCCCCAGCGCCTTGCCCGATCGCAGCCGGAACGGCACCCCGGCCCACCGCCAGTTGTCCACCGCCAGCACGATCTCCGCGAGGGTCTCGGTCTCCCGCGCCGGATCCACCCCCGGCTCGCCGGCATACCCCGCGTACCGCGCCCGCAGGCTCGACGTCTTCGCGTCGCCGCCCCACAGCCGGGTGGCCCGCAGCGCCTCCGCCGTCGCGTCCCGGAACACCGCCGGGTCCAGTGACAGCGGCGCCTCCATGGTCAGCAGCGCCAGGATCTGCAGCAGGTGACTCTGGATCATGTCGGCCAGCGCGCCGGCCTTGTCGTAGTAGCCGGCCCGCCCCTCCAGCGCCAGCTGCTCGTCGAAGACGATGTCGACCGACTCGACGTGCTCCGAGCCGAGCAGCGGTTCGAAGATCCGATTGGCGAACCGGAGTCCGAGGATGTTCAGCACGGTGGACTTGCCGAGGAAGTGGTCGACCCGGTGGATCCGTTCCTCCGGCGCGAGCCGGTTGAGCAGCCGGTTCAGCGACGCGGCCGACGACGCGCTGGTCCCGAACGGCTTCTCTAGCACCAGCCGGGTGCCCTCCGGCAACCCCACCTCGAGCAGCGCCTCGCACGCCTTCACGGTCACCGCCGGCGGCAGCGCGAAGAAGATCGACACCGCGCCGTCCGCACCGTCGAGCAGGCGGCGCAGGTCGTCGGCGCTGGTCACGTCGGCCCGCGCGTACCGCGTCCCGGCCAGGGTCGGCGCCGCCTGCCCGGCGTCCGCGTGCTCCCCGAACGCCTTCCGCACCCGGTCCTGCCAGCGCCCGGCGTCCCACTCGTCCATGCCGGCCCCGACCAGCGTCACCGGCGGCGCGTCACCGGCCGCGAGCAACGCTCCGAGCCCGGGCAGCAGCAGCCGCGCCGTCAAGTCCCCGGAAGCACCCAGAATCATCAATGTCTGAGCGGAGCCCTCTTTCGTCATGTTTCCCGGTTGCCCCGCAAACCTCAGGAGCAACCCCGATTCCGGTACGCCGGGTCCGCTCCCCGACTCGTCAGCTTCCGAGCCGCTCCCGCAGGAAACCGACGATCTCCGCGCGGGCGGCCCGAGCCTGTGGCACCACGCCCGGCATGCTGACGAACGCGTGCGTGGCCCCGGGATGCTCGGTGAGCCGCACCGGCGTGCCGGCGATCCGCAGCCGCTGCGCGTACGCCCGCCCCTGATCCGCCACCGGGTCCACTGTCGGCACCACCACGAGCGCCGGGGCCAGCCGGGCCGCGTCCCACGCGTGCAACGGCGACACCGCCCGCGGGTCGGTCCCGTCCGGCACCGCCATCCGCCGGAAGAACCGCATCTGCCCGACGGTGAGCGTCGGGCTGTCCGCGTGCTCCCGCATGGACGGATAGTCGAACGCCGTCGCGGTCAGGTCGGTGCACGGGTTGACCAGGACCTGCGCGCGCAGTGCCAGCCCGGCGTCGCGCGCCCGGAGCGCGACGGTCCCGGTGATCGCCGCGCCGGCGCTCTCCCCGAACAGGGCGACCCGCCCCGGATCGATGCCCCATCGCGCCGCGTGCCGGAACACCTCGCGCAGCACCTCCCAGGCGTCGTCGACGCCGGCGAGCAGCGGGACCTCCGGCGACACCAGGCGATGCTCCACCGACACCACGACGGCGGGCAGCCGGGCCGCGAGCGCGCTGTTGATCCAGTCGCTCTGTGCCGCGGTGCCCACGAAGCCGCCGCCGTGCACGTGCAGCACCAACGGCAGCTCGCCCGTCGCCGGCTGCGGCCGGTAGACCCGGACCGGCACGTCCCGCCCGGACAGCGCCACCCGTTCCCATCCGATCGTCACTCCCGGCTCCGGCCACCCGGTGATCAGCCGCATCAGCCGGGATGCCCGCCGCCGGTTCTCCGCCGCCTGGATGGCGGCCAGCTCGCCGGCCGAGATGGCCGCCCAGTCCGGCTCCGTGCGGACCCGCTGCAGCAACCGCACCACCAGCGGCGCCTCGATCGTGTCCCGCATCTGCCCTCCCCATTACGCTACTAGAGGTATCGATACTCAAGGTAGCGTAATTGATAGAGTGCCGCCATGCCCGCCACCGCCGAACCCGCCCGCTCGCCCGGCCGCCCCCGCTCCGGCGTCGACGCGACAGTCTTCGCCGCGACGCTGCGCGCGGTCCACGAGCTCGGCTACACCCGGGCCACCGTCGACCGCGTCGCCGCGCTGGCCGGCGTCGCCAAGACGACGATCTACCGCCGCTGGCCGTCCAAGGGCGAGCTGGTCGTCGCCTGCCTGCTGGACGCCTTCGGTCCGGTGCCGCTGGCCGGCGCCACCCGCGGCGAGATCCTGGCCGGCGGGATCCGGTGGATCGCCGCCCGGATCGGCGAGCCCGGGATCGGCGCGGCCTTCGCCGGTGTCTTCACCGACGCGGTCAACGACCCGGCCCTGCGCGAGGTCCTGGCCACCCGGTTCCAGGACCCGTACCGGCTGGCCCTGCAGGAGGCGCTGGGCGAGCCGGAGCACCGCGTCCTGTTCCTCATCGACGTGGTCGTCGGCACCCTGCTGCACCGGCTGGGCATGACCGGCGAGCCGATGGCGGAGCGCGACGTGGACGCCCTCGTCGCCATGGTGCGGCACACGCTGGAAAGCTGATCGACCCCTATGTAGAAAAAGTAGCGAGGGCTATGTAGCGTAAGCCGGCATGGCGTCACCCCTACGTATGACGGCCGCTCTGGCCGGGGTTCTCCAGGCGTTCCTGGACGACCCCGCCGCCGAGCGTTACGGCCTCGACATCATGCAGGCGACCGGCTGCCCCAGCGGCACGGTCTACCCGATCCTGATGCGACTGCAGCGGGCCGGCTGGCTCGAGTCGCACTGGGAGGAGATCGACCCGTCGCTGGCCGGCCGGCCGGCCCGCCGGTGGTACCGGCTCGCCCCGGACGCCGCCACCACGGCTCGCACCGAGCTCACGGCGTACCGCCGGCGGCACGCGACGGCCGGCTCCGCGGTGAAGGCGAGGCCGACATGGGTTTCCTGAACCGGCTGATCGCCGCCTGCCTGCGCGCGGCGGCCCGGCGCTGGCCCGCCGACTTCCGCGACGACCTGGCCCGCGAGTGGGCCGCCGAGCTCGCCGCGCTGGAGGGGCAGCCCGGCACCGCCTGGCGGCGCCTCGCCTTCGCGCTCAGCCTGGCCGTCACGCCGCTGACCTTCGACGAGCAGGGCGCGCCGCGCGGCGGCTGGGAGTGGCTGCGGGCCGGCGCCGCGCTGCGCTCGGCGTCCCGGGTGGCGCTGGCCGGCGCGTTCGGGATGGGCCTCGCCATGGTCGTCAGGTCGATGCTGGGCGGCGTGCTCCCCGACTTCGGCGACAGCGAGAACTCCTGGCTGCTCACCGGGGCGCTGGTGGACATCGCGATCGCGGTGCTGATGACCGGGTACGCCGTGCTGGCCGGCCGGTGGATCGGCCGGCGCGGGGCACCGGACCCCGGCCCGGCCGGCAGCCTGGGCGTCGCCGCCACGGTGGTGCTCCCGCTCGCCGTGCTGCACTCGTTCTTCCTGGTGGTGCACACCGAGGGCATCTTCCTGAACTGCCTGCTGGCCGCCGGATGCTGGGCGATCCTGATGATCCCGTTGGTGGCGGCGACGGTGCGGGCACTCAGCGCCGGACGGCCCACCCGGGCCTGGGCGCTGGCCGCGGTGGGCGTCCCGCTCGCCTCCGGCCTGCCGCTCGGCGCGCTCTTCCTCGGCGGCACCCTGGCGGACGAGGAAATCTACGTGCTGGCGAGTGTGGTCGACACGGTCAGCTTCCTGCTGCCCTGGTCGGTGTGCGCCGTGGTGTTCGCCCGCGCCACGGTCCGCCGGTGGGCGACCCCGACGGTGCCGGTCGAGCCGGAGCCCGAGCCGGTCGCCGTGGACCAGGTCGCCGTCCAGTCGCCCTGGTGGCGGCTGACGGTGGAACGTGTCCTGCTCGCCGGCCTGGCCGCCGCCGGCTCGGCGCTGTGGGCGGTGGGCGTGACGGTGATGCAGCCGCTCAGCGAGCCCGCCCACGACCCGGACGCGACCGGGGAGAACAACACCTACTGGGCCCGTGAGCTGCGCTGGGGTGCGCTCTTCGCGGTCATCATGGTGCTGCTGGTCTACGTGCGCGGCGACCGGCGGGCCACCCGCGGCGTGCTGCTCGGCGGCCTGCTCTGGCTGGTGGTCGACATCCAGCTCGACCGGATCGACCCGGCCTCGGGCACCGTCCTGCTCGCGGCCGCCGCCGTCGTGGGCGCGCTGGTGGCCTGCGCCGCCGCCGGAACGGTTCCGGTCGTGCTCCGGCATCGGTTCCTGGTGACCGTGGCGCTGGTCGCCGCCGTGATGTCCGCGCTGGCCACCGAGACCGAGTCGCCGACCGACGTGGAGCGGGCGCTCAACCTGGGCAGCGCCGCTGCCGGTTCGCTGCTGGCCGTGGTCGCGGTCGCCGCCGCGACCCGCGCGGCCGGTGCGGTGAGCCGGC
The DNA here is from genome assembly GCF_030252345.1 of Actinoplanes oblitus. NCBI lineage: Bacteria > Bacillati > Actinomycetota > Actinomycetes > Micromonosporales > Micromonosporaceae > Actinoplanes > Actinoplanes oblitus. The sequence goes on along the minus strand of NZ_CP126980.1, from coordinate 7,018,600 downwards.
TCCGCGGGGTCCTGGCCCTGGTCTTCGGTGCCCTCGCGGGGGCCGGGCCGTGGCTGATCCGGCTGCGCCATCCGCGGCCGGACGACGCCCGGTTCCAGGGCATCCTGCTGCTCCTCGGCCTGCTGCTGTTCGCTGTCGTGGTGCTCGCCGGTCCGCGCCCGCGGCACTGGCGGGACTGGCTGCGGTACCCGGTGTGGACGGCACTGGCCGCGCTCGTCGTCCCGGCGGTGCTGGTGCCGCTGCTCTACGCGTCCATCGCCCTGCCGATCGCCGGCATCCTCACCGCCCTGGCCGGCAACCCACCGGTCAACGGCGCCGACACCGACATGATCGCGGTCCTGATGGCCATCCCGGCCGGCCTGGTCGCCGGTCGCCTGCCCGTCACCCGCCCGTTCCGCCCCGGCCCGTCCCGCGCCGTCCGGCCGGCCGGACACCCGCGGCCGCTGCTGGTCCCGCCCGACCCGAGCTGACCGGCCACCGCCTGGGCCGAGCAGCGATCGATCGCCGCTCGGCCCGGGCCCGCCGATCGCCGCTCGGCCCGGCCCGCCGTTGCACCCGGGCCCGCCTCTCCGCCTTGACCTGCCGCTCCACCCTGACCCGCCGCTCCGCGACCTGCGGCTCGGTGCTGACCTGCTGCTCCACCCCTGACCCGCCGCTCCACCCGACCCATCGCCCCGACCCACCGCCCAGCCCCGGGCGGGTGCGATGGGCGTACCGGAAATCGATTTAAGGTTTTTTAAGGGTGTAACCGGGACCGATCGATTGACCCGGACATCGACCGCCTGCTTTATTGGCAACCATCTTGCCAATTCCCCCTCAGGCAAGGCCGATCCCCTATCGCATCGAGGTCTCTCCCATGCGCAAGCGCACTCTGCTGGCCCTCGCCGTCTCGGTCGTCGTCGGCGGGCTCGGCGTCGCGGGCATCACCACCGCCTCCGCGGCCACCCTCGACCCGGCCCTGCCGCCGGGCGGCAACTTCGACCTGTCCGTCTGGCAGCTCCAACTGCCCACCGGGTCGCCCGGCAAACCGGACACCATTCAGCCCGCGCGGCTCAAGGGCGCGAACGGGTACAGCAATCCGGCCTACTTCTGGACCGACTCCAACGACGGGTCGATGACCTTCTGGGCACCGGAGAAGGGCGTCACCACGCCGAACTCCCACTACGCCCGCTCCGAGCTGCGCGAGATGAACGCCAACGGCAGCGCCGCGGACTGGACCCTGGCCGGCAACCACACGCTCAGTGCCCAGCTGCGGATCCCGTCGGTCACCAAGAACGTCTGCGTCGGGCAGGTGCACCTGGGCTCCGGCGGTTCGTCGACCAAGCCGCTGCTGGAGCTCTACTACCGGCCGAACGGGGACATCCACCTCGGCACCGAGAACTCGCCCGACGGTGGCCAGACGCTGCACAAGGTCGGCAACGTGGCGCTCGGCGTCAAGTGGACCTACGTCATCAACGTCACCGGCAACACCGTCAACCTGACCGTGAACGGCACCAGGACCAGCTACGCGATCCCGTCGTCGTTCAACCCGTACCGGCAGTACTTCAAGGCCGGCTCCTACAACCAGTCCTCCTCGGACAGCACCTCGAACGGCGCGAAGGTCAAGTTCTACAGCCTGACCGTCAAGCACTCCTGAGCCCCGGCGGCCCGCGATCCCGGCGGAATCGCCCCGGCGGGCCGCGATCCGCGGAGCCGCCTCGGCGGGCCGCGATCCGCGCGGAACCGCCCCGGCGGCCGGGATCCGCGCGGAACCGCCCCGGCCCGGCCCGCCCTCGTGAGAACGTCAGAGGGGAACGTCGGAGGAGGCAACGATGATCACGGTGTCCGCCGGAAGCACCCTCACCCTGCGCTGCCCGGACATGCAGACGGTCCCGCTGATCTGCCTCGCCGACGCGAAGGCCCCGTTCATCGCCAACCTGCCGCCGATACCGGTGCTCAGCCTCGACGACCCGGGCCCCGGCGTCCGCCGTTACGGCATCCTGGAGCTGACCAGCAACGCCGGCGTCGCCTGGGTCGAGGCGGAACTGCGCGGCGGCCTGATCACCGTGCTCGGCGACTCCCCGACCGGGGTGGTCCAGCGGCGGGACTCGCCCCGGCGGCCCGGCGCCTATCCGGCGACCGGCACCGCGCAGGTCGACACCGGCCCGAGCCAGCGGCTGGTCGCCCTCTCCGGCGAGGTGCAGGACATCTCCACCAGCGGGCTGCTGCTGCGGGCGACGGCTGCCGGCGACAGCCCGCACCTGCCGACCGCGATCCTGCGGACGCTGTTGCACGTCACCATGCCGTGGGGCGAGCTGACCGCCGCGGTGGCCACCATCGATCAGCGTTCGGATCAGCTGCGCGGCACCTTCGAGTGGATCGATCCGGGCAACGCCAAGGCCCTCGCCGACTTCGTCGTCAGCCGCGCCTGACACTTGGTCCTCGCCGTCTTCGTGTGCAGCCGGCCGGATGCTTGTCCTCGACGGCTTGGTCGTCCTTGGTCGTCAGCCGGGCCGGATGCTCGTCTCTCGCCGGCTTCGCCGCCAGCCGGGCCGGATGCTTGTTCCTTGCCGAACCGGGCAATGATCAGAGAATGACCTGGCTGGAATTCGCGCTGCTGCACACGCCGGCACCGACCACGGTGCGGGTCACGCCGCGGTACGGCAACCACTACGCCGAACCCACAGTGATCGGCCCCTGCGTGGTCAACCCCGCCCGGACCGTCGTCTTCTGCCCACCGGACACCGACGTCCCACCGGGCTCGCTGGTCACCCTGCCGACCGGCCAGACCACCCGGGTCCGCGCGACCTGCCACCTGGACGCCCACGGCTACCGCCTGCCCGGCCACCTCCAGCTCGACCTCGAACAGCCGGCCCTGAGCTGAAGCTGTCGATCCCCGGCCCCGATCTGCCACCTCGGACTTGATCCGTCACGGGCCTCGGTCTCGATCCGTCACCGGCCTCGGTTCTGGGCCGCCACGGGCTGGTCGTCGCGTGCCGCCGCCGATCCTCATCGGACCATCCCGCCGCCGACCCGCCCCGGCCTGGCATCGCCGCGGTAGCGGTCAGGCCGGCTCGGCAGTTTTCCGCCGCCGCCGATCGCGCACATAGATGACCGACGTCTTGCTCTTCTCCGTCGGCCGGCGCTCCGACTCGAACAGCCCGGTAGCCGTGAGCAGGTCGCTCAGTTTCGTATAACCCCAGTTCCGCGCGTCGAAATCGGGACTCTGCTTGGTCAGGATGTGCCCGACGGCCGCGAGAGCCGCCCAGCCGTCATCGTCCGAGGCCGCCTCGACGGCATTTCGCAGCTTGTTGACCAGCGCACTGTCCGACCGCAGCGGCGCCGTCCCCACGGCGGGCCGCGGCGTGGCCGGTGAATCGGCCGGTTCCGCGGCGCTGTGCGGCGCGGTCAGGTTCTCGGTATAGATGAACTTGTCGCAGGCCGCCACGAACGGTTTCGGCGTCTTCCGCTCCCCGAAACCGTAGACGATCAGCCCGGACTCCCGGATCCGAGCCGCCAGCCGGGTGAAGTCGCTGTCGCTGGACACGATGCAGAACCCGTCCAGCCGACCGGAGTACAACAGGTCCATCGCGTCGATGACCATCGCCGCGTCGGTGGCGTTCTTCCCGGTGGTGTAGGCGAACTGCTGAATCGGCTGAATGCTGTAGGCCAGCAGGTGTTCCTTCCACCCGCGCAGATTCATCCCGGTCCAGTCGCCATAGGCCCGTTTCACATGCGCGGTCCCGTATTTCGCCACCTCGGCGAGCAGCCCTTCGACAATGGCCGGCTGCGCATTGTCCGCGTCAATCAAGACAGCGAGGCGCGTGGACTCGTTACTGCTGACACTCATCTGACGCCCGCTGACCCTTCTCGCCGCTCACGCCGGCCGGTTTCTGGTCACCGGACCGCTAGGAACTCCCGGTCCGGGATTCTTCCGGCCGATCCCGCTTTTCGCCAACGGTAGGCGATTCTCCCTGACCAACCCGATTTTGTACGGCTACCCCCGACCCAACCGCAACAATCCCGTCCCGTGCCTACACGCGAGGCCGCCTCACCTCAAGACCGCCCGGCGACCGCCGGGCTGAATCCCCGCTCACGGCTCATGTGTCCCGCGGGCCCGCGTCGCTTCTCCGTCCCCACCCCACATGCCACATCAGTCAAGCCGCAGCCAGCCGCCCGTCGCCGCGACGGTCACCCGCCGGCTTCTGGGGTCAAGCGACCACTGATGTCCGCGAGCAGTGCCGCGGCTCCGGGGCGGATCATGCCGATGTCCACCACGAACGCCGGGGCCCCCGCCCGCCGAATCGCTCGCTGCACCGGTGCGCCGCGCTGGGTCACGATCACCGAGTCGACCGAGTCCGGCGTGATCACCAGTTCGGTCAGCGGACCCGCATACCGCCGGCGCACCGAACGCACCGCTGCCCAGGGCACGAACAGCGCGGCGTGCCGGGTCCTGGCGAACTCGATCCCGGAGTCGGACACCCGTACCCGGGCGAGCCGCCGCCCCGCCCGGCCGATCACCGTCGAACCCGTGGCGCCGGCCAGCGAAAGCGCCAGAAAAGGAGCGATGTCTGCCATGGCTCGCCCGAAATGCGCGGACTTTCCCAGATATGAGAGCAGCGCGAAGGCGAGGCCCGACCCGACGAGAAGCACCAACGGCGCGATCGTCAGCATCCGGAGCACCATTCCCGAGCGGCGGAGCCGATAGGTCACCGTGCCGCCGGTCGAGTGGATCTTCATCACCCGGCGAGTATTTCCCACCCCGGCAAGCCCGTGACCAGCCATTCAGCCGATTCCCGTCGGACCGGGCCGGTGGGCCCGGCCAGCTCAGCCCGGCGCGGCCTCGCGGTCTCGCGCCGGGATCACCGTGCGCTTAGCCACGGGAGCGGGCTGGTGCGGTTGGAGGAGGGCCAGATCGTAGAAAATCGGGGTCAATGGGTCCGGCGGACCGCGAGGATGCCTTTGATCACGCGGTAGAGCCCGTAGAGCATCGGGCCCCACGCCACCACGTAGACCGCGGCGCCCGAGGCCATCGTGGCGAGCGTGATGAAGATGCCCGCGCCGAGCCAGATGGCGCCGACGGTGATGTCGCGCTTGCCCTGGGCGGCGGCCTCGGCCCGCTTGATCTGCTGTTGCACCGGGTCGGATCTGTCGCCTTCGGCGGTCCATTGGTGATACGGCGCGGGTGAGGGGCCCGGCTGCTGCCCATACGGGCCGGGCGCGGCCGGATGGGCGCCCTGCTGGTAGAGGTTGGCCGGGGGAGTGCTGGTCTGCTGCGGGTAGTGGTCGGCAGGAGGCGCGCTGTACTGGTGCGGGTACTGGGTGGCTGGGGGAGTGCTGTATCGCTGCGGGTACTGGTCAGCCGCCGCCCCGCTGAACTGCTGCGGGTACTGGCTCGCCGGGGGGTTGTCGGACTGCCATGGCGAGCCGAGCTGCTGCTGGTCGAAAGCGGCGAAGGGCTGCGGGTGGGGAGCGGCGCCGGGCTGCGGGTGGGGAGCGGCGAAGGGCTGCGGGTGGGGAGCGGCGCCGGGCTGCGGGTGAGAAGCAGCTGCCGGCTGCGGATAGGGAGCGGCGCCGGACTGCGGATAGGGAGCCGAGCCGGGCTGCGGATAGGAGCCACCCGAATACTGCTGGGGCGTGGGCGGGAAGGGGCCCGGCGGCTGCGCCGGATGGGACGCGGAGTACTCCTCCGGCGGGGCGGAGCGGGGTCTCGGCGCCGGCCAGCCGTTCTGGTCAGCCGGGGACGGGTAGCCGGTCGGGTCCGGGTACGTCATGGTGCACCTGCTTCGTCGCTCGAGCGGACGGATGGAAGACATCGAGGAGTACCGGCGTGTGACGGTTCCGGTTCAACCCGATACCCCGCTGCCCTTCGGGGCTGGTGCCGGCCGATCGGCATCGACGTACCCGGATCGCTACCGTGGAGTTTCCTTCGGAAAGCGTATTCCCGCAGGTCGAGCTTCCTGAGTGGGACTGTTTGGCTCAGTCCAGCCAGTCGAGGTCGACAGCTTCGGCGATCACCTGCATGCCCTTGTCGCCAGGGTGCAGGTGGTCGCCGGAGTCGTTCGCCGGCAGGTACCGGGTGGGTGCCGCCGGATCGTGCGTCGCGGTGTCCTGGTCGAGCACCGCGTCACAGCCGCTCCCGGCGCCCCGGACGAAGGCGTTCACCGCGGTCCGGCCCCGCTCCCCGGCACTCGACCAGTATGCGGCCCCGTGGAACGGCGTCAGCGTCGAGCAGATCACCTTGATCCCGGCCGCGTGACCGCGATCGATCAGTTGCCGATAGGCGCCGATGAGCTCGTCGGTGGCCGGCGGGTGTGTGCTGCCGAGGTCGTTCAGCGGATCGTCCGAGATGATCACCCAGCGGACCCCGGTGCGCTGGAGCACGTCCTGGTCGAAGCGGTGCGCCGCGCTCTCGCCCCGCCCGTCCCGGCCGTCGGCGGTCAGCCGGTTGCCGCTGATCCCGGTGTTGACCACGCCGATCGTCCGGCCGTCCGCCCGCAGCCGGTCGGCGAGCAGGTCCGGCCACCGGCGGGCGGCCCCGACCGTCGAGCCCAGCCCGTCGGTGATCGACGCCCCGAACGCCACGATCGTCCCGTCGGCCCCGCTGTCGAACACGTCGAGGCCGGTCAGGAAGAAGTAGCTGCTCGACGTCGTGGCGCCGGACACGGTGGTGGCGGTGAGCTGATCGCCCGTACCGATGTAGGTGTGCTGGGTGGCGAGCGGATGCCGGGTCGTCTCGCCGGTGGTCGCCGGCAGGTAGACGCTGACCGCCAGATCCGCGTCCGCCGGCACCGCGAAGTCCACCCGGTCGCTGGTCACCGAGCCGCCCGCCGGGATGGTCACGGTGGCCTTCCCGCCGAACGTCACCGCGGTGTCGGTCGCCCGCTCAATCCCGCTCCCGGTGGCCCGCCGCGCCACGTGCACCCCGCCGATCACCAGCGGCGTGGTGCCGAACGCGTGGGAGAGCCGCAGCCGTGCCCCGTCGCCGGCGACGCTGGTGTGCACGATCTGCCGGACGGTCTGCCGGTGGAAGGACTGCCCGCCGTCGGTCATCGCGGCACCCCAGGTGGCGACCCAGCCCTCCGCCGCGGCGCCGGCCGAGGGGGATGCCGGAACCGAGCCGGCAACGGTTGCCGGGGGCGAGGCGGACACCGCGCCGCACCCCGCCAGCAGCAGGATCACGCCCCCGGCCAGCCCGGCCGCACCATCCCACCGCATCTGTTCCCCCGTTGCCCGACCCGCGTTCCGCCGGACATCCTCACATCCGCAGTGCTGCGGATGTGGTCAGCAAGGACGCGAATCACCGCGTGGGCAGGTGGTCCGGGCGGTCAGGCGGTGCTTTTCCGCCCCGCCTGACCGCCGTCGCCTGACGACATCGATCGTCAGAGCCGGATCCGCTGCCCCGGGTGGATCCGGCTCGGGCTCTTCAGCTTGCCCTTGTTGAGCTGGTACAGCGTCCGCCAGCCGCCCTTGACGTGGTACTTCCGGGCGATCTTGGCGAGCGTGTCACCGGACTTGACCACGTAGGTCCGGCCCGACGACGTGGCCTTCTTCTTCGCCTTCGAGCCGTGCGACGTCGCCTTGTGGTGGACGCCGGACTTCTTGCCGCACACCGGCCACGGGCTCAGCCCGCGCTTCGCGTACAGCCGGTCGGCGATCTTGATTTGTTCGGCCTTGCTGGCCTTGTCCGCGGTCGAGGCGTACCTGCCCCCGCCGTTGGCCTTCCACGTGCTGCGGCTGAACTGCAAGCCGCCGTAATACCCGTTACCGGTGTTGATGTGCCAGCGGCCGCCCGATTCGCACTTGGCGACCACGTCCCAGTTGACGCTGGATGCCATCGCCGGGGAGGCCGGGGCGAGCAGTACGCCCGCTCCGGTCACGCCGGCGGCCACCAGGCTGAGGGCAGCAAGGCGCGTTCGTCTACCGATCCGAGACATGGATGATCCTCCACGCCTGCGAGGTGAGCTGTCGGGTTCGGGCAGATCGGCCCGGCCGCATCACACGCGGCTTCACCCCGAGGCGCTGTCGTCAGCGCCGGAAACGGTGGGTCCCCCGCTCCTGCCGTCTCATCGCGTCTGTGGATCGGCGGCAGGATTCGGCGGTCCGTCCACAGTGCCCGCCATCGCGGGACGATCGACGGTAACCACACCCCGGGTCGGTCAGCCAAGTTTTCGATGTCCCATAGTGACGTTCTTCACGGTATTCGCCCGATTTGATCTTGTTCCTGCCCCGGAAAGCGAGGCATTTCCGAAAACGGTCATCCGCCCGTCTCCCCGGCATGCCGCATGACCGGCACATCGGGCGGAACCGCTGCCGCTCACGGCGCGTCGGACAGCGCATGGCCGATTCCCCACAGCGCCGGACCGCTCTGCTCACCGCGATCGCCGCGCTCACGCTCTCCGCGTGCGGCAACACCCTTTCCGGTACGGCGACAGCCACCCGTGACGCCGTCCACGCGGCCGCCGCGAACCTGCCCGGCGCCTACACCTACGTCCTCACCTCGAACTGCGGCGAGCGTGCGTTGATCGGCAGGTTCCGGATCACCGTCGACGGCCAGGTGGCCACCGGCGAGCCGGTCGGCGCTGAGGTCGACCCGGGCGTCACGCACTTCCCGGCGATCGCGGAGCTGCTCGCCGAGGTCGACACGGCCGGGCCGGACGCCGTGATCGGGTTCGAGACCGACGCGGCCGGCCGGCCCGCCCGGCTGAGCATCGACCCGCTCCCGGACGCCACCGACGACGAGGCGTGCTACACCTTCGCCGACATCGAGCCGATGGCACCCCGGGACCCCGGGGGTACCGGCCAGGGCAACCCCCTGGGGCGAACGACGTACCGCCCGGACGACCATCGAGCCCATCCGGCGCCGGCCGGGGCGGCGGCGCACGAGGACCTCGCGGTGCTCGAGCTGCCGGCGGCGGTCGGCCGCAACTGACCCGGGATGCCCCGCGGGGCGCCGTCCCCCGGCGCCCCGCGGCAGCGAACCCGGCGTGCGGAGTCAGGACGGGTGATCGTCGAGATCGGCCGCTTTGAGGCGGGCGGTGAGTTGCTCCAGCGCGGAGAGTTCGGCGCGGAGTGCGCGGCGACCCTCACGGGTGAGTTTGACCCAGGTCCGGGGCCGGTTGCCCTCGTACCCTTTGGTCAGGGTGACCAGACCGGCATCGACGAGCACCTGCACGTGACGGTTGAGGTTGCCGTCGGTGAGCCGGAGTTCGGTCCGCAAGGTGGCGAAGGCGCACTCGGGGATCTCGGCGAGCATGACGAGCACGCCCAGGCGTACGCGTTGGTGGGTGACGTCGTCGAGCCCGACTGCCGGGTGTGGCGGTGTCTCGTCCATCTCAGCCGGCTTTCCGGGCGCGTCCGGCGTGGTAGGCGCCGACCACGGCCAGCGGCAGGCTGATCAGCAGCAGGGCGGGCGCGGGACGGTCCAGGCCGAGGAGTGTCAGCTGGCCACCCAGCGCGGGTCCGGAGCCGCCACCCAGCGCCCACGACTGCCAGCCGAGAAGCCCTCCGACGCGTCCGGTCGCGCAGAACTGCCAGGCCAGGGCCGCCATCCAGGCGCCGGAGACGATGATGCCGGTGCTGCGCTCGACGACACCCAGGGCGACCGTCACGGCGGCGACGATGAGCAGCGGGGTGAGCAGGCCCTGCCACCACGACAGTGCGTAAGGGGCCGAGCCGAGTCCGTGCCGTCCGGTCGGTGCGGCGAACAGCGCCAGCAGGCAGAGCAGCCCGGCCACCCCGGCGGCCACCGGGACGCGCCAGTGCACGCGGACCCCATGCCGGCGTTCACGGTGGCGGTACCACTGCGCGACGAGACCGACCGCCAGCGGCGCGGCCACCAGCCAGAAGAGGTAGGAACCCAGGCCGGCACGTTGCCGCTCCGGCAGCCCGGCCCAATAGGGGTACTCGATGACGCCGCCGGTATCGGAGATCGACGAGAACGGGTCCCGGTAGAGCGCGATGCTCAGCAGGGGCAACGCCGCCAGCACGAGGGACGGGAGCCAGAGGCCGCCGTGGGCCAGTCGCCGGCTCCTGGATCTGAGCGCGTTCATCTCCGCCAGTACGGCGGCGGCGTCGGGGGCGTCGGTACTCATCCTTCTCCTCTGCAATGCAGAAAACTCTGCATTACAGAGTGAACGGTCCGCGCCGCCACGTCAACGTCCGTTGCCGCTTCCGGGCCCTCCAGGCGGGGGATCGAGCCGGGCGGCGTTGTTCTTGACAGGGTTGTCAGCTGAGCGCAATCATTCAGAAACTTCGAACACCGGGCGCCTCCATCCCCCAGGTCGCCCCCGGCATGCCTTCACTCCGGCACCTCCCCGTGTGCGCGCAATTGTTAGCGCTAACAGCCTCGAAGGAGCATTCATGAAGCGACGCGATCTGCTCGCCGCCGTCGGTGGCACCGCCGCCGGCGCCCTGCTGCTGCCCGCCGGCGCCCGCGCCGCCACCTACTCCGGTTACGCCATGGCGTACTTCACCGAGTCCCCGTCGATGACCGCCGCCAATTACGGCCTGCACCTGGCGGTCAGCGGCGACGGTCTGCACTGGACGCCGCTCAACCAGAACAACGCCGTGGCCACCCCCACGCTCGGCAGCAAAGGCCTACGCGACCCGTTCCTGCTGCGCAAACAGGATGGCACCTTCGTCGTCCTGGCCACCGACCTGAACGGCACCGACTGGTCGTACCAGAGCCAGTACCTGCACGTCTGGGATTCCGCCGACCTGCGCACCTTCACCAATTACCGGCTGCTCAAGGTGCACTCGATGGCCACCCACGCCTGGGCGCCGGAAGCGTTCTGGGACGCGTCCCGCGGCCAGTACGCCATCGTCTACTCCGCGGTGAACAGCACCGGCCACAACGTCCTGATGGTCAATTACACCGGCGACTTCGTGACCGCCGGGTCGCCGGCGGTCTTCTACGATCCCGGATACGACGCCATCGACGGCTCGTTCGTGACGGTCGGCGGCGTGAACTACATGTACTACAAGAACAACACCAACAGCACGCTGCTGGGCACGAGATCCTCCTCGCTGAACGCCGGCTCGTTCGGCGTCTACACCGGCGCGATCACGCCCGGCCGCGGTGTCGAAGCCCCGCAGATCAGCAAGTCGAACACGTCGAACACCTGGCACATGTGGGGCGACACGTGGAGCCCGAACGGCCGGTTCTTCTGCTGGCAGACCACCGACGTCGCGGGCGGTTCGTGGACGCTGCTCAACGACCGGGCGTACACCCAGCCGCTCAATGCCAAGCACTGCGGCATCGTCCCGATCAGCGCCACCGAACTGTCGAACCTCACCGCGACATGGGGCACGCCGACCTGGAACCGGGTCAAGTCGTACAACTTCCCGGACCGCTACATCAGGCACGCCGACAATGTGGGCCGCATCGACGCCTACCCGTTCGACCCGTACCAGGATCAGCTCTGGACTCTGGTGCCCGGCCTGGCCGACGCGTCCGGCGTCTCGTTCCGCTCGGTCAATTATCCGGACCGCTACCTGCGCCACTACAACTACGCCATGGTCCTCGCCGCCAACGACGGCACCGGCACCTTCGCCGCCGATGCCACCTTCCACAAGGTGGCCGGTCTCGCCGATGCCACCTGGACGTCCTTCCGGTCGCACAATTACCCGGACCGCTACCTGCGCCACAGCAACTACGTCCTGCGCATCGACCCGATCACGTCGAGTTCGGCCGGCGCCGACAAGCAGGACGCGACCTTCCGCATCGGTTACTGACAACCCCATTCTCCGGTACGACCTCGGGCTGCCCCCACCGCAATCGCTTCGCCCGGGCCGGCCCCGCGAGGCGGTCCCGCCCGGGACCGACCGGCGACGCACGGGTGTGTCCCGGCACATCGCGAACGCCGGCCCGGCCGGTGCCGCCGCGCGCGACCCGGCGGGTGGAGCCCGGCCCGCGCTCGCCCCCTCAGCTGGCGAGCGCGGGCCGGATTCCGTCCGGCCGGGCGGGCCACCGTCGCCGGGACCGCGACGACGGCCCGCCCGGCCCAGGCCGTCACCAGGGCTGAGATCGGGGAGTGGTGACGGCTACCCCGGGGACCGGGAGGAGGGTGTCAGGCGGGGCGGCGTTCGGAGGTGGCGGTCAGGTTCGCCGACTCCGCCTCCTCGGTGCCGGCGCAGGCGACGACCACGTCGTACATCGTCCGGTAGAACGCCGTCGCGGCCAGCGTCGACCGCCGGTCCACGCCGCCGACCAGCTTGGCGCGGCCCTGGCACTGCGGGGCGAACGCCAGGTGGTAGCGGGCGCTGCTGCGGGCCGCGAGGGCGTCCTGGAAGACCCCGCGGGTGGTGCCGGGCGCCACCCAGGACTCCAGGGCGACCAGGTCGTGGTCGCGCAGATGGACGGCGACGGTGTCCGCGGCGGCGAGCACGACGCTCAGGTCAGGCCGGCCGCGGCGCAGCGGGACCGGCGCGGCGATCAGGTAGACGGTACGGCCGGCGAGCCAGGCCGGATCGTCTGTCGCGTGGTAGCGGCCCGTCTCGTGCATGGCCGTCAGGTCGTCGCCGAGCGGGGACCGGCCGGCCCGCAGCTTCGCGACGAGCCCGGGATCGTTGTCGAAGCCGGCGACCGTGTGCCCGGCGGTGACCGCCGTCCGGGCCAGGACGAGTCCGGCGCGGTCCTGCCCGACGACGGCGACGCGGTGGCCGTGCCCGGCGGGCTCGGGGGTGGTGGCGATGGCGGTGCTCCTTGCGATCCGGGAACGAGGTGCGATCCGAGAAACCGGTGCGATCCGGGAACGAGTCGGATGAGAAAGAACCGTAAGGGAGTTCGGGTCTTTCGGTAATCGCTCGCCGGTGGTACCCCGAACGGTGACTTTCGATCCTTTCGGGCGATGTCGCTGTCCGAATCCGGTCAGACCCTTGAGCCTCAGCGTCACTGACCGTACGGATGACTGTTTGGCTACGAGTAACCGCGGCGTGACCTGCGACCTTGACAGGCGCGGCCCATCCCAGCAGGGTGTAGCGCCTACGGCCGGTTGATCTCGGATGTCTTCGCGCGCGCTCCCGGCAACCCGCCAGTTGGCACATGGTTACACACGGTGAGGGGAACCGGGATGGACCTGGATCCGCAGGACTACGACGACCTGCTGCACGGCCAGTCGATGGTGGAACGCTGGCGGCGCAGCGACCACGCCGTCGCGGTGGCCGCCGAGTTGATGAGACTGCACGGCGGCACCGTGCCGATGAGCGAGCTGCTGTGGGCCGGCGCCGAGGCCTTCCTGCCCCGCCAGTGGCACGCCGGCCGGGCCTCCGAGCCGGCCGTCGCCGCCTTCGAGGTCTACGACCGCTGGCGCCGCCTCCAGGAACGCCGCCTCCAGCGCAAACTGCGGCAGGAGCAGGCCGACGGCAAGAGCTGACCGGCGCCGCGGCGATCAGGACGGGACGGGCGGCCGGATCTGGCGAACGGGCGCGGCCGCCGTGCCGGAAGCGACCCCGGGCGCGGGGACAGCCGCGGGCACCGGAACGGCCGCGGGTGCGACGGCCTCCTGGAGCGCGGCCTCCTCAAGCCCGGCCTCCTGAAGCGCGGCCTCCTCGAGCGCGGCCTTCTCCGGCCCGGCCTGCTCCAGCGCGGCCCCGGGCGCCGGGACCTGCGGCATCGGCGCGGGCTTGTACAGCAGCAGGAACACCAGGTCCCAGCAGACGTGGACCACGATCGGCAGCAGCAGGCTGCCGGAGAGCACGTACAGGTCGGTGAAGAGGAAGCCCAGCAGCCCGGAGCTGATCATGCCGCGCCGGCCCTGGTAGGCGTGCGCCGCCGCGAAGAGCACCAGCGCGGCGGCCGCCGCCAGGACGATCGGCAGGTGGCCGAGCCGCACGCCGACCGCCAGCGGAAAGGCCCGGTAGACCACCTCCTCGCCGATCCCGACGGTGATCGCCATGGCCGCGGCGAGCAGGCGTTCGCCGGGGGTCCGCGGCAGCAGCAGCACGGCCGGCGAGGGCTGCGGACTGATCCGGCTGCGCACCCAGACGGCCCCCATCAGCAGGAACATCGCCCCGGCGACCAGATAGTCGAAGCCGTGGCCGTCCGGACGGGCCCAGCCGAGAGCCGCCGCCGACAGCTCCGGGTGCAGGCCGGTGGCCATCGCCACGAGGCCGACCAAGATCACGTTGCCGAGGATCGTGTTGCGGTGGAACCTGACCCGCGCGCCGGGCTCGGTGGCCAGCGTGGCGAGCAGCTGCTTGTGGATGCGCAGGTGCCGGACGGTGCCGGCGATCAGCAGTGCGAACACCGCCACGATCAGGGTGTTGCCGGCAAGGGTGTCGGAGTGGCTCACGAGCGGGCATCGTACGGGCGGCGCCGGGCACTATCCTGGTCGGGATCGCTGGTCGTGGATCTTCGAAAGGGGCGTTGTGGCGGAGGAGTTGGACACCGGGCGCCCACATCCGGCGCGGGTCTACGACGTGCTGCTCGGCGGGAAGGACAACTTCGCGGCGGACCGGGCGGCGGCGGCTGAGGGGCTGCGTGTCAATCCGAACGCGGCGACCGCGCCGCTGCAGAACCGGGCGTTCCTGCGGCGCACCGTGCGGTACCTGGCCGACCAGGGGGTCCGGCAGTTCCTGGACATCGGGAGCGGGCTGCCCACCTCGCTGAACGTGCACGAGGTGGCGCAGCAGCGGGACGCGTCGGCCCGGGTGGTCTACGTGGATCGCGACCCGATCGTGCTGACCCACGGGCGGGCGCTGCTGACCAGCACGCCGGAGGGGATGACCAACTACGTCGACGGCGACCTGCACCGGGTCGGGGAGATCCTGGACGCGCGGGAGCTGCGGGACACCCTCGATCTGACGCAGCCGGTCGGGGTGCTGCTCTTCGCGGTGCTGCACTTCATCGAGGACGGTGCTCACCCGTACGACATCGTCTCTCGTCTGATGGCTGCCGTGCCGCGCGGCAGCTACCTGGTGGTGTCGCACATCACCGCGGATTACGACCAGGAGGCCTGGGGCAGGTTCGCCGAGGTGATGCGGGCGCAGGGGATTGCCACCCGGCTGCGCAGCCGGGACGAGGTGGCCCGGTTCTTCGACGGGCTGGAGCTGGTCGAGCCGGGCGTCGTGCCGATCCTGCGGTGGCGTCCCGAGGAGCCGACGCCGTTCACCGACGCGCAGGTGGCGCTCTACGGCGGAGTGGCCCGCAAGTCGTGAGACCCGCGGGCCACCGGGCGATCAGTTGACGAAAACCGGGGACGAGGCGGAGTTCAGCACCGGGGTGTACTTCGCGCTGAAGTAGCCGTTGGCCACGCACGCGGCCGGTCCACTCGACTTGTTGAACTGCTGGTCGGTGAACGTGATCGAGTTGTCGGTGTTGTCGGCGACCGCCGTGATGCTGTTGCCGTTGGCCACGAAGTTGCAGGTCACCGAGCCGAGCAGGGACTTCAGGTTGAGCGTCGCGGAGATCGGCGCGGCGTCGGTGCCGGTGACCGTGACGGTGCCGTCGCTGGCGACAGTGGTGGCGTACGGCTGGTTGTTGATCGTCACGCTGTTGACGCCGGTCACCCCGGGGACGCCGCTGACCGTGCAGCTGGCGACGGCGAGGGTGGAGCCGAGCGAGGCGGCGCCGGGTGCTGCCGGGTTGTCGTTGACCACGGCGCTGAAGCTCGACGTGTTGCACTTCATGCCGTTGCTGCCACCCGGCGCGGTGGCGAAGACCGCCTGGGTGCCGCTGACGATGCCGGCCGCGATGGTGTCACCGACGGCGACCGCGGGGCCGGCCAGGCTGTCGGTGGTCAGCACCGTGGCGTCGTCGGCCAGCGCCGGTGACGCCAGGAGCAGGACGGCGGTGGCGCCGCTCAGGACGGCTGCGGTGATCCGGGACTTGTGCATGGGGGTGCACCTTTCATTCAGGAGGCGGCGAGCGCCTCGGTCAGGTCGTCCAGGCTCGGGGAGAGGGCGAAGGTGGTGTCGTTGTCGGCGAACACCACGGCGTTCTTGCCGGCCGCGGAGGGCAGTCCGAAGGCCAGGTTGATCAGTCCGTCCAGGCTGCCCGGGATCAGGCCGCAACCATTCGCTTTCGGTACGGCGTACGCGTTGTCCACCAGCGTCGCGCCGGTGAACCCCACGCCCAGCGTCTGGAACCCGTTCGGGTCGGGCACCACGTTCAGCGTGCCGGGGTCGCCGGTGACCGGCTTGTTCGGGGCCGGCGGACTGGTGGTGCCGGTGGTCGGGCTGAAGATGATCGGGCTGCTCTCCGAGCCGATGTAGCACCGGGTGCCGAACAGCGCGTTGTACAGGTGCAGTTTGATCGGCAGCCGGAACACCGGGGTGTTCTCGCCGGTGGCCAGCGGCACGAACTCGGTGATCGGCCCGGCCAGCTCGACCTGGGCGAAGACGCTCGTCACCCCGGGGATGATGTTGACGATGCCGGGGATGGACACCTGCAGGGGCTTGGCGACGAGGGTCTTGCCGTTGGCGGCGGGGACGGTGGAGTAGACGTTGGCGACGGTGCCGTCCGGGAACTCGCGGACCGGCCCGCCGGCCGGCCAGTAGACGCCGAACTGGATGGTGATCGGGCTGGCCAGCGGGACGACGTTCGAGCCGATCGTCACGCTGCCGCCCTTGGTGACCGAGTAGACGCAGCCCACCTGGAGGTTCGTCGGGTCCTTCATGGTGGGTGAGCTGAGCGGGCAGTGGTCGAGGCCGGCGTAGGCGCCGCCCGGTGCGGCTTGGGCGGGAGTCGCGGTGAGTGCCAAGATTGCGGCCACGGCGACGAGGACCTGTGACGCCTTCATGCGTCACTCCTTCGGGGGTCGGCGGGACGGTGGCCCGGCCGTTTCCGCAGCGTTCCGGGACTTGAGTGGGAGGCGATACTGGGGGAACCCCGCCTCACGCACCATCGAGATCCGTACCTCCCGGTATAAAAAACCCCGGCGGTATGCCATGTCAAGACATTGAGGGACGACGATGACGAAACCAGTACTCAGCCCGCTGCCGGGCGCCCGTGCCGGACGTGATCCGGCCCGCGCCATCAAACGCGGCCCGCGATCATTGCCGCCCGAGGTCATCGCCGCCACGCAGCGGGAGCGGCTGTTCGACGCGCTGGTGCACACGGTCGCCGAGAAAGGGTACGTGAATGCCCGAGTCAGCGACATCTGCACGGCGGCCGGCGTCACCCGCCCGGCGTTCTACGCGCTCTTCGCCGGCAAGGAGGACGCGTTCCTGGACACCTACCGGCACGGGACCCAGGTGGTGCTGCGGCTGATGGACGACGCGTACGCGGCGGCCGAGGACTGGCGCAGCGGCGCCCGGGCGGCGCTCAAGGTGCTGCTCGACGTGCTGGCCAGCGTGCCCGCGTTCGCCGCGATGGCGATCGTCGAGATCGACGCGGCCGGCCCGCTGGCCCGGCGCGAGCGGACCGAGTTGCTCGGCCGGTTCTCCCGGTTCTTCAAGGAGGCGCCGGACGCGCCGGAGGGGCTGGTCGACACGGTTGTCGGCGGCGTTTACTCGACCATCTACGGGTACGTCTCGGCCGGCCGGGCGCAGGCGCTGCCGGAACTGCTGCCGATGCTCAGCTACTTCATGATGGCGCCCTTCGTGGGCCGGGACGTGGCGGCCGCCGAACTGGCCGTCCGGCCTGCTGGAGAACGGGTCGTCCCGCCCTGCGTGGCGTCAGATACCGACGGGGTTTTTCACTGACTGAATCGAGGGTGCCTGCGCTTGACGCCTCTGTTACTGCGGCGTAACTTTCCCGAAATCCATCGAGAAACGCCAATAACGAGGCGTCGGGCGGCATCCGCAGTGCCGGCCGGGCGCTTAAGAGGAGAGTGAATGTCCCCCACACGTCTCGGACGGACCCGCTGGCGCCGGTTCGGCGCGATGCTGCTCGGCGGCCTCGTGGCCACCACCGCCCTGATCCTGCTGACCGGCAAGGGGGTGCTCGCGGCCTCCTTCTCGATCTCCGGCATGCCGTTCGTCGTCACCTCGCCCAAACTGCACGGTTACGGCTTCGAGCAGTACGCGGAGCTCGACCACATGGCGCCGGACAGCCCCAACGAGGGTGACACCGGCGGCCAGGTCGTCGTCATCGTCTCCGCGATCAGGGATGCCCAGCTGGACGGGCTGTGTCAGAGCATCGCGCTCGGCGGCATCAACCTGAAGCTCACCGCGGGCAGCCCCACCAACAAGGTCACCGCCGACACGCTCGTCGTCGACTCCGACGTGATCAGCGGTAACGCCGACTTCAAGAACATCGACATCGGCCAGGACGCCAGCACGCTCAACCGCGTCCCGGGCAAGCAGGGCGCCGTCGGGGTCTTCGGTCAGCAGGCCGAAGAGGTCACCATCAACAACCTGCGGCAGAACAACTACGCCACCACGGCGGTCACGTTCCACCTGCCCAGCCTGCACATGTCGTTCACCTCGGACGGCTGCTGACCGTGTCGACGGCCGGAGCACAGCAGGCCTCGCCGGGCGTCCGCGCCTGGCGGGGCTTCCGGACCTGGCGCCGCAGCCGGCCGTTCTGGGGCGGGCTGCTGGTGCTGCTCGGCGGGGTCGAGATCCTGATGACGGTCTGGGCGCCGCTGGGCGTGGTGTTGCACGTCGGCATGCAGAACTTCATCGGCTACCTGTTGCCGCTGGTGATCATCCTGCTCGGCGTGCTGCTCATCTTCAATCCGGCGCAGCGCCTGTTCTACTCGCTGATCGCGATAGTGTGCGCGCTCGCCTCGTTCCTCACCTCGAACATGGGCGGATTCCTCATCGGCCTGCTGTTGACGCTGGTGGGTGGTGCGCTGGCCTTCGCCTGGGCGCCCATCGGCGCGGCTCCCGCCGTTCCGCAGGGTGCGGCTCCGGCGGACATACCGCCCGGCGCCGGGAGTGCCCCGCGGGCCGTCGCGGGGAGCGGCCCGTCGCCCGTGCCGCCGGGTTGGTCGCCTGGCCCGCCCGGTTACCCCTCCGCGCCGCCGGGCTCGTCAGCCGTGTCGCCCGGGTCGCCACCCGCGCCTCGGTGGCCGCACGCCGAGCAGCAAGTTGACCCCCAGCAGCCCTTCCCGGCGCCGCCCGGCTCGTCGCCCGCGCCGGGGTGGCCGCGTGCCGAGCCGCAGGCTGGTGCCGAGCAGCCGGTGCCGCCCGCGCCGGGGTGGCCGCATGCCGAGCAGCAGGCTGACCCCCAGCAGCCTTCCCCGCCGTTGCCCGGTTCTGATCAGCGGTCGGCAGCGCCCCGCGGCAACCCGGCGCCCTAGGAACTCTCCCGGAGCACCGCGGCGGCCGCGTCGATCGGATCGGCGCCCGCCGCGACCCGGATCAGCACGTCCCCGTGACACGGCCCGTCCAGCGAGCACCAGCAGGCCAGATCCGCCCCGGCCAGCTCCGCGCGCACCCGCTCGATCCGCTCCGGGTCGGCCGCCAGCTCACGGCTGTAGGTGGTCACCGAGTCCGCCCGATCATGCGTCCGGCCACAGATCCGGCAGGTCCCGCCGACCTTGTGCCCGTTGTGGAACGGACTCGCCTTCAGCCCCGGCGCCGCACGCCCGACATAGATCGCCCCGTCCGGCACCTCGCCGTGGTAGAGGTCCCCGCGCACGCGCACCCGTTCGGCGGTCATACCGTCAACCTACCCCCGATCCGATGATCGGCCATTCGCTCCGTACGAATGGCGGAACCGGAATTCGGCCGGGCTGGGATCGGTGTCCTGAATTGCGCTTTCCGTCTCCGCGGAACGGCTCGGAATTTGTCATTTCCCAGCGCCCCGGAAACAGCGGCGTAAGTTCTCAGGTGCCGGGCCCGACGGCCCGGGCGAACACTTCGGGGGGAGACGTGACGATGAGCATCCGCACAATGGGCGCCGTGACCGGCACCCTGCTTTTTCTCGGCGGGATCGGGATGGTGCAGGGCCTTGCCGTGTCGCCCGCCGCGGCCGCACCCGTGCCGTCCGTGGTTCTCGCCGGCGGCGGGACGACCGGTGTCGGCACCGGCGACCGGGATTACCGGCAGGGCTACCGGGATGGTTACGGCGACGGCTGGCGGCAGGCCAAACGGGACTGCCAGGAGCCGATGAAAGGCAGCATGGGCCTGCGTGCCCGGAACGGCGATTACGAGAAGGGGTACGACCACGGATTCGCGCGAGGTTTCCGCGCGGGCTTCCGCGAATACTGCTGACCCACCGGCGAAGCGGGGCGGACTCGCCGGCCCGCCCCGCGCCCGCCTCCGCCCCCTGCCCGGGCCGTCGCCCGTCTCGATCGCGGGATCGGGTCATTGACGAGGCTGGATCGGATCGCCTACGGTGCCGTGAGGAAAGCCCTTTCCCCCAGCTAGGGCCGGGAGGCCACGATGCGCCGACGACACTTCCTCGAACTCTCCGCCACCCTCGGCGCCGGTGCCGCCGTCGCCTGGTCCGCCCCGGCGAGCGCCCACCGGCACCTCGACCTGATCGTGGCCGCCGACGGCTCCGGCGACGTCACGACCATTCAGGCGGCGATCGACGCGGCGCCGGCCGGTGCCACCACGCCGTACGCCATAGGTGTCCGACCCGGCAGCTACCGGGGCCAGGTCATCGTCCCCGCGGAGAAGACCAACCTGGAACTTCGCGGCCTCGGCCGCGCGCCCGCCGAGGTCCTGATCGCCGACGACCGCGCCAACGGCACGCTCAAACCGGACGGCACCCCGTGGGGCACCTCCGGCAGCGCCTCGGTCACCATCAGTGGCGCCGGATTCCGCGCGGCGAACCTGACCTTCGCCAACCTGTTCGACGAGGCAGCCCACCCGGAGATCGCCAACCGGCAGGCGGTAGCCGTGCTCACCCGGGCCGACCGGCTGGTCTTCGAGCGGGTCCGGTTCCTGGCGAACCAGGACACCCTCTACGTGAACAGCACCGCGGCCGGTGTCATCGCCCGGGCCTACTTCCGCGACTGCTACGTCGAGGGCGACGTCGACTTCATCTTCGGCCGCGCCACGGCCGTTTTCGATCGCTGCCGGATCCATTCGCTCAACCGCGGCAGCTCCCCGAACGGCTACGTCACCGCGCCGAGCACCGACCTCGCCAACCCGCACGGGTTGCTCTTCACGCACTGCCGCCTCACGTCCGACGCGCCCGCCGGCACCGTCTACCTGGGCCGCCCCTGGCACCCGGGCAACGACCCGAACGCCGTCGGCCAGACGATCATCCGCAACTCCTGGATCGGCGCGCACATCGGCGCCACCGCGTGGAGCGACTTCGGCACCTGGCCCTGGACCGGCGCCCGCTTTGCCGAATTCCGCAACAGCGGTCCCGGCGCCGTCGTCTCCCCGGACCGCCCCCAGCTCACCCCCGCCGCAGCCGCCACCAGCACCGTCGCCGCCTTCCTGCGAGGCCCCGACGATTGGTCACCCACCTGCTGAATCAAACCCGTTTCCGGTACGCCCGGATGCCGCTCCCCGCCGCGAACCGGTGGGGGAAACAGTGACCGGCAGCGAACCCGCACGACACGCGCCGCGGCCCGGAGTGGCCGCGGCCTCGCGAGCCGACTGCCACGGGGCTCCAAGTCGTACCGTGAATGGTTTTGATGGGAAATAACGGTCTTGCGGCGCGCCTCGATCCAGGGCGGGCGCGGCCTCGCGTCTGATCGGCCGGTCAAGCGCGAGCGGCCGGTCGGGCGAGGGCGGCCGGTCGGGCGAGGGCGGCCGGTCGGGCGAGGGCGGCCGGTCAGGCGAGAGCGGGCGGTCGGCGAGGGCGGTCGGGCGAGAGCGTGCGGTCAGGTGAGAGCGGGCCGTCAGGTGAGAGCGGGTGGTCGGGTGAGGGTGGGCGGTCAGACGAGGGCGGGGTGGTCGGCGGGGCGGGTTCGGGCGGCCCACCTGGTGACGGGGCGGTAGAGGAGGCCGCCTGCCGCGAAGAACAGGGCCAGGACCAGCCAGCCGTAGCCGTGCAGGCCGAGTACGCACGCGGTGACCAGGGGTGGCGCGATCATGTCGCCCAGGCCGCGGCCGGCGAAGTAGGTGCCCTGGTACTGGCCCTGCGCCCAGGGGGGTGCCAGCTCGAAGACGATGCCCCAGCTGCCGGTGGACAGCCACACCTCGCCGACCACGTGGATCACCGCGGCCACCGCGATCAGCGTCGCGGCCAGCCATGGTGACCGTCCGCTGGCGGCCGCGAGCACGCCGCAGGACAGCGCCACCACCAGGCTGCCGCGCAGCGCGGACCGGTGGGCGGCGGGCAACCCGGACACCCCGCTGGCCATCCGGACCTGGAGCAGCACGCAGCCGGCCGTGTTGATCACCAGGGCGACCGAGATCAGCCAGAGCGGGGCGTGTGCCCCGGTCGCCAGCCACAGCGGCAGGCCGAGCCCGAGCAGGTCGTTGTAGGTGCTGCTGAGCAGCCCGTCGAGCGCCGCGAAGCAGAGGAAGGGCCGGTCCCGCAACGCCACCAGGCGCGGTCCGCCAGCCGGGGCCACCTGCGGCGGGACCTGCGGGGCGCGGGTCAGCAGCAGGGCCGCGACCAGGAAGGTCAGCGCGTTGGCAAGCAGGATCACGACGTACCCGGTGTCGCCCCGCAGCAGCAGCGGGCCGCTTCCGGCGAGTGTGCCGACGCCCATGCCCGCGTTGGTGAGGCTGCGCATCCGGGCCCGCATCCGCAGCCGCTCGGCGGCCGGCACGGCACCGGCGGCGAGTGCCCCGTTGGCGCCCTTGGCCAGCGCGGTGGCCACCGCGATCACGCAGGAGAGCAGCGCGAACGGCACCACCGAGTGCACCGCGAGCAGGGCTGTGTACGCACCCGCGAGCACCACCATGGCCAGGATGGACAGTCGTTTCGGGCCGTACCGATCGGCGACGTAACCCAGCGGGGTCATCGCCAGCACGCCCGCCGCCGCCCCGGTGCTGAGTCCGATGGCGATCATCGCGGGGCTGAGCCCGGCGACGGTGGTCAGGAACAGGACGCTGGTGGTCAGGTACGCGCCGTTGCCGAACGCGTTGACCAGGGTGGCGAGGAGGAGCACACGCATACCGGCAATTCAACAAGACGTACGTACGGTTTTCAAGCGGATACCGGCGCGCGGCCCGTCCCGGCAATACCTCCGAAAGATGAATGAATGAGCGGGAGGGACGCCGTTCACATCTATTAGTACGTGCTCATATGAGCATTCGAATGAATCACCGACAGAACTGTTGACACGGTATTCACCCGATCCCGGACTGGCGATGAATCCGGTTCTCGGTTACGTTGAAAAAACGCCGGTGAAATCGGGAGAGGCAGATGCTCAGTCTGACGCCGAAAATCGATCCGACCATCCAGTCCCTGCTCGACGACCGTGACTTCCTGGCCGAACTGCTGGACGCGCTGGGCTCGCCGCTCGCCCTGGTCCTGCCGCAACGGGTGATGAGAAATGTGCAGGCCTTCCGGGAGACCTACCGCCGCCACCAGCTGACCGGCCGCCTCTACTACGCGCACAAGGCCAATCGATCCAGCGCGATTCTGCGCGAACTGGCGGCCGGCGACGCCGATGTCGACGTGGCCTCACTCGGCGAGTTGCAACACGCGCTGAGTGCCGGATTCACCCCCGGCCGGATCGTCGCGACCGGGCCGAAGAACCGCGAATTCCTCTGGCTGGCCGCCCGCACCGGGGTGACCGTCAGCGTCGATTCCGCCGACGAGCTCGCCGAGTTGGCCGGCATCGTGGCCGGGCACCGGCTGCCCCGGGTCCCGGTCAGCCTGCGGCTCTCCGGCTTCACCTCGGCGGGGGTGCGGGTGCTGACCCGGCGCAGCCGCTTCGGCACCCCGGCCGGGGCGCTCGCCGACCTGCTCGACCTGCTCGAGAAGCGGGCCGATCAGGTGGAGCTGACCGGGGTGGCCTACCACCTGGACACCATCGGGCTGCCGGAGAAGGCCGTCGCGGTGGAGGGCTGCCTGGTCGCGCTCGACCAGTGCCGGGCGCGCGGACTGCGGCCGCGCTCGCTCGACATCGGCGGCGGGTTCGGGGTGAACTACCTCGCCGACGGCGCCGAGTGGGAGCGCTGGACGACCGAGCTCGGCCAGGCGGTGCTGGGCCGGCGGCCGCCGCTGACCTGGGAGGGGCACGGGTACGGGCTGCGCGCCGAGGGCGGCACCCTGCGGGGCGACCTCGCGCTGTATCCGGCGTATCGGCCGGTGGCCGGAGCCGCCTATCTGGACCGGCTGCTCGGCACTCCGGCTCCGGAGCGTGGCCAGCCCCTCGGCCGCCTGCTGCTGGACCACATGTACGACCTGGACATCGAGCCCGGCCGTGCCCTGCTGGACCAGTGCGGGGTGATCCTGGCCCGGGTCCTCTCGGTCACCGGCGAGACGGTCCGGCTCGACCTCAACGCTCGTGACGTCAGCCTGGAGGAGCACGGCGTCCAGATGGACCCGGTGGTGATCCCGCGCACCGACAACCGTCGCATCGAGAGGAGCCACGCCGGCGTCCACCTGCTCGGCAACCTCTGCCTGGAAGCCGACCTGATCACTCGCCGCAAGGTGTTCCTGCCGGTCGTGCCGCGGCCCGGCGACCTGCTCGCCTTCGTCAACACGGCCGGTTACTTCATGGACTTCAGCGCTACTAACGCCCTGCACCAGCCGGTCGCCCGCAAGGTCGCGGTCTACCGGTCCGGCGGCGTCCGCCGATGGTGCCTCGACGACCGGTACTGGCCTGTCCACCCCCGGCAGGAGACTCCATGAGACACGACGACATCACCGACGCGATCGGCAACACCCCGCTCGTGCGCATCGACCCGGCCGTGCACGGCCTGCGCAACATCGACCTCTACGCCAAGCTGGAGCTGCTCAACCCGTTCGGCTCGGTGAAGGACCGGGCCGCCTGGCAGATGGCCCGCCCGCTGCTGGCCGGCGCGCCCGCGGACGCCACCCTGGTCGAGCTGTCCAGCGGCAACACCGCCAAGGCGCTCGCCCTGCTCGCCGGGATGCACGGGCTGCCGTTCAAGAGCGTCACCAACCGGATGAAGGTCCCCGAGATCAAGGAGCTGTTGCTGCTGCTCGGCGCGGAGATCGACGAGCTGCCCGGCCAGTCCGAGTGCCTCGACCCGACCGACACCGGCGACCCGCTCACCCGGATGCACCAGCGGCTCGCCGCGGCCGGTGGCAGGTACCTGCACACCGATCAGTACTTCAACGAGCGCAACGTGGAGGCCCATCTGCACGGCACCGGCCCGGAGATCATCAAGGACCTGGACGGCAGCGCCCCGGACTATTTCCTGGCCTGCGTCGGCACCGCCGGCTCGTCCACCGGGGTGGCCCGGGCATTGCGCCAGCACGACCCGGACGTCGAGGTGGTCGGCCTGGTCGCCGCGAAGAACGACTTCATCCCGGGCATCCGGACCCTCGACGAGGTGCGGCAGGTGGGCCTCTTCGACCCGGACGTCTACGACGCCCTGGAGACGATCACCGCCGACGACGCCATCGACGGGTTGCTCACCCTGGTCCGCCGGTGCGGGATCCTGACCGGTCCGACCGGTGGCGGCGCGTTCCGCGGCGCGGTCCGCCACCTGAGTCCCCTCGATGCCGCCCTGACCAGCCGGAAGACCGCCGTCTTCATCGTCTGCGACCGGCTGGAGAGTTACCTTTCGTACGTCCGGGACCGCCGTCCCGAGCTGTTCGGCCGCCCGCCGCGGCGCAACTCCACGGGCACCCTGACCGACGCCGAGGTGGCCGCCGCCCCGGTGCTGGACGCCCGCGCCGCCCAGTGCTGGATCGCCTCGACCGGCGCCCTGGTGCTGGACCTGCGCAGCCCGTACGCGTTCCAGGCCCTGCACATCCCGGGCGCTGTCAACATCGCCGACGAGGTCTTCGCCGACCTGCTGCACGCCGGCCTGCCGATCAGCCGGCACCGCCCGGTCCTGCTGGTCTGCCCGGTGGGGGAGAGGTCCGCCCGGTACGCGGCCCTGCTGCGCCGGATGGGCCACCCCGACGCCCGGTCGCTGGCCGGCGGCGTGATCGCCTGGCGCGACGCCGGCCTGGAGCTGGTCCGATGACCGGCTGGCAACGGGAGCTGCGCGCCCAGTTCCCGATCGTCACCGCGCACCCGGAGATCGCGTACCTGGACAGCGCCGCCACCGCGCAGAAGCCGCAACCCGTCCTGAACGCCGTCCTGGACTATCTGACCAGCGAGAACGCGAACGCCGCCCGGGGCACGTACCCGTGGGCCAACCGCACCACGGCCCGGGTCGAGGGGGCTCGCGACCGGGTCCGCGCCTTCCTCGGCGACCCGGCCCCGGACCGCTCCGTGGTGCACTTCGTCAGCGGCGCGACCGAAGGGCTGCGCGCGGTCGCCCGGGACTGGCTCGCCCCGCGGCTGCGTGACGGTGACGAGATCGTCGTGCCGTACGCCGACCACAACGCCAACATCGTCTGCTGGCACGAGGCCGCCGCCCTGGCCCACGCCCGTGGCGCCCGGGTCACCCTGCGCGCCATGCCCTACGACGCCGCCCACGACTACGACGCCGCCCGCCTCGCCGAACTGGTCACCCCGCGGACCCGGATGATCGCGGCGACCCACGTGCACCACGTCTACGGCAACGACATGCAGGTGTCCCGGCTGCGGGCGGCGGCCGGGCCGGACGTGCCGATCTGCCTGGACGCCGCGCAGAGCGCCGGCCACCTGCCGATCTCGGTCGCCGACCTGGACGTCGACTTCCTGGTCTTCTCCGGGCACAAGGCGATGGCGCTGCCCGGCATCGGTGTGCTCTGGGCCGGCAACCGTCGCGGCCCCGGCTATGTCCCGGCGGGCTGGGCCGGCACCCCGAACACCAGCGGCATCGTCAGCCTGGTCGCCGCCCTGGACTGGCTCGACGCGGCGGGCGTCGACCGGATCGCCCGCTGGACCCGGGACCTCGGCACCCGCCTCACCGACGGCCTGTCCCGCCTCGACGCCTACCAGGTCCTCGGCTGCCAGAGCAGCCTCGCCGCCACCTCCGGCGTGCAGCGCCGGCAGGGCATCGTCACCTTCCGGCACCGCGCGATCGGCTCCACCGACCTCGGCTTCATCCTGGCCGCCGACGGCCTGCTCGTCCGGGCCGACGGCCACTGCCAGGGCGATCAAGGCGAGAAGACCTCTTCGGTACGGGTGAGCCTGCACGCCTACAACACGGCCCAGGAGATCGAGCGCCTGCTCGACCGGCTCGCGGACCTGAATTCCGGCTGACACGCAACCGGCGTCTGTTAGAAACGGTTGTCATTTCCGTGAAGCCACGAAAGCAGCCGCCATGACGCCTGTCGCCCTCGATCCCACCCGCGTCGCCGGCTGGCGGACCACCTGGGACGCGGTGATGCTCGGCTTCGTTCCCGGCCTGCCCGCCCTGGAACGCGTCGTCGCCACCGCCGCCGAGGCTGCCCGGGGTGCCCCGCCGGCCCGGGTTCTCGACCTCGGCGGCGGGCCCGGCCTGCTCGCCGAGCGGATGTCCCGCCGCTGGCCGGCCGCCGCCGTCACCCTGCTCGATCTCGACCCGGTCCTGCTCGAACTGGCCCGGGCCGGGCTGCCGCCGGCTGTCGAGGTGGTCCGCGCCGATCTCGCGTCGCCCGCCTGGCCGGCCGTCACCGGTGGCGGATACGACCTGATCACAGTGGTGATGACCGTCCACTACCTGGTGCCGGAGGCGATCCGGGCGCTCTACGCCGCGGCGCGGGAGGCGCTGGCCCCGGGCGGGCTGCTGGTGGTCGCCGACCTGATGCCGGACGACGGCCTGCCGTACGTGATGCGGGCGCTCGATCCGGGGCCGGGGGAGGGTGCCGCCGAGCTGGCGTGGGCGCAGTGGTGGGGTGGGCTGGGCGCCGTACCGGAAATCGCCGGTCTGCTCGCGGCCCGCGCGGACCTCTTCCGAGATCGGCCGCCGGCCGGTTTCACGGCGGACCTGGGCTGGCACGCGGCCGCGGCCCGGGCGGCCGGCTTCGGCGAGGCGGGCGCACTCTGGCGGGAGGGGCGGCACGCGGCCCTCGCCGCCCAGCTCAGATGAACGGGTGCGCATTAGACAATTGAAAATGAATCCCATTAGCGTTTCCAGCCATGAGTCACCGGCACCGCATCCTCGCCCTGCTCGCCGCCACGACGGCCCTGCTCTCCTCGACCGCCTGCGACCGGGCCGAGAGCGCCGGCCCCACCAGGTTCACCGTGGTGGCCACCACCCCCGAGGTCGCCGACTTCGCCCGCGCCGTCGGCGGCGAGCACGTCAAGGTCACCCAGCTCATCAAGGTCGGCGTCGACCCGCACGACTACGAGCCGACCCCGGCCGACATCAAGGCCATCGCCGACGCGAGGCTGCTCGTCGAGAACGGCGCCGGACTCGAGGAGTGGCTCGGCCAGACGATCTCGTCGGCCGGTTTCCGCGGCCCGGTCGTCGACACCAGCAGCGGTGTCCCGCTGCGCCCGGGCGACCCGCACATCTGGCACGACCCGCGCAACGCCCGGCTGATGGTCGGCACCATCGCGAAAGGCCTGGCCGGGGCCGATCCCGCGCACGCCGCGGACTACGCGCGGAACAGCGCCGCCTACACCGCCGAGATCGACAGATTGGACCGGGAGAACCAGGCCGCCTTCGACGCCCTGCCGGCCGCGGACCGCAAGCTGGTCACCGACCACGACGCGTTCGGCTACTACGTCGACAGGTACCGGCTGGAGTTCGTCGGCTCGGTGATCCCCAGCATGGACACCTCGGCCGAACTCTCCGCCCGGCAGCTCACCGACCTGGTCGCCAAGATCAGAGCGACCGGCACCAAGGCCGTTTTCACCGAGAGCTCCCTGCCGCGCAAGACCGCCGAGGCGATAGCCGAACAGGCCGGCGTCCGGGTGGTCGGCGGCGCGGACGCGCTGTTCGGCGACAGCCTCGGCGAGCCCGGCACCCCGGAGGGCACCTACCTCGGCGCGGAGCGCCACAACACCCGCGTCATCACCGCCGCCCTGGCCGGCCGCTGATGCCCGCTCCACTCCGGACCGCCGACGCGCCCACTGTCACCCGGCCCGCGGCGCGTTCCCGGTACGGCGGGAGCACCGTCGAGCCCGTCGTGCGTTTCCGTCACGCCACGATCGGGTATCCGGGAAATCCGGTGCTGATCGGGCTGGATCTGGACCTGCGGGCCGGCGAGCGGCTCGCCCTGACCGGACCGAACGGCGCCGGCAAGTCCACCCTGATCAAGAGTGTCCTCGGACTCGCCGCCGTCCTCGGTGGCGCGGTGGAGGTGTTCGGTCGCTCCCCCGGCCGGGCAGGCGGCCTGTGCGGATACGTCCCGCAGGCCGCCGACCTCGACCCGGACTTCCCGGTCACCGCCGGGCAGGTGGTGCTGATGGGCCGCTACCGGCGTACCGGCTGGTGGCGTCCCACCCGGGCGGCCGACCGCCGGGCGGCCCGCGCGGCCCTCGACCGGGTCGGGCTCGCCGACCGGGCCGGCGTCCGCTTCGGACTGCTCTCCGGCGGCCAGCGCCAGCGCGTGCTGCTGGCCCGCGCGATCGTCGGCGAAGCCGCGTTGCTGCTGCTGGACGAGCCGTTCAACGGGGTGGACGCGGACAGCCAGCGATCCATCCTGACCGTCCTGTCCGAACTCACCGCCGCCGGCGCCGCCCTGATCCTGAGCACCCACGACGAGCCGCTGGCCCATCGGTTCGCCCACCGGGTCCTGGCGGTCGGCACGTGATCGACGTGTTCGCCGTGCCGTTCATCGGCCGGGCGCTCGCCGAGCTGCTGCTGCTCGGCCTGGTGTGCGGTCCGGTCGGCTTCTTCGTCTTCGCCCGGCGGTTGTCGTTCACCGCCGACGCGCTCACCCACACGGTCTTCCCCGGCGTGGTGATCGGCTTCCTGGCCGGCGGCACCACCGGGCTGCTGGCCGGTGCCCTGATCGCGGCGCTGCTGACCGCCGTGGTGCTCACCCTGATCACCTATCGTGGCGGCGTCACCGACGACGCCGCCACCGCGGTCCTGCTCACCGTGATGTTCGCGATCGGGGTGGCGCTGGTCTCCCGGAAGCCGTCCTACACCGCCGACCTGACCGCCTTCCTGTTCGGCCGGCTGCTCACCGTCTCGCCGGCCCAGCTCGCCGAGACCGCCGTCCTGACCGTAGTGATCCTCGGCGGTCTCGCCGTGCTCGCCCGCCCGCTGCTGTTCCGCGCCTTCGACCCGGTCGGCGCCGCTGCCGCCGGGTACCGCGCCTTCCGGCTCGACCTCGGACTGAACATCCTGGTGGCCCTGGTGGTGGTGGCCGCCGTCCGGGCCGTCGGCACCATCCTGGTCGTCGCGCTGCTGGTGGTCCCGCCCGCCGCGGCCCGCCTGCTGTCCAGCCGCCCGGTTCCGATGGTGCTGGCCGGCACCGCCCTGATCATGCTGGCCGGTCCCACGGGCCTGTGGCTGAGCTGGGTCGCCTCGGTCGATCACGGCATTCCGCTCGGGGCTGCGCCCACCGTCGTCCTGCTCCTGGTGGTGGCCTACCTCGCGGCCCTCCCGCTGGCCCGCGTCCTGCGTCCCGACCCACCCGCCCCGGTCCCCGCCAGCCCCGGCCACGCAGTCCCGGCTGGCCGTGAGGGTGGTCCCGAGCCCGCGGAAGGGACCGTGAGCACCAGCCGCGTGAGCCGAGCTGGTGGTGACGGTGGTGTCCGGGGCTTGGAGGGGACCGTGAGTGCCAGCCGGGTTGGTCCGGCTGGTGGTGACGGTGGTGTGCAGGGCCTGGAGGGGACCGTGGGTGCCAGCCGGGTGGGTCCGGCTGGTGGTGACGGTGGTGTTCGGGGCGGGGAGGGGACCGTGGGTGCCAGCCGCGTGGGCCGGGCTGGTGGTGAGAGTGGTGTTCGGGGTGTGGAGGGGACCGTGGGTGCCAGCCGGGTGGGTCCGGCTGGTGGTGACGGTGGTGTTCGGGGCGGGGAGGGGACCGTGGGTGCCAGCCGCGTGGGCCGGGCTGGTGGTGAGAGTGGTGTTCGGGGTGTGGAGGGGACCGTGGGTGCCAGCCGGGTGGGTCCGGCTGGTGGTGACGGTGGTGTCCGGGGCGGGGAGGGGACCGTGGGTGCCAGCCGCGTGGAAGGGGCTGGTGGTGACGGTGGTGTCGTGCGTGTTCAAGGGACGGTGAGCGCCAGCCGGGATGGTGGGGCTGGTCGTGACGGTGGTGTCGCTGGTGCGGAAGGGGCTGTCAGCGCCAGCCGGGGGCGGTTCGAGTGGTGGGGCCGGCGTGAGCTGGTGGGATGACGCGGTGCACCGGGCGGCCGTGGAAGCGGTCCTGGCCGGCGCGCTGGGGGCGCTCGTCGGAGTGCGGGTGGTGGTGCGGCGGCTGTCGTTCTTCACGATGGCGCTGACCCACGCGACCTTCCCTGGGGTGGTGGCCGCCGCGCTGCTCGGCGTCAACATCCTGGTCGGCGGCGTGGTCAGCGGAACCGCGGTGACCCTGGGCGTGGTGGCCCTCAGCCGCCGCCGGGGTCAGGGTGCGACAGCGGCGACCGGTGTGCTGCTGGCCGCCGGGTTCGCCCTGGGCGCGGCGCTGGTCGCCACCCGGAACGGGTTCGGCAGGGACCTGTCCGCCTTCCTGACCGGCTCGATCCTCACCGTCGGGGACCGGGACCTGATCACCACGGCGGTTGTCCTGGCCCTGGTCACCACGGTGCTGCTGGTCTTCGCCCGGCCGCTCGCCTACAGCGGGTTCGATCCGGCCGGTGCCCGGGCCGCCGGTCTGGCAGTGCCGTTCTGGGACCTCATGCTGCTGCTCACCGTGCAGGTCACGGTGGTCACGATGGTTCCCGCGGTGGGTACCTTCCTGGCGGTGGCGCTGATCGTCGCCCCGGCCGCCGCGGCTCGTCTCTGGTCCGACCGGATTCTGGTGATCACCGCGCTGGCTGTGGTCTTCGGGAGCACTGCCGGGATTGCGGGGCTTTACGTCTCCGCTCGCGGGAACGTCGCCGCCGGGCCCGCCATCACGTTGTCCGCGGCGGGCTGGCTGCTGTTGTCGACTGTTGCTGTCCGCGTCCGTGCCCGCGTCCGCGTCCGCGTCCGTGTCGGCGCCCGCGCAGACAGCCGCAGCTACGCGCCGCTCCACCCCGCTCGGCGAAACTGAGCGAAAGTCACGGATCCTCCGAAACCGGGCGGTTGCCGCGGTGCGGGTGGGGTGCGGGCTGGGCGGGAGTGTGCTCAGGGCGTACGCAAATCGGGTCTTAGCTTGGTCTTAACGGTCGGACAGCGTGCGGATAGCGATCTTGAGGCGATGGTCTGTCGCAACGGATCGACTGGAGGTTTCGGAGATGTTGCAGGTTCGCACCGCGATTGTGCTGGCTACCGGCGTGTTGGCTGTCCTCGGTGTTGCGGGTACCGCGCTCGCTGCCGATGGGGGCTCGGCGGCTCCTACTTCGGCGTCGCCCCGGGTCTCGGCCAGCGCCGACGACCACGGCGGCCGGCGGAATGACGACAAGGGTGGTCGGTCGGGGCACGCGGAGCCGGGGGACGACAGGGGTGGTCGGTCGGGGCACGCGGAGCCGGGGGACGACAGGGGTGGTCGGTCGCGGCACGCGGAGCCGGGCGATGACAGGGGTGGTCGGTCGCGGCACGCGGAGCCGGGGGACGACAGGGGTGGTCGGTCGCGGCACGCGGAGCCGGGGGACGACAAGGGTGGCCGTGGCGAATCTGGCGAGGGGCGCCACGGCCGGGGCCGGGGCGGTGACGACTGACCTCTCCACCGGAACGGCCCGTCCGGTGATAGAAAGACCGAATGATCACCGACGATCCTTCGGCGCCCTTCGCTGACCTCGACGCCTACGTCGCCCTGCCCCGGGTCGCCGGCCTGCGGCTCTCCCCGGACGGAACCCGGCTGGTCGTCGGCGTGGGTACCCCGGACCGGAAGAACAACCGCTACACCACCGCGCTGTGGGAGGTCGACCCGGCGGGCGTCCGGCCGGCCCGCCGGCTCACCCGCAGCGACAGGGGCGAGACCGCTGCCGCCTTCACCCCGGCCGGCGATCTGCTGTTCACCTCGGCCCGGCCGGATCCGGAGGCCGATCCCGGTGAAGAACCCGTGACCGCGCTGTGGCTGCTGCCGTCCGGCGGCGGGGACGCCCGTGTGCTGGCGTCCCCGCCCGGCGGCGTGCGCGGGCTGGTGACCGGTCCGAGCGGCACCGTGGTGTTCGGCTCGGCGCTGGCCGCGACCTCCGCCGACCCGGAGGCCGACCGGGAGTTCCGCAAGAGGCGCAAGGACGCCGGCGTCAACGCGGTGCTCTACGAGGACTACCCGATCCGCTTCTGGGACCAGGCGTTCGGCCCGGACCGCACCCGCCTGCTCACCGGTGACGTCGACGGCGACGGCCGGCTGGAGCTGCGGGACCTGACCGGGCACGTGGGCCGGGCGCTCGGCGACGACGCCGCCTGGGATCTCACCCCGGACGGCGAGACCGTCGTCGCCGCCTGGGCGGTCGCCGAACCGGCCGGCTCGCAGCGGTACACGCTGGTCGCTGTCGACGTGGCGACCGGCGAGCGCCGTACCCTGGCCGACGACCCGGAGCAGGAGTACGAGTCGCCGCGCATCTCGCCGGACGGCACCCAGGTCGCCGTCGTGGTCTACCGCCGGTCGACCGCCGCGGATCCCGGCGATCGCTGGGTGGCCCTGGTGCCGCTGGACGGCGGCCCGGTCCGGGACCTGACCGCCTCGTGGGACCGCTGGCCGACCGACATGCGCTGGATGCCGGACGGCACCGCGCTGATCGTGGCCGCCGACCATCACGGACGCGCCCCGCTGTGGCGGGTCGACGCCGGCACCGGGCAGATCACCCGGCTGACCACCGACGACGGCTGCTACACCGACTTCACGGTGGCGCCGGACGGCCGGTCGATCTACGCGCTGCGGTCGGCCGGCGACAGCCCGCCCGCCCCGGTCCGGGTCACGGTCGAGGGCACCCCGGCCGTGGAGCGCCTGCTCGGCCCGGGTCCGGACGTGCCGGTCCCGGGACGCCTCACCGAGGTGACCGCCACGGCCGCCGACGGCACCCCGCTGCGCGCCTGGCTGGCCCTGCCGCGCGAGGCCGGCCCGGAGAACCCGGCACCACTGCTGCTGTGGATCCACGGTGGGCCGCTGGCCTCGTGGAGTTCCTGGTCCTGGCGGTGGAACCCGTGGCTCGCGGTGGCCCGGGGGTACGCCGTCCTGCTGCCCGACCCGGCCCTGTCCACCGGCTACGGGGTGGAGTTCGTCAAGCGGGGGTGGGGGGCGTGGGGCGCGGCGCCGTACACCGACCTGATCGCGTTGACCGACGCCGCCGAGCAGCGGGAGGACGTCGACGCCACGCGTACCGCGGCGATGGGTGGCAGCTTCGGCGGCTACATGGCCAACTGGATCGCCGGGCACACCGACCGGTTCACGGCCATCGTCTCGCACGCCTCGCTGTGGGCGCTCGACCAGATGTGGGGCACCACGGACCTGTCGTACTACTGGGTTCGGGAGATGACCCCGGACGCGATGCTGGCCAACTCACCGCACCGGTTCGCCGACGAGGTGACCACGCCGATGCTGATCATCCACGGGGACAAGGACTATCGCGTACCGATCGGTGAGTCCCTGCGCCTCTGGTGGGATCTGCTCTCCCGGTCCAAGGCGGCGGACGGCACCACCCCGCACCGCTTCCTCTTCTTCCCGGACGAGAACCACTGGATCATGACACCGGGCCACGCCAAGGTCTGGTACGAGACCGTCTTCGCCTTCCTCGACCACCATGTCCACGGCGCACCCTGGCAGCGCCCCGAACTGCTCGGTTAGCGGAACGGCAGGGCCGGGCGATCCCCCGGAGCCGGCGAGCCGAACATCGCCGTGGCCGACCGCGTCTGCTTGGCCGCCCGCGTCGACGCCTCGGCCCGCTGGAAGAGCTCCGCCGGCGTCGCGGCGTGCGCCGGATAGACGGCGGCACCGACGGCGGCGTCGATCCGGACCTGGAAACCGTCCAGGTCGGCCGGGCCCCGCAGCGCGTCCAGCAGACGGCGGGCGGTCTCCAGGCAGGCCGCCGCCGAGCCGATCCGGGGGAGCAGTACCGCGAACTCGTCGTCGCCGATCCGGGCCACCGTGTCGGTGTCGCGCACCGCGGCGGACAGCCGGGACGCCGCCTCGGCCAGCAGCAGGTCACCGATCCGCTGGCCGAGTGCGTAGTTCACGTCGCCCACGTCGTCCAGGTCGAACACCAGTAGGCCCGCCGACTGCTGCTCGGCGGCGGCGACCGGCAGGGCGCGTTCCACTGTCGCGACCATCATGGCCCGGTTCGGCAGGCCGGTCAGCCCGTCGTGGGAGGGTAGCTGGCGCTCGTCGGCCGGGCGGTGGAACAGTGCCCGGCCACAGACGGCCAGCAGCACGAGGTCGGCGGCGAGCACCCCGCCGAGCACCCAGCGACCGGCCCCACCCGCGGCGGCCAGCGCGAACAGTCCGACGGTCAGGCCGATCAGCGCGGCCCGCGCCGCACGCACCCGTCCACCGCTCATGCCGCTCTGATCGGCCGGCACCCGGCGGCCCTGAGAGAACTACCCGCAGTGCTCGAATCCACTGGTCCAGGACAGGGCGCCCACCGAACCGCCCCACTTCACGCAGGTCGCCTTGGCCACCGCGGTGACCGGCCCGGCGTAGTACTGGAACGAGCCGCTGTCCGTCTTGGCGCCCTTGCCCTGCACCTCCAGGTACGCCGACGCCGCGCCCTTGCGGTCCAGCCCGGCCGTCCGCAGCGTCACCACGCAGTTCGCCCCGTCCGAGGCGCGGTAGAGCAGGAAGATCTTGCCCTTCACCACCCCGGCGGCGGACTTCAGGTTGTGCTGGTCGGCGACGGTGAAGTCGTTGCCGCACACGTCGGTGGGGCGGTACCTGTTCGGCTCCTCGGTCTCCTCCGGCCCGGCCGTGGCCGGGTCGGTCGACGGGGACTCCGACGGCGACTGCGACGGCACCGGGTCGGGCGACGGCTGGCTGGTGCCCGGCTTCGGCTTCTGGTCCTTGTCCCGCTTCCCGTTCTTGCGGGTCTGGTTCGGTGCCGGCAGCACGTCGTCGCCGGTCGGGTCCTGCACCTGCTGATCGCCGCCGCCCTGCGCCTCGATCCCGCCGACCGGGCCGCCCTGGTCGCCCGCCTCGCTCATGTCCGGCTTGGTCGCCAGCATGATGCCGACACCGAGAAAGACAAGCACCAATGCGCCACCAATAAGCGCGAGATTTCGCGACTTGCCGGATTTGTCGGGGCGGGAAGGCGGTGCTGCCCGAACCCCGGAGCCGGGCGTAGCACCCCCGGAGAACCCGCCGCTCCCCGAGGCGAACCCGCCCTGAGGAGTGCCAGTCGAGGAGTAGCCACCCGAAGGTGTACCCGTCGGGGAGAACCCGCCCTGAGGTGTAGCCGCACCGGAGAACCCGCCCTGAGGTGTAGCCGACCCCGGCGGGAACCCGCCACCCTGCTGCTGAACCGGAAATGTCGGGAAAGTCGGTGCGGACATCTGCTGCCGAACCGTCTGCGTCCCCCAGCCCCCGGGCCCGCCCGCCGGCCGCCCCGCGCTCCGAGCCGCATCCGCGAGAGCCGCCCCGCTCGGGAACCGCTGAGCCGGATCCTTGGCCAGCGCCCGCAGCACCACCGACGCCACCGGCCGGGGCACGTCCGGCGGCAGCACCGGAGGCTGCCCGTGCACCAGCTGCGCCAGCACCGCGAGCGGATTGTCCCCGACATACGGCGGGCGGCCGGCCAGGCAGGTGAACGCCACCGCCCCCAGCGCGTAGACATCGGTGGCCGCCGTCACCGGCAACCCCTCCGCCTGCTCCGGCGCCATGTAGTGCGCCGAGCCCATCACCACGTTCGTGCTGGTGATCCCGCTGATCCCGACCGACCGCGCGATCCCGAAGTCGACGAGCACGAGCGCGCCGCCCGGCCGGACCAGCAGGTTGCTCGGCTTCACGTCCCGGTGGATGATCCCGGCCTGATGCGCCGCGTGCAGCGCGTCGGCCATCCCCGCCATGATCGACATGGTCTCGGCGGGGCTGAGCCGCCCGGCCTGCTGGATCTTCTTCGACAGCGACGTCCCGTCGATGAACTCCATCACCAGGTAGTCGAACCGCTCCCCGTCGACCACCGCGTTCTCGCCGTAGTCGTAGACCTGCACGATCCCCGGGTGCCGCAGCTGGGCCATCATCCGCGCCTCGGACCGGAACCGGGTGATGAACTCGCTGTCGTTCATCAGCGCCGGAAGCAGCACCTTCACCGCGACCTCACGGCGCAGCAGCAGGTCCTCGCCGCGCCACACCTCGCCCATCCCGCCGGCCGCGACGCGTTGGTTCAGCTGATAGCGGCCGTTGAGCACAATCCCCGGGGCAAGCACCGGGCCATGCTAGTCGCCGGAGCCAAGCCGATGGTTCCGGTGATCACTCCGCAAGACGCCAAACCCGCCCTTTCGGTACGCCTGGCGCCGCCCCCACCGCACCATCCCCGCCCGTGCCTACCCGCGAGGTCCGCCGGACACCGGGCCGCCCGGCGACCGCCGGGCTGAATCCCTGGTCGCCGGCCATGCGCCCACCGAGCG
Organism: Actinoplanes oblitus; assembly: GCF_030252345.1. NCBI lineage: Bacteria > Bacillati > Actinomycetota > Actinomycetes > Micromonosporales > Micromonosporaceae > Actinoplanes > Actinoplanes oblitus. The sequence continues at coordinate 6,981,211 of NZ_CP126980.1, read as the reverse complement.
ACAAGTCGGATGATCCAGGGACGAAACTCGCACTTCACCCGGCGGTCGATGGTACGAATGGGGGGTAATAACCCCAAACCACTATGGATCCTCATGAAACTCAGAGCACTGACCGCCGCCGCGCTCGGACTCACCGCTGTGATCTGCGTGACTCCGGCCGCGCACGCCGGCGCGAGCAAGCCCTGGGACCCGAGCGCGACCTACTGCCGGCTCCGGGTGCACGGCGGGATCCTGGCCAGGTATGTGAGCTTCGGCGCCGACCGGGGGCGCCTGGGCTGCCCGCTCGGCATCGAGCAGGCCGCCGCCGGTGGTGGCCGCATGCAGCAGTTCGACGGTGGTTCGATCTACTGGTCCCAGGCCACCGGAGCGCACGCCGTCTCCGGTCGCATCCTCGAACTCTGGCAGGGCACCCGCGGCGAAACCGGCTGCGTCGGCTACCCCGTCGACGACGAGTCCGACACCCCCGATCGCCGTGGCCGCTACCAGCACTTCCAGCACGGCACCATCTGGTACTGGAACGACGGCAAGGTGAACGCCGTCTGCTGAGCCTCAGCTCGGCACGATCCGGAACACCGGGAAGCCGGGAGCCGCCGCCTCGATGTCGGCTGCCGGCGAGTCGGCCTTGAGCCCGTCGAAGAACGCGCCGGTCTCCCACGCCCACTTGCGCAGGTAGAGCCGGATCAGCTCGGGTTTCTCCCGGTCCGCGACCTCGACCGGCGTGAACCGCTCGCTGCGCCGCCCGAGCCGCAACTCGCCCGTCCCGGCCGCCCGCAGGTTCCGCACCCACTGCGTGTGTCCTCGCGGTGCCAGCAGATAGCGCTGCCCGTCGTGGTCGAACACGTTGACGATGGTGGTCCGCACCTCGCCGCTCTTGCGCCCGCGCACCGCCAGCACCCGGCTGCCCAGCAGGCTGATCCCGTGCGCCGTCAGCCATTTCGCGAGGTCGTTGAACGCGTTCGACGCACGCTTCGGGGCCAGATACCGCATGTGGTCCTCCTCGTTCCGCATTGGCGAGAGCACTGCTCTCGTTCGTTAACAGTGAATCGGCATCGACGCTCTCTGTCAAGAGCACTGCTCTCGATGACGCGCGTGAGTGGCGGAGGCATCGACCGGCTTGACATCTGTTACTTGAGCGAGTAAAAAATTACTCATGCGAGTAAACGACACGGTGACCGCCGGGGCGCGCCGGGCGCAGATCGTCGCCGCCGCGATCGACACGATCGCCGAGCTGGGTTATGGCAACGCCTCGTTCGCCCGGATCGCCAAGCGGGCCGGGATCAGCAGCACCCGGCTGATCTCGTATCACTTCGACGACAAGGCCGACCTGGTGCGCGCCGTCGTCGCCGCCGTCTTCGCGGACGCCGCCGACTTCATGGGCAAGCGGCTCCGGGCGGTCACCGGCGACCGTTCCGAGCTGCTGGCGACCTACATCGAGTCGAACCTTGAGTTCTTCGCCGAGCGCCCGGCAGCGATCCGGGCGTACCTGGAGATCGCGATGAGCGCCCGCACCGACGACGGTGCCCCGCTGGTGCGGCCCGAGGAGGTCGACGACCCGGGATCCCGGCTGGCCGCGATGTTCCGCGAGGGCCAGGAGGCGGGCGAGTTCCGCCGGTTCGACCCGGTCGTCATGGCGACCACCGTGCGCGCTGCCATCGACGCCGCCGCCCAGCAGCCCGACCTCGACCCGCACGCCTACGCGGCCGAACTGGTCGCCCTCTTCACCCGCGCCATCCGGAGCGATGCCGCCACGCCCTGAGCCATCCGGAGCGATGCCGCCACGCCCTGAGCCACCCGGGGTGACACCGCCACGCCCTGAGCCACCCGGGGCGATGCCGCCACACCCTGAGCCATCGGAGCGACGCCGCCACACCGGAGCGACGCCGCCACACCACTGCCTCCTGAAGGAGTCCCGCATGACCCCGTCAGCCACTCCCGTGAAGACGCCGAGACGCGTCGCCCTCCTGCTCCCGCTGATCGTCGACTTCGGCCTGCCGCTGGCCGTCTTCTACGGCCTGCGCGCCGCCGGCGTCGACCAGTGGTGGTCGCTGCTGCTGTCCGCGCTGGTCCCGGCCGCCGTGGTGGTCATCCGGTTCCTCCGCTCCCGCGAGATCGACTTCTTGGCCCTCTTCGTGCTCTCCGTCGTCGCGCTCAGCGTCGGCGTCTCGGCGATGACCGGGGACCCGCGCACCATGCTGATCCGTGATGCCTGGGGCGGCCTGCTCGGCGGCCTGATCGGGGTCTGGCTCCTGGCCTCCGTCCGGGTCGGCCGTCCCGCGTTGATGTACCTGTTCCGCGCGTTCGTGCTCGCCAAGGTCGGCCCGGACGGCCTGCGGGCGTGGCAGGCCAGGTGGGACACCGACCCGGCCTTCCGGCACGGCCTGCGGGTGATCACCTTCGTCTGGGGCTGCGCCAGCGTGGTCAACGTGGTCGTCACCCTGCTCGCGGCCTACCTCCTGCCGCTGGACCTCGCGCCGGCAGTGCTCAACGCCAGCTGGCCGGTGATTCTCGTCCCGACCCTGATCTTCCACCTCTACTACACGAAGAAGGCGGGCCTGCGGGCATGACCGCCGCAGCCGCAGGTCAAGAGGAGCATCGCATGAACGACTACGACGTGATCATCGCCGGCGCCGGGCCGACCGGGCTGATGCTGGCCGGCGAGCTGGCCCTCGGCGGCGCCCGGGTGTCGTTGCGGGAGAGGCTGACCGCCCGCACCGGGCAGTCCAAGGCGCTGAACCTGCAACCCCGCTCGGCCGAGGTGCTCGCCGCGCGCGGGCTGCTCGACGACATCCTGGCCCAGGCGCCGGTCCTGCTGCCCCGCGGTCACTTCGCCGGGATCCCACTGGACTATTCGACATTGGACACCCCCTATCCCTACCAGGTCGGCATCCCGCAGGCCCGGGTCGAGGAGCGGCTCACCGAGTGGGCGGTCTCGCTCGGCGCCGAGATCCGCTACGGCACCGCGGTGACAGCGTTCGAGCAGGACGAGGCGGGAGTGACAGTCGACGGGGAACGGGCATCCTGGCTGATCGGCTGCGACGGGGCGCGGAGCGTCGTACGCAAGCAGTTGGGTGTGGCCTTTGAAGGTCGGGACGCACGGGTGTGTGCGCTGGTGGCGGACGTGACGCTGGCCGAAACCGGGCCGAGCGAGTGGGAGCTGCCGGCGCCGAGGGGTGACGGCCTGCTGACCGTGCTGCCGCTCGGCGACGGCGTGTTCCGGATGCTCGCGGCCGGGCCCACGCAGGCGGCCGCCGGGCGGGACGACCCGATCCCGGACAGCGAGCTCGCCGAGGCGCTGGCCCGCGACGGCCTGACGCTGACCGGGGTGCGGTGGGCCAGCCGGTTCACCGACGCCACCCGGCAGGCTGTGCGGTATCGGTCAGGACGGGTGTTCCTGGCCGGCGACGCGGCGCACATCCACTCGCCGGCCGGCGGCCAGGGCCTCAACCTGGGCCTGCAGGACGCCGTCAACCTGGGCTGGAAACTCGCCGAGGTGATCCGCGGCGAGTCCGGCGACGAACTGCTCGACACCTATCACGCCGAACGGCATCCGGTCGCCGCCCGGGTCCTGCAGGCGAGCCGCGCGCAGGGGGTGCTGTTCCTGCCGGACGAGGACGTGGTGGCGCTGCGCGAGGTGTTCACCGAGCTGATCGACGCCCGCGCGCTCGCCGAGCGGGTGGCCGGTCTCGACCACGGCGACCGCGTGCCCGGCCTGGACCTCAGCCTGCTGCACGACGGCCGCCGCAAGGTGATCGACGGGATCCGCGTCCGCCCGGACGGCTTCCGGGATCAGACCGCGGCGAACTGAGTGCGGTGAAGCTCCTCGTATCGGCCACCGGCGGCCAGCAGCTCCGGATGGGTGCCGCGCTCGACGACCCGGCCGTCCTCGATCACCAGGATCTGGTCGGCGGCGCGGACCGTGGACAGGCGGTGCGCGATGACCACCGCGGTGCGGCCGGCCAGCGCCTCGCCCAGCGCGGCCTGGACGGCCTGCTCGGAGGTCGAGTCCAGGTGCGCGGTGGCCTCGTCGAGGACCACCACCCGGGGGCGGGCCAGCAGCAGGCGGGCGATGGTGAGCCGCTGGCGCTCGCCCCCGGAGAGGCGGTATCCGCGCTCGCCGATGACCGTGTCGAGCCCGTCCGGCAGCGACGCGATCAGGTCGGCGATGTGCGCCCGGCGCAGCACCTCCCAGATCTCCTCCTCGGTCGCGTCCGGGCGGGCCAGCAGCAGGTTGGCCCGGACCGAGTCGTGGAACAGGTGCCCGTCCTGGGTGACCATGCCGAGCGTGGCGCGCAGCGAGGCGGCGGTCAGGTCGCGCACGTCCACCCCGGCGAGGCGGACCGCGCCGGACCCGGCGTCGTAGAGCCGGGGGAGCAGGCCGGCCATCGTCGACTTGCCGGCACCGGACGAGCCGACCAGGGCGACCATCTGCCCGGGCTCGGCCTTGAACGACACCCCGTGCAGCACCTCCGCCCCGCCCCGGCTGTCCAGCGTCGCCACCTCCTCCAGGGAGGCGAGCGACACCTGGTCGGCGGCCGGGTAGGCGAACGTCACCGCGTCGAACTCCACCGACACCGGCCCGTCCGGCACCGCGCGGGCGTCCGGCTTCTCCTCGATCAGCGGCTTGAGGTCCAGCACCTCGAAGACCCGCTCGAAGCTGACCAGCGCGCTCATCACCTCCACCCGGGCGCTCGCCAGCGAGGTGAGCGGAGCGTAGAGCCGGGTGAGCAGGATGGCGAGGGCCACCACGTTGCCGGGCTCGAGGGTGCCGCGCAGCGCGTAGTAGCCGCCGAGCCCGTAGACCAGCGCGACCGCCAGCCCGGAGACCGAGACCAGCGCGGTGAGGAACACCCACTGGGCCATCGCGGTGCGTACCCCGATGTCGCGGACCCGGCGGGCCCGGGCGGCGAACTCGGCGGACTCCGCCTCCGGGCGGCCGTAGAGCTTGACCAGCGTCGCGCCGGGCGCCGAGAACCGCTCGGTCATCTGGGTGTTCATCGCCGCGTTGTGCTCGGCCGCCTCCCGCTCCAGCTTGGCCAGCCGGCCACCCATCCGCCGCGCGGGCAGCACGAAGACCGGCAGCAGGGCGAGGGCGAGCAGGGTGATCTGCCAGGAGATGCCGACCATCACGATCAGCGTGAGGATCAGCGTGACGAGATTGCCGATCACGCCGGAGAGCGTGTCGCTGAACGCCCGCTGCGCCCCGATCACGTCGTTGTTGAGCCGGCTGACCAGCGCGCCGGTACGGGTCCGGGTGAAGAACGCGATGGGCATCCGCTGCACGTGGTCGAAGACCGCGGTACGCAGGTCGAGGATCAGCCCCTCGCCGATCCGGGCGGAGTACCACCGCTGCACCAGGCCGAGCCCGGACTCGCCGAGCGCCACCAGCGCGATCGCCACCGCGAGCTTGACCACCAGGTCGGTGGCCCGGCCCTCGACGATCGCGTCCACCACCCGCCCGGCCAGCACCGGGCCGGCCACCGCGAGGACCGCGGTGACCACGCTGACCAGGAGGAAGCCGGTGAGTGCGCGCCGGTGTGGCCGGGCGAACCCGGCTATTCGCCGCAGGGTCGCCAGCGAGAACGGACGTCTGTCGTCCTGCTGGTTCATCGCGTGATACATCGAGTTCCAGGCCGCCATCTCCATGCTCATGCCGGCCACGGTGGCACCTGACCCTTGGTTGAAGTCAAGGTGATTAGCGCCGAAGTGGCGGCTCCGCGGTCAGCTGCGGGGTGGTCAGCATCGATCGGGCGCTCTGTACCAGGGCGGCCGAGGCGTTCGACGGGAACTGGATCGGGTCGACGGCCGGCATCAGCGGCCAGCCGCAGGTCGCGCGGCTCACCCGGGACAGCCGGGCCGGGCCGGGGTGCCGGATCGCGTCGATGCCGAGCAGCCAGGCCGCGTTGTCGTAGGCCATCCCGAAGTGCTCGACCGTCTCGGTGGGACAGAGATCTTGGACGGCGAGGTTGCTGACGTTGCGCGCGGGCGGCAGCGCGGATCGGCGGTAGGGCAGGATGATCTCGTCGTAGCGGGTGTAGAGCTGCGTGTAGTCGATGCCCGGCCAGGTCTGCGGGCCACTGTTGAGCGCGGACAGGAAGGCCGAGCCGGTCCGCTGCTGCCAGTACGCCGCCGAGCAGACCGTCTGCGCCGCGCACTGCACCACGAACTCGTTGGTTCCGTGGTTGGACGCGGCCAGCGAGACGTAGTCGTCGACCATCCGGCGGGTGTCCGGGTGGTACTTCAGCGCCCAGCGGCCGATCATCCCGCCCTGACTGTGCCCGACCAGGTCGATCCGGGTCCCGGCGGCGCGGTACAGGTGCCGGATCGCGTGGGTGACCCGTTCGGCGGCGACCTGGATGTCGCTGTTGCCGCTGTCCGGCAGGTCGATCTCGCAGTGCGCGCGGCCCTCGCGGTCGAACGCCCGGGCCCAGTTCCAGGAGAAGTTGGCCCGGGAGTTCGAGGTGGTGCCGTGGATCAGCAGGACCGGGGTGCGGCCGGCTCGGGCGCTGGCCGCGGGGTTGCCGGTGCACCGCAGATCCGGCATTGCAGATCCATGAGGTACGGGGGCCGCCAACAGGACGGTGGACAGCAAGATCGCGAGGTTCACGTGCTCGGAAACGATCGGGTCAGGTGCTTGGTTGCCGGATCGGGGCGAGCAACAGAGCCAGCAGGGCGGCGGCGAGCGCGACACCGGTGAGGATCACGCCAATGTGATGAAATCCGGTCACCGGATCGGTGGCGGCGACCTGCGCGGCGTACGCCGTGGAGAGCAGGCTGACGCCGAGCGCGCCACCGAGCCGCTGCGCGATGTTGAAGATGGTGTTGCCGTCGGCCAGCTGGGCGTCGCCGAGCGGGGCGAGCATCGCGAACAGCAGCGGCGTGATCCCGAACCCGATCGCCACGGCCCGCCCGGACAGGATGATCGCGGTCACCCAGAGCGGGGTGTCCGCCCGGAGCAGCAGCAGGCCGGCGCTCGTCCCGCCGAGCACCAGGAAACCGCCGGTGACCAGCGTGCGCACCGAGATCCGGGTGGCCAGCCGCTGACCGATCGCGGTGCCGATCCCGGTGATCAGACCCTGCGGGAGCAGGGCCAGGCCGGTGGTCAGCGTGGAGTGCCCCGGCACCGCCTGGGCGAAGACCGGGAGCAGGAAGCGGCAGGGTGGGCGCGGCGGCGCAGGCCGCGGACGCGACCACGAAACCGGCGAGAGCCGTCAGGTACGTCCGCAGCGTGCCGAACCGCCGGGCCAGGAACGCGCTTGCCGTCAGCCCGGCGGCGAGGGCCAGCAGCTGTTCCGGTGGCGGGGCCGGCCCGGTGGGGCTGGGCCCACCGAAGCCGGGGGCTCAGCGGGTGTCGAGCGGCGCCGCTCGGCCGTACCTTCTTGGATGTCGACAGCGGGCACCTCCGATGTCGAACGTGGACATGGAGGGGACGATGGGACTGCGGCACGCCTGGCAGGGGCTTCATCGGTCGCTGGTGCTGGCCGGCCTCACCGCGCCGCTGCCGGTGGTCGCGGTGCCGGTCGGGTGGTTCGGGACGCTGTTCGTGGCGACCTGGACGGACGGCCGGCACGCGCCGTGGGCCGTGCGGGCGCTGGTCACGATCGGTCAGGTGCTGGTGGTGCTGCTGTGGGTGGCCTCGGCGCTGTGGATGACCCACGCGCTGACCAGCCGGCCGCTCGCGGAGGCGGCGCGGCGGCGGGCGCGGCGGTGGTTCGGGTTGGATCTCACGGTTGGGTACGCCGCGCCCGCCCCGGTCACCCGGATGGCCACCGGGTTCTGGTGGGATGGCCGGGAGTACCACAAGTCGGAGCGCGAGGCGCGGCGCCGGGCGGCGATGAACGCCCGCTTCCACGACCCGCAGGTGAAGTGGGACGGGCTGTGGGCGCTCGTGGCGGGCGTGACCGTGTTCCCGGTGACGGCGCTGCCGCTGGTCGCGGCGGGCGTGGGGGTGTGGCTGGCGGGCTCCGGGCGTACCGTGATCGGGCTTTTGATCTTGATCGTCGCGCTGGTGGCCGGGGTGTTCGCCGGGGGCGTCTTCCGGCCTGTCGCGGTCCGGTTCCTGGGGCCGGCCGCGGGGGCGCGGCTGCGGCAGTTGGAGACGTTGCAGGCCGATCTGACCCAGACCCAGGCGGCCGAGCTGGAGCGGATCGAGCGCGGGCTGCACGACGGGGCGCAGGCGCGGCTGGTGGCGATGGGGATGTCGATGCAGGCGGCCGAGCGGATGGTCGACGCGGATCCGGAGGCGGCCAAGGCGATCCTGGCCGAGGCGCGGGCGTCGTCGCGGGTGGCGCTGGAGGAGTTACGGTCGCTGGTGCGCGGGATCAACCCGCCGGTGCTGGTGGAGCGGGGCCTGGTCGACGCGGTCCGGGCGCTGGCGCTGGACGTGCCGGTCCAGGTGACGGTGCACGCCGCGGTCCCGTCGCGCCCCGAGCGCCCGGTGGAGTCGGCGATGTACTTCGCGGTGGCCGAGCTCCTGACCAACGTCACCAAGCATGCCCACGCCTCCCAGGTGACCATCGACCTCGGCTACGCCGGCCGCGAGCTCACCGCCACCGTGACCGACAACGGCGTCGGTGGCGTCCCCGCCCCGGCCACCTCGTCCTCCCGCGTCGGCTCGTCCTCGGGTGGGTCGGGGCTGGCCGGGATCGCGCGGCGGATGGCGGCCTTCGGTGGGCGGCTGGAGATCTCGAGTCCGGCGGGCGGGCCGACGCGCGCTACGGTGTCGGTGCCATGCGTGTTGTGATCGCTGAAGACTTGTTCCTGCTGCGGGACGGGCTGGTGCGCCTGGTCCAGTCCTACGGCCATCAGGTGGTAGCCGCTGTCGACAGTGGGCCGGCTGCCCTGGAGGCGCTGCTCAAGGAGCGTCCGGATGTGGCGATCGTGGACGTCCGGCTGCCGCCCACGTTCTCCGACGAGGGGTTGCAGGCCGCGCTCGCCGCTCGTCGGGAGGTCCCCGGCCTGCCGGTGCTGATCCTGTCCCAGCACGTCGAGCAGCTCTACGCCGGCGAGCTGCTCGCCGACCGGGACGGCGGCGTCGGCTACCTGCTCAAGGACCGGGTGCTGGACGCCGACCAGTTCATCGACGCGCTCACCCGGGTCGCCGCCGGTGGTACCGCCCTCGATCCGGCGGTGGTCGCCAAACTGCTCGGCCGCCCCCGCCGCGCCGACCCGCTCGCCACCCTCACCGAGCGGGAACGCTCGGTGCTGTCCTTGATGGCCGAGGGCATCTCGAACACCGCGATCGCCGCCCGGCTCTTCCTCAGCGAGGGCGCCATCAGCAAATACACCACGTCCATCTTCGCCAAGCTGGGCCTGCACGCCGACGACGACACCAACCGCCGAGTCCGAGCCGTCCTCACCTACCTGAGCGCCACCGCCCCCGACGCCTGACCACCGTCCGCGGGCTCGCCGGCGGGCCTGTCATCGGTACTGCTCCGGATCTCCGGGTCCGGGGGCCGTGCCCGGTCATGCCCGTCGCCGAGCACGGGGGCAGCTCTCGAGGCGGTGCGTAACGCCGGCCGGGCCGGGTCGGTCGGCCGCGCGGGTTCGTCCGGCTTCCCGAGGCGGCACTGCGGGGACTGCCACTCTCGCAGGGACGTCACCGCGTGTTCCAGCCGGTGCGGTCGGTCGACGGGGCGCCGGGTCGTCCGACGGCGGCGGTGCGGTGACTTGTCGGGGCTCAGTGGGGTTCGGCGGTGGACTGGAGGTGGGCGCCGCAGGAGGTGCAGACGGGTGGGGTGGGCGTGGAGGTGCGGCGAGGGCGGCGGGTGCGGAGGGCCAGCAGGAGCAGGGCTGGGCCGAGCAGGGTGGTGACGGCGGCTATCGCGGCCATGGTTCGGTAGGTGGGGTTGGGGGAGCCGGTGAGGTCGTCGTTGACGATGGCGGCCAGGCGCTGCAGGTAGAGCGTGGCGATCGGGGCGGCGAGGACCAGCAGGGTCCAGCCGCCGTGGTAGTCGCCGCGGATGGCCAGGCTGACGGTGAGCAGCAGGGTGACGGTCAGCAGGGCGGTGCCGGTGGAGGACAGCACCTGTTCCCCGGTCTGGCCGTAGTAGCTCAGGTCGAAGTAGTCGCGGGTCATCGCGATCGCGTTCGGGGTGAAGACCGTGGCGGCGACGGCCACGGGCAGCAACCGGATCGGCAATGGCCGGCGGCCGGCTCCGGCGAGCGCTACCACGCCCAGGGCGGCTTGCGGCAGCAGGACGAACAGCGGCGGCCGGAACTCGGTGGTGAGCGGGGTGATCGGCACGATCCCGACCGTGACCAGCAGGGCCGCGCCGATGGTGAGCCGGGTCCAGCGGCCCGGGGCGACGACGTGCACCATCGCGGCGAGCAGCCAGGCGAGCCAGACGACGGCGCCGAGGGAGGCGAACGGGCCGCAATGAAAGGCGCGTGATTCCGGCGGCTGGGGGGCCACTTCCAGGACGGTCCAGGCGGCGGCCACCCCGGTGGCGGTGATCAGGGCGAGCGTGCCGGCCAGGCGGAAGGCCGGGGCCAGGTCGGTGATCCCGGCGGCGTGGACCCGCTCCCGGATGCCGGCGGCGGCCAGGTCGGCCACGTCGGCGAGCGCGGGCCGGCTGCGGGCCGGGTCGGTGACCTCCAGGTAGGTGCCGACGATCTCGCTGCCGCGCTCCTCGCGATAGGCGGCTGGGTAGAACCAGCGGACCAGACGGGAGTAGCGGCGTTCCAGTTCGGTCATGCCATTCCTCCGGTGAGGCGGGGAGAGTGCTGGGCGAGGCGGGCCAGGCGCGGGGCCGGGGCGGGGCGGGTGCGGAGGCGGGCGGCGGCGGCTTCGACATTGCGGCGCATCCGGTCGGTCTCCGCGGCGAGCAGGGTGGTGCCCTGGCCGGAGAGCCGGTAATAGCGGCGCAGGCGGCCGTCGACGGTCTCCTCGTGGTCGATGGTGACCAGGCCCGCGTCGGTGAGGCGGTCGAGCGCGCCGTAGAGGGTGCCGGGGCGCAGGGCGATGCGGCCCTCGGAGAGACGGTCGACTTCGGCGATCAGGCCGTAGCCGTGCAGGGGTTCGCCGGCCAGGGCGGTGAGGATCAGGAAGGTCGGTTCGCGCAGGGGCGTTTCCACGCGAGGCAATATATCGGCTGCGAAGGCATGCGGAAAGTCCATCCCGGACGCGTGCCGGGCGGCGCGTGGGTTCCTCGCGCCGGGATTCAGCCCGGCGGTCGCCGGGCGGGCCGTGCGTGCTGGCGGGCGTCGCGGGTGGCCACGGGACCGTGCACAGGCGTACGAAATGGGTCAGGGGGTGGGGAGGGACAGCGAGACCACGGCGCCACCCGGGCCACCGGCGATCTCGAAGGTTGTCGCGATCTGGCGGGCGATGTCCAGGCCGAGGCCGGTGGAATCGCCGCCGGAGGTGCCGCGGGCGGCGGCCGACGCGGGGAAACCGGGGCCCCGGTCGGCGACCGTGAGGATCGCGCCGTCCGGGCGGGCAGCGAGGGTGACCGAGAATGGCGTCTCGTCCGGGGTGTGTGCGAAAACGTTCCCGAGCAGCGCGTCCAGGGCGGCGGCCAGGTCGTCGGCGGCTACCGCGACACGCAGCGGACGGTCCGGGAGTGATCCGGTGACGGCTCGGCCGGTGTCCTCCGCCAGGACGCGCCAGAAGGCCACCCGGTCGCGGACCACCGCCGTCGCGTCGCAGCTCGCCGGGTGGGTCGTGACGTCGCGGCGGGCCTGCCGGATGATCGCGGTGACCGCGCGGGCCACGCCGTCGGCGGCGGCGGCGACGCGGGCCGACTCGTCCGGGTCGCGCAGCGACTCGGCTTCCAGGCGCAGCGCGGTGAGCGGCGTGCGGAGGCGGTGCGAGAGATCGGCGATCCGGTCGCGTTCGGCGGCGAGCAGGTGGTGGATGCGGTCCGCGAGATGGTTGAGGGCACCGGCCACCTCGCGCAGCTCGGGTGGGCCGGCCGGGGTCGCGCGGGCCGTCAGTTCGGCGTTGGCGAGGCGGTGGGAGACCGCGCCGAGCTGGGTGATCGGGGCGGTGATGGTGCGCGCCAGGCGGTCCGCGACGAGCAGGCCGAGCAGCAGCAACGCGACGCCGAGGCCGCCCAGGGTGAGCCAGGAGCGGGTCACGCCACGGGAGAGTTCGGCGTCGGTGACGACGGTGCGCACCACGCTGGTACCGGCCGCGCCGACGACCGGGACGACCAGCTCACGGCCCGCGCCGGTGGCCACGGTCAGCGCCTGGTTGGCGCCTCTGGCGAGGCGGACCGCGGGGGTCGCGGTCGCCGGCGCGCCGACGGTGGTCCCATCCGGGAGGAAGACCGTCACCGGTACGGCCTGAGCCGTCACCACCAGCCGCAACGTCCCCGGGTCGCTCCCGGCCAGCGGAACTATCGTCTGGATCACGTCGTCCGCCTGACCGAGCGCGCGATCCCGCGCGACCTGGCGCAGCAGCAGGCCGGTCGGCACCAGGAAGGCCAGCAGCACGAGCACGGTGGTCGCCGCGACCAGCAGCGTCAGCCGGGTCCTCACGCCGGCTCGCTCAGCTTGACCCCGACCCCGCGGACGGTGTGCAGGTAGCGCGGCTCCTGCGCGGTCTCGCCCAGCTTGCGCCGCAGCCAGGACAGGTGCACGTCGACGGTCTTGTCCGCACCGCCGTAGGGCACCTGCCACACCTCGCTGAGCAGCTCCCGCTTGGTGACCACCTGACCGGCCCGCCCGGCGAGGTGGTGCAGCAGGTCGAACTCGCGCGGGGTGAGTTCGACCGGAGCGCCGTCCAGGGTGACGGTGCGCCCGGCCGGGTCGATCCGCAGGCCGCCGACGGCGAGCACCGGCGTCTCGCCGGGCGCCGTGCCGCGCCGCAGCACCGCCCGGATCCGCGCGTCCAGCTGGGCGGCGGTGAACGGCTTCACCAGGTAGTCGTCGGCGCCCGCGTCGAGCAGCCGGACCATCTCGCTCTCCTCGTCCCGGGCGGTCGCCACGATCACCGGGACCCGGCTGACCGCGCGCAGCATCCGCAGCAGTTCCCGCCCGTCCAGGTCGGGCAGGCCCAGGTCCAGGACGAGCAGGTCGGGCTTGTCGGCCAGGGCGGTCCGCAGGCCCTCCATCGCGGCGCCCGACGCGGCCACCGCGTGCCCGCGCTCCTTCAGGGCGCGCAGCAGGGTGTTCCGGATCGCCGGGTCGTCCTCGATCAGCAGAAGTCTCGCCACGGCTGCACGGTAACGGCTTGACCAGGGGGTCCGGGCGGTTCTTAACCCTCTCTTAGCGGTGTCCTGGGTACGCCTTGACCTCGCCTGACGCATAGTGGCCCGGTGAGTCGGATCGGGCAGCGTGTGGTGATCGGCGCGGGCTGGGTGGTGGCGGCGGTCCTCGCCGTGCTGGTGGGGGTGATCGGGATCCGGCTGGTCGGCGCGGACCTGACCACCCGGGCCGACGACGCGGTCAGCGAGGCGCAGGTGGAGCGGAAGCTGGCGGAGCTGACCCCGTCGCCGTTGCCGTCGCGGTCGGTGGCCACCTCACCGGCCGTGCCCGTCCGCGACACCGGCCGCTCCTTCACCACCCGGGGCGGGATCGTGGTGGCCGGCTGCGGCGGGATCGTCTCGATGGCGCCGGCCCAGGGCTTCGCCGTGCACGAGCAGCGCGATCGCGAAGGGGAGTTCCGCAGTGTCCGGGACCACCACGTCCGCGTGCGGATCCGGGTGACCTGCGCCGGTGGTGTGCCGGCACTGGCGCAGGACTGAGGCCAGCGACGCCGGACTGGACCGCGACGCGGTGCCCGGCACCCGCCTACCGTGCCCTGGTGGACTCTCGCCTCGCCGCCGACCTGGCCGGCCTGCCCGATCTGCTGACTGCCGCCCGTGACTACGCCGCCGGCGTGCTGGACGGCCTCGACGAGCGGCCGGCCGCGGCGCCGCCCGCGAACCTCGTGCCCGAGCCGCTCCCGGTGACCGGGGTGGGTGCGGCCCGGGCCCTGGAGATGTTCCGGGAGCGGTGGGCGCCCGGGTTCTCCGGCAGCGCCGGGCCGCGCTATCTGGGGTTCGTCACCGGCGGGGCCACGCCGGCGGCGCTGGTGGGTGACTGGCTGACCGGGACGTTCGACCAGAACGCGGTGACCCGGCAGGACTCGTCGGCTGTCGACCTGGAGCGGGAGACGGTGGGGTGGCTGCGGTCGCTCTTCGGGCTCGGCGACGGGCACAGCGGGACGTTCGTCTCCGGGGCGACCATGTCGAACCTGGTCGGGCTGGCGATCGGACGGGAGTGGCTCGGGGCGCGGCAGGGGGTCAGCGTGGCCCGGCAGGGGGTCGGCGCGCTGGGCGACGTCCCGGTGCTGTCCGGTGCGCCGCACTCCAGCATCTACAAGGCGCTCGCCGTGCTGGGCCTCGGGCGTGATCAGCTCCGGACCGTCCCGCTGTTGCCGGACCGGGAAGCGGTGGACGTGGCGGCGCTGGAAGCCGCTCTGGCCGCACTGGACGGCCCGGCGATCGTGGTGGCCAACGCGGGGACGGTGAACACCGTCGACTTCGACGATCTGCGGGCTGTCGCGCGGCTCAAGGAGAAGTATCAGTTCTGGCTGCACGTCGACGCGGCGTTCGGCGGCTTCGCGGCACTGTCACCGGACCACGCACACCTGGTGGCCGGGCTCGACCGAGCCGACTCCGTCTGCGTCGACCTGCACAAGTGGCTCAACGTCCCGTACGACGCGGCGGTCCAGTTCACCCGCCACCGCGACCTGCAGCTCAACGTCTTCCAGAACGCGGCCGCGTACCTCACCCCGCCCGAGGGCGACCCCGACCTGTTCCACCTCACCCCGGAGAACTCCCGCCGGCTGCGCGCCCTCACCGCCTGGTTCACGCTTGCCGCGTACGGCGCCGACGGCCACCGGGAGATCGTCGAGCGCAACGTCGCGGCGGCACGCCGGTTCGGCGCGCGGGTGGCGACGCTGCCCGGGGTACGGCTGCTGGCACCCGTACGTCTCAATGTCGTCTGCTTCGCGGTGGACGGCGCACCCGAGGTCCTGGCCGCCGTGGCCCGCTCCGGCGAGGCGTTCCTGACGCCGACCGTCCACCAGGGCGTCCCGGCCCTGCGCGCCGCCTTCGCCAACTGGCGCACCGGCGAGGCCGACGCCGACCGGGTGGTCGCCGCGCTGGGCGAGGCACTGGCCGCCAGTCGGCGGTGATCTACCCTCATCCGCGTGCCCGGAACCTCGTTGACCGCCGTTGCCCGTCCCGCGACCAGCGCCGATGCCTCCCGCGTCGCGGAGATCTGCGTTACCGCGTACCGGACGGCCTACCGCGAGTTGCTGCCGCCGGGCTACATCGACCGGACCGTCGCCGTCTACTTCGGTGCGGAGCGGGTGGCCCGGCAGGTGCCGGCCGACCCGCCGAGGTGGTTCGGCTACCAGGTGGCCGAGGAGGGCGGGCGGCTGGTCGGTGCGGCGGGTGGTGGGCTGACCGGCCCCGGCGTCGGCGAGCTGTATCTGATCTACCTGGATCCGCGGGAGCGGCACCGCGGGCTCGGCACTCTGCTGCTGAACCGGGTCATCGAGCAGATCCGGGCGGCCGGTGGCACCGAGGTGTGGCTGTCGGTGTTCCTGGGTGACGCGGCCGGTATCGGCTTCTACCGGTCGCGCGGCTTCCAGCCGATGGAGACGGTGCAGGCCGGCCTGTCCCGGGCCGACGACCACATCCGCAGCCTGCGCATGCGCCGCCTGCTCGACTAATCGGTTTCGGCGGGGCCGCGGTACCGGCAGGATGTCGGTGTGGAACGGGGACCCGGTCGTTACCTCTGGTGGTTGGCGCGGCAGCTGACGGGCCGGGTGGCGCTCGGCGGGCTGTGCGGGGCGCTCTGGTTCGCCAGCCTGGCCGCGATGCCGTGGCTGCTCACCCAGGCCATCGACCGGGGCCTGACCCCGCGCCGGGCCGGCCCGCTGGTCGCCTGGGCCGCTGCGGTGCTGGTGATGGGCCTGGTAAACGCGGTGCTCGGCATCCTGCGGCACCGGAACATGACCAAGCTGCGGCTGGCCGCCGCGTTGCGTACCGCCGACCTGGTGCTCACCCACGCCACCCGGCTGGGCGCGTCCCTGCCCCGCCGGATCACCGCCGGCGAGGTGGTCACCATCGGCATCTCCGACGTGTGGCTGATCGGCCGGGCCATGAACGTCGCCGGGATCGGCATCGCCTGCCTCTGCTCCTGCGCCGTCGTCGCGACCATGCTGTACCGCACCGCTCCGGCCCTCGCGCTGGTCGTGGCGCTCGGCGTACCCGGCTTCGGTCTGCTGATCACGCCACTGCTGCTGGCCACCCAGCGGGCCGGCTCGCGGTACCGGGAACGCCAGGGCGCGCTCAACGCCCGGCTGGTCGACGTGCTCGGCGGCCTGCGCGTGCTCAACGGGCTCGGCGGCGCCGACACCCACCTGGCCCGCTACGTGCGCGACTCCACCACGCTGCGCGACCAGGGCTACCGGGTGGGCCGGCCGGCCAGCTGGGTCGGCGCGCTCGGCGACGGCCTGCCGATGGTGTTCCTGGCCGCGGTGATCTGGGTGGCCGCCCGGATGGCGGCGCGCGGCGAGATCACCGTGGGTCAGCTGGTCGGGGTGTACGGCTACACCGCGCTGCTGGTCGTCCCGATCAGCGTGCTGATCTTCTGCGGCTTCGACCTGACGTACGGCCTGGTCGCCGCCCGCCGCGTGATCAGCTTCCTCGGCCTGCCCCTGGAGGACCCGGCCGGGGACGCCGGCCCGCCCGCCCCGGGCGGCCTGCACGACCCGGTGTCCGGGGTGACCGCCGAGCCGGGCCGGCTCACCGCCCTGGCCGGCGCCCGCCCCGCCGATGCCGTCGAGGTGCTCGACCGCCTGGGCCGGTACCTGCCCGGCGACACCACCTGGGCCGGCCGCCGCCTGGACACCCTGGCGCGGGACACCGTGCGGGAGCGGATCCTGGTCGCCGAGAACGGCGCCGACCTGTTCGCCGGTTCGCTGCGCGACGTGGTGGCCGGCCGGCACGATCCGGACGACGACCTGATCCGGACCGCCATCGACACCGCTGTCGCCGGCGACGTGGCCGGCGGCGACCTGGACCACCCGGTCGAGTGGGGTGGCCGCAACCTCTCCGGCGGGCAGCGGCAGCGGGTCCGGCTGGCCCGCGCGGTGCACGCCGACCCGGAGATGCTGCTGCTCGCCGAGCCCACCTCGGCGGTCGACGCGCACACCGAGTCGGCGATCGCCGAACGGCTCGCCCGGCACCGGGCCGGTCGTGGCACGGTGGTGGCGACCACCTCGCCGGTGCTGCTGGAGCAGGCCGACACCGTGCACTACCTGGTCGACGGCCGGGTCGCGGCCACCGGAACGCACCACGAGCTGCTCACCGCCGAACCCGGCTACCGGGCCCTGGTGACCCGGGTGTTCGCCGGATGAGCGCCACCCTGCCGATCGCGGACCAGCGCCTCGTCCTGCGCGCCACGCTGCGCCTGATCGCCGCCGACCGGCGCTCGGTGCTCGTGATGATCGGGCTGAACTCGCTCGCGGCGATCGCCGGGCTGGGCGGCCCGTGGCTGCTCGGCCGGGTGATCGACACGGTGGCCGCCGGCGGCGGGGTGGCCGCCGTGGACCGGCTCGCCCTGGCCGTGCTGGTCTGCGCGCTGGCGCAGACCCTTGTCGCCCGGCTGGCGCTCGCCCAGTCCTACCGCTTCGGCGAGCGCACCTCGGCCCGGATCCGCGAGACGTTCCTGCGGCGGGCGCTCGACCTGCCGGCGTCGGTCATCGAGCGGATCCCGGCCGGTGACGTGGCCGCCCGCGGCACCACCGACGTCGACACGGTCGCCGGCACGCTGCGCGACCTGCTGCCGCGGATCCTCATCGGCCTGGTCGAGATGATCTTCATCTTGATCGCCGTGTGCCTGCTCAGCCCGCTGCTCGGCCTGCTCGGGGTGCTCGGCCTGACCGGCATCTGGATCGTCACCCGGTGGTACCTGAAGCGGGCGCGGGACGCGTACCTGCGCGAGGGCGACGCCAACTCCTGGCTGGCCGAGGAGCTGGCCGCGACCACCTCGGGCGCGCGCACCGTCGAGGCGTTCGGGCTGGCCGGCCGGCGGCTCGCGGCCGGGAACGCGGCGATCGCCGAGACCCGCCGCACCCGGCTGGTCACCCTCGGGCTGCGCAGCGTCTTCCTGCCCGGCGTCGAGGCGTCCTACGCGGTCCCGCTGGTGCTGGTGCTGCTGGCCGGCGGCCTGCTCTACCTGCACGACCGGATCAGCCTCGGGGTGCTCAGCGCGGCGGTGCTCTACCTGCGGCAGCTGGCGAACCCGCTGGACACCCTGCTGATCCGGATCGAACAGCTGCAGGCGGCGGCCGCGTCGTTCGCCCGGGTCGAGGGGCTGGCCGCGGCGCCGACGCCGCCGGCTTACGCACCGGACCCGCCGGATGGTGACCGGATCGAGGTGCGCGGCGTCCGCTTCGCCTACGACGGCGGCCGCGACGTCCTGCACGACATCGAGCTGACGGTACGCCCGGGGGAGCGCCTCGCCGTCGTCGGCCTCTCCGGGGCCGGCAAGTCGACGCTGGGTCGCCTGCTGGCCGGCGTCGACCGGCCCACGGCGGGCAGCGTCACCGTCGGCGGGGTGCCGATCGCCGACCTGCCCCCGGAGTCGCTACGCGAGCATGTGGTGCTGGTGACCCAGGAACTCCACGTGTTCCGGGAGACGGTGCGGGACAACCTGATGGTGCCGGCGCCGGACGACGAGCTGCGCCGGGCGCTCGCCACGGTCGGCGCGGACTGGGCCGACGACCTGGACCGTGACCTGGGTGAACATCCGCTCGACGGCGCGCAGGCGCAGCAGCTGGCGCTGGCCCGGGTGCTGCTCGCCGGGCCGCACACGGTGATCCTGGACGAGGCGACGGCGCTGCTCGACCCGACCGCGGCCCGGGACGCGGAGCGGGCACTCGCGGCGGTGCTGCACGGGCGTACCGTGATCGCCATCGCGCACCGCCTGCAGACCGCGCACGACGCCGACCGGGTCGCCGTCATGCACGACGGCCGGATCATCGAGCTCGGCACGCACGACGAGCTGCTCGCGGCGGGCGGGTCGTACGCGTCGCTGTGGCGCTCCTGGCACCGGGCGGATCAGATGCGGTAATACGGGTTTCCGGGGTGGGTGTGGCCGGCGTTCCAGAACGGCGAGTACCCGTAATGCCGGTACAGGTCGTGGTAGTACTCGGTGGCGTCCACCAGCCCGGGGTCGTACCGGGGTGCCTCGGCCACGATCTGCTTCGGCTCGGCCACGTGCACGACCTCGTCGTCGATCGCCCGGATCGCCTCCACCGGCACGAACGACGCGGTCGCCCCGAACCCGGGGATCCCGCCGTGCGCCACCCGCAGGAACCGCACCTTGCGCTCCTCGGGATCGATCAGCAGATCGTCGATCCGGCCGAGCTCGTGCCCGTCCCGGTCGCGCACCGGCCGGCCCCGGATGTCCTCGGCCGGATCCGCCACCACCGGGTCGCTGTCACCCAGCTCGATCAGCGCGATGCCGGCGCTCGGCGTGGTCACGGCGCCCACCTCCGTCCTGGTGAAGATCACTGACGATCTCCGGATACCCCACCCCCGGCGGCGTCAACCCGCCGCCCGGTGGCGGGCGGCGGGCCGGGAGGGCACCCTGGACGGATGGGATGGACGGTGCGTAAGCAACTGCTCTGCCCGGCCTGCGGGGACCTCATCGCCGAGGCGGTCCACCGGCGGTTCCCGGCGATGCTCACGGTGCGGGCCCCGGCCGGTTACGAGGTGATGCCCCGGCGCAGCGCGGCCCTGGAACGGGAGCTGCTCGCCGGGAGCCTGCCCGGCGACCCGGACCCGGACACCCTCCGGGACATGCTGCTGCGCCACCACGCCGACCTGATCTACGAGCTGACCTGCCCGCGCGGGCACGTCACCTACCGCGCCGCGCCGGCCGTGGTGCAGGCGATCCGCTCCGCGCCCGGCGCCTGGGCCCAGCTCGGCTGAGTCCCGGCGGCGACGGCCGCGGAGCAGGTCGTCCAGCCCTCAGACCAGGCCGCCCATGAGTGGATCGGTGATGCTGTCCCGGCCGTTCTCCAGGTGGCCGGCGTACTGCGCGACAGTGTCGCCCGAGGTGACGGTGACGTCGTACCAGCCGCGGGTGCGGGCCGCGGTGACCTGGGAGGTCCGGGCGGTGCCGGGGCGCAGCGACAGCGTCGCGGCGTGGCCGGTGTAGCGGTCGGCCACAGTCACCTCGGCCCGCCCCCGGCCGGCGTTGCGGATCTCCAGCAAGACCGTGTCGCGGTGCTCGTCGTAGCGGGCCCGGACCTGGACGGCCGAGGTGCCGCGCCGGAAGTGGCGGTAGAAGCCGTTCGGGCCGTGCACCTCCACGTCGCCGGCGGTGAGCTTCTCGGCGAAGTGCCTCCCGGGACCGACGGTGATCGACAACGGGTCGGCGCCGGCCGGCCGCACCTGGAAGACCGCTGTCGCCCTACCGGTGTTGCGCAGCTCGACGGTGTCCGCGACGGCGTCGGCGTGCAGGGCGTACGGCAGGGCCCGCGCCGGGCGCACCCCGCGCTCCTGCCTGGGCAGCGCCGGGTCGGCCGGCGGGACCGGGACCAGGTCCGGCTGCCGGGTCAGGTCGGCCGGCTTGAACCTGGTGGTGTCCGGCAGGTCGACCGGCCGGCGGTTCGGCGTCCTGAAGTCGAACGCGCTGGTCAGGTCGCCGGCCACGGCCCGTCGCCACGGGGTGATGTTCGGCTCGGTGACGCCGAACCGGCGCTCCAGGAAGCGGATCAGCGAGGTGTGGTCGAAGGTCTGCGAGTTCACCCAGCCACCCCGGGTCCACGGCGACACCACGATCATCGGGACGCGGATGCCGAGACCGTACGGGCCGGCCGGGTGCCCGTCGCCGCCCGGGTAGATCTCGTTGACGGTGGACACGGTCGAGCGCGCCGGGTCGGGGGTCGGCGGCACCAGGTGGTCGAAGAAGCCGCCCTCCTCGTCGTACGTGACGAACAGCGCCATCTTCGACCAGATCGCCGGGTTCGACGCGAGGATGTCGATGACCTGGGAGACGTACCAGGCGCCGTTGTGCGGCTCCCAGTTCGGGTGCTCGGTGTACGCCTCCGGCGCCACCAGCCAGGTGACCCGCGGCAGCGTCCCGTTCTCGACGTCCCTGCGGAAGTCGGTGAGCAACTGGTCGGGGCTGCGGCCGAGCTTGTTCACCTCGGTGCCGGTCTTCGCCCGGTCGGCGAGCGGGTTGCCCGGCGTCGCGTTCTGATACTGGTGGAAGTAGAGCAGCGAGTTGTCGCCGTAGTTGCCGATGAACGGGTCCGAGGTCCAGCCCCAGGACCCGGCGGCGGTCAGTCCCAGCCCGATGTCCTGGTAGACCTTCCAGGAGACGCCGGCCTTCTCCAGCCGTTCCGGATAGGTCGTCCAGTCGTAACCGGCCTCGGCGTTGGTGATCACCGGGCCGCCGCCCTTGCCGTCGTTGCCGACCCAGCCGGTCCACATGTGATACCGGTTCGGGTCGGTCGGCCCGAGCAGCGAACAGTGGTAGCTGTCGCACACGGTGAACGCGTCCGCGTACTACGACAGACTGTCATCATGCGCTCTGAAGCGCGAAATGAGAAGCCCCGGCCGACGTTGCAGCGTCGACCAGGGCAGTAGCCGGGAGGAAGCCCCGACGTGCACGACTCTAACGTGAGCCAGGCCGCTACTGCGCTTAAGCCGTTTGGCCAACTGGACGAAGACGGTATCCGGACACTCCTGGAGTGCTGGAAGAACCGTAAGAGGCTGACGGCCGACGACATCGCCGCTGTGGTCCGCCTCGTGGCGGTGACCAAGTGACCGCAGTTCAGCCGTACGCCAGCGGCCAACTAGTGAAAGCCGCCCTGCTGGCATCCAAAGACCTCGGCAAGACAGAGCGGGCAGTCCTCGTGACCGTTGCAGCACACGGCAATGGGATGGGCGACGCGTTCCCTTCGGTCGCCACAATCGCCGACTACGTAGGGGTCAGTGAGCGCACCGTGTCCCGAGTGCTCGCGAAGCTGGTTGCCCTCGGTCGGCTGGTCGCCCGGATCCGCAAGGGCGCCACGACGGTCTACCGGCTGACCGTGGAGGCCATCAATCGCGTAGTCAAGCCCCGTCAGAACGAGGCAACACCCCCAACAGATCAAGCAACTACCCCCGACACTCAAGAGGTGTCGCCCGAAGTTGGTTCGAAGTTGGGAAGCTCTAAGGGCGGCTTCCGCCGCTTCTTCCCCTCGCGGGTATCCAACCCCCAAACCTCACCGGTGAAGCCATGGGAACGGCGAGGCGCTGCGCTCCCCCCAGCGGCTGGTGAACAGAAGTGCCACCGGCACCCCGGTCAACTCGCCCGGAACTGCGGAGCCTGCCGCGCCGAGGCGCTGGGAGGTGGGCTGTGAGTCGCACCGAACGAGCGGAACGTGTCGTCCTGGTGCTGATCCTCCTGGGGGTTGGTGGTGCGGCAGCTTGGGTGTCCTTCACGCATACGAAGGACTGGACCTTGGCTCACAGCCCTGCCGAAACCCCGGAGGCGTTCGGTTGGGTCAACAGCGCCGTTGCAGACCTGGTACCTGTCGCTGCACTCCTGGAGATCCGGCGACGCCGGAGGGTAGGACAGAAGTTCCGCTACCCGCTGTTCCTCGTGTTCGCCGCTGGTGGCCTGTCGCTGGCTGCCCAACTGGCGGTGGCGGAACCAAGCATCTCCGGACGGGTGCTGTCCTCCATTCCAGCCGTCGCCTTCATGGCGTTGACGAAGCTTGTTCTCTCAGGTTCCGGGGGTACACCGGAAACAGCGCCGGTAGTCGCCGAGGACCAGGATGTGACCGGCTACGTTGCACCTGGTCGCCCCGAGCCTTTCCCTCGGGGCGACCTTCAAGCGCCACAGGAAGAAGCGGAACAAGCGGAACCGGTGGCTGTGGATCGACCGAAGCGGCCGCGTGTACGCCGGCCGATCGATGTAACCCGCCGTCTGGTTGACGATCTTCTGACCGCAGAGCCGACCCTGACTCAGGCCGAGTTGGGAGATCGTTTGGGGCTCAGTGCACGCCGTGTCCGTGCTGTCCTAGCTAGCTCCGGAGCGTCCTAACTGTGACTCCCTCTACCGACCGCACCGACCCCTACCTGTTCGCCATCATCGACGGGTACCCGGAAGCCATGGAAGCAGCCGGCCACATCTACATCGAGGATGGGCCGGTTTACACCCTGGAGTCCTGGGAGGCAGCCGAAGGTACGGCCTTCCAGTTGAGCTTCACTGCTGACGTGGATGCAGCAGAAGTCGCCACCGTTGAGCAATGGTTGCGCAGCAGGGCAGGCCAGTTGATCCAGGTGAAGGACGGCACTCCCGGCCGGTATCGCTGGTGGCGGGTCCGGCCCGAAGACGACTGATTAACGGAGACCCTCGGACTCCGGGGGTCTCTCACCCTCAGACCTCGGCGCCCTGGAAGCGGCACGTGGTTCCGCCTTACTGCACCTGTCGGTGTTGACCCACATGTTCGATTTGTGCACCCAGCCAAAGCACGTCGTTACGATGGCGGCTTGGCACTGACATACCGACTCTTTACGGCTGACGTCCGGGAACCTCTCCGGCGGTATCGCGTTCTGCCTCGCACCCTGAATCGGCCCTCGTGGCATCGGATTGTGAACGCCCATCGCTGTTCATCCCTCGCACTCGCGATCGCCGAGAACGTAGGTAGCTGCGCGACCGTCGTCCTGGTGGTCATCAGTCGCATCAAGATCATTCACCGGCACCGTGATCTCACGGCCGGGGCCGCTACCGGTGTCAATCCAGACAGTCACGTGACCGTCATCCGGTAACTCTCGTGGTCCCACTACCAGCATCGCGCCACCACCCCTGAGCCAACACAAGAAGACCTACTAGCCCCGCCGCCCCCCGGCGGGTGAAGATTCGTTGTGGACACAGCGTCTTCCGAGCGACAGTCGGAAGCCAGGCAGCGGGTGTCTTCAGCGTGCTTCAAACCGGCAGCAGGGGTAGCGGCATGAGCGAGCTAGGGCGGATCTTGAAAGAGGCCCGAACCTCAGCCGGCCTGTCACTGGCCGGCATGGCGAAGCGGACAGGCTACAGCCGTTCGCATATCGGCAACGTGGAAAACGGCACCCGTCAGGCAACCCCTGACGTCATTCGAGCGTACGAGAAGGCGTTAGGGGAAGACTTGGACCGCCGTAGCCTCTTGCTAGGCACTCTCGGCATTCTGGCCGCCGGTCCGGCAGACCAAACAGCAACCGCTATTGCCCATGAAATCACCAATGGTCGAAGCAATCTCCTGATGGAGCTACAAACAAGCCACGCTACAGACAAGGGCGTTGCTGCCCTGGTTGGTCAGGACACAGCCGCCCTGGCGTCGTTGTCAAAATGGAGCAGTCGCGGCAAGCCGGTCCTGAGGGTCAATGCCGCTGGGATCCTGGCCAAGGTGCCCTCACCCGCCATCGGGTCCGAGGCAGTTGCCGTGCTTCGCAGTGATGGTGACGTCAGAGACCTGTATTTGACCGCTGTGCTGTCTCGGGTCCTGGGCGTCCCCTGGGATGCAGCCGCCAATCTGGCAACCTCTGGAGGCCTCTCAGACGTCCAGGTCAGCCGGCTAGCCGCTGAACTGTCGAATAACTACGACGCCGGGGCAAGGTGGTGCGCCACTGTTGCCCTCTACCGGGACCGTGAGGCTGACATGGGAGCGGTGAACGCCTCTCTCTTTGCTGCCCTCAGAACCGAAGCTTCCAGCGAAAATATCCGGGCCATCGGCGCAGCTTTGGCCGGGATCAGCCCACTGAACATCTAGGGGAACATGTGCACCTAATCAAGGTCGAGAAAGATCAGGAAGTGCTAGCCACGATCGGGGAAGCAGTCGCCAACCTAGGCGTAACGAACGGATCGCTAACCCTCATTGGGGCCGTCCATGAGGCACGGGTCTCGGTGATGCATCGCGACGATGCCATGGTGGATCGGATGCGTTCATACGCTCAGCCATTTGAAATGAGCGGTACCGGCGAAATCGTGAACGGCGAAGTCCACATCCACGCATGGTTAGCCGGCGAGGATCTGATTGTGGCCGGTCACGCTCACGAACTATGGGTTAGGGACTTCTTCGTGAGAGCATATCTGAACCCCCTGTGAGACGCCTTGAGCGTCTCGCTACGCTCATCAGAAAGCCCCGGCCGAAGCCCCGTAGCCGGGGCTTTTCTATGCCCCCATTAGCCTTCTCAGGCGTTCAAAAGCGGGTCACATTCAGGGCACGCCCACTCCCGATCGAGCAGAACCAGGCCGAGGAATCGGTAGAAGTCCCGACCGCAGCGGTCACATACCTCTAAGCCGATCAAAAGCTTATCGAGCGTAGCTTTTTGAGCCGGACTAATCGGCTTGCCCGCCGCAAGCCTCCCGTTCGCCGCAGCGAGCACATAGTCAAAGACGCCATCTACGTTCATTAGCGGTAAATCAGCCGTCTATCAGCAACATATGCAGAAGACTGCTCCTCCTGGAGCTGGTGGCATCGTGACCGAGGCCACCACGAATGACAGGGGCAGCCGGCCGAGCGAAGATACTCTTCTTCGATCTCCTTCGAAGTTCGGACCCCGTAGCTCGAATCATGCTGAGCTGTCTTCGCAGCCTGGAATATCCCATCCTCAGCCGCTTTGCTGCGGATACCGTCTCGGTGGCTCACTTGTTGCCGCCGTTCGAATCCTCTTCAGCGGCTAGCTCCAAGGCGTGAAGTTCCGCTAGGTGGGCGTTCATCATGTCCTGGAAAGCCTTATTGTTCCTCCTCCAAGAGTTGACCTCGTTCGGAACGACCGCAAGATGTTCCCTACGAACGCATGTCCGGTTGCGGCACAGATGATCAATGGTCAATCCGTCTATCTTCCAGCCGTAGGCATGCTCAGCGATCAACCGATGCACATAGTACTGTTTCCTGTTCCAACTGATTACACCGTAGCCACCATGATTGGTTGTGTACTCCCACTGGTGGCATCCACCAGGAGTCTTTACAACCTTGGCCATAATCCGCTCAACAATCGGAGTTTCAATGACCTTCCTGCCCCTACCCATATCATTTCTCCTGCATTCGATTACAACTCAAGGACTCAAAAAGAAAGGGTGGAGAGCCGAAGCTCTCCACCGATCCCCACCCTGACCCTCACCCCGGGCGTTCTATGCGCCCACAACACGCCACAGACGGAAGGCCTGTGATGCGATGAGAAGGCATAGAAAAGGCCCCGGACAGAATCCCGGGGCCAATCCAAAAATCTTAGGTAGCGCTCGCGACGATGCGCTGAATCGAGGTGGCCTCAGCCGCCTTTACGCCCGCCACCCGGAAGGTGGCCTTGAAGCTCACCAGGTCCTCAGCAAAACGAGCGTCCGAAGAACGCTCCACCTTCACGTCCCGCCGGATACCGATGTAAAGACGAGTAGCATCAGCAACGATGACCGTCCGGGCCGGAAGATTGCCGCTCACCAGAAGCGGCAGCCCCAGAGCCTCACTGACCGGATTCGACGTAACCGAAGCCGCGAGATAGCCACCGGTCGAGCCGTTCTCGCGAGCCTTTGCGAGACCCTTGAACATGTCGGGGCTCGCCCAAACCACGGTGGGAGTGGCGCCGGTCGAAACGATCGCAGCGTACGCATCGATGATGTTGTCCCAGGTCACCGAGGTATTGCCCGTGGACAACGTGGTAGCGGTGGAGTTGGCCGGCAGCGACAGGCCACCCAAAGCAGTGGTGCCACCAGCACCCTGGAAGCAATCCTTATCGAGTGCGAGAGCCAGGTCACGACTGACAACATCAGCCGCCATCTGCTCAATGTTGATCGCCGAATCTTCGATGATTTCGCTCGATGCAACGTAGATTCGACCATACTTGACCGGGGCGAGCTGAACGCCACTCCACGTCATGGCGCCCTCACCAATGACCGCACCCTCAGAGTAGGTGGTGCCGCTCAGGTCGGTACTGGTTGAAAGCTGAGGAATGGTGAAGTTGTTGGTATTGAAGTGGATGACGTTGAGTCCAGGCGCCTTCATGAAGACGCTTTGGGATCGCAGTTTGTCAATCCAGTAGTTCGCAACCTGGGCCGGAACAGTTACGCCGCCGGTCGTTGAAGTCGCCTCAGCGACGGTCGCCCGGTATTCCTGCTCCGTCGGGAACAGGCTCCTCCACTGATTAACGGAGGGGGCGTACCGATTGAACGTCGAAATGTCGCGGCCAGCGGCCAGACGCGCCGCGTCGGCGCGCTCCTCAATCAGCTTGACCTCGCGCTTATGCGCTTCGAAGTGGGAACGCGCCTCAGCCTCAAGGGCGTCCATCTGGTCATCAATGGCCTTCAGCTTCGTAAGGATGTCGGAACGCGGAATACTGGTATCCGCAGCAACCGCCTTACGTTGCTCAAAAAGTGCGGCACGCTGCTCCAGGGCAGCCTCAGCCTGAGCCACAAAGCTCATAGGTGTTACTCCAGGGGTGATCTTTCGGCATCAGCCGGAAAGCGGGAAAAGAAAAAGGGCCAGCATGGCTGGCCCTTTGAGGGTGTTGGCTGCTTAGGCGCGCAGTCCGGGCGTATATACGAAGAAGGGCCAGCATGGCTGGCCCTTCTAAGGCTTCACGAATCCGCACCCGCGTGAAGTCGGGCTTAGCGAACAAGGGGCGAAAGAGGATTCCGAAGAGAACCCGATGCTCTGCGTATTCGGCTTATTCTTACGCCGAGCACGACTGCGGCGATTCTGGATTTTGGCGGCACTCCAGACGGGTGCACCGGCTGCTCTAAATCACGTGGCGCGGTGACGGCAACCTGTTCGACACAACATCAGAAGGCAGTCACGACAACGGCCTATTCTCATCTTGTGCATTCCTCCCGGCATTGGACCGGGAAGCTTAGAAGTCGTCCCTAAGCTGGTGGCCGCTCAGCGGCTACGAACTTGGAACGAAACTTGAGACGGTCTACGCCGTAGACGGCATCCCAGTACTGTCGCCGGCTTTCCGCAGCACGGAGCGCACGAGCGCGGCGCCTACATTCGGCGGAACAGAAGCGGGGGATGCGACCGGTTGATCCGGCACGCTGCACAGGACCGTTACAGACGAAGCAAAGCCGAGAAGGCTCCATGAGTTCCCTCCTCAGGAAGTAACGAGGCTTCATTTGGCCTCCTCACCTAGACGTTCGGACTCCAAGCACTGACGTCTGGAGTCACTTTCCATCATGACTTGGGTCACAGTTACGGTTACGCTTCTGTACGCCGTTTGAATTCCCACAAAGACAGGCGACCGCGAGCACGCAAACTTCCCTAATTCGATGGGTGGGGGAATGTCTGGTTCTAAAGTTTCGATCCCCCCTGGTACTAGCCACTGGCCGGCGGTAGCCTTAGAGGTGGACCGAGGGCAGTGAGCTTGCCTTCGGTCCCCAGACTTCTAGCAACAAGGCCGCTGTAAGCCTCTCTGAGGCAGCAAAGGGCCGAGGAGGTTAGAATCCTAGAGCGCTTAGCGTTCGCCCCTCTAAGGCAAACTGAGGGTGCTAACCCAGCACCTGAGGCGGAATGCTGGCCGAGGTGAAGTAACCCTGAGGTGCCGACAGGCAGCGAAAGGCAGCAGAACCGAAGCCGAAGGTACTGAGGTTCCCTAAGTGTTGTGATGCTCAGGCATCAAGCCTGATTACTGACTTAGGTAGCAGACCTTCGAGGTCTGCCTTACTCAGATGGTGCCGCCCTGAGGCACCACTACTCAACAGTTGGGGACCTGGGGTCCCCTTAGTCATTACTAATAGAGACCCCTGAGGGGGTCTCTGAGGAGGTTGTGTGCGCTCTAGGTGCACACCTGAGTGTGCGTAGTTGTTGCACACCTAGCTACCGATAGGCGTCGGTGAGGTCAGTTCGTAGACCTTGACGCCCTTAGCGTGCTTACCGACCTCACGAAGCCATCCAAGCGTGACCAACCGGCTGACATACCGTCCGGCACCCGTCCGGTTGATCCCCAACGCTTCGCCCACGGTCGCCATGGCCGGCCGAACGTCACGGCCAGTGTTCCCGGTTGAGTAGGTGCTGACGATGAAAGCGGTTGCCAGGAGTTGACCGCGAAGAGTCTTGGACTCCCTAACATGGCGTTGCCAAGTCAGCGTCTGAACCGGTCCGTAAACAACGACATCCGAATTGCCGTCGTCATCGGTTCCACCCGTAGCCTCTGAAACGCCCTCAGAGCGGCTTACCGCCCCCATGGACACCTCGGGTGCACCGTGAGCTTTTACGTCTCCAGCTTCCCTCTCAGGCACCTTAAATTGCGTGTCAGTTGGTTGCGCCTTCGTAGCTCCAGTAGGAAAACATGCCGGCCCACCATCTCCGCCGTGTGAGCAACACCAACGCACCACGCCTGGCATCCACTCTTCAAGCCTCTTCGGCTTCCGGTGGCCGCACAAAGGTGGCTCGCCATAGTGACCAGCATCAGCCACCACAGCGGCAGTGACCGGCGCCACTGCAACCTCGTTATCTGTAGCGTCATCAGGCCACGGTGCGTCTTCGGTGAACAGCTTTCCTCCCTGGAGTTAAGGAAAGGCACGCCGAAGCGTGCCCTTCTGATCTTGCTGCGAGCTTTATCCGTTTAAGCTCCTGGAGTCCGTTGGCAGTTTTGGCACAGCAGACCCACAAACTCGGATGAGGATTCTACTCGGCGAGTGTTTCACGCTGGCTCGTCGATGGAACGGCTTCACCAGTAGCCGGCTCGCCGTCAATCAGTACCGGCCGGCCGTAGCGGGCGGCATGTTCGTACTGCTTCACGGTGACCTGGTCGTAGATGTCCTGATCGGTGGGGAGCGGGCGCAACCGGCCGCGTCGGTCGTAGGCGTGAACGTAGCTAGCGACAGGTGGGTACGGACCTCCGCGCTCCCGTAATGGGGGGAAAATCCGAATTTCAGGGAGTACATCGGCGACCAGAAGTCGCTTCTGTTCCAGTGACAACGCCTGGAAATCTTGACGGCTGAAGCCTTCTGAATAGTTCGCCGCTGGATGCGCCTCAATACCGCCTTCTAGCTCTTGAACGACGCGGTCGAGCTGTGCATTAAGCGATTCGCTGCCTGAGACTAACTGGGGAAGCTTGATCTTTCGCTGTGTATAGCTTCGTGTTAGAGCCTCAAGCTCGCCTTCCAGGTCATGCTTTCTGGTGAGAAGCAATTCCCGTCTCGCTAGATCGATCTCCTCCTTGCCCTGGTCGTGAAAGTCGCGCGAGCGCACTATTTCTACGGCAATTGAGATGATGTAGTCATCGATCGGCTCTGCGGGAATATCAATGTGTCGGCCTTTTTTGCAGATATACATCCGCGCCTGCCGGCCATCGCTGTAGTTTCTGCACACGATCTTCTCGCTTCCGGCGCATACCCCGCACAATGCTTGCCCAGACAGAAGCCACTTAAGATTATTGCCCGGTTGCTGACGCGTGTTGGTTAGAACGGCAACCATTGCGTGCCAGTCGTCAGAACTGATCACCGGTTCCC
This sequence comes from Actinoplanes oblitus, assembly GCF_030252345.1. NCBI lineage: Bacteria > Bacillati > Actinomycetota > Actinomycetes > Micromonosporales > Micromonosporaceae > Actinoplanes > Actinoplanes oblitus. Next base: position 6,950,785 of record NZ_CP126980.1, on the reverse strand, counting down.
AATTGCCCTTGGTTAGTTCGAGCTTGTGGCGGTGAGAAACCCACCTCTCTCCGCCGGGACGATTGGTGTCACTGAGAATGGATGAAGGCTGATAGGCGAGATAGCCAGCGATTGCCGGATTGCACAACGCGTTTTTCGCGGACCTCCATGTGTGGGGTTTTCCCGTCTTTGTAGTGATGCCCCGTCGTTCCCACTCCCGGCATACATCAGTGACGGTTCCGCCTCGCATGACGAAGTCATGTGCCCAGCGGATTGCGTCTGCGCCGTTCGGCTCATGCCTATACGTCGCCGGGGAATCCCCGTCACGCTTGACGTACTGGAGGCCTGTAGGGGAAGGTCCGCCTATTGGCTCTCCATGCTTTACGCGAAATAGATTGTTTTCTTTTTGCCGCTCCGACTTGCGCTCTACTTCCTGACGAGCGATGGCACCTCGGATCCGAGCATTTGCCCGACCTGGTGACGATGCGAGGTCCAGGTAGCCGGAAACGTAGAAGTAGACAGGTACAGCATGAGGCTCAAGGTGGTCGATCAAGCCTTCTAGTTCAAGCGGTTGCCGAACTAGTCGGTCATCGTCGCGGCTAACGATGCGGGCGACTCTGCCGGCCTTACACCATGCAAGTAGCAGGTCATACCCTTCACGGGTTTTTGACCTGTCGGATGCCGACTTCTTGTCGGCAAAGATGACGATGGCTTCCGGCCAATTCATCCGTTCGATGAGCGCCCGGCACTCCTGCTCCTGGACCTCCAGGGATACGGACCGCTTGGACTTGCGGCTGAGCCGGAGGTAGATCGCTGTGACCTTAGGGCCTGACGGTATGACCTGGGGTTTCGCAAGCGTTGGAGGCATTGGCACCCCGATAGTGTACGCTTGCGTTTGTAGTACTACGCGTCCGCGAGGGCGAAATGGTAGGGCAGGTCGGCGCGGGTGTGATGGGTCATCGTCTGCACGCCCTTGTTGGGCACCCACTGGTCGAACCGCCCGGCGTTCCAGGCCGCGTGCCCGTCGTTCCAGCCGTGCGGCGGGTCCGGCAGGAAGGCGCCGCCCAGGTCCTTGACCTCCGGACGGAACGGGAGCAGATCGGCCTGATGCCAGACACTGCGCCCGTCCGGCCGGGTCGCCGGGTGCGGGTCGGCGAACCCGCGCACGCCGCGCAGCGTACCGAAATAATGGTCGAAGGAACGGTTCTCCTGCATCAGGAAGATGACGTGCTCGACGTCCTCGATCGACCCGGTGCGATTGTTCGCCGGAATGGCGAGGGCTTTCTCCAGCCCGGCGGGCATGGCGGCGGCGACCGCCGGTACACCCAGCATCTGCAAGAATTTACGTCGATCCACGCTGGTCACGGCGGGGCACGTTATTTATCGAAAGTGACTTCCGGGTGACCGGCAACCCCCTTTTGGCGTACGGTCCGAACACGCTCGTCATACTCGTCAGCGATGACCCCCGCCGAGTTGACCCAGGCACGCGCCGACCGTGGCCTAGCGGTGCTCGAGGGATTCCACGCCCTCAAGCACGCGCTCCGGTTCGGTGCCACCGTCCGCACCGTGCTCGCCGTCGACCCGGAGCAACTGGAGTCGATGGCCGCCGGCCTGGCCCCGGACCTGCTCGGCCGCTTCCGTGAGCTGGCCCGCCCGGTGTCCCGCGACGACTTCCGCCGGCTGTCCCGCAACCCGGTCCGCACCGAGGTGATCGCCGTCGCGGACCGCCCGCCCGTCGACGTGGCCGCCGTGCTGCGCGCCACGTCCGCCGAGCCGATCGTCCTCCTCGAGGATCCCCGCAACCTCGGCAACGTCGGCGCTGTCATCCGGGTGGCCGCCGCGGCCGGTGCCGCCGCCGTCCTCACCAGCGGCGTCAGCGACCCCTGGGACCCGGCGGCCATCCGCGGCGCGGCCGGCCTGCACTACGCCCTCCCGGTCGCCAGGATCGACGTCGCCGCACTGACCGGCCGCCCGATCGTGGCGCTCGATCCGGACGGCGTCGAGATCTCCCCGGCGGCGATCCCGGACCGGGCCGTCCTCGCCTTCGGCACCGAACGCGACGGCCTCTCCGCGGAACTGCTGTCCCGCGCGGACGTGCGGGTCCGCATCCCGATGCGCGCGGACGTGTCCAGCCTGAACCTGGCCACGTCGGTCGCCATCACCCTGTACTCCCGCCGGTGGATGGCAGTGTGAAGCCGGATCGCTCGCCGCGGTCCGGATGCTGGCCGGTGTGACATCCCTGGTCCGGATGGTCAGTTGGGCTGGGGGTCGCTTCGGGTGCTGCGGGCGTACCGGGAACCGGACCGCGATCCGGGGTGGAGGGCGGACTGAGTGCCCGGCTGGCGGCCGTGACTGTTCGCATGGACCGCTCGGCTGGCGGCCGTGACCGCCCGCATTGACGGCGCAGGTGGCAGACCGTGACCGCTCGCACTGACGGCGCAGGTGGCAGACCGTGACCGGTCGCATCGACTGTCCAAGTGACAGACCGTGGCCGCTCGCATTGACCGGCCAACTGGCGGCCGAGACCGGCGGCCGGGGTCGCGGCCGGCTGATGCCCGGGGTCGTGGCTGGCGGCCGGACCGTGGCTGGCTACTTGCGTGGCCCACGGCGGGGGCGGCGCTGCTCAATCCCCGAATGAGGCGGTTCCAAAAAGCTCTGAACAGCTCAAACGCAAGATCGTCAGACCCCGCCCTTCCCTGGGGGAACCCCCGCAAGACAGTGTGGCGGAGAATCCGGGACCTGGCCGTGCCGCCTGTGGACAACCCGTGGCTGTGGACAACCTCAGCCACGGCCGGAACCGGTTTGGTCCGGGCTGGCCGGGCGCGAGAGGATCGGCGGTGTGAGCGAGCACGGGGAGGGCGCCGGCCGGCTGCGGGTCGAGCTGTTCGGGGCGTTGCGGGTTCGCCGGGGTGCGGCCGACCTGGCGGTGCCGGGTGCCCGGCTGCGGGGGCTGCTCGTGCGGCTGGCGCTGGCCGCCGGGCGGCCGGTGGGGGCCGCGACGCTGGTCGACGCGCTGTGGCCGCAGGACCGGCCGGCCGATCCGGCGAACGCGTTGCAGTCCCTGGTGTCGCGGTTGCGGCGGGTGCTCGGTGACGCCGACGCGGTCAGTCAGGACGAGGGTGGCTACCGGCTCGCGGTGAGCGGCGACGACGTGGACGTGATCCGCTTCGAGCGGCTGGCGGCGTCCGGGCGGCAGCGGCTGCGCGACGGTGACGTGGCCGGCGCCGGCGAGCTGCTCGGTCAGGCGGCCGCGCTGGTGCGCGGGGCGGTGGCGGCCGAGGTCGGCGCGGTGGCCGAGGCGGTCGGGGTGCGGCTCGGGCGGGCGGTCGCGGCGGCCCTTGCCGACGCCGCCGAGACCGACCTGCGGCTGGGCCGGCCGGAGGTGGCTGAGGCGCGGCTGAGCCGGCTGCGCGAGGAGCATCCGCTGGACGAGCGGGTGGTGGCCCTGCTGATGGACGCGCTGGCCGCGCAGGGGCGGCAGGCGGAGGCCCTCGACCTGTACGAGCGGGTGCGCGAGCAGGTGGCGGACCGGCTGGGCGCGGACCCGGGCGCGGCGCTGCGGGAGCGGCACCTGCGCCTGCTGCGCGGTGCCGAGCCGGCGGAGGCGCCCGGCTGGCGGGGCGAGGCCGGCGGGCGAGGCGGGGCGGCGGGGGACCGGGGCGAACCCGGGGCGCGGCCGGACGACACCAAAGGACGTGACGAAACCAAAGGACGTGACGACACCAAAGGACGTGACGACACCAGGGGACGTGACGACACCAGGGGACGCGGCGACACGCGCGAATCCGGGGCGTGGCGGGACGAGGCCCAGGGCGTACCGGAAAGCGGGGAAGCGCACCCGGCGGCGAGCAACCTGCCGGAACCGCTGACCAGCTTCATCGGCCGGGAGGCCGATCTGGAGAGGGTCGACGAGCTGCTGACCGGCGGGCGGCTGATCACCGTGCTGGGACCGGGCGGGGCGGGCAAGACGCGGCTGGCGACGCAGGCGGCGCGCCGGCGGCGGGGTGAGTACCGGGACGGCGTGTGGCTGATCGACCTGGCCTCGGTGACCGCGCCGGCCGAGTTGCCCGCCGCGGTGCTGACCGCGACCGGGCTGCGCGCCGCGGCGATCTTCGAGAACTCCGGGATCCGGTTCGAGGGGCGCGGCGAGGTCGACGTGCTGGTCGACCAGTTCGCCGGGCGCGAGTGCCTGTTCGTGGTGGACAACTGCGAGCACCTGATCGACGCGGTGGCGCACCTGGTGACGGCGCTGCTGGTGCGCTGCCCGGGGCTGCGGATCCTGGCCACCAGCCGGGAGCCGCTGGCGGTGGACGGGGAGTCGCTGGTCCCGCTCGGGCCGCTCGGGGTGCCGGAGAGCACCGAGCCGGACGAGGCGGGCCGGTCACCCGCGGTACGGCTGTTCGCCGAGCGGGCCGCCGCGGTGCTGCCCGGCTTCACCGTCGACGAGACGACGGTGGCACCGGTGGTCCAGATCGTGCGCCGGCTCGACGGGCTGCCGCTGGCGCTGGAGCTGGCCGCCGCCCGGCTGCGCACGCTGGGCCTGACCGAGCTGGCGAACGGCCTGGACGACCGGTTCCGGCTGCTCACCACCGGCAGCCGCACCGCGCTGCCCCGGCACCGCACGCTGCGCGCGGTGATCGCCTGGAGCTGGGACCTGCTCGCCGACGACGAACGGGCGCTGGCCGAGCGGGTGTCGGTGCTGCCCGGCGGGGTGACCGCCGGCTCGGCGAGCGCGGTCTGCCCGGACGCGCCCGACATCCACGACCTGCTGGCCGCCCTGGTCGACAAGTCGCTGTTGCAGCGGGCCGCGGAGGGCCGCTACCGGATGCTGGAGACGCTCCGCGAGTACGGCATCGACCGCCTCGCCGAACAGGGCACCCTCACCGCCGTCCGGGGCCTGGCCGCGCGCTACCTGGCCGCCCTGGTCGCCGAGCACGACCCGCGCCTGCGTACCGCCGAGCAACTGGACGCCCTGCGGGTGTTGCGCGCCGAGTACGACAACGCGCTGGCCGCCCTGCGCCACCTGTGCGACGAGGGCGAGGCCGAGCGGGCGCTGCGCCTGGCGATGAGCCTGGTCTGGTACTGGCAGATGTTCGGCCGGCACGCCGACGCCGCGTTCTGGCTGCGCGAGGCGCTGAACGTGCCCGGCGAGCGGGACCCGCTGACCCTCGACTGCGCCGAGGCGGTGCTCGTCCTCAACCGCGTGGGCTCGGAGTCCACGATGGCGATGGAGACCGCCGAGCGGCGCCGGCAGCGGCTGCGTGACCTGGCCCAGCGGCTGGTCGCCCACCCGCACCTGCCCGGGCTGGTCGGCGCGCTGGTCGCGGTGGTGCTCTACATGGCCGAGGAGCCGGAGGCGGCCCGCGCCCGGATGGACGAGCTGGTCGCCGGGCCGGACCGCTGGGTGACCGCGCTGGCCATGCTGTTCCGGGCCCAGGTCGCGGAGAACAACGGCGACGTGGCCCAGGTGCGGATCGACGTGGCCGACGCGCTCGCCGGGTTCCGGGCCGCCGGCGACCGCTGGGGCCAGGCCACCGTGCTGCCGCTGCGCGCCCTGCTCCGCCAGTACGACGGCGACCTGGACGGCGCGCTCGCCGACCTGACCACCGCCAAGGCGCTGGCCGCCGAGTTCGGGTCGCTGGACCTCGGCGACGAGGTGTTCATCGACCTGCGCCGCTCCGACCTGCACCTGCGCCGGGGCGAGGAGGACGAGGCCCGAGCCGCGCTGCGTGCCGCCCGGGACCGCGCCGGCCGGGCGGCCTCCCCGGAGATGATGCTGCTCATCGACGCCCTGGAGGCCGGCATGATGGTGGCGCTGGGCGAGCTGGACCGGGCCGAGGAACTGGTCGGCAAGGCCAAGTCCGGGTTGCGGGTCCAGGAGCTGGAGTTCATGAACGGCGACCACGGCACCGCGATCATCGAGGGGGTGCGGGCGGCGCTGGCGCTGCGCCGCGGTGACCCGGTCCGGGCCGAGCAGGCGCTGGTCCAGGCCTACGCCGCGGCCCAGGCGACCCGGGACATGCCGATCCTGTCGCTGGTCGCGATCGGCGCGGCGAGCCTGGCCGACCTGCTCGGCCGGCATCGGGAGGCGGTGCAGCTGCTGGGTGCCGGCGCCCGGTTGCGCGGCGCGCACGACCCGACCGACCTGCAGGTGGCCGAGCTGACCCGGCGCAACCGGGCGGTGCTGGGTGACGAGGCGTTCGCCGAGGCCTACGCCGCCGGGTTCGGCCTGGACCCGAACACGGCACTGGCCCGGATCGACCCGGGCCAGCTGAACCGCGCGTTGAACTCCTAGGTGCGCTTGTTGTAAGCGCGCAGCGCCAGCGGTACGAAGACCACCAGCAGCCCGGCCATCCAGGCCAGGGTGGCCAGCAGGTGGTCGGCGACCGGCCCGCCGACCAGCAGGCCGCGTTCCGCCCCGACCAGGTGGGTGATCGGGTTGACGTGCACGAAGCCCTGCAGCCAACCGGGCAGCGTGCTGGTCTCGACGAACACGTTGCTGCCGAACGACAGCGGGAAGACCAGCAGGAACATCACCCCCTGCACCGCGCCGGAGGTGCGCACCAGCATGCCGACCCAGACCGAGACCCAGCCGAAGCACAGGCCGAACCCGATGGCCAGGGCGACGGCGGCGAGGGTGGGCACCGCGCCGGTCTGGATCCGGAAGCCCATGACGGTGCCGACGCCGAGGGTCACCAGGCACACCGTGATGTACCTGACGATGTCCGCGCCGACCGCGCCGACCAGCGGCGCCGACCGGGAGACCGGCAGGGACCGGAACCTGTCGAAGACGCCCTTCTCGATGTCCGCGTTGAGGTTCTGGCCGAGCGCGATGCCGCCCATCGCCAGTGACTGGGCGAGCATGCCGGGCAGCAGGAACTGCAGGTATCCGTGCCGGTTGCCGTCGGCGATGGCGCCGCCGAACAGGTACGTGAACATCAGCAGGAAGATCACCGGCTGGATGGTGACGTCGATCAGGGCTTCTGGCGTGCGGATGGTCTTGATCAGGCTGCGCTGGGCGAGCGCGGCGCTGTGCCGGAACAGCCCGCCGCGCCGCGGCGTGTCCGAGCCGACCGGCCCGGCGAGAACTGCCGTGGTCATACCAGGGCCTCCGTCTTCTTCTTGTGCTCGCCGGTGCCCCCGGTCAGGGTGTGGAACACCTCGTCGAGGCTGGGCAGGTGCAGCCCGAATTCGTTCACCTCGATGCCGGCCCGGCGCAGCGCGGGGATCACGTCGTCGAGCGCGCTGTCCGAGGCGACCGGCACCGACCCGGCACCGGGCCGGGATCCGGCCGCGTCGTCCGGCGCGGCGTTGGTGCCGGGCGCGGCCACCGCGTCAAGGATTTTCAGTACGTCGGGCAGCCGTGCGGCATCCGCCGGCCGGATCCGCAGGGTCTGCCCGCCGACCCGGCGCTTGAGACCGTCCGGGGTGTCCTGGGCGATCACCCGGCCGTGGTCGACCACCACGATCTCGTCGGCGAGGGCATCGGCCTCCTCCAGGTACTGCGTGGTCAGCAGCACGCTGGAGCCCTGCGCGACCTGGGTGCGCACGACACCCCACATGTCCTCGCGCTTGGCCGGGTCCAGACCCGTCGTCGGCTCGTCCAGGAAGATCACCTCGGGGTGGCCGACCAGGCTGGCGGCCAGGTCGAGGCGGCGGCGCATGCCACCGGAGTACGTCTTGGCCGGCCGCCCGGCCGCCTCGGTCAGGTCGAACCAGTCGAGCAGCTCGGCCGCCCGCTTCCGGGCCTCCCGCCCGCGCAGGTCGAGCAGCCGGCCGATCAGCACCAGGTTCTGGGTGCCGGTCAGGTCCTCGTCGACCGAGGCGTACTGGCCGGTCAGGCCGATTCGCCGGCGTACCTTCTGCGGCTCGCGCAGCACGTCGACACCGGCGACGTACGCGGTGCCCTCGTCCGGGCGCAGCAGGGTCGCCAGCACCCGCACCGCGGTCGTCTTGCCGGCCCCGTTGGGCCCCAGCACGCCGAGCACCGTGCCCCGGCGCATCGCCAGGTCCACCCCGTCGAGCGCCTGCGTCTTACCGAAGCGTTTGCGCAAGCCCTCGGCGCGCACTACGAGATCGTCCACGATCCTCGCTCCCCCTCATGTGGTTACCGGATCGAGGATGGGCCGGCCCGCTGGCATGATCCGCACAGCACGCTGTCACGGCGATGCCAGCTCCCGGTGCGCGGCTCCGGTGCGCCGGTCAGCCGGCGAACGCGGCGGCGACGATGAGCGCCAGTGCCGCGCCGAGCGCGAACGCGACCACGGCGGCCGAGGCGACGACCTCGACGATCACCCCGATCGGCGCGAGCGCCCGTTTCAGGTATCGAAGTCCGATGATGAGCAGTAGTCCGGCCAGTGCCAGGTAGAAAGGTGACAACGTGCCGATCATTGCGACCCCCGGAGGGTGCGGCGAAGTGATACGCCGATCCTCTATTCACGGCTCGTGAATTTCCACCCACATTCATGGACTGCAAAAAATGAAGCCCGTTCTCCATATTTCGATCTGGCAATGTGGCGGACAGGCAGGTGGCACTTTACCGCGGTATTACCCAGGTCGGTGAGGGTGTGGCCGGGACGGACAGGCTGTGCGCAACGCCTCGGGCGGCTCTTGACACGCTGGGCCCGTCTGGAGCGTTCTACCGCGGAGGCTGTCGCTTATGCCCTATTCTCCCCTTGTGAATAATGCGTCGTGCGAGAGCGGCAAGCAGGCGCCGCTCTCCCTTCAAGTGGTGGCCAACCGCTGTTCCGCCGGATCTTGTCCGACCATCTATCGGACCGATTCGGGGCGCTATGTGGTCCAGGGATTCACCGTCTCCGCTGAGCGGGCCGGCATTGATCTGCCGGAAGGTGAGATGCTGGTGGAAATCCCGGCCGAGTTGCTGCGCGAGGTGCTCGGCAGCCTGTCGTGACGTGAAGCGAAGGGGGCGCCTTGTCGATCGGTGATGACGCCCCCTTCGAACCGGAGCCGGTCGGCGCCACCCTCGCCCGGATGCGCCGGGCCCGGCGGCTCACCGGTACCCAGCTGGCCGACATGGTCCGGATGAGCCAGCCGAAGATCTCCCGCCTGGAGCGCGGCAAGGGCCTGCCCGACCCGGCCGACGTGGCGACCGTGGCCCGGGCGCTCGGTGCCGACGAGGCGCAGATCAGGGATCTCGTCCGGCGGGCCGAGGACGCTCAGGACCGGATGACCGACTGGCGTCCGACGGTGTCGCCGCTGGTGAGCCGGCAGGAAAGCCTCGCGGAGTGGGAGGCGGACACCGTCGAGGTCCGCGACTTCCAGCCCGCCCTGCTCGCCGGTCTGCTGCAGACCAGCGGATATGCCCGCGAAGCCCTGCTCTCCTTCCAGACCCTGGCCCGGCCGGTGGACGACGAGCCGGCCGAGACCGCGATCCTGCCCGCTGTCACCGCGCGGATCCGGCGCCAGGAGGTGCTCGGCGATCCGGCCAAGTCGTTCCGGTTCGTCATCACCGAGTCGGTGCTGCGCAGCCAGGTGTGCCCGCCCGCCGAGATGCTGGCGCAGCTCAGTCACCTGCGCGCGCTGCTGGCCCGGCATTCGAACGTGCGGTTCGCCGTCATCCCCGACGAGGGGCCGCTGGCGTTCCCGCCGCTGCACGGGTTCACGCTGCTCGACGACCGGCTGGTCCTGATCGACGTGTACAACACCGGGCTGGTGTCCCGGGGGCCGACCGACGTGCGGCACTACCACAAGGTGTTCGAGCTGTTCGAGGCGTCCGCCACCACCGACCTCGGCCCGCTGCTGGACAAGCACGAGGCCCGCTGCATCGAGCAGCTCACCCGCCGCGCCTGACGGTCCGCCGACCATCACGATCAAGAGCGGTTTCCGGTACGCCGGTCGGCGCGCTCCGGCAGGCGGCGCCTCCCCCCGGTGCACGGCCCGGCGCCGGGCACCGCGTACGGCGGGAGAGTGGTCCGTCCACTCCCGATACATTCGCTGGCGGCCGGCCTTTTTGATCGTCTAGGCTCTGCCGCCATGGCCAGCGAAGACGTGGAAGTCAAACTCCGGGAGCTCGCCGGAGACGCGCAGTTCCCGCATCAGGAGGCGGCCCGGCGGGCGCTGCGGTTCCGGGAGTCCGGTGACGTGGCCGATCTGGTGGCGATCGCCGACGACCCGCACGGCTGCGCGACGACCGACATGCTGTTCGCCATGGCCGGCCAGCGGAAGACCTGGCTCAACTGGGTGCCGATGCCCGAGGAGGCGGTCAGCAACATGGCCCGGGACATGGCCCGCCGCCAGGCCGCCGGGGAGACCGGCACGATCACCGAACTGGGGCTCTCCGGTGGCGAGCCGGCCAGTGCGCTCGCCGCGTTCCTGCGGGCGGCCGGCGCGCCGGTGAAGGTTGGCATCGCCGAGTTCGGCGAGCCGGACATGCGGGTCCCGTTGCGGCCCGGCAAGTACGCGGTCTGGCGCTACGAGGGCGACGACGCGGTACCCGCTGTCGCCCCGCCCTCGGCGGCGGCCGTCGAGACGCTCTACCGGGTCGGCGCGGAGCCGTGGCCGTCGCCGCTCTCCGGTTACCTGCAGGCGGAACCGCTCGGCGAGCTGAGCCTGGACGACCTGCTGGGCCTGCTGGTGCATCCGCCACAGGCGCCGGACATCAGGCGTTACCAGATCCTGGCCAAGTCCGACCCGGTGTACTGGTACCGGCTGCTGCAGCCCTGGGTCTGCCTCGGCATCCTGCACCACCGCGCGGACGAGCCGTGGGAGACCTCGACCCGGCGGCAGGTGCTGGTCGACCTGGCCTTCGGTGTGGAGGACTGGGTTTCCGACGCGGCCCTGTTCGCTCTGGTCACCGCCGCCTACCGGGAACCGGGACTGCGGGACGAGGTGCGGGTGCTGGTCCGGGACCGGCTGGTGGCGGCGACCGAGGCGCCCCGGCCGGTGATGATCTGGACGTCGCTGGCACACCTGATGCTGATCACGCCGGGCGCGGCCGAGGGCGAGAAGGAGCTGGCCCGCGCGGTCCTGCGGCAGAGCGAGCCGGACGACGAGGACGAGGACGAGGTGGCGGCGGAGCCGGCGCCGGTCCAGCGGGAACGGCGTCCCGGTGGGTGGCGTCGCTGGTTCGGCCGCGGCTGATCGGAATCCGCCGCCGACACGACAGCCGGGGTGGCGACACCCCGGCTTTCTCGTGCCTCGACTGGTCCAACCAGTTGACGGGTTGATGTGTCGCCCGGCACACTGCCGTCCATGGATTTCGATCCCGCACCCCGGCAGTCCGTCTCCGACCACGTGTTCGGGCAGCTGCGCGACGCCATCGTGAGCGGCCGCTACCCGGCCGGCGACGCGCTGCCCAGCGAGCGTGAGCTCGCGGCGACCTTCGAGGTCAACCGGCACGCGATCCGGGAGGCACTGCGCCGGCTGCAGCAGCTCGGGCTGGTCAAGGTCAGCCAGGGCGGCGCCACCCGGGTGCTGGACTGGCGGGCCACCGCCGGGCTCGACCTGGCCATGGCGCTGACCACGGCCGAGGACGTGCTGCCCGTCGAGACCCTGGCCCGCGACGTGCTGGAGATGCGCGCCTGCATCGGCGCCGACGCCGCCCGGCTCTGTGCGCTGCGGGCGACGCCGGAGGCGAAACGACGGGTGAGCGACGCCGTGGAGGCCTACGCCGCCGCGGTTCCCGACCTGCCCACGATGCGACTGGCCGACCTCGCGCTGTGGCGGCGGATCATCGAGGGCTCCGGCAACATCGCGTACCTGTTGGCCTTCAACAGCCTCACCGCCGGGACGCTGGCGGTCGGGCAGGTGCCGGCCCACCTGCGTACCGAAGAAGTCCTGAACGTGGCCGCCCACCGCAAGCTCGCCGCCCTGATCGAGGCCGGCGACGCCGCCGAGGCCGAGGAGGCCGCGCGCGGCCTCCTGCAAGCGAAGGAGACCGTCCGATGATCCCCGCCGTCCTCTACGCCGTCCCGGCGTTCCTGCTGCTGATCGTCATGGAGGCGCTGTCCTACCGTTTCCTGCCCGACGACGAGGAGCGCGGCTACGAAGCCCGCGACACCGCCACCAGCCTGACCATGGGCGCCGGCAGCCAGGTGATCGGCTTCCCGTGGAAGCTGTTCACCGCGGTTGTCTACGCCGGCCTCTACGTGCTCAGCCCGATCAAGCTGGACCCGCACCACTGGTGGGTCTGGGTGCTGCTGTTCTTCGCCGACGACCTCGCCTACTACTGGTTCCACCGGCTGCATCACGAGGTCCGGGTGCTCTGGGCCAGCCACGTGGTGCACCACTCCAGCCAGTTCTACAACCTGTCCACCGCGCTGCGGCAGAGCTGGACCCCGATGACGTCGCTGCCGTTCTGGCTGCCGCTGGCGCTGCTCGGCCTCCCACCGTGGATGATCTTCCTGCAGCAGTCGATCAGCCTGGCGTACCAGTTCTTCCTGCACACCGAGCGCGTCGACCGGCTACCCCGGCCGATCGAGTGGTTCTTCAACACGCCGTCGCACCACCGGGTGCACCACGGGTCCAACGATCCGTACCTGGACCGCAACTACGGCGGCATCCTGATCATCTGGGACCGGCTGTTCCGCAGCTTCGAGCCCGAGGGCGAGCCGGTCACCTACGGTCTGACCACGAACATCACCACCTACAACCCGCTCAAGGTGGCGACCCATGAGTACGCGGCGATCTGGCGCGACCTGCGTGCCGCGACGACCTGGCGGAACCGTCTCGGCTACGTGTTCGGCCGTCCCGGCTGGCAGCCGGCCGGATGAAGCGGAAAGTCTTCATCGCCGTCGCGATCCTCGAGGTGATCGCGGTGGCGGCCGACTGGCCCGCCCTGCAGTGGCTCACGAAGCCCCTGCTCGCGCCCCTGCTGATCTGGTATGTCGGGGAGCGGAACCGGCTCAGCGCCGCCCTCGCCTTCGCGTTCCTCGGCGACGTCGCCCTGCTGCTCGACGGCCGGCCGGCCTTCCTGGCCGGGATGCTCTTCTTCCTCGGCGCCCAGCTCTGCTTCCTCACCGCGTTCCTGCGCCGCGCCCGGCCGCGGGTACCCGCCTTCGCCGCCTACGCGATCGTCTGGGCCGCCGTGAACGCGCTGCTCTGGAGCCGCCTCGGCGCCCTGCGCCTCCCCATCCTGATCTACAGCCTGGCCTTGGCCGCGATGGCCGCCGCAGCCGTCGGCGTCTCCCGCCGCACCGCCCTCGGCGGCGCCCTCTTCCTGCTCTCCGACCTGATGATCGGCGTCGGCGCCGCCGGTCTGCACCTCCCCGCCTCCGGCGTCCTGATCATGACCACCTACGCCGCCGCCCTCTATCTGATCGTCACCGGCTTCGCCGCCCGGAAACCCGATGTGGCGTACGCCCACAGCGCCTGACCGGTCCGAAAAGGTGATGCCGGCGCGAGTCACGAGGCCGTCCCGGGAGTGAGCCGGCCTCGTGTATTTGTCGGGGCGGGTGCCGCTCTCGTCGGCTGCTGCCCGAGATGTCCAATGCGGTGCCGGCCCGAGGCAACCCGGTTCCCGTCCACCCGGTAGGGCCCAGCGCTGTCCGGCCCACTCCGCACTGCCCGGCTGGTTGTGGTGGTGGTGTCGGGGCCCGGGAGGGGGTCGTGGCGACCAGCCGTGGTCTTGGCTGGTCGTGGTGGTGGTGTCAGGGTCCGGGAGGGGACCGTGAGGACCAGCCCGGGGTTGGCTGGTGCGGCGAGTTCTTGTCCGGCTGGGGCGACGGGCTGGCGCGCGGGCCGAGACACGGGCCGTGGGCAGCGGAGCTGGCGGCGGACTGCGAGTAGCGGACCGTGGGTGGCGAGCCGTGGTCGCGCGGGGATGCGTCGGGGCTTTGTCAGGGCCGCGCGCGGATCCCGTCGAGGGCGAAATTCAGCACCCGGTCACGCTGCGCCTCGTCGACGAACGCGCCGGACACCAGACCGGAGATCATCCGCAGCACGTCGTCGAAGCTGGCGTCGGCGCGCACCGCGCCGGCCTCCCGGGCCCGCGCCATCAGCGGCTCGCCGGCGGCGTACATGGTGACCCGGCAGGCCTGGAACAGCTCCGAGTCCCGGTTCAGCGCGTCCACCACGGCGCGTTTGGTCACCACGTAACCCACGAACCGGTCCAGCCAGGCGCGCAGCGCGTCCCACGGCGGCAGCTCCGCCACCGTCTCGGCCGCCGCGCTCAACTGGCTGATCTCCTCGACGTACACCGCCTCGAACAGATCCCGCCGCGTCGGAAAGTTCCGGTACAGGGTGCCGATGCCCACGCCGGCCCGCCGGGCGATCTCCTCCAGCGACGCGTCGGTGCTCTGCTCCGCGAAGATCTCCCGGGCCGCGGCGAGCAGCGCGTCGAAGTTGCGCCGCGCGTCCGCCCGCTGCGGGCGCCGCACCGCGACCGGCACGTCAGGCATGGAGACCCTCCTCACATCACTCCGGCCGCCGTCGACTTGCAAAACGGAGGCACCCCTCCACTAATCTGGAGGCATGCCTCGACTTTATCAGGCGACCCCGCGAGTCACCTTCTCGGTGCTGGCCGCTGCCGCTGCCGCGTTCGCCCTCATGCAGTCCCTGGTCACCCCGGTGCTGCCGACCATCCAGCAGGACCTGCACACCAGCACCGGTACGGTCACCTGGGTGCTCACCGCCTGGCTGCTCGCCGCCTCGGTGGCCACCCCGCTGATGGGCCGGATCGCCGACACCATCGGCAAGGACCGCACCCTGCTCGTCGCGCTCGCCGCCATCGCGGTGGGCTGCCTGCTCGCCGCGGTCGCCCCGAACGTGACGGTCCTCATCGTGGCCCGCGTCGTGCAGGGCCTCGGCGCCGCTGTCTTCCCGGTCTCGTTCGGCATCATCCGGGACGTCTATCCGCCGAACCGGGTCTCCTCGGCGATCGGCATCCTCGCCGCGGTGATCGCCAGCGGCAGCGGGCTCGGCATCGTGCTGGCCGGCCCGATCGTCGGCTGGCTCGACTGGCGCTGGCTGTTCTGGATCCCGATGGTCGCCGTCACCCTGGTCGGCATCGCCGCCTGGCGCGTCATCCCGCCGTCCCCGGCCGGCGTGCGTGGACGGATCAACTGGATCTCCGCCGGGCTGCTGGCCGGCTGGCTGGTGGCCCTGCTGCTGCCGCTGAGCAAGGGCACCACCTGGGGCTGGACCGCCACGCGTACGGTCGGATCCTTTGCTCTCGCCGTGGTGTTCTTCGCCGCCTGGATGGTCACCGAGCTGCGCTCGGCCGAGCCACTGATCGACATGCGGATGATGCGCCTGCCCGCGGTCTGGACGACCAACCTGGTCTCGCTGCTGTTCGGCGCCGCGATGTTCGGCGTCTTCGCCTTCGTCCCGCAGCTCATGCAGGTCCCGTCCAGCACCGGCTACGGCTTCGGCGCCAGTGTCACCACCGCCGGCCTGCTGATGCTGCCGATGATGGTGACCATGGCGGTGTTCGGCTCGCTCAGCGGCCCGCTCACCCGCTGGGTCGGCAACAAGGCGCAGCTGCTCATCGGGGCGGGTCTCGGCACGCTGGCCGCGCTGAGTCTGGCGCTCGCCCACCACGACCGGGCCGTCGTCGCGGTCACCGGTGCGGTCTTCGGCATCGGCCTCGGCCTGCTCTACTCGTCGATGATCAATTTGATCGTGCAGAGCGTGCCGATGCACCAGACCGGCGTGGCGAGCGGCATGAACACCAACATCCGGACGATCGGCGCCTCGATCGGCACCGCCGTCGTCAGCTCCGTGGTGACCGGCCATCACGGCCCGCAGGGCCTGCCCGCCGAGTCCGGCTACACCGAGGCGTTCCTGCTGCTCGCGGCCGCCAGCGCCGCCGCCTTCCTGGTCGCCCTGCTGGTCCCGGCCCGGCGCGCCGTCACCGCGTCCCCGGCCCCCGCGCCGACGACCCTCCCGGAGCTCACTCCGGTCGAGGTCTGAGCCGCACCGCGACGCCGGGCCCCGGCTCAGGGGCCCGGCGTCAATTCATCGGTACGACCCCTCGTCATCCGGCTCTTCCGTGTTCCGCTCGATCAGGTCGTCAGCGGCCTCGGGCTCGACCGCGCCACCTCCACCGGGCTCACCGGAGTCGGCCGCCGCACCGCGCTCGACCGAGTCGTCGGCAGCGCCGCGTTCGATCATGTCCTCCGTCGGCTCCGGCCGCGCACTGTCCTCGCCGTCCACCGGCTGTTCACTGACATCCGCCGAACCGGGCCCATCAGTGGTCACGAACTCGGCGAAGCTCTCAGGCTCAAGATCGCTCATGCCTCCGATATACCCCAGCCGGCCCGCGGCGATGCGTTGATCCGGGATACCTCACCGGATACCGCCGGTTAAATGCGTTGCCGGTCCCGGAGGCCGCTAATACTGTGTGCTTCAACAGCGAGCCGGACGGGCCGAAAGGCCGGCGGCGAACCGATCAGGGGAGGGGTGAGACGATCATGCGGTGGCCGATCGCCGGTATGGCGCAGCGACAGATGCCGCGCGGTGCGAGTGCCATGGCGCGACCCGGTCGTCTCCAGGCAGCCCTGATCGTCGGCCTGCCGGTTCTCAGTGAGCCGTGGCGTGGTCCGGAGTGGTGGCGAGGCTAGCAATCCCGCTAGCGTCGATCAGCCGCCCTCCCGATCCGGGACCGGGCGGTTTTCCTTTTCCCTTGCGGGTGTAGCTCAACGGCAGAGCGACAGACTCCAAATCTGTTGGATGCGGGTTCGAATCCTGCTGCCCGTGCGTCTGA
This sequence comes from Actinoplanes oblitus, assembly GCF_030252345.1. Taxonomy (NCBI): domain Bacteria; kingdom Bacillati; phylum Actinomycetota; class Actinomycetes; order Micromonosporales; family Micromonosporaceae; genus Actinoplanes; species Actinoplanes oblitus. The sequence goes on along the minus strand of NZ_CP126980.1, from coordinate 6,934,143 downwards.
TCCCGGCTCTTCGCCGGTGCTCGTGATCCTTGACAACTCCACAGTGGATGACACACATCATCATCGGTTCCGGTCGCCGGCATCCCGCCGGCGGCCGGGCGGAACAATGGGCTTGTAGCGCAGTCCGGTAGCGCACCGGTTCGGCAGACCGGGGGTCGGCGGTTCGAATCCGCCCAGGTCCACGCACTCTTTCAAGTCTCCGTAGCTCAGCGGACAGAGCACCGGATTACGGATCCGGGTGTCGGGAGTTCGAATCTCTCCGGGGACGCGTCACATGTCATCGCCCGCGGCTGCGAAAGGCCGGACCACCGGACGGGCGACGCGACAGCGAGCCGTCACCGGCTCGCGTGGTGGGCACGGTGAACGCCGGTGACGACTTGGTTCCACGCATTGCGAGCTGGTGCAATCTGGCAGCACGTCCGGCTCTGAACCGGAAGGTTGGAGGTTCGAGTCCTCCGCTCGCAGCAATGCCCGGGTAGCCCAAACGGCAGGAGGCACACCGCTCAGGACGGTGGAAGTGCGCGTTCGAATCGCGCTCCGGGTACGCAAGGGCTCGTAGCTCATTCTTGGTAGAGCGCCGCTCTCGCACAGCGGAGGTGGCCGGTTCGAATCCGGCCGGGTCCACAGGGAGAGTTGGCCGAGTGGTCTAAGGCGGCGGATTGCTAATCCGTAGTGGGGGTCACGACCCTCACCGAGAGTTCGAATCTCTCACTCTCCGCACGGGATGTGGCGCAGCTTGGTCAGCGCACCGGCCTTGGGTGCCGGGGGCCGTGGGTTCGAATCCCGCCATCCCGACGTGGCAGAAGAAGGAACGGGTCGTGGCGCGGCCTGGCAGCGCGCTCGCCCCGGGAGCGAGAGGCCGCCGGTTCGCATCCGGTCGGCCCGACGTCGGAGACGCCAGCCGATGGGCGCCGGCCGCCGCCGCGTACGCGGTGGAAGGCGGCGATGCCTCGCCGGTTCGAGTCCGGCCGGGGCGCGGAGTGTGTCATCCACTGTGGGATCACCGCAGGCGGGCCGGCTGCCCACCCGCCCCTCATAAGGGTGGTTCGCCCGGATCGACACCGGGGCCTGCGACAGATTATTTGGCGCGTTCATCGATGCGCCGCGGTCGTACGCTGGATCGCATGGAGCTGCACTGGTGGTCGATCGAGGTCTTCGACGGGCCGCGGCTCTCCGCCGCCCGCTGGCAGGACTCGTATGGGAACGCGCTGGTCGAGGCCGCCGTCACGCACGGGGCTTACGACTGGGCTTGGCATCGGCACTCCTGGGGAGTGCTTTTCGAGATCGCTTTCCGGACGGACGAGCGGTTCGCGGACTTCCGTGCGCTGCCGGCCGTGCGTGCCGCCCTCGACGCGGTGCCCGATCCGGTCAACGGGCTGCTGGTCTATCCGGGGCGCGGTGGCAGCTCCGGCCGGGTCCAGCCGCGCCGCCCGCTGCCGAAAGCCGGCGCGGGCGCGGCCCCGATCCCGGTCGAGCCGGCCCGCACCGAGGTGCACCTCGGCCCCACGTTCCCTCCGGTCACCACCGGCGGCATCACCGCGGCCTGAGAAGACCCGCGCGCGAGAAACGCGAGTGGGCCAGCGCGTGCGAAAGCGCGAGTGAGCCAGCGCGCGAGAAAGCGCGAGAGTGCCCCGCGCGAAACCGCCTCCATTGAGCCAGCGCGTGTGAAGGCGCGAGTGAGCCAGCGCGCGAGAAAGCGCGAGAGTGCCCCGCGCGAAACCGCCTCCATGCGAAAGCAGCGCCGCACCAGAGGCCCCTCCCGAGTCACCAGACACGAGAGGGGCCAACCGATCACGCCGCCGGGCGATAACCCGCCGGCCGGCTGGTGAACGTCCCCCGGCCATGCGTCCTGCTGAGCAACTGCGTCGCATAGCCGAACAACTCCGCCAGTGGCACGAGCGCCGTCACCGTCCGTACCCCCGAATCGGCGATCTGGCCGCGCCGGGCCGCGAGGTCGCCGAGGACCGCGCCCAGCGTCTCCGCCGGAGCGCTCACCGTCACCTCCGCGACCGGTTCCAGCACCCGCATCTCGCAGGCGCGCAGCGCCTCCCGCAGGCCGAACCGGCCGGCCGCGCGGAACGCCATCTCGGACGAGTCCTTCGGGTGGGTCTGGCCGTCGGTCAGCGTGACCCGCAGGCCGGTCACCGGGTGACCGCCGAGCGGCCCCTCGGCGAGCGCCTCCCGGCAGCCCGCCTCGACCGCGCGGATGTACTCGGCCGGGACCCGTCCGCCGGTCACCGCCGAGGCGAAGGTGAACCCCTCGGCCGGGGCGACGTCCAGCACGACGTGCGCGAACTGGCCGGCGCCACCGTCCTGCTTGACGTGCCGGTAGAGCAGGCCGGTGACGCCGCGCCGGACGGTCTCCCGGTACGCCACCCGCGGGCGGCCCATGGTCACCGCGACGCCGGTGCGCCGGCGCAGCTTCTCCACCGCCACCTCCAGGTGTAGTTCGCCCAGCCCGGAGAGCAGGGTCTGGCCGGTCTCGGCGTCCAGGCGTACCGAAAGGGCGGGGTCCTCCTCGGTCAGCGCGGCCAGCGCTGCCGGAAGTCGCAGGGCGTCCTGGCGGGTCCGGGCCTCGACGGCGACCGAGACCAGCGGCTCGCTGCCGCGCGGCGCCTCCAGCAGCACGGGATTGTCCCGGCCGGCCAGCGTGGCGCCGACCCGGGCCGCCTTGACCCCGGCGACGGCGACGATGTCGCCGGCCACGGCCCGGTCGATCTCGGTGTGCCGGTCCGCCTGGACCCGCAGGATGCGGGCGATTCTTTCGGTACGACCGGCGCCCACGTCCACCACGGTGTCCCCCTTCGTGATCGTGCCGTCGTAGACGCGCAGGTAGGTGAGGCGGCCGGTTCTCCCGGTGTCCACCTTGAAGACCAGCGCGGCCAGGCCGTGGTGCCGGTCGCCGGCCGGGGCCGGGAGATAGTCGACGACGGCGTCGAGCAGGGGCTCGATGCCCTTGTCCCGATAGGCGGAGCCGCACAGGACGACCACCGCCTCGCCGCTGAGGGTGAGGTCCCGCAGCGCGGTGCGCAGTGTGCTGTCCGCGACCTCGCCCAGTTCCGCCAGGACATCGGGGTGCAGTTCGGCGACCTGCTCCTCGAGCCGCTGTCGTGCCTCCCGGGCGTCGGCCGGAATCTCCGGACTTTCCGACAGGACGCCGTCGTCCCAGGTCAGCGTCCGCATGCCGACCAGGTCGACGACGCCACGGAACCCGGCCTCCTCGCCGATCGGCACCTGCACCACCAGCGGAACGACGTCCAGCCGCTCCCGGATGGACGCGACCACGCCGGACAGCGAGGCGCCGGCCCGATCGAGCTTGTTGACGAACGCGATCCGCGGCACGCGGTGCCGGTCCGCCGCCCGCCAGACCGCCTCGGACTGCGGCTCGACGCCGGCCACCCCGTCGAACACCGCGACCGCCCCGTCGAGCACTCGCAGCGACCGCTCCACCTCGTCGGAGAAGTCCACGTGCCCGGGAGTGTCGATCAGGTTCAGCCGGTGACCGGCCCAGTCGCAGCTGACCGCCGCGGCGAAGATGGTGATCCCACGGTCGCGCTCCTGCGGGTCGAAGTCGGTCACGGTGGTGCCGTCGTGCACCTCACCGCGCTTGTGGGTGGTGCCGGTGGCGAAGAGGACGCGCTCGGTCAACGTGGTCTTGCCGGCGTCGACGTGCGCGAGGATGCCGAGATTGCGGACACGCATGATGGTCGGTTCTTTCGATGCGGATCGGTCGAGGGACGCGCGCCCGCCCGGCCGCCGAGGTCGGAACACTCAGGCGGTCAGGGACGTCCAGCCCCGGTGGCGCGGCCGGGACCGGGCACACCAGACACGAGGATCAGGTCGTATCGCGACACGGGGGTCCACATGATCGGGTCCCCCTCTCTCCGCTGTTCCGAACTCGCTGCAAGGTAGTGCGCCCGGCCGGCCGGAGTCGAGCGATTTATTCTGAGGAATGTCCTCCGCGCTGGCGGTGCTCCTGCTGATCATGGTGGCGGTGCGCCTCTGGACCGGCTTCGGGCCGGGCTGGGCCCAGCCCGTCACCGGGCCGCTGGCCGCCGCGTCGCTGGTCGCGGTCTCCGGCCTCACGTCCGGGCAGGTGGGACTCGCGCTTTCCGGCTTTCGGTACGCGCTGGGCGGCGTCCTGGCGATCGGGCTCGGTTATGCCGTGGCGATCCGGGTGCCGGCGGCGCGGCGCTTCTTCGGTACCTCCTACGAGCGCCCGTGGTACACCTCGCTGGTCGCGATTCCGCTGGCCACGGTGGTCTTCGAGGAGGTGGCGTTCCGCGGCGTGCTGTGGGGGACGATCGACCGGGACCACGGGCCGGTCTGGGCCACCGGGGTGACGGCGGTGCTGTTCGGGCTCTGGCACCTGGGTCCGGGACGCCCGTGGACCGACGCGGTGGTCACCGGTGTGGCCGGTGTGGTGCTCGGTGCCCTGCGGTTTCTCGGTGGCGGATTGCTCGCTCCGGCCCTGGTGCACTGGGCCGCCGACGGGCTCGGCGTGGCGGCCGCGGTCCGGGTGCGCGAATCCGCGCCGCAGTGGGGAGCGACACAGTCCGGTGCCGGATAATGGGGAGGTGGCCCCCGGCGGGCGGGGACTACGCTCACGCCGTGACATGGCGGGCCCAGGGGGCTGAGCCCGCCGCATCTGTCCGGACAATCCGCCGCATGGGCCCATGCGGCCATGGGAGTTTCTTTTGAGTAGTCAAGCCCAGGCTGCGCCAGCCAAGCTCGACGCGGCCGTCTTGAAGATCGCCGGGGTTGTCGTCCTCGGCGCCATCATGTCGATTCTGGACATCACCGTGGTGAGCGTCGCGCTGCCCACGTTCCAGAGCGAGTTCGACGCGACCTATGCCGAGGTCGCGTGGACCATGACCGGTTACACGCTGGCCCTGGCCACGGTCATCCCGCTGACCGGCTGGGCGGCCGACCGGTTCGGCACCAAGCGCCTCTACATGACGGCGCTGCTGCTGTTCACCATCGGCTCCGTCCTCTGCTCCACCGCCGACAACATCGGCCAGCTGGTGGGCTACCGGGTGCTCCAGGGCCTGGGCGGTGGCATGCTGATGCCGCTCGGCATGACGATCATGACCCGGGCCGCCGGTCCGGAGCGGATCGGCCGGCTGATGGCCGTGCTCGGCATCCCGATGCTGCTCGGCCCGATTGGTGGCCCGATCCTCGGTGGCTGGCTGATCGAGGCCGCCAGCTGGCACTGGATCTTCCTGATCAACCTGCCGATCGGCGCTGTCGCGCTGGTCTACGCGTGGTGGGCGCTGGAGAAGGACAGCCCGGAGCCGTCCGAGTCGTTCGACTTCCTCGGCATGCTGATGCTCTCGCCCGGTCTCGCCTCGTTCCTCTACGGCGTGTCGTCGCTGCCCGGGGAGGGCAAGTTCACCGCCACCAAGGTGTGGGCGCCGATGCTCGCCGGCGCGCTGCTGGTGATCGGCTTCGTGGTGTACTCGTTCAAGCCGAAGCACCCGCTGCTCGACCTGCGTCTGCTGCGCAACCGGAACCTGAGTGTCTCGACGATCACCCTCGCCGTGTTCACCATCGCGTTCATGGGCGCCGGCCTGCTCTTCCCGAGCTACTTCCTGCAGATCCGTGGCGAGTCGACGCTGAGTGCCGGCCTGCTGATGGCGCCGCAGGGCATCGGCGCTATGGTGACCATGCCGATCGCCGGCATGCTCGCCGACAAGATCCCGGTGGGCCGGACGGTGCCGTTCGCGCTGCTGCTGATCGCCGCCGGCTTCTTCACCTTCACCCAGGTCGACACCGACACGTCCTACGTGCTGCTGTGCGGCTCGCTGTTCGTGATGGGCCTCGGCATGGGTGGCACCATGATGCCGATCATGACCTCGGCGCTGAAGACGCTGACCCACCACGAGGTGGCCCGGGGTTCCACCCTGCTGAACATCCTGCAGCAGATCGCCGGCTCGGTCGGAACCGCGATGATGTCGGTGATCCTCACCAACCAGCTCAACGACTCCCCGGTGATCCCCGGCATGGCCTCCCCGACTGGCGACCCGGTCACCGAGGCGGGTGCCGCCATCGCCGCACAGCAGAACCCGCAGATCGCCGCCGCCGTCCCGCCCGACCTGCTGGAGCGCGGGCTGAACTTCGCCGCCGACTCGTTCGCGACGACGTTCTGGGTCGGTTTCGCGCTGACCCTGCTGACGCTGATCCCGGCGTTCTTCCTGCCCCGCAGGCGCCAGGCGGCCCAGCTGCTCGACGACCAGGGTGCCGCCGCGGCCACCCCGATCGTCCTGCACTGACGGCTTCACCACGAAGGCGCTCCCGGCTCCGGCCGGGGGCGCCTTCGTCGTTCCCCGATTCGTCCCGACGGGGTGAGGTGATGCCGGGACATCAGGTGTTCGGTGAGCGGGAGAGGCCGGGCCCGGCCGTGGGGGAGAGGCTCAGATGGCATTCACCGAGTACCAGCCAGGCAGCGCGTTCACCGGGGTGATCGGACGGACCACCGACGAGTCGAGTCCGGCGTGGCCGCGGCCGCGGCGGGCAAGACCCGGCGCGCCCAACGTCGTGGTGGTGGTGCTGGACGACACCGGGTTCGGGCATCTCGGTTGCTACGGCAGCCCGATCGAGACGCCTCATCTGGACGCGCTCGCGTCGAACGGCCTGCGCTACAGCAACATGCACACCACGGCGCTCTGCTCGCCGTCCCGCTCGTGCATCGTCACCGGTCGCAACCACCATGCGAACGGGATGGCCGCCATCACCGAGCTGGCGACCGGCTATCCGGGGTACGACGGGCTGATCCCGTTCGAGAACGGGATGCTGTCGGAGATCCTGGGCCAGCAGGGCTACAACACGTACCTGGTCGGCAAGTGGCATCTGATGCCGTCCGAGCAGGAGTCGGCGGCCGGGCCGTTCGATCGGTGGCCGCTGGGCCGGGGCTTCGACCGGTTCTACGGCTTCCTCGGTGGCGACACCAGCCAGTGGTACCCGGACCTGGTCCGCGACAATCAGCAGATCGCGCCGCCGGCCACCCCCGAGCAGGGCTACCACCTGACCGCCGACCTGGCCGACCAGGCGATCTCCTACATCGCCGGTGCCAAGCAGGTGGCCCCGGACAAGCCGTTCTACCTCCATTTCTGCCCCGGCGCGACGCACGCCCCGCATCACGTGGCCAGGGAGTGGGCGGACCGCTATCGGGGGCGGTTCGACGAGGGCTGGGACGCGTACCGCGAGCAGGTCTTCGCCCGGCAGAAGGAGCTGGGCGTGGTCCCGGCGGACGCGGAGCTGTCCCGGCACGACCCGGACGTACCGGACTGGTCCTCGCTGCCGGCGGACGCCCGCCGCCTGGCGATCCGCAGCATGGAGGTCTTCGCGGGTTTCCTGTCCCACACCGACCACCACATCGGCCGCCTGATCGACTTCCTGCGCCGGATCGGCGAGCTGGACAACACGCTGATCATGGTGGTCTCCGACAACGGCGCGAGCGCCGAGGGTGGGCCGGGCGGCACGACCAACGAGACGCAGTTCTTCAACAACGCCCCCGAGCCGGTCGAGGACAGTGTGGCGCGCATCGACGAGCTGGGTAGCCCGAGCACCTTCAATCACTATCCGTGGGGCTGGGCCTGGGCGGGCAACACGCCGTTCCGCCGCTGGAAGCGGGAGACCTATCGGGGTGGCTCATGCGACCCGTTCCTGGTCCACTGGCCGCGTGGCATCCGGGCCCGCGGCGAGATCCGGTACCAGTACGCGCACATCGTCGACATGGTGCCGACCGTGCTGGACGCGCTCGGCGTCGAGCCGCCGCCCACCATCCGGGGCGTCAGCCAGGCGCCGATCCACGGGGTCAGCTTCGCGCACACCTTCGACGACGGTTCCGCCGCGACCCGGCACCACACCCAGTACTTCGAGATGTTCGGTCACCGGGCCATCGATCACGACGGGTGGCGAGCCGTCTGCCCGTGGCCCGGACCCTCGTTCGCCGAGGCCGGCCGGCCGTTCGGCGCCCCGATCACCGCGGAGGCCCTGAGCCGGCTCGACGCGGGATCGTGGGAGCTCTACCACGTGGCCGAGGACTTCGCCGAGAACCACAACGTCGCCGACCGGCATCGGGACCGGTTGATCGCGTTGATCGGACTGTGGTACGTCCAAGCCGGACAGTTCGGTGTCCTGCCGATCGACGGCAGCGCCGTGGAGCGGCTGATGACCGAGCGTCCGCAGCTCACCAGGGACCGCACCAGCTACACGTTCTGGCCGGGCACCGAGTCGCTGCCGTACGCGGTCGCCCCCCGGGTGCTGAACCGCCCGCACCACATCAGCGCGGACGTCGACATCCCGGCCGGCGGGGCCGAGGGAGTGCTGCTCAGCCAGGGCGCCAACACCGGCGGCTACTCGTTCTACCTCAAGGACGGCCGGCTGCACTACGACCACAACTACGTCGGCCGGGCGGTCCACTCGGTCTCGTCGCCCGACCGGGTGCCGGAGGGACGGCACACCCTGCGTTTCGAGTTCGAGCCGACCGACAAGCCGGACATCGCGCGAGGCATCGGGACGCCGGGGCGGGCGCAGCTCTACATCGACGGTGAGCTGATCGCTCAGTCCGACCTGCCGGTGACCACCCCGATCATGTTCAGCCCGGGTGGCATGGCCTGCGGCGCCAACCCGGGGTCGCCGGTCACCCCGGCCTACCGGTCGCCGTTCCGGTTCACCGGCACCCTGCACAGCGTGACGGTCGACGTGAGCGGCGACCTCATCGTCGACACCGAGAGCGAGATCCGGGTGGCGCTGGCGCGCCAGTAGCCACCGAGGGAGGTCAGCGGGATGGCGGAACACGGTCCCGGAGGATGCTGCGGCCCGGCGCGCGTGGTGACGGACGGAGCGGGGACGTCTCCACCGTCGCCCCCGCCGGCCGGGTCCGTCGTCGCGGACCTGGTCGCGCTCGGCGGGGGGACGTTCCGGATGGGCAGCGACGACCGATACGCCTACCAGGAGGACGGTGAGGGACCGGTCCGGCGGGTGCGGGTCGCGCCCTTCGAGATCGCGGCCACCTGCGTGTCGAACCTCGACTTCGCCGCCTTCGTCGACGCGACCGGCCACCGCACGACGGCCGAGCGCTGCGGAACGTCGTTCGTCTTCGCGGGCCTGCTCCCGGACGACTTCCCGCCCACCGCCGCGGTGGCCGCGGCACCCTGGTGGCGGGAGGTGCCCGGAGCGTGCTGGCGGCGTCCCGAGGGAGGCGCCTCGACGCTGGACGGCCGGGGTGACCATCCGGTCGTCCACGTCAGCTGGGACGACGCCGTGGCGTACTGCCGCTGGGCGGGACTGCGCCTGCCGACCGAGCCGGAGTGGGAGTACGCCGCCCGCGGTGGCCTGGACGGCATGCGCTTCCCGTGGGGCGATCAGCTGCGGCCCGGCGGCGAGCACCGGATGAACGTGTGGCAGGGCGACTTCCCGGCCCGCAACACCCTGGCCGACGGCTACCTCGGCACCGCCCCGGCCGGCGCGTTCCCGCCCAACGGCTACGGCCTGTACAACATGACCGGCAACGTCTGGGAGTGGACGGCCGACCGGTTCGGCGGCGACCGGCTCGCGGATGATCGTCGCGCGCTGCGCGGCGGGTCGTACCTGTGCCACTCCTCCTACTGCTTCCGCTACCGGGTCTCGGCCCGGATGGGCAACACCCCGGACAGCAGCACCGGCAACATCGGCTTCCGATGTGCTCGCTCGACCTGACCAGGGCGCGAGGCGGCGGCCCGAGAAATGATCAATATGGTTATCGAAAACGGTCGCGAAAGGGTGATCTCTTTCGTGGAATGTGCGCCGGGACGGTTCTTTTCCGGCGGGGCCTGATCAACGACCGATGTCCGGGAACCCCCTATTTGTATAGCTTGGTGGGCAAATGCGGAAGGGGGAGTCGGGATGAACCGCCTGTTCCGGTCGCCGGATTCGTTGATCCGGTGGACCTGACTCCGTCGAACGGCCGACAGAAGGTGCGCAGAGTGTGCCCGGCGGTTACGTTAGGTAGGTGACCCGCGCTCGTCGGCGGTGGCACGAAACCCTTTTGACCTGCCCCACGGCGTACCGTTGAAGATCTTTATCGGATCGACTTGTGCCGCACTCGCAGAATGGACCGCGAGTCGTCTAAGAATTGGTGCGTCGAGCGTTCCAGACGGTTCGGCGCCGGGTCTCGGCCCGGTGCCCATCGACGATGGGTGGTGTGATGATCCGGGTCGTGGTGGTCAGAGACGAGGGGTACTTCGGCGTCCCGGTGCGCACGTTCCTGGAGACGGAACCGGACATGCATTACGTGACCACCTTGCCGATCAATGCCGATCTCGCGCCCCGCGCGGCGCAGTTGTGGCCGGCGGTGATCGTGATCGACACGGAGTACATGGTGAGTCAGGTGCTGCCGATCGCCGACGAGTTGCACACCGCCATCCCGTCCTGCGCGATGCTGCTGCTCTGCGACCCGTCCAAGCGCGGCATGCTCCCGCCCCGCCGGTGGAACGGCGGGATGAACTTCTTGGTGAAAAGCGCCGCCTCGTCCTCGCTGGCGGACACCGTGCGCCGGCTGGCCGCCGGCGAGCGGGTGGTCTCGCCGATGCTCCAGGCCGCCTCGCTGAACACCGACCGTGGGCTGAGCACCCGGGAGCTGGAGGTGCTCGGCCTGGCCGCGGAGGGCGAGTCGGTGAAAGAGATCGCCGGCCGGCTCTACCTCTCCGGTGGCACGGTCCGCAACTACCTGTCCGCGGTGATCGCCAAGACCGGCGCCCGCAACCGGCTCGACGCCATCCGGATCGCCCGCAAGGAGGGCTGGCTCCGGTGACCTCAGAGCGACGGACCGACTCGGTGGGGGAGCTCACCCGGCGCGCCGGGGTGGGGTTCGCGAGCGCGAGGAGCGACGCCACCGGGGTCGCGTAGCGTGGGTTTCGATGCGCGTTGAACAGTTCGACATCCCGGCGTTGCCGGTGCTGCTGCCACTCGGCGGCATCCTGATGGTCCTGTCCTGGTGGTGGCTGCGCCGGCGGGATCGGCTCACCACCCGCCGCCTGCTCGCCGCCTGGGCCCTGTCGTGGTACGCGGTGGCGGTGCTCGGCGCCACCATGCTCCCCGCGCACTTCGTCTGGGGCCCGGACTCCGGCCCGGCGGACACCTACCGCATCCTGCTGGTCCCGACGCTCAGCATGCGCCGCCGCGACTTCGTCCTGAACACCCTGATGACCCTGCCGCTGGCCGCGCTGCTGCACCTCAACTTCGGCATCGTGAGCCGGCTGCGGGTGGTCCGGATCGGCTTCCTCCTGAGCCTGTGCGTCGAGCTGACGCAGCTGGTGCTGATCCTGACCGTGCACGGCACCCGGTGGACGGACGTGAACGACCTGCTCTCCAACACCATCGGCACGATCTTCGGGTACGTCGCCTGGCACCGGCTCATGCGTTCCACCCGCCTCCGCCGGGCAGTGACGGGCACCCGGGAAGTGGTGCGGTCAGGGTGAGCCGCTCGTAGACCTGCTCGACAGCGGCGGCCAGGTGGTCCGCGTCGTACCGCGGACCGGCCGTGCGGGCCGGCAACCGCGCCCCGCGTCGTTCCTGGTGGCAGAGCACCTCGGCGCGCAGCGACCGGGGCAGCGACTCCCTGTCGTACGGGGAGAGCCGGTGGGTGCCGCGGACCGGCGCCCGGGCGGCGGCGCGTTCCTCCAGCGGCGGGCAGGCGGCGTAGACGGCGGGCAGCCCGGCGGCGATCGCCTCCAGCACCGCCAGTCCCCAGCTGTTGCGGTCCGGTGAGGCGAAGATGTCCATCGCGCAGAGCATCTCGCGGGGGTGCCGCACGGTGCCGGCGAACAGCACCCGGTCGGCGATCCCCTCGATGATCGCGAGCTGTTCCAGGGCGAGCCGGGCCGGGCCGTCGCCGACCAGCAGCAGGACCGCGCCGGGCACCTCGGCCACCGCCCGGATCAGCAGGTCGAACCGCTTGGCCGGGGTGAGCCGGCCGGTCACCCCGATCACCGGGACGTCGCCGGCCACGCCGAGCCGGGCCCGCGCCGCGGCCCGCAGCGCCGGGTCGAACCGGAACTCGGCCGGGTCGATGGCCCGGGGGATGGTGGCGATCCGCTCGTCCGGCACACCCCAGCCGCGCAGCCGGCCGGCGATCGCCGCGGTGGCCGCGATGGTCATCTGTCCGAGCCGCTCGCTGAGCAGGTAGAGCGGCCCGAGCCGGGTGGCGCCGGCCCGGCCCAGGTGGTGCTCGGTGGCGACGATGTGCGGGACGCCGGCCAGCCGGGCCGCGATCCGGCCCTGCACGCACGCCCGGTACAGGTGGGTGTGCACCAGGTCGAAACGGCCACGGCGGATCAGGCGGCGCAACCGTACGATCGCCGCCAGGTCCCGGTCGCAGCCGGTGTTCAGTTCGTGCACCGGGATCCCGCCGGCCTGGATGGCGCGGGCCTCGGTACCGGGCGGGGAGAGCGTGACCACCTCGCTGTCGTGGGGCAGCCGGCGCAGCAGCAGCCGCAGCTGATGCTCGGCACCGCCCTCCGCCGCAGTGCTGATCACATGCAGCACCCTCATGTCGTTCCCCCAGTCGCATAGACGACAGAACGCTTGCGACGGCTCCTTCGAGAACGGTGCCGGAATGGAACTCGAAGCGGAAGTCGCAGATGTCACGTCTAAGGTGAGGATCATTCACCGTCGATATGACATCCTCCGCCGAATGGCCGGTGCGGCGGCTCCGAATGGTGTTGGCGAAATAGCGATCGAGGGCCTGCCCTGGACAGATAGCGGAACATGAGAAGTTCTCGCGTAGGCCGTGACAATTGCTACTGTAATCGACTCCCCAGCGGCTGGAACGCTGAATGCCACGAATGGCCCTGAGTGCGGCCGAAGCGAATCTTGAAACGCCATTTCCGGCTCCTGGAAATACGCCGAAGCAACGGATCCACGGCCGGTTGTCGCCGGCATCGTACGAGGGGGAATCCCATGCAGACACGGCGAGCCGTTGCCGGCGAACCGGCAGCGGACGCATCAGTTGGCGCCTGGCCCGGCCGGGCGGCGCCGTGGTTCCGCGCGGCGCTGCCCGGCCGGGCGGCACGGGCCGGCGCCGACGCGCTCGCCCTGGCCACCGCCCTGCTGGTGGCCACCCTGCTCCGCTACGACGGGCACCTGGCGTACCTCGACGGCGGCGGCCTGACGGAACTCACCGCGGTGGCCGTGGCGGTGCAGACCGTCGCCGGGCTGCGGTTCGGCCTCTACACCGGCCGCTGGTCGTACGGCTGCTTCGAGGAGATCCTGGCGCTCGCCAAGACCACGGCGGTCACCATCCCGGTGGTGTTCGCCCTGGACACCGTGCTGGGCCGGCTCGCCCCGCGCTCGGCGATCATCGCGGCCGGGCTGATCGGCCTGGTCCTCGCGGCCGGCGTCCGGTACGCCGTCCGCCTGCTGCAGGACCAGCGACTGCGGCCCAGCCCGGAGTCCGGCACCCGGATCGTCGTGATGGGCGCCGGCGAGGGCGCCACCCAGGTCATCCGGGCCATGCTGCGCGACCCGTCCAGCCCGTACGTGCCGGTCGCCCTGCTCGACGACGACCCGACCAAGCGCACCCTGCAGATCATGGGCGTGCCGGTGGCCGGCAACCGGCACGCGATGGCCGAGGTGGTCCGCCGGTTCCGGGCCGAGGCCGTGGTGATCGCCATCCCGAGCGCCGGCGCCGACCTGGTCCGCAACCTGACCGACCTGGCCGCCCCGCTCAACGTGGACGTCAAGGTCGTGCCGCCGGTGGTCGAGCTGTTCGGCCGGACCGTACGGGTCGAGGACATCCGCCCGGTCAGCCACGCCGACCTGCTCGGCCGCCGGGAGATCAGCATCGACCTGGCGGCGGTCGCCGGTTACCTGGCCGGCCGCCGGGTCCTGGTCACCGGCGCCGGCGGCTCGATCGGCTCCGAGCTGTGCCGGCAGGTCGCCCAGTTCAACCCGGCCCGGCTGGTGATGCTGGACCGTGACGAGTCCGGCCTGCACGCGGTGCAGCTCTCGCTGGACGGCCGGGGCATGCTCGACGACCGCAACCTGGTCGTCGCCGACATCCGCGACCAGCAGCGCCTCGACGAGGTGTTCGCCGAGCACCAGCCGCAGGTGGTGTTCCACGCCGCGGCGCTCAAGCACCTGCCGCTCCTGGAGATGCACCCGTCCGAAGCGCTCAAGACCAACATCCTGGGCACCTATCAGATCCTGCAGACCGCGATCCGGCACCACGTGGACCGCCTGGTGAACATCTCCACCGACAAGGCCGCCGACCCGTGCAGCGTGCTCGGCTACTCCAAGCGGATCACCGAACGGCTCACCGCCGCCGCCGACGCGGCAGCCCCCGGCACCTACACCAGCGTCCGGTTCGGCAACGTGCTCGGCAGCCGCGGCTCGGTGCTCACCGCGTTCGCCGCGCAGGTCGAGGCGGGCGGCCCGATCACCGTGACCGACCCCGACGTGACCAGGTACTTCATGACCGTCCAGGAGGCGGTCCGGCTGGTCATCCAGGCCGGCGCGGTGGAGAGCCACGGTGAGGTGCTGGTCCTCGACATGGGCGAGCCGGTCCGGATCGCCGACGTGGCGAAGCGGATCGCGGAGAGCGCCGGCGGGCACATCCAGATCGTCTACACCGGGCTGCGGCGCGGCGAGAAGCTGGCCGAGGTGCTGCTCGGCCCGGCCGAGCCCGACCACCGGCCGCACCATCCGCTGATCTCGCAGGCGCCGGTGCCGCCGCTGGACGGCGCGGTGCTCTCGCTGATGGACCCGGCCGCGCCCCGCGAGGACCTGATCGCCGTGCTGCGCTGGCTCGCCGAGAGTCCCGCGCTGCCCGGCCGCGCCGAGACGCCCGCTCCGGCGCCGCGCTCCGGCGGGCGCTCCGGCAGGCGCCAGGCCGAGTTCACCATGCGCCTGGGCCGGCATCCATGAGAAAAGCCAGATCAACACCCACTTTTCGTACGGGGGACAGGAGCGCACCGATGCGAGTAGTCGTCGCCGGGCAGGGCTACGTGGGACTGCCCCTCGCCGTCCGGGCCGCCGAGGTCGGGCACACCGTTGTCGGCTTCGACGTCGACGACGACCGGATCAAGCGGCTCGCCGCCGGCGAGTCCTACGTCGACGACGTCGGCTCGGCCCAGCTGCAGGCGGTGCTGGCCGGCGGCGGCTTCCTGCCGTCGTCCGATCCGCGGGCCTGCGCCGGCTTCGACATCGCGGTGATCGCGGTGCCCACCCCGCTGCGCGACGGCTCCCCGGATCTGCGCTACATCGAGGAGTCGGCCCGCACCCTGGCCCGCTACCTGCGGCCGGGCGCCACCGTGGCCCTGGAGTCGACCACCTATCCGGGCACCACCACCGAGCTGGTGGCGCCGCTGCTCGAGGAGGGCTCCGGCCTGATCGCCGGCGAGGACTTCTTCCTCGGCTTCAGCCCGGAGCGCATCGACCCGGGCAACCAGCAGTGGAACCTGGTCACCACGCCGAAGGTGGTCTCCGGGATCAACCCAGCGTCGCTGGAGCGGGTCCGCGCCTTCTACGCCTCGGTGGTGGAGACCATCGTGCCGGTCTCCGACCCCAAGGTCGCCGAGCTGGCCAAACTGCTCGAGAACACGTTCCGGCACGTCAACATCGCGCTGGTCAACGAGCTCGCGGTGTACGCGCACGACCTGGGCATCGACGTCTGGGAGGCGATCGACGCCGCGTCCTCGAAGCCGTTCGGCTACATGCGGTTCGTGCCCGGGCCCGGCGTCGGCGGCCACTGCCTGCCGATCGACCCGTCCTACCTGTCCTGGCGGGTGCAGCGGACGCTCGGACAGAGCTTCCGCTTCGTCGAGCTGGCCAACGACATCAACAACCACATGCCCGACTACGTCGTCCGCCGGCTGGTCGCCGCCCTGAACGAGCGGCGCAAGGCGGTGAACGGCTCGACAGTGCTGCTGCTCGGGCTGGCCTACAAGAAGAACAGCGGCGACGCCCGCGAGTCGCCGGCCCGGCGGGTCGCCACGCTGCTGCTCGAGATGGGCGCCGAGGTGCTCGCCGCCGATCCGCACGTGGTCGAGGACGCCCGCGTCGACCAGCGGGTCACCCGGGTGCGGCTGAGCCCGGAGGTGCTCGCCGCCGCCGACGCGGTGGTGCTGCTCGCCGACCACGACGCGTTCGACCTGGACCTCGTCGTCGAGCACGCCAGGTACGTGCTGGACACCCGTCACCGCCTCACCGGCGACACAGTGGAATCGCTCTGAGCTGGGGGAATCGTGGACCACCTGCGCCCGATCTGGAACCTTCTCAACCAACTCGTCGCCGCCGTCGCGCTGCTCCTGCTGTCGCCGGTGTTCCTCGGCGTGGCCCTCTGGATCCGGGTGGCCGACGGCAAGGGGATCTTCTTCGTGCAGGACCGGGCCGGCCGGGGCGGGCGGACCTTCCGGATCCTGAAGTTCCGCTCGATGGTCCACGACAACCTGGCGGTCGGCGCCCGGCTCGGCATGGCGAACCCGAACGACCTGCTGGAGAACGACCCGCGGATCACCAGGTGCGGCCGGATCCTGCGGGCGACCAGCCTCGACGAGCTGCCCCAGCTGATCAACGTGCTGCGCGGGCAGATGAACCTGGTCGGGCCGCGCCCGGACGTGCTCCCGCAGGTGGCCGAGTACTCCGCGGAGGACGCCCGGCGGCTGGAAGTGCGGCCCGGGATCACCGGCTGGGCACAGATCAACGGGCGGGACGCGATCCCCTGGTCGGAACGGTTCGTGCTGGACCGGTGGTACATCGACAACTGGTCGCCGCTGCTCGACCTGCGCATCATCTGGCGGACGTTCCAGGGCTCGCATCGAGGGGACCTGCCCGCGCTGGTGGAGAAGCTTCCCGCGCAGCGGGTGCCGGGGGAGAGCACCCGGGACCTCGGTCACGCCGCTCAGCGCGTACCGTGAAGCGGGTTTGCATTTGATCATCGCCGCAGCTCAGTTGGCCTTTCGCGGGGCTCGCGCGAATCGAGGGCCGGCCATATGATCGGGGCGTGACAGCGGCCTGCACCCTCGGTGACGGCGGTCGATCGCGATGACCGCCGGTGGCTGGATCGCGCTGGGCATCGCCATCTTCGGTTCGCTCTGCTACGCGGCCGGCTCGATCCTGCAGGCCATCGGCGCCCGGCGCAGCACCAGCGCGGTGTCCACCCTCGGGCACCCGCTCTATCTGGTCGGCATCGCGCTGGACATGACCGCCTGGTTCGGCTCGATGATCGCGCTGCGCGAGCTGGCGGTCTATCTGGTCGAGTCGGTGCTGGCCGGTTCGCTGGCCATCACCGCCTTCGCCGCCTGGCTGTTCCTCGGCTCCCGGCTGCGCCGGCGCGACGTGGTGGCGATCGTGATCACCATCTGCGCGCTGGCCGGGCTGGCCCTGTCGGCCGGGCAGCAGCAGGTGGTGGCGGCGTCGCTCGGGCTGCGGGCCGGGTTCTGCGTGGCCCTGGTCGTCGTGCTGATCCTCGGCTGGGCGGCCACCAGGGTCGGCTCACCCGGCCTGATCGCGTCGATCGGCGGGCTGTCGGTCGGCGCCGCGGCGCTCGGCGGCCGGGCCCTGCACCTGCCCGACGACCGGATGACCACGATCGGCTCGGCGGCGCTGACCATCTTCAGCGAGCCGCTGACGTACGTTCTGCTGATCTTCGCGGCCAACGGCATGGTGATGTACGCGAACGCGCTCCAGCGCGGCGAGGTGGGCCGGGTCACCGCCGTGCACTGGACCGGCGAGGTGATCGCGCCCTCGGTGATCGCGCTGACCGTCCTGGGCGACACCGTCCGCCCCGGCTGGGAACCGGTCGCGCTGGCCGCCGCCCTGATCACCGTGGCCTGCGCGATCGTGCTGGCCAGCGCCCCGGCGACGACAGCGGCCGCCGCCGAGACGGCCGACCCGCACGCCCTGCCGGCCGGCGCGGAACCGCACGCGTTGCCGGCCCCGCCGCTGCCGGTGCTGCCCGGAGCGGCCGGGCATCCGGTCAGCGCGCTGGTGCCGATGGAGGCGTGGCGGCTGGCCATCCCGCTGGAGGCACGCTGGCCGGCGTTGCAGCCGCCGCTGGTCCGGGGATACGGCACCATCGTCTGGTGGGGGCCGCCGAGCGCGCCGCTGCCGATCTGGGTGCCGCCGGACCGCACCCTCATCCCGCGCGAGCGCCCCAAACTCGCCGACCGCCCGCAGCGGATCTGGCCGGCCCGGATCGGCCCGCAGTTGCCGGCGGCGCGGCGCCCGGCCCGGCACCGCGACATCATCATCCCGGGACGGCAGCGCGACGAACGCGACGCCGCCTGAGCGCGGATTCGCCCGTCGACGGCGGCCTACCCGGTTACTGTGTGAAACTGTGCGCCGGTCTTTTCAGGATTTGTCGCTTTCGTTGAAGCTGTGGGCCGGCTTCTGCTCGATGGCGGTTCTCCTCCTGCTCGTGGTGGTCAACGCGAGCCTGGTGCGCGCCGACGTCAACCGGCAGGCCCGGCACATCGTGGAGGTCATCGACCCGAAGGCGCGGTCCGTCGCGCTGCTGCAGTTCCGGTTCTCGGACGCGTACGGGTTGCAGACGGCGTACACCGCGTCCGACCACGAGCTCAAGCACGGCTTCTTCACCGGTGCCAAGGAGAAGGTGTACGCGCTGCTCGGCGACGTCGAGGCGGCCGCGGCGAACGACGACCAGCGTGCCCGGGCGGCCGACTTCCGGGCCGGTCTCGACGCGTTCATGACCACCGACGAGCAGGTCTGGGCGGCGGTGCGGCAGGGCCGGTACGAGCAGGCCGCGCACATCAGCAACGTCACCGAGTCCGGGCCGTACCTCAAGGCGATGGACGCCGCCGCCGCGTTCGACGAGTCGGTCTCCGCCGAGCGGACCGCCGCGCTGAACCGGCTGAGCGCGACCCGCCACGCCGCCACGGTCCGGGAGTGGGTGCTGGCCGCCGTCGCCGTGCTCCTGGCCCTGCTGGCCGCGACGTTGCTCAGCCGATCCATCCGCAAGCCGGTGCAGAAGGTCGTCGCGGTGGTGGACCGGCTCGCCGAGGGCGACCTCACCCAGCGCGTCGGCATCCACCGCGGCGACGAGATCGGCCGGATGAGCTCCTCGATCGACCGGGCGATCGACCGGATCGGGGAGACCATCGCCGGCATCGCCAGCCACGCCGGTCAGGTCGCGTCCGCCTCGTCCACGCTGACAGCGATGTCGCAGGCGCTCCAGGCGGACGCCGACCAGGCGTCCCGGCAGATCGGCATCGTCGCCGACAGCGCCGGTGACGTGTCCCGCAACCTCGACACCGTCGCCGCCGGGTCGGAGCAGATGGGCGCCGCGATCGGTGAGATCAGCCGGAACACCACCGAGGCAGCCACCGTCGCCGGGTCGGCGGTGACGACCGTCGCCGAGGCCGGCGAGACGGTGGCCCGGCTCGGCGAGGCGTCCACCGAGATCGGTGCGGTGGTGCAGACCATCACCTCGATCGCGGAACAGACGAACCTGCTGGCCCTGAACGCGACGATCGAGTCGGCGCGGGCGGGCGAGGCCGGCAAGGGCTTCGCCGTGGTGGCCGCCGAGGTCAAGGACCTGGCCCAGGAGACCGCCCGGGCGACCGACGACATCATCAGCCGGGTCACCGGCATCCAGGGGCAAACCGAGGCGGCGGTCGCCTCCATCCGGCGGATCACCGAGGTGATCCAGCGGATCAGCGAGGCCCAGGACACCATCGCGGCGGCGGTGGAGGAGCAGACCGCCACCACCGGCGAGATGAACCGGGGCGTCTCCAACGCGGCCGTCGGCAGCAACGAGATCACCGAGAACATCGCCGGGGTGCGCGCGGTGACCGACCGGACCCGCGACAGCGCCGAGCAGTCCCGGCAGGCCGCGAACGAACTCACCCAGCTCAGTCAGGACCTGGCGGAACTCACCCACCGGTTCCGTATCTGAGCTTCGACCGATGCCCGTCGCCGCCACCGCGCCGGCCGTGATCCGGGTGGTCGTCGGGTCCGCGGCGCCCGGCCGCGACAACCGCGATCACCGTTTTCCCGGTCGATCTCGCGCCGGCGTCACCGGCCTCCCGGCACGGTCAGGTCCGCCGATCGGGGTGCGGCTGGCCCAGGGGGAACAGCGCGACGGCGCCGTCCGGGGAGCCGATCGCCAGGGTGAGTTCGCCGTACCGATGGAAGACCGTGGCGCAGCGGCCCGGCAGCGGGGCGCCGATCCGCTCGCCGGTCTCCGCGTCCCAGCGCTGCACCACCTCGTCGTGACCGGAGGTGATCAGCTCGACCCGGCCGTTCACCACTACCGGGTCCAGCCGGTGCACCGCGTGGCTGTCGACCACCACCGGCACCCCGATGGGTTCGCCGGTCGCGGCGTCCCAGCGATGGAGGTCGGCGGTCGCCGCGGCGATCAGGCGCCGGCCGCCCGGCAGCCGGATCCCGGTGATCGCGTTGATCGGCTCGTCGCCGACCGTCAGGGGATCTCCGGCGCGGGCCCCGGTGCGCGGGTGCCACCGGTGGATGGTCCCGCTCTGGTCGCCGGCGCAGACCACCGGTCCGTCCGGCAGGTCCAGCACGGCCACCGCGCTGACCTGATCGGCGTGGACACCCAGCGGTTCGAGACGGGCGCCGGTGCCGGCGTCCCAGCGCAGCAGCGGGAACGGTTCGAGCGGTGATCCGGCGAGCAGCGTCCCGGCCCAGGTGGCCAGCGGGCCGGGTGGGGCCGGATCGCCGGTGTGCGGCGAGTGCCCGGTGCGCGGATCCAGCCAGACCACGCCGCGGTCGGTGCCGGCGGCGATCACCGGATCACGCCAGCCCACCTCGCAGACGACGAGGCGGTGGACCTCGCCCGGCTTCTGGGAACTGATCAGCCGGTCGTTCCGCGGGTCCCGGACCTCGACCCGGTCGCCGCTCACCGAGACCAGCATGTCGACGCCGTCGAGCCGAAGCGTGCGCAGATCGGTGATCATGCGCCGAATGATGCCATCGAATGGGTGCAATGTGTTTTTCGGCGCGCGTCGAGATTACCGAGGGTTCATTTTCGGCTACCGCGCGAGAAGCATCGGGATCGAGTCCACCCGACGATGGAGGCCACCATGGGCAACAGAGCCGTTGTCTACCAGGGTCCCGGGCGCGTTGCGATCCAGGACATCGACTACCCGACGTACGAGGTGAAGGACGGCCCCGGCGTCAACAAGATGAACGTCGGGCGGCGTACTCCGCACGGCGCCATCCTGAAGACGGTCACCACCAACATCTGCGGCAGCGACCAGCACATGGTCCGCGGGCGCACCACCGCGCCGGAGGGCCTGGTGCTGGGCCACGAGATCACCGGTGAGGTGATCGAGGTCGGGTCGGACGTCGAGTACGTGCGGGTCGGCGACATCGTGTCGGTGCCGTTCAACATCGCCTGCGGTCGGTGCCGCAACTGCAAGGAGGGCAAGACCGGGGTCTGCCTCAACGTGAACCCGGACCGGCCCGGCTCGGCGTACGGGTACGTCGACATGGGCGGCTGGGTCGGCGGCCAGGCGGAGTACGTGATGGTCCCGTACGCCGACTGGAACCTGCTCCGTTTCCCCGACCGGGACCAGGCCCTGGAGAAGATCCTCGACCTGACGATGCTCTCCGACATCTTCCCGACCGGCTACCACGGCTGTGTCAGCGCCGGCGTCACCACCGGCTCGACGGTCTACATCGCCGGTGCCGGCCCGGTCGGCCTGGCCGCTGCCACCTCGGCGTTCCTGCTCGGCGCCGCGGTGGTCATCGTCGGCGATCTCAACGAGGAGCGGCTCGCCCAGGCCCGCAGCTTCGGCTGCGAGACGGTGGACGTGTCCCGTGGCGAACCGGTCGACCAGGTGCAGCAGATCCTCGGCCGGGCCGCCCCGGCGATCGGGCAGCCGCTGGTCGACTGCGCCGTCGACGCGGTCGGCTTCGAGGCGCGCGGGCACGGCCAGGACGCCCAGGTGGAGAAGCCGGCAACGGTGCTGAACTCGCTGATGGACCTGACCCGGGCCGGTGGCGCGATAGGCGTCCCGGGCCTGTACGTGACAGGTGACCCGGGCGGCGTCGACGACGCCGCCAAGGTCGGGTCCCTGTCGCTGCGGCTGGGCCTGGGCTGGGCGAAATCGCACTCCTTCGTCACCGGCCAGTGCCCGGTGATGAAGTACCACCACGGGCTGATGATGGCGATCCTGCACGACCGGGTGCGGATCGCGAAGAACGTCAACGCCACCCCGATCTCGCTCGACCAGGCCCCGCAGGGCTACCTCGAGTTCGACCAGGGCGCGGCCCGCAAGTACGTCATCGACCCGCACGGGATGGTCGACAACCGGTGACGTTCCGCCTCCGCATCAGTGTGCCCTGGCCGCGAGCAGCAGTTGCACGATCGCGGCCAGGGCCACGCTCACCACGATCAGGTGGACCAGGCCGGGCCACCGCCGAAGTACACCACCCCGATGACGCCGGCCTGCCGCGTGGTGGTCGGCACGATCCTTACAGGTTGACCGAGATCGTCAGGTTCGCCACGTAGCCGGCCGCTACCGAGCCGGTGACCGTCGCCATCTCCCGGGCCGCCAGGTCGTCCCGGAACACCATGTCGGTGGCCAGGCTGATCCGGCTCAGGTTGGTGACGCTCGCCGAGTACCCGGTGGCGCTCGCGTACACCGTCTGTGACACGTCCTTGGGCAGCGCGATCTGCGACGTCTTGCGGATCGGCCCGGCCCCGCTGGTGGCCGCGGCCAGCGACGAGTACACCTCGAAGTGGATGTGCGGCCAGCGTCCCGCGTAGCACCCCGGGTAGATGCTGGTGAAGGTCGCCACGCCGGACGAGTTGGTGACCTGGATGCCGCGCAGGTAGTTCTCGCCGGTCACTCCGGAGGAGTACAGCGAGTACCGCCCGGCCCGGTCGCAGTGCCAGGCGTAGATCGCCGCGCCGGCGACCGGAGCGCAGCCCAGGTTCCGCACGGTCAGCGAGAACTGCAGCGGCACGCCCGGCGCTGTCGTCGTCGACGTGCCGAAACTCGACCGGATGTCACTGCGCACGATCCCGGACAGCTTCCGCACATCCGGCCCGTTCGACCCGTCCGCCGGGTAGGGGCCCGCGGTCTCCGACTCGACCTCGGCCAGGCAGGCCGCCGCATCGTCCGTGCTGGTGGCGCCCGCCGCGCCGGCGACGGCGCCTGCCGCCCCGGTGGTGGCGCCGGCCGTGCCGGTGGTGGCCGCGTCGGCCGTGCCGGCGTTTGTCAGGGCGCCGCCGATCACCGCGGCGCCGACCCCGCCGGCGACACCGAGCATCCGCCGCCGCGACATCGTCGGCAGGTCGAATCGCAGGCCCTTGTCATGCACCTCGCGCACGTAGGCGTCGTTGTCTTGCACCGTTCCTCCTCGGGGGAAGGGGACTGAGGACGCCGTCGAGCAAAACATTGAAACCTATGAATGAGCTGTGGTTGATCTCCGCCGGTCGCTTCCGCTTCAGAAAACCCGATCCGGTACGCCTGTCCCAGCCCCCAACCGCATCATCGGTGTCCCGTGCCTACACGCGATGCCCGCCGGACACCGGACCGCCCGGCGCCCGCCGGGCTGAATCCCGACTCCAACCCCCAGCTGGTCGTGGTGGTGGTGTCGGGGTGGGGGAGTGGGTGGTGAGTGCCAGCCGGGTGTTGGGGGCTGGTCGTGGTGGTGGTGTCGGGGTGGGGGAGTGGGTGGTGAGTGCCAGCCGGGTGTTGGGGGCTGGTCGTGGTGGTGGTGTCGGGGTGGGGGAGTGGGTGGTGAGTGCCAGCCGGGTGTTGGGGGCTGGTCGTGGTGGTGGTGGTGTCGGGGTCGGGGAGTGGGTGGTGAGTGCCAGCCGGGTGTTGGGGGCTGGTCGTGGTGGTGGTGTCGGGGTTGGGAAGTGGGTCGTGAGTGCCAGCCCGAGGTTTCGGCTGGTCGTGAGGGTTCTGTCCGAGCGGGGGACAGGGCCCGCACGACCAGCCGGGGCGAGGGTCAGGTCATGGTGAGGGCGACGGCGTCGTCGCGGACGTCCGGGTCGGGGTGGGAGCGCAGCGCCAGCAGCAGGTCCCGCCAGCGGCCGGCCCAGCGGTAACCGGCACCGAAGCGGACCAGCTGGACCGCGAACAGCCCGGCGGCCAGGTCACCGCGCCAGGCCAGGCGTTCGATCAGGTCCTGGAGGAACGCCGGCGTCGGCGGGTCACGCTGCTCGCGGAGACGGGCGCCGACCCGTTCGGCGATCCGGGCGGCGATCACCGGACGGGCGGCGCACCTGTCGGCGACCTCCAGCAGGTTGTCCAGCTGACCGAGATCGACCAGAGCGGCGAGGGCGACGGCGAGGTAGCCGGGCCGGGCCGCGAGGGTGCGCATGGCGTCGATCAGGGCGGTGCGGCCGGCGTTCGGGGGCAGCGAACGCCCGAGGGCCGACGCGCCCTGGGCCAGCACCTCGACGCGGCGGCGGGCCGGCAGGTCGGCGCCCGGCTCGGGGTGCGGATCGGTCATCGTCGCGAGCCGGGTCAGCGCCAGGCCCAGGGCCGGGTGGCCGGCGGCCCGCAGGAGGCCGGCGACCTGGAGGTTCACCAGTTTCTCGTCGAGGTCGGTGAGCCGGTCGACGACCAGGTCGGTCAGGTCGCCGGCCCAGCGGGACCACTCGTGCAGCTTGGCGAAGGCGGCCTGGCGCACCTCCCGGTCGCCGGCCCGGCAGGTCGCGGCGATCAGCTCGGCGTAGCGCGGGCGGTGCCGGGCCGGGATCGTGTAGGGGTAGGTGTCCAGGACGGCCCGCCGCTCCTCCCGGCTGGCGCCGATCGCCCGGTCCAGGATGGTCCAGCTGGCCTCGGCGTCGAGGCGCTGCCGGGCGGCGCCCACGACAGCGGCCCGGACGTCCCGGTGCTGGTCCGCCGCGGTGTAGACGGCGAGCAGCCGGTCCATGGCGGCCGGCGGCCCATAGCGGGCCAGAATCCGCACCGCCTCCTTCCGGCTGGTGACCTTGACGGCCGCGGCCGGTGCGAGGAGAGCCTCCAGCGGACCGGCCAGCCCGGCCGGTGGGAGGTGCTTGGCGGAACGAGCGGCGGCGTACATGGCCACCCGGGCACGATCCCCGCCGGCCTGCGGGACCAGCAGCGGCAGGGCCAGGTCGGGACGCTCGGTCCAGACCAGCGCGGCCAGCGCGGCCTCGGCCAGCTGCACCTCCGGCGCGGTGAGGTATCGCAGAACCAGTTGGCGCCCGGGTTCGCCGACCGGGGCGGCGGCCCGCAGCGACCGTATCCGCTCCCCGAGGCCGGCGCCGGTGTCGGCGACGATCCGGGCGTGCAGGGCGACGAACGCGGCCTGCTGCCGGGGCAGCCACCGCCACGGGCACGGCGCCCAGCCGGGCACCGGCCGGGTGCGCGCGTCCGCGAACCGGCCCACCGCGCGTCGGCTCAGCACCGCGTCCAGCAGGTCGGTGCGCCGGGTGGCGACCGCGTGCCAGACCGGTTCGAGCAGCACCGACGACGGGTCACCGGCCAGCACCTCGGCCACCCGGACGTCGCGCTGCCGAGGGTCCGCCAGCCAGTAGCCGATCGCCGTGCTCGCGACCCACGGCAGGGTGTCCGGGCCGGCCGCCCGGCGCAGCAGCTCCTGCAGCTCGGGCACCTGCCAGGCGCGTTTGCCGAGCGCCTCGGTGAGCGCGAACAGCGGAGCGTACCGGGCCCGCTCGACGTTGCCGGCCACCCAGGGCCGGAGCCGGTCGAAGACCATCGTCTCCTGGCCGCGCCGCAGCACCCGGTCGAAGCGGCGCAGCGTCGGTACCGTCGCCGCGGTGCTCACCAGGTCGATCGTCAGCAGCGCCCACTCGCGCAGCTCCGGAACGTCCACGTGGTGCCGCAGGGTGTCGGTGGCCAGCCGGCTCAGCGCGGCGCTGGTGGCCGCCGACGCGTCCCGCGCCTCCACCGCGTCGGTGGTGATCGCGGTCAGCGCGACCGCCGTGTCCGCGGTGAGCAGACGGGCCACCCCGGCCAGGGCGGTGAGGGCGGCCGAGCGGACCGGGTCCTGCTCGTTGCGCAGCCGGGTGAGCCGGCCGGTCACCTCGGCCACCGCCGCCGTGTCCCGGGACCGGCCGGCCGCCTCGACCAGCCGGGTGTACGCCAGCGCCCGCTCACCGGCGTCCCCGGACCGCACCGCCACCTCCTGCGCCGCGGCCGCCGCCGGCCAGTCCAGATAGGCGCTCAGGTCCAGCACCTGCTGCTCCTGCCGGGCCACCTCGTCGAGCGCGAGCAGCCGCCGCACCTCCCGCACCCGGACCGCGGCCGGCAGCAGGTCGAGTGTCGCCCGGTCCGGTACGAACCGGCTGGTGTCCTGTTCGGCCAGCCCGGCGTCGTAGATCGTGCCGCGCCGGGCCGGCGGCAGCGCCCGCAGCAGCGGGGCGAGCCCGGCCACGCCCCGGGCCAGCGGCGCCAGCTCGTCGTCGGAGAGCACCGCGAGCCGGCGCAGCACCACCTGGGGCAGCGTGGTCCGCCGCAGCCACCCGGCCCGGCCGGGCGCGATCAGCAGCCGCAGCAGCCGGTGCGGGTCGTGCTTGGCGAGTGGTCCATATCGGTCCAGGTTCCCCGGCAGGCTGTTGTCCGGCGCGTGCCGTTCGAGCAGTTCCAGGGCCCGCTCCGGCGCGAGGGTGAGGATCGCCGGGGCCAGCCGGTGCCACTCCCGGACGAGATCCTCCGGCCCGGCGGCGGCCAGCGTCCCGGCCGCGAACCCGATGAGCGGCTCGGGGTGCCGGCGGACCAGGGCGCGCAGCCGGGTGGCGTGGGCCAGGTCGGGGAGCAGCCGCCGTACCGTGGCAGCGCCGCAGGCCGGCAGGAGAGCGGCCGCCTCGGCGTCACCGAAGCGCGCGTGGATGTCACCGATCAGGGCGTCGGCGATGGCCGGGGCGGGGCGGGCGCGCAGCGTACGGTAAAGGCGGCGGCGATCGGAAGCGGGCAGGTCGGCGATCCGCGGTCCGAGGCGGCCGGCCCGCAGCGCGGCCTGGAGCGCGGCGGACCGCAGGCCGGGCAGCGGATCGTGGACGGCCGCGTCGACGGCCGCGGCATCGTCGGCCACCAGGGCGGCGACCAGCGCGAGATGCCGCTGGTAACCGTCGCCGGCGCGCAGCTCGGCGCAGACCTCGGGCCGGTCCGGGGCGGTGCGCGCCCAGGCCGCGAGATGCCGCAGCCGCGCACGAGACGGCAGGGGATCGAGGGTGTCGAGCAGTTCCCGGGTGGCGGCCAGCATGCCGATCATTGTGGTCGCCCGACCGCCCCGGAGCCGACCGATTAAAAACCGGCCACTCCCGAGGCGGCCGATGGGAAACGGCCGTTCACCGGTACGGCGGAAACCGCCCGCCCAGCGACTCCGCGGTGGGCGCCCCGGCCAGCCGCTCGTACGCCGCCGGATCCGTGATCAGCCGCCAGGTGTGGAAGTCCTGCCGCCCGCCCCCGAACGCCGCCTTGTACTGGAACAGCGAGTCGTCCGCCCCGCCCACCCCACCACCGAGGTGCACCACCCGGTTCCCGCGCTGCCGGCCCCAGAGCCGCACCTCGTGGTAGAGCAGCTTGTCGGCGTAGAAGATCTCGCCGTCCCGGGTGGCCTGCAGGTGGGTGTGCATCATCCCGTCGTACTCGAAGAACAGGTTGCCGCCGAGCACCTCGCCCCGCCGGACCGCGGTGGCCAGGTGCAGGTGCGGGCCGAGCGCGTCGCGCAGCCGGTGCAGGTGCTCGTGGCTGAAGAAGTAGAAGTCCCGCGCGCCGACCCGGTGCATCGTCGCGTGGTACGTGTCGATCCAGGTGTCGAACGTGTCCCAGTCGTCGAAGACCACCGCCACCTCGGCGCGCTTCGCCCGGCTGATCTGCTTGCGGTGCGTGCGATGGGTGTCCCGCCAGAGCTGCTCGGCGGTGCCGGTCAGGTCGATCGAGACGGTCTGGCCGTGGTTGACCAGGGTGCCGGTCTGCTGGAGCGACACCTGCGGGGCGGGCAGCAGCGGATGCAGCCGGACGAACGCGGTGACCACCCCGTGCGTGTTCAGCAGCGCGACGAGCGCCCGGGCGGCCCGCGCCCAGAAGCCGCTGTTGACCGGCGCCACGTCGCTGACCGGCCCGGGGTAGCCGTACGGCGAGACGGCGTCGTGCAGCCCGGTCTCCGGGATCGGGCGCAGGATCAGCGGCAGGAGCAGGACGTGGTCGGCCTCGTCGTAGCGGAACGCGGTAGCGGTACCGCCGACCAGGTCGGCGTCGAGCCGTGCGTAGTCGGGCAGGTGGTAGATGTCGTGCCGGATGCGGACCAGTGCCTCGGCCCACGCGGTGTCGTCCGGTTCCAGGAGCGCACCTTCGGCCATCGGTACTCCTCGTCCTCGTCGTCAGGGGACTGCTGCGGTGAGGCGGCGGGCCGGCCGCCGGCGGGCCCGGTTCCACCGTCGGGCGCTCAGCGTCCAGCGCAGCATCGTGCGCGGGACCGTGCCCTGCGTCGAAATATGCAGCAGGTACCGCCACGCCGGGAAGTCCTCCCGGCGATTCGACAGGGCGTACGAGAACCGGGTAGCCGGCAACGTCGCGTACTCCGGCATCCGCTCGAACCACTGGCTGCTGGCCAGCGCGGCCCGTTGCAGCGGCGCCAGCGCTACCTTGCGGCGGTGCTCGTACTGCTCCAGCGCGGCGGGCAGCGCCTCCGGCGCGAAGTCGGCGACGGCGTCCGCCAGGGCCATCGCGTCCTGCATCGCCAGCTTGGTGCCGGAGCCGATGGCGAAGTGCGTGGTGTGCGCGGCGTCGCCCATCAGCACCACGTTGCCGTGGTCCCAGCGCTCGGCGGTCACCCGCCGGAAGTTCAGCCAGCCCCGCCCTGAGTCGTCGAGCGGCTGGCCGTCCAGGTGCTTGGCGAAGATCTCCCGCAACCGGGCGTTGCCGGCCGCCGAGTCCAGCCGATCCAGGCCCAGCCCGGTCCACGTCTCCGGGGTGCACTCCACGATGAACGTGCTCGCCGTGTCGCTGAAGGGGTAGGCGTGGAACCAGATCCAGCCGGCCTCGGTCCGCTCGAACCCGAACCGGAAGGTGCGGAACACGTGCGGGGTGCCCAGCCAGATGTACTTGTTGCGGCCGGTCTCCACGGACGCCCCGAAGTGCTCGGCGTGCAGGTCGCGGATCCGGCTGCCGGCCCCGTCGCAGGCCACCACCAGGTCGGCCGGCGGCAGCATGGCCGGGTCGGTCAGCTCATCCTGGTAACGCACCGTCACACCGAGCTCGCGGGCCCGCTCGCCGAGGATCTCCAGGAGCTTGTGCCGGCCCATGCTGAAGCCGTATCCGCCCAGGTGGGAGTCGGGTTTACCGGTGACCCGGACCTCGTACTCGTTCCACTTGTAGGCGGCCTCCCAGATCCGGGCGGCGCTGACCGGGTCGTAGCGGAACAGGTCGTCGAGCAGGTCGTCCCAGAAGACCACGCCCCAGCCGTAGGTGACGCCGGCCGGGTTGCGCTCCAGCACGGTGATCTCGCGGGTGGGGTCGGCCAGCTTCGCCAGCACCGCGAAGTACAGACCGGCGGGGCCGCCGCCGACGCAGGTGATCCGCATGCGTGCTCCTAGCGGTAGGACGGGAAGGTGGAGGACAGGTCCGCGGGATCGGCGCCGGGCCGTCTGTCCAGGACCAGGCTTTCGTACGCCGCGGGGTCGGCCACCACCCGCCAGGTGTGGAACGGATGCCGGCGCGGCGAGAACCCGGCCTTGTAGGAGAAGAGCGAGTCGTTGGCACCACCCTTGCCACCGCCCAGGTGGAACACCCGCGCGCCGCGCTCCTTGCACCACCGCCGCACCGAGTCGTAGAGCAGCTCGTCGGCGTACCGGCCGCGGGCCCGCCGGGTGGACGAGACGTAACCGGTGGCGATCCCGTCGTACTCGAAGAACGTGTTGCCGCCCACCACCTCGTCGCCCTCCAGCGCGACAGCCAGGTGCATGCGGTCACCGACCGCGTCGTGCAGGGCGGCCAGATGCTCGTACGTGAAGAAGTAGTAATCGGCGGCGCCCACCCGCCGCATGTTGTCGTGATAGACCTCGACCCACTCGGCGAGCCGGCCCCAGTCGTCGAAGACGACCCGGGTGCCGGCGCGTTTCGCCCGGTTGATGTGGTTGCGGTGGTCGCTGCGGGTCTGGCTCCACATCTCCTCGACGCCGATCGTCAGGTCCATCGACACCGTCTCGCCGTGCCGGACCAGCGCGCCGGCCTCGCCGAGCACCGGCGACGGCGCGTTCAGCAGCGGGTGCATCCGGACGAACACCGAGATGATCCCGGCCTGCCGCAGCGTCTCGATCAGGGCGGCGCAGGCCGCCCGCCAGAACAGCGTGTCGCTGGGCGCGGCATCGCTGACCGGACCCGGATATCCGTACGGCGACAGCGCGTCCCGCAGCTCCGAGCCGGGTATCTCCCGGACGATCAGCGGAATCAGCAGCCGCCGCGCGCCCCGCTCGAAGTGGAACGCGGCCGGCGCGCCGCCGTACAGCCGGGCGTCCAGGACGACGTAGTCGGGCACGTGATACATGTCGTGCGCCACGTGCTGCAACGTCTCCTTCCACTCCCGGGCCGCCGGGTCCAGCAGCGATGCCGTCATCGAGAACTCCTCACCCGCGCAGGATCTTTGCGTTGAGCGCCATGTTTCCGGCGAACTGGTCGTTGACCACCTGGTACGCGTCCAGCCGGTGCTGCAGGTTCGGGTCGTACCGGCCGAGCTTGACGAAGCCGTCGGCGATCCAGCCGTTGTCCGACCCGGTCCCGTCGACGAACTCCCGGTACGTCGTCCCGCCCGGCCAGATCACCTTGCCGAGCAGCGCGCCGAACGCCGTCATGTCGGCGGCCGTCCAGCCCTGCTTGTGGTCGCGGGCCTCCACCACGTACGAGATCACCCCGTTGCCGTGCCCCACGTCCTGCCCGGGCCGGCGGGTGGAGCCCCACTCGTCGCTCCAGAAGTACGCGGTCGGCTCCACCGGGTTGCGCGTCATCTGGTTGTGCAGCTCGGCGCTGATCGTGTCGTGCACCTTCTTGTACCGGGCCCGCCGGTCCGGATCGGTGGCCAGCAGTCCCAGGTTGAGCGCGATCAGCGCCCAGTGCGCCGCCATGTGGGTGCGATCCCGGAAGATGTTCTCGCCGGCGCCCCGCGTGTACCACTTCTCGAAGACGTCCACCTCGGCGAAGGTGCGCAGCCGCTCGTAGACGGCCCGGTAACTCGCGTTCGCGTAGACGGCGGTGCTCTGCCGCATCGCGACCAGCAGCTGGGTGGCGTACCGCCAGAAGTAGCTCTCGTAGAGCGGCACCTCGTCGCCGCGCTCGCCGGACTTGCTCGACGCCCAGCCGCGGTACCGGTCCCGGAAACTGCTGCCGGGCAGCGAGGCGGACGGCACCGCCGAGGACGCCACGTTGTCGACGTAGGCCAGCGCCCGGTCCAGGTAGCGCAGCGCGCCGGTGGCCCGGAACATCGCCACGTTCGCGTCCAGCGTGTACGACAGGTCGTAGTGGTCCTGGCTGTCCCGGGACCTGCTCATCGGCTGCGCGGTCCGGGCCTGGTAGTCCCAGCTGCGCTCGAACAGGCTCGTCCAGTAGCTGACCGGCCTCAGCGTGACCGTCACCTCCGCCGGGGACGCGGCCACCGGTTCCGCCGGGGCCAGGGGTTCCGCGTTGCAGGGCCGGGCCGCGCTGTTCGCCGCGGTCACGGCCACCACCGAGCCGACGCCGAGCAGCAGCACTGCCCGTCGTCCGCATCGCTTGTGGGAAGTCATCGTCCAACTGCCTCTCGCTCACGGGCAGGCGCGGCGGCGGGCGCCGTCCGGGCCTGCGCGACAGCGGCCGCGGCGGCCATCGCGGCGAAGATCCAAGCGAGCCGGGCGTCGTAGTAGTCACCGGAGAACAGGCTGCTCAAGGCCACGAACACGGCCGCCGACACGGCGAGCCCCACCGCCTGCGGGCGGGCACCGCCACCGCGTACGGTCCTTGCCCACAGTATGACCGCGACGGTGAGCAGGCCGAGCCCGATCAGCCCGCCCTCGGCGACGACGGCGAGCACGTAGTTGTGCGGGTACTCGATCATCTGATTGATGCCGATCGACCCGTAGAAGCCGTCCAGACCGGCGCCGCCGATCGGGTGCTCCCAGCCCAGCTTGAGCGCCGCCGCCCAGATGTCGGTGCGGTTCGACATGTACTGCTCCTGGACCGTCTGCTCGACGAATCGCTCCTGGAACAGCGAGGTGAAGGCGGGCGGCGCGGTGAACCAGACGACGATCGCGGCGACCACCAGGAACGCGCCGGCCGCGAGCACCGGGCCGGGCTTGAGCCGGCCGCGGATCTTCCAGAGCGCGTAGCCGCCGACCACCGCGCCGGCCATCAGGGCGCCCCGCGAGCCGGAGAGCAGCGCGGCCAGCAGCAACAGCGGCGTGGCCAGCAGCGGCACCAGCCGGCGATGGATCAGGGTGAGGGCGATCGCGCTGATCACGCCGAGCAGTTCGATGCGGACGAAGACGTTCGGGCCGCCGCCGAAGGCGGAGTAGCGGCCCTGCTCGCCCGGCCCGTTGATGAAGATGGCGGCCAGCCCGAACACGATGGCGGTGACGTAGAACAGCAGGAACGTGTACCGGATCGCCCGGTCCGGGTCGCCCAGCGTCCAGTGGTAGAACGCCAGCGTCAGCGCGCCGAGCAGGATCATGTCCAGGGTCTGCGCGCCGATCCGGGCGGCCGGCGGCGCCCACAGCGCCGAGGCGATCTGGAACAGGAAGAACAGCAGGGTGACGACCAGCCAGGTCTCGTCCCGGCCGGTCGCCGTCCGCGGCCGGCGGCTGATGTCCACGATCAGCAGGACCAGCGCGACGATCAGGCCGACCACCCGCAGGTCGACCCAGCCCAGGCCGGTGAACCCGGCCCGGTCCAGGGTGAACCGGCCGCCGACGGCGATCAGCACGAGCAGCAGGCCGGGAGCGAGGAAGACCCGGGGGGCGGCGGACCGGTCAGGCATCGTTCTCGTCCTTCACCACGCGGCTGGCCACCAGCGCGAAGAGCAGGCAGGCGCCGTACCCGGCGAGCGAGCCGTAGGCCGCGCCGAGGATGCCCAGGCGCGGGATGAGCAGCAGGTAGACCGCGAAGCTCACCACGAAACCGGTGATCTCGGCGGCCGACACCAGCGCGCCGTGCCCGCGGGCGATCAGCAGGCCGAGGCTGATCCGGGAGATCGCGTACAGGCCGGCGGCCAGCACCAGGGGCAGCACCACCACCTTGGCCGGGGCGTACTGGTGGCCGAAGACCGGGACGATCAGCAGGTACAGCCCACCGGCCACGACCGGGACGACGACCAGCGTGTAGACGGCGGCGGCCAGCACCAGCGGGGCGGCCCGCAGGCTGCCGTCCCGGTGCGCGGCCCGCCACCGGCCCAGCCGGGAGTCGGCGTAGGCGCGCAGCGGCCAGGCCAGCAGCTCGGTCATGGTGGCCACGCTGGTGTAGAGGCCGAGCGCGGCGGTCGAGGCGAGCGCCGGGATGACCAGGCGGTCCACACGCAGCATCGCCATGTTGGAGATGGCCGCCGGGAACAGCGCCAGGCCCTCCCGGCGGACCATCCGGCCCTGCTCCTGGTGGACCGGGACGGCGTCCGGGTCCGGCGGCAGCCGTAGCCAGGTCACCAGGTAGACGACGGTCGGCACGGCGCCGGCCACCAGGTAGGCGAGGAACCAGATCTCCGGGTGCGAGGTGTGCGCGGCGTACAGGCCGACCAGCATGATCAGCAGCAGCACCGACTCCAGCACCCGGCAGACCAAGAAGTCGCGCACGCGGCCCACGGCTATCGCAATCGACCGGGTGGCCAGGGAGGACGCCTCGACGATGGTGTACCAGAACAGCATCGCGACGATCACCGGCCCGGGGTTCTCCCGGTGCGGCGCGACCGCCGTGTAGATCACCGAGCCGACCAGTCCGACCAGGATCGGGACGATCAACAGCTTGGCGTACGCCCGGACGGCCGGTCCCGCGGCCACGTTGTGATAGGTGGCCACGAAGCTGCGCTCGGTCCCGAGCAGCAGCACCTGGGTGGCCAGGTAGGTGACCTGGAGCAGGAGGGCGACCTCGCCGCGGTGGGTAGGGGTCAGCGAGCGGACCATCAGGATGTTCGCCGCGAACGCCACCGCGCCGGTGAGCATCTGCGAGGCGATCAGCTGGACGTACGGTTCCCGGAGTTGCCCGGCCAGCCACGTGAGCCGGTGCGCCCGGCGGGCTGCGAGCCTCGCCGTGGCCTGTTGGTCCACCCGCAGTTCACTCACCGTCGGGTCGCTTCTCGGGCTCCGGGTCGGACTCGTCCGCCGCCGCCGGTGCCGGACTCGTCGGTTCTATCACCTGGGCCTTCCCGCGGGCGACGTCGTCCAGGGCGGCCTGCGCGACGCGGGCCCGGCCACGGACCACGCCGGCCGGTGGTCGCGGCGCCGGGATGCCGCTGACCGGCGCGCTCTCCTCGGCCGGCTCGTCCAGCGGGATGAGCAGGTCGGACGCTGGCACCTGGGTGGCGCCTGCCCACGCCTGGCCGGTGGGCAGCTTGCGGGGCAGCGCGTTGAGGACCGCGCCGGCCAGCTTGGCGCCGATCCGCTCCAGCAGCTCCATCGACTTCTCCACGTCCGCCGTCCGGGTCCGGTTCGCCCGGACCACCAGCAGCGCGCTGTCGGTCACCTTGCCGAGCACCGCGGCGTCGGCCGGCCCGTTCAGCGGCGGCGCGTCGACCAGCACCACGTCGAAGCGCTCGGTGAGGGTGCGCACGGTGGCCGGCAGGCGCGGCGAGGCGAGCAGCCCGCCCGGATCGGGGGTCTGCGCACCGGCCGGCAGCACGGTGAGCCGCCCGTTCAGCGACTCGCGCAGCACGTCCGGGACCCGCGCGGCGCCGGAGAGCACCTCGGCCAGCCCGGGCGCCGGGTCGAGGGAGAGGTAGCGGCCCACCCCGGGGGTGCGCAGGTTGGCGTCCACCAGCACCACCCGCGCGCCGGTCTCGGCCATCGCGATGGCCAGCCCGCAGGTGACCGCCGTGGTCCCCTCCTTGCGGCTGGTGCCGGCCAGCAGCAGCGACCGGCCGCGCGGGCTGCTCCGCCGCCCGTCGGTGACGCCGGGCAGCAGGCTGCGCAGCCGCCGGAACGCCTCGGCGAGCGCCTGGTCCGGGTGCTCGTCGCGGCCCCGGCCGTCCAGCGAGATCACGCCGACCGTGCCGAGGCCGAGCCGGCGCAGGTCCTCCTCCTCGGCGACGGTCTTGCCGGAGAACTCCCGGATCGCCACCGCTGTCGCGCCGATCAGCAGGCCGAGCACCGCGGCGAAGCCGGCGTTACGGGCCAGCCCGTTCGGCTGCCTGGTGGTCTCCGCCTCCTGCAGGATCGAGATGGACGGTGCCGGGCCGCCGTCCGGGCTCGGCGGGGTGATCCCCTTGGCCACCGTGACCAGCACCGACGCGGCGGTCGTGACGATCTCCCGGCTGCGCGCCGCGCTCGGGTCGACGGCGGCTATCGCGAGCAGGTCGGTACCCTCGCTGACCTGGGCGGACAGGCTCTTGCGGACCTGCGCGGCGGTGACCTCCGGGCCGAGCTTGGCGACCACGCCCTCGGCCACCCGGGGCCCGGTGAGCAGGGCGATGTAGGAGTTGAGCCGACGGGAGTTCGCGTCCGGATCCCCGGTGCCGGCCGAGACGAACAGCAGCATCGACGACTTGTAGGCCGGTTTCGCGGTGAGCGTCATGCCCGCCGAGATCGCGGTGGCCACCAGCACCGGGACCAGCAGCCACAGCCATCGGCGCCGGCAGGCCCGGAGGTACGCACGCAGTTCCACTTCTCAGAACCCCCCGATGTCAGGACTGCTGGGACAGCACGGCTCGGCGGCCCGCCGCTCGGGCTCCGGCCCGGGCCCGGGTGAGCACCGCCTCGAAGCGTTCGAAGAGCAGGTCCCGGGAGAACTCGTCGACGGCCAGCTGGTGGGCCGCGGCCCGGGCCTTGACCAGCCAGTCCTCGTCCCGGACCCGGCCGGCCATCAGGTCGCCGGCGCCGTCCGCGTCGTACGGGTCGAGGACCAGCCCGGCGCCGGTCTCGGCGATCAGGTCGGCCTGCCAGCCGCCGTAGTTGATGGCGATCGGCCGGGACGCGGCGAGCGCGTCGAAGAACTTGTTCGCCGAGTTGTCCCAGAGGCCGCGGATCGGGCGGACCATGCTGGTCGACATGGTCGCCGCGCCCAGGATCACCGGCAGCTCGGCTTTCGGGACCTTCTCCCACATCCGGACGGTCCGGTCGAGCAGGTCGTGCTCGGCGGCGAGCCGGCCGGTGCTCTCCCACTCCTTGCCGTGCCCGACGATCAGCACCTGGATCTCCGGGTCCAGCTCGCGCATCCGCCGGGCCGCGCGGATCAGGTACTCCACCCCGTTCACCGCGCCCAGCGCGCCGGTGTAGACGATCAGCGGCCGGTCGCCGAGCCAGCGGTGCTCCGCCCGGAACCGTTTCACCCGCGCCGGGTCGACGTGGAAGAGATCCAGGTCGGCGGCGTTCGGCACCACGGTGACCGGGGTGCCGGGCCGTCGTGCGGTCACCCCGGCGGCCATCCCGGGGGAGAGGGCGACCACCTCCGCCGCGTTGCGGTAGGCGAAGTTCGCCAGCGCGCCGGCCAGTCCCCGGGTGACCGGGTTGCGCAGCGCGCCCATCTCGATCGGCACCTCCGGCCAGAGGTCACGGACCTCGAAGACGAACGGCACCCGGCGCAGCCGAGCGGCGAGTACACCGGGTACCGCGACGGTGAGCGGGGTGCTGGTGGCGAAGACCAGGTCCGCGCTCAGACGGGCGGCGCGCGTGGTGGCCAGCACCATGAACTCGGCGAAGGCGCGCAGCCGGCGGGCGTACGACATGTGGTTGTCGTAGGGGATCCGGAACCAGTGGACGGTGATCCCGTCCTCGTGGGTGACCTTCCAGCCCAGCTCCCGGTCGCCGGGGGTGATGTCGGTGGTGATCACGTCCACCGTGTGACCGCGGGCCACCAGCCGTTTCGCCTGCTCGTAGGAGCGGATGCCGCCGGCCATCCCCGGATTGCAGTAGTACTGGTGTACGTAGACGATGCGCATCGAGGTCACCCCTTGAGCCCGGCGGCAGCCGAGCGGACGGCGGCCACGACACGATCCCGGTCGTGCCCGGTGAGGGCGGAACCGCTGGGCAGGCACAGCCCGCGGTGGAACAGGTCGGCGCTGACCGCGCCGCCGCGCATCAGACAGTCCCGGTACGCCGGCTGCAGGTGCATCGGCTTCCAAGTGGGGCGCGCCTCGATGTCGGCTCTCGCCAGCTCGGCGAGGATCCGATCGCGGGACCGCGGCGAGTCGACGAGAAGGCAGGTCAACCACCAGTTGGGTACGCCGTAGGCCGCCACCGGCAGGAAGTGGAACCCGGGCAGGTCGCCGAGCGCCGCGCGATAGTGCTCGGCGGTGACCCGGCGCGCCTCGATCATCGACGGCAGCCGCTGCAACTGGCCCCGGCCGACGGCGGCGAGCAGGTTGCTCAGCCGGTAGTTGTAGCCGACCGTGCGGTGCTCGTAGTGCGGGACCGGCTCGCGGGCCTGGGTGGCCAGGTGCCGGACCTGCCCGGCGACCGAGGCGTCGTCGGTGACCAGCATCCCGCCACCGCCGGTGGTGGCGATCTTGTTGCCGTTGAACGACAGGACCCCGGCCAGCCCGAAGGACCCGGCCGGGCGGTCCCGGTAGGTCGCCCCGAGCGCCTCGGCGGCGTCCTCGATCAGCGGGACGCCGTACCTGTCGCAGGCCTCCAGGATGGGCCGGTAGTCGGCGCACTGGCCGTACATGTCGACGGTGATCACCGCGCGGGGCAGCTGGCCGCGCACCGCGCGGCCGCGCAGCTCGTCGGCGAGGATCTGCGGGTCGACGTTCCAGCTCTCCGGGGTGCTGTCCAGGAAGACCGGGCGGGCGCCGAGGTATATCACCGCGTTGGCGGTGGCCGCGAAGGTGAACGACGGGACCAGCACGGTGTCGCCGCGGCGCACCCCGGCGGCGATCAGTGCCAGGTGCAGGGCGGCGGTGCCGCTGCTCAGCGCCACCGCGTGCCGGACGCCGGCCAGCTCGGCGCACTTGGCCTCGAAGGCGTCCAGGTCCGGGCCGACCGGCGCCACCCAGTTCGAGTCGAACGCCTCCAGCAGCAGTTTCCGCTCGACGTCGGTGACGTCCGGCGGGCTCAGGTAGATCCGTGGCCGGGCCTGCGGTGGCTCAGTCATGGACCCGCGTCCGCACTGCCATCAGCGGCCACGCGGGGTGCAGCCCCTGCCGGCGGATCCACATCGGGGAGTCGCCGGCGTGCATGGCCGGGCGCCGCGTGGAGGCGAAGCTGCGGTACCCGGCCTGCTCGGCCACCCGTACCTCGCGCTCGGTGAAGTCGACCCGCGGATAGCCGTACGGCGCGGCGAAGTCCCGGACCTCGACCCCGAGCTCGTCCTCCAGCTCCTTCTTCGAGTCGACGATCTCGTGCCACACCTCGGCGTCGTCCTGGTCGGCCAGCCGGTGGTGACTCACCGTGTGCGAGCCGACCGGGAACCCGGCGCGCCGGATGTCGCGGAGGTCGTCCCAGGTCAGGTTGCCGGGGCGGCCGATCAGCCCGGTGGTGACGAAGAAGGTGGCCGGCAGCTTCAGCTCCAGCAGCATCGGCACCACCACGTCGCGCCAGCTGGCGTGCCCGTCGTCGAAGTTCAGGCAGAACGCCGGCCCGGTCAGCGGCCGCTCGCCGGCCAGCACTTCGAGGCCCTCGTCGTAGCTCACCATGGTCCCGATCCGGCGCATCCGGAGCAGGTGGTGGCGCAGGTCGCCGGAGTACTCCGGGAGCACGTCGTGGTAGAAGGGGAAGAACAGCCCGGGCGCGCTGGGCAGGCGGCGGAACAGCCCGGCCGGCGCCAGCACCCGGCCCTGCGCCCGGGGCCTGGCCCGGAGGCGGGTTCGCAGGCCCAGTTCGTTCAGACGTCGTTTGATCGCCGTCGGCGCCTCCATGCGACCGGCACCCTCCCGCTCGTCGGTTCTCCATCACCCTGACAAATGGATACCGGTGAGCGGCAGTAGCAATTGTCACCCCGAACGCGAGGAAGATTCACGTCAATTCGCTAATGGTCCTTTCGGGCCTTGCGGAATGGCCGTACGGCGGGGCATCATCCGGCTTCGACGCCTATTCGAGTGAGGCGAACGGATGCTTCGACTGCAACGGGTGGAGCCGAGTGCCGCCCTCACCGCCGACCGCGCCACCTACCAGGACCGCCTCATCTTCCACACTCCCGAGTGGCTCGCGTTCGTGGCCGAGTGCCAGCGTGCCGAGCCGGTGCTCGCCACGGTGAGCGACGGCGACACCACCGTGGGACACTTCACCGGCCTGCTCACCCGCCGCTACGGACTCCGCATCCTGGGTAGTCCGATGGCCGGCTGGACCACCTCCTACCAGGGCTTCAACCTGCTTCCCGGGATTTCCCGGAGGGACGCGCTGCGGGCGCTGACCGGGTTCGCGTTCGACGAGCTGGGCTGCGCGCACCTGGAGGTGCGCGACCGGGGCGCCACCGAGGCCGACTTCGCCGGGCTGGGCCTGCGCTGGGACTCCGCGCCGACCGCGGTGATCGACCTGAGCCCGGACGAGGACGCGCTGTTCGGTGCGATGGCCGGCGCCTGCCGCCGCAATATCCGCAAGGCCGCCAAGTCCGGCGTGATCATCGAGGAGGCGGAACCGGATCCGGCATTCGCCGACGAATTCTACGATCAATTGCGGGACGTTTTCGCGAAGCAGAATCTGGTGCCCACCTATTCGGTGGAACGCGTCAAGTCGTTGATCCGACACCTCGCTCCGGCGGGCCGGATAAGCCTGCTGCGGGCCCGGGACGGCGACGGCCGGTGCATCGCCACCGCGGTGCTGCCGTGGTACCACCGGACGATGTACTTCTGGGGCGGCGCGAGTTACCGCGAGCACCAGCACCTGCGGCCCAACGAGGCGCTGATCTGGTACGCGCTGCGCTGGGCCAGGGCGCGTGGCGTCACCGAGTTCGACTTCGTCGGCGCCAACTCCTACAAGGCGAAGTACGGCACCGTCGAGGTCCCGGTCCCGTGGGCCCGGCACTCGCGGTCGCCGCTGATCGCCGGCCTGCGGGACACCGCCAAGCGGGCCTTCGCCCTCAAGCAGCGGACGACGGCCCGCCTGACCAGGTTCCGGGCGCCGGAACCGGCCAGTCGTCGGTGAGAGCGGGGCTCCGGTCGTACCGAAGCCGGGTTTTCGCCTCGGTCGGTTGACGGTCAGTTCGTCTCGGTCAATTGACGGTCAGCGAGTCTCGCGCCAGCTGGTAGGCCGGTCGCATCGCCGCGTGCTCGTCGTTGTCGAAGCTGTCCAGCGAGACCAGGACCAGCCCCTTGCCGGAGTCGACGACGAACGCCGCCTCCTTCTCCAGGCCGTCGTCCAGCTGGCTCTTCTGCTGGTAGTCGACGGCCAGCCCGGGCTTGCCGCCGATCCGCACCTCGGTGAACGCCGGCTGCTGCGCCCGGTCGCCGATGAACGCGGTGAGACCGTCCTTGAGCCCGGCCCGCCCGCCGGTCCACACCCGGAGGAAACCGAGCTTGCCGGCCGGCTTGGCGTCGATCTCGCAGGCCATCGTGAACGGGCCCTTCTTGGCCAGCGCGGCCAACGGGTCGTTCGCCTCGACGGTGACCTGCTTGGGCTTCCAGCCCTCGGCGATGCCGAAGCTGACCGGCAGTTCGCATCCGCTGCCGGCGGCACCGATGGTCGCGGCGGCGGGCTGCTGCGGCTTCTTGTCGTCGCTGCCCGGGGCCTTCTGGTCGTCGCTGTCGCAGCCGGTCAGGGCCAGCGCGGCCAGGGTGGTGAGCAGGGCGGTGCGGCACAGAATCTTCACAGGACGGGAAGTATAGAGTCGTCGATCACGTCGTCCGAGGTGTCCGAAGTTGAGTTGATCATACTTTTCGCGTCGGCTAGCGTACGCGCCGTGATGCGTACCCGGGTTACCTCCGCCGTTCTGTTCACCGCCGCCGTGCTCAGCCTCGCCGCCTGTTCCGACGATGACAAGACCGAGGCGTCCGGCACGCCCACCACCGCCGCGACCAGCGCCTCCGCGCCGGCCGCCACGTCGTCCGCTCCGGACGTCTCCATCTCGGAGTCCGGTGCGATCCCCGGCTCGGCCGCCAACGGCTCCGCCGACAAGGTGGTCTGCGAGGCCAGCAACACCGCCGGCGAGGCGATGAAGACCGCGATGCTCAAGATCATGAAGGCCGGCAACGGCGACATCAAGCCGGCCGACGCCAAGGCGATCCTCGACGACTTCACCAAGTCGGTGAACCAGGCGCTCGACCAGGCCCCGGAGAGCACGGTCTCGACGGCCGCGCAGAAGGTCGCCGACGAGGCCGCCAAGGCCGCCTCGGCCGCCGACCCGGTCGAGGCCGCGGCGGCGCCCGGCTTCGAGAAGGCGGGCACCGAGCTGACGGCCGCTTGCAAGGCCGCCGGGATTTCCGTCAACTTCTGACGTACGCCGATGCGCTGAACGCCCGTGACCGCGGTGCCGGTCGCGGGCGTTCCTCGTTCTTCCCGCCCGGTCCGCTGTCCCCGGCTGGTCCGCTGTCCCCGGCTGGTCCGCTGTCCCCGGCTGGTCCGCTTTACTCGTCGTTTGGATGGCCGTTTTTGTGGCCGGTCGCCCTCGGCTCGATGCCATCAGCACTTTCTCGCCGGCTGCCCGCTTTGCCTTGCCTGCCGGACATTTCGCTATTTCGGCCGTCGATGCCGGAGATTTTCGACTGCTCATTGTCGCTGTCCGGGTCGGTCAGCGGCGGGGGCGGGCTGACCGAGCCGGTCGGACGCAGTGGCTTGCCGGTCGTCGGCGGGCGGGCCGGTGGCAGGTCGGTGGGCGGCGCGACGACCGGCCCGGTGGTCGGCGTGCCGCCGGCGCGCGAATCGGTGGCCGGGGTGGCGGCGCCCCGGGTCGTCGCGGCCGGCCGCGCGGGCCGGGAGCCGGACGCCGGGGCGGCCGGGTGCTCGGACGCCGCCGGGATCCCGGCGGTGGCGGCCGATGCGAGGCCGCTCGCCGGGTCCGGTGTGGCTGTCCCCGAGCCGGATGTGGCCCGGACGGTCGCCGGTGGCCGGGTCTGCGGTCCGCTGTCCCGCGACACCGCGAACGCCGCGCCGGCTCCGGCCAGCGGCAGGGCGGCGAGAGCGGCGATGACCAGGCGCTTTCGCATTTTCGGGCCTCCGAGCGGCGATCCGGCGGCCAAGTCTCGCACGCCTGGCCCCGCGCGGCGATGCCCGGAACGGGTCGAACCCGGCGCCCGGCTGACGCCGGGTGCCCCGGACCAGCCGGAGCACCCAGCGTTTCGATTCGTTACCGGGTTGGGGTCAGCGTTCGATTCGTTACCCGGTCGGGTCAGCGCTTCGATTCGCTACCCGGTTGGGGTCAGCGCTTCGAATCGTTACCCGGTTCAGGTCAGCGCCTCGACTTGCTACCCGTTGGGGTCAGCGCTTCGCCTCGGCCACCCGGTCGCGGACGGTCGCCGCGTCCGCCGGGGTCGCGGCGCCGCCGAACGGGCCGTACGGCGTCACGTAGACCGGGGTGTCCCGCTGGGTGCGCCAGTTCTCGGCGAGCGGGCCGACGTCCACCGCGTCGTACCCGATCCGGTCGAGGAACTCGGTGACCACCAGCTTGGCCGCCGCGTCGTCCCCGGCGATCGGGAGCGCGGTCCGGTCCGCGGCCCCGGCCGGGCGGGCCAGCGTGGCGAGGTGCTCGAACCAGATGTTGTTGAAGCCCTTCACCACCTTGCTCGTGGCGAGATGCCGCTGGAGCAGCTCACCGGTGGTGGTCTCGTCGGCGTCCAGGGCCGCGATCTGCCCGTCCCGCTCCGGGTAGTAGTTGTTCGTGTCGATCACGACCTTGCCCGCGAGCGGCTCGACCGGAACGTCCGGGTAGGCCTTGAGCGGCACGGTCACCACCACGATGTCCCCGGCCGCTGCCGCCTCGGCCGCCGTCGCGGCCCGCGCCTTCGGCCCCAGTTCCCCGACCAGTCCCTGCAGGGTCTCCGGCCCGCGCGAGTTGCTCAGCACCACGTCATACCCGGCGGCCACGGCGAGCCGCGCCACGGTGCTTCCGATGTTCCCACTGCCGATGAGTCCGATCGTCGTCATACCAGCGCGAACCCGCCCCGCCCCGCCCCGATTCCGCTCCGGCCCGAGTCGTGATCGGCGGCACACCCGCCCCGTTTCCGCTCGCGCCCGAGTCGTGATCGGCGGCACATCAGCCCCGTTTCCGCTTGGGCCCGAGTCGTGATCGGAGGCACGCTCGCCCCGGTTTCCGCCTGGGCCCGAGTCGTGATCGGCGGCACATCAGCCCCGCTTCCGCTTGGGCCCGAGTCGTGACCGGCGGCACACCCGCGCCGAGAGCGACCCGATCGACAGCCTCCTCGCCATAGCAGGAACCCGCTGGTCGTCGGCGCGGCGTCGGTTGCCTCCTGGCTAGGGTGCCGCTGTTCGCGGTCGCCGATCCCGGCTGCCGCTGACTACGCCCAGCGAGGGCGCGCGACCGGTTGCGGTCCGCCCGGGCCGAGGTCCGCTTTCTCCGGTACGCCCGCAG
Source organism: Actinoplanes oblitus (assembly GCF_030252345.1). NCBI lineage: Bacteria > Bacillati > Actinomycetota > Actinomycetes > Micromonosporales > Micromonosporaceae > Actinoplanes > Actinoplanes oblitus. Next base: position 6,890,602 of record NZ_CP126980.1, on the reverse strand, counting down.
CACCCTGATCCAGGCAGCCAGCGCACCCCGTCAAGATCAGTCCCAGCTGGCCCTGATGGTGGCCTCCGGCCCGTCGACACCACCACGAGCGCCAGCCCCGCGCGTCGGGCTGATCGTGGTGGTGGTGTCGGCGCTCGTGACACCACCGTGGGTGCCAGCCGCGTGGGTCGGGCTGGTCGTGGTGGTGGTGTCGGCGCTCGTGACACCACCGTGGGTGCCAGCCGCGTGGGTCGGGCTGGTCGTGGTGGTGGTGTCGGCGTCCGTGACACCACCGTGGGTGCCAGCCGCGTGGGTCGGGCTGGTCGTGGTGGTGGTGTCGGCGTCCGTGACACCACCGTGGGTGCCAGCCGCGTGGGTCGGGCTGGTCGTGGTGGTGGTGTCGGCGTCCGTGACACCACCGTGGGTGCCAGCCGCGTGGGTCGGGCTGGTCGTGGTGGTGGTGTCGGGGTTGGTGACAGCACTGTGGGTGCCAGCCGCGTGGGTCGGGCTGGTCGTGGTGGTGGTGTCGGCGCTCGTGACACCACTGTGGGTGCCAGCCGCGTGGGTCGGGCTGGTCGTGGTGGTGGTGTCGGGGTTGGTGACAGCACTGTGGGTGCCAGCCGCGTGGGTCGGGCTGGTCGTGGTGGTGGTGTCGGCGCTCGTGACACCACTGTGGGTGCCAGCCGCGTGGGGTGGGCTGGTCGTGGTGGTGGTGTCGGGGTTGGTGACAGCACTGTGGGTGCCAGCTGCGTGGGGTGGGCTGGTCGTGGTGGTGGTGTCGGGGCTGGTGATGCCACTGTGAGTGCCAGCTGCGCGGGTCGGTGCGGCGGGGCGGGACGGCGGCGGGGCGGGACGGCGGTGCGTCACGTGGCCGGGCGCCGGGCCGCGGTGACCGTGCGGCGGGCGTCGCGCCAGGCGAGCCAGGCGGTGCGCAGCCGCGGCGAGTGGGCCGGTGTGCCGCGGCGACGAGCGCGAAGCTGGGCGACCAGCCACGGCGGGGCGGCCGCCGCCTCGACGGCCCGGGACTTGGTCAGCAGGGTTCCGTGTCGCAGGGCGTGGCGGCCGCGGGCCATCGAGGTGAGGCTCAGGTCGGCGAGCGCCGGGTCGAGGAAGATCCACGGTCGGCGGGCCGCCCACGCCCAGTAGCCGGTCAGCTCGGCGCGCGCGGCGGCGCGGATGTCGTCGCCGGTCATCGGCGGCAGCAGTTGGGCGGGCGGCCGGCCGAAGACCGGGTAGCCGTGCCGGACCAGTTCGGCGCGGGTGACGCCGGACAGGATCCGCCGCACGAGCCGCCCGTGGGTCCAGGTCGGGTGCTCGGCGGCCGGGTCGGCGAGGCGGTCCGCGACAACGTAGACGCAACCGAGGTTGAGGGTCGGATCGACGCCCGCGTGCGCCCGCGCGATCCGGGCCGGGCCGGGCTCGGCGGGCACGATCGCCACCAGGTCCAGGTCGCTGACCCCGGGAACGTAGTCGCCGGTGGCGAGGGAACCGGCGACCAGCAGGTCGCTCACCCAGCCGGCGGCCGCCAGCCGGTCGCCGAACTCATCGACCGCCTTCATGCCGCCACGCTAGTCAGCAGGACAGGCTGGCGATCCGGTGACACGCTGGTGTCATGTTCTTCCTCTTGTTCGGCGTGCGTACCAAGGATGAGCTGGTCGACACCCGGGTGCAGACCTGCGAGGTCTGCGGCTGGGCGGCACCGCAGGCGCGGCTGGCCCGGACCAGCAAGTTCACCCTGTTCTTCATCCCGCTCTTCCCGGTGCAGCCGACTAGGCACTTCCTGCGCTGCGGGCACTGCATGGCGCTGCGCCCGGCCCGGGCCGCCTACGTCTGAGCGGGCTGGATCCAGTCGAAGGTGCGTTCCACGGCGCGCTGCCAGTTGGCGTACTCGGTGTCGCGCAGCGCCGGGTCCATGGCCGGCAACCACTGCCCGGCGATGTGCCAGTTGCTGCGCAGGCCGTCCAGGTCCGGCCAGTAACCGACGGCCAGCCCGGCGGCGTAGGCGGCGCCCAGCGAGACCGTCTCCGCCGCCAGCGGCCGGACCACCGGTACGTCGAGCACGTCGGCGATCATCTGCATGAGCAGGTTGTCGGCTGTCATCCCGCCGTCGACCTTGAGGGTTTTCAGGGCCAGGCCGGAGTTCGCGTTCATCGCGTCGACCACCTCGCGGGTCTGCCAGGCGGTCGCCTCGAGCACCGCCCGGGCCAGGTGCCCCTTGGTGATGTACGACGTCAGCCCCACGATCACCCCGCGCGCCTCGGAGCGCCAGTGCGGCGTGTACAACCCGGAGAACGCCGGCACGATGTAGCACCCGCCGTTGTCGGCGACCGTCCGGGCCAGCGTCTCGATCTCCGGGGCGCTGGAGATCAGCTCGAGCTGGTCGCGGAACCACTGCACCAGCGAGCCGGTGATCGCGATCGAGCCCTCCAGCGCGTAACTGGCCGGTGAGCCGGCCACCTGGTACGCGACGGTGCTGAGCAGCCCGTGCGCCGGCCGGATCAGCTCCTGACCGGTGTTGAGCAGCAGGAAGCTCCCGGTGCCGTACGTGCACTTGGCCTCGCCGGGGGTGAAGCACGTCTGGCCGAACAGGGCGGCCTGCTGATCACCGAGGGCGGCGCCGATGCGTACCCCGGGAAATGCCTCCGAAGCGGTGCCGAAGGCGCCGATCGAGGCCCGGACCTCCGGCAACATCGCGCGGGGTATCCCGAAGAAGTCGAGCGCCTCGGCGGACCAGTCCAGGGTGCGCACGTCGAGCAGCATGGTGCGGCTGGCGTTGGTGACGTCGGTGACGTGCGCGCCACGAGTCAGGTTCCAGATCAGCCAGGTCTCCATGGTCCCGCAGAGCACCTCGCCGCGCTCGGCGCGGGCCTGCAGCCCGGGCGTGTGGTCGAGCATCCAGCGCAGTCGCGGGCCGGAGAAGTACGTCGCGAGCGGCAACCCGGAGATCTCCGAGATCCGCCGGGACTGCGGCCGTGCCGACAGGTCGTGGACCAGGGCATCGGTCCGGGTGTCCTGCCAGATGATCGCCCGGCCGACCGGGATCCCGGTGTGCCGGTCCCAGATCACCGTCGTCTCCCGCTGATTGGCGATGCCCACCGCCGCCACCTGATCGATGGTGATCCCGGCGCGGCGCAGCGCCCGCGGGGCCAGTCGTTCCACGTTGCGCCAGATCTCCATGGCGTCGTGCTCCACCCAGCCCGGTTTCGGGAAGTGCTGCTTGTGCTCCTGCTGGGCCAGGGAGACCAGTTGCCCGCGCCGGTCGAACACGATGCACCGGGTCGAGGTGGTGCCCTGATCGATAGCGACCACGTAGCGCTCGCTCATGGTTCATCCCTTCGATGGCCGGGCCGCTCCCATTTCCCGGGAGATCGCCCGGGCCGCGTCCCGCACGCTGGTGACCAGGTGCGGGCGTGGTTTGTAGTGGCTGTCGCAGATCCGCTCGACTTGTCCGGAGACGCCGATGGCGCCGATCACGAGTCCGCCGTAGCCGCGGATCGGCGCCGCGACGGCCGCCTGGCCGAGGGTGAACTCCTCGACGTCGGCCGCCCAGCCGCACTCCCGGACCTGTTCCAGGGCGGTGGCCAGCTCGCGCGGCTTGACCAGAGTCTTTCGTGTGTAGGCCGGCAGATCGGCGTCCAGGACACCCGCCCGGTACGCCAGCAGCACCTTCCCCAGGGCCGTCGCGTGCAGCGGCAGCAGCGCGCCCACATCGAGCGTCTGGAACGTGTCGTCCGGCCGGAACACGTGGTGCACCACGAGCACCCGGCCCTCGCAGACGGTGCCGATCCGGACCGCCTCCCCGCTGCGCGCGGCCAGCGGGTCGGCCCAGTTGATCGAGCGGGACCGCAGCTCGTTGATGTCCAGGTAGCTGGTGCCCAGGTGCAGCAGCGCGGCACCCAGCTGGTACTGCCCGGACACCCGGTCCTGCTCGACGAAGCCGACCCCCTGCAGGGTGCGCAGGATCCCGTGGGTGGTGCCTTTGGCCAGGTCGAGGGAGCGGGCGATCTCGCTGAGCCCGAGCCGGCCCGGCCCGCCGGCGAGCATCCGCAGGATCGCGGCCGCTCGCTCGATGGACTGCACGGTGCCCGGCATGTTCGCACTCTATGCGACCTCGCTGCGACCCGCCGTAATTGATGTTCGACAATGCCGACCGGTGTTCGTTGCTCCCGGCCATCGACGTTCCTAGCGTCCTTGGCATCGCTTGCGGGACGAAGGAGGGAGCATGGCCGCACGACTCAAAATGTCTGGACTGGTCGGCGAGGTGGTGGCGGAGTTCGCCGGCACGTTGATTCTGATCCTGTTCGGTGTCGGTGTGGTGGCCCAGGTGGTGGCCGGCGGCATCGGGGATCACGACAGCATCGCCTGGGCCTGGGGTCTGGGTGTCACCTTCGGCGTGTACGTGGCGGCGCGGCTCAGCGGCGCCCATCTCAACCCGGCGGTCACCATCGCGCTCGCGGTCTTCAAGGGCTTCGAGTGGCGCAAGGTGCTGCCGTACATCGGTGCCCAGTTCCTCGGCGCGTTCCTCGCCGCGCTGCTGGTGCGCTGGAACTACACCGAGGTCCTGAACGCCAAGGACCCCGGACTGACGATCAAGACGCAGGGGGTCTTCTCCACGCTGCCGGGCAACGGCAGCCTGCCGGTCGGTGAGTGGGGCGCGTTCCGCGACCAGATCATCGGCACCGCGATCCTGCTCTTCCTGATCCTGGCCCTGACCGACGTGGCGAGCACCCCGCCGGGCGCGAACCTGGCGCCGTTCATCATCGGTCTGGTGGTGGTGGCGATCGGGATGGCCTGGGGCACCGACGCGGGTTACGCGATCAACCCGGCCCGTGATTTCGGCCCGCGGCTGGCCAGCTATCTGACCGGGTACGAGACAGCGTTCCGGGACCAAACCGGCTATCTGTACTTCTGGATCCCGATCGTCGGGCCGATCATCGGGGGAATTGTCGGTGCCGGCCTGTACAAGTATGTGGTCGGACGATTCCTTCCGATCGTGGGCCCGCAGGAGGTCGGCCGGGTCCCGTCGGAGGACGAGAGCGTGGAGGCGAACCGTGGCTGACTTCGTCGGAGCCGTGGACCAGGGCACGACCAGCACCCGTTTCATGATCTTCGACCATGGCGGCAACGAGGTGGCCCGCCACCAGCTGGAGCACGAGCAGATCCTGCCGCAGGCCGGCTGGGTGGAGCACAACCCGATCGAGATCTGGGAGCGGACCGTCGCGGTGGTGCGCACCGCGATGCAGAAGGCGAACCTGAGCGCGAGCGACCTGGCCGCGGTCGGGATCACCAACCAGCGGGAGACCTCGGTGGTCTGGGACCGGCGCACCGGCCGGCCCTATTACAACGCGATCGTCTGGCAGGACACCCGCACCGACCGGATCGCCTCGGCGCTGGACCGGGACGGCCGCGGCGACGTGATCCGGCGCAAGGCCGGGCTGCCGCCGGCCACCTACTTCTCCGGCGGCAAGATCCAGTGGATTCTGGAGAACGTCGACGGGGTCCGGGAGGCGGCCGAGCGCGGCGACGCCATCTTCGGCAACACCGACAGCTGGCTGCTGTGGAACATCACCGGTGGCGCCAACGGCGGCAACCATGTCACGGACGTGACGAACGCCAGCCGGACGATGCTGATGAACCTGGAGACCCTCGACTGGGACGACGAGCTGCTGTCGTTCTTCAACATCCCGCGCCGGATGCTGCCGCAGATCCGGCCCTCGTCGGACCCGACCGGTTACGGCGAGGCGCGGGTCGAGGGACCGCTCGGCGGGGTGGTGCCGCTCACCGGCGACCTCGGCGACCAGCAGGCCGCCACGGTCGGTCAGGTCTGCTTCGCGCCCGGCGAGGCCAAGAACACCTACGGCACCGGCAACTTCATGCTGCTGAACACCGGGACCAACCTGGTCCGCTCGGAGAACGGGCTGCTCACCACGGTCTGCTACAAGCTCGGCGACGCGGCCCCGGTCTACGCCCTGGAGGGCTCGATCGCGGTCACCGGCTCGGCCGTGCAATGGCTGCGTGACCAGCTGCGCATCATCAAGTCGGCGGACCAGAGCGAGACCCTGGCGGCGCAGGTGCCGGACAGCGGCGGCGTCTGCTTCGTGCCGGCGTTCTCCGGGCTGTTCGCGCCGTACTGGCGTTCCGACGCGCGGGGCGCGATCGTCGGGCTGTCCCGGTTCAACACCGACGCGCACATCGCCCGGGCCACCCTGGAGGCGATCTGCTACCAGACCCGGGACGTGGTCGACGCGATGGCGCAGGACTCCGGGGTCACCCTGGACGTGCTCAAGGTGGACGGTGGGATCACCGCCAACAACCTGTGCATGCAGATCCAGGCGGACGTGCTCGGCGTGCCGGTCAGCCGGCCGGTGGTGGCCGAGACCACGGCACTCGGTGCGGCGTACGCCGCCGGGCTCGCTGTCGGGTTCTGGAAGTCCACCGACGAGCTGCGGGAGAACTGGAACGAGTCGCAGCGCTGGCAGCCCAGCTGGTCGGCCGAGCAGCGGGAGCAGGGTCACGCCCGCTGGAAGAAGGCGGTGCAGCGGACCCTCGACTGGGTGGACGTGGACTGATGTCGATCCTCTCACCTGAGACGCGGGACGCCGCGCTGGCCGCCCTCGAGGTGGCCGAGGTGGACGTGCTGGTCATCGGTGGGGGAGTGGTGGGGGCGGGTTGCGCGCTCGACGCTGTCACACGGGGTCTCTCCGTGGGGCTGGTCGAGGCGCGCGACTTCGCCTCCGGCACCTCCAGCCGGTCCAGCAAGCTGATCCACGGCGGCCTGCGCTACCTGGAGATGCTCGACTTCGGGCTGGTCCGGGAGGCGCTGCGGGAGCGGAGCCTGATCCTCTCCCGGCTGGCCCCGCACCTGGCCCGCCCGGTGCGCTTCCTCTATCCGCTCAAGCACCACGTGTGGGAGCGGGCCTACGCCGGGGCGGGCGTCACCCTCTACGACACGATGGCCTGGTCCGGCTCGCTGCCGAACCACCGGCACCTGACCCGCCGCGGCGCGCTGCGGGCCTGCCCGGCGCTGCGCAAGGACGCGCTGAAAGGGGCGCTCACCTATTACGACGCGCAGCTCGACGACGCCCGGCACACCATGTTCCTGGCCCGGACCGCTGCCGCCTACGGCGCGCACGTGGCCAACCGGGTGGAGGTGACCGGTTTCCTGCGCGAGGGCGAGCGGGTCACCGGCGTCACCGCCCGCGACCTGGAGTACGACCGTACCTTCGAGATCCGCGCCCAGCAGGTGATCAACGCGACCGGGGTGTGGACCGACGACACCCAGTCGCTGGTCGGCGAGCGCGGCCAGTTCCACGTCCGCGCCTCCAAGGGCATCCACCTGGTCGTCCCGCGGGACCGGATCCAGTCCACGACCGGGCTGATCCTGCGGACCGCGACCAGCGTGCTGTTCGTGATCCCGTGGGGCCGGCACTGGATCGTCGGCACCACCGACACCGACTGGAACCTGGACAAGGCGCACCCGGCCGCGTCCGCCAAGGACATCGACTACCTGCTGACCGAGGTCAACAAGGTGCTGGCCACTCCGCTGGAGCGCTCCGACGTGCAGGGCGTCTACGCCGGGCTGCGGCCGCTGCTCTCCGGCGAGTCCGAGTCCACCTCGAAACTGTCCCGCGAGCACATGGTGGGCAGTCCGGTGCCGGGCCTGGTGGTGGTGGCCGGTGGGAAATACACGACATATCGGGTGATGGCCAAGGACGCGGTGGACGCCTGCGCCTTCAACCTGAACCGCCCGATCGCCAGGTGCTGCACCGACCAGATTCCGCTGGTCGGCGCGGAGGGCTTCCCCGCGCTGTGGAACCGCCGCGGACTGATCGCCGCCGAGTCGGGCCTGCACGTCGCCCGGGTCGAGCACCTGCTCGGCCGATACGGATCACTGACCAAGGACCTGCTGGAGCTGATCGAGGAGGATCCGTCCCTGGGCCGCCCGCTCACCGGCGCCGACGACTACCTGCGGGCCGAGGTGGTCTACGCGGCGGCGGCCGAGGGCGCCCGGCACCTGGTCGACGTGCTCACCCGCCGCACCCGGATCTCGATCGAGACGTTCGACCGGGGCACCGCGTCGGCTTCGGAGGTAGCCGAACTGATGGCCCGGGTCCTCGGCTGGACCCCGGAGCAGCGGCAGCGGGAGGTGGAGCACTACCGCCTGCGCGTCGAGGCGGAGCGCGCCTCCCAGGAACAGCAGGACGACGAGACCGCCGACGCCGCCCGGCTCGGTGCCCCGGATGTGGTGCCGGTCAAGGTCTCCTGACCGCTCACGATCACAACGTCACACCCCATGGGGTACGACTTGGAGCCCCGTGGCAGCCGGCCCGCGAGGCCCGGCCCCCGCACGACCGCGGCGCGCGTCGTGCGGGTCCGCCGCCCCTCGCGGTCCGCGCGAACGGCGGAGCGGCCCACGCCGCGGGTGGACCCGCACGACACGCGCCGGTCAGGGCGAACGGCGGAGCGGCCCGCACCGCGGGTGGACCGGACGACGCGCGCCGGCCCGCGCGAACGGCGGAGCGGACCGCGCCACTGGCGGACCCGCACGACGCGCGCGGCGGTCCGGAGTGGCCGCGGCCTCGCGAGCCGACTGCCACGGGGCTGCCAGTCGTACCGTGAAATGTTTTAGAACAAGGCCTGGAAGAGGTCCCGCAGCGGGGCGGTGAGGTCGGCGGCGGACGTGGAGGCGAGGGGCTCCAGGCTGGTGGCGCGCAGCATGGTGACGCCGATCGCGGTGGCCAGCAGGATCTGGGCGCGCAGGATGTCCGGTTCGCCGCCTCGCAGGGCGGCGGCCTTGGCCAGTTTCTCGGCGAACATGTGCAGGAAGCGCAGCCGGATCTCGTCGGCCCGCTGGTCGCCGGAGGTGCGCAGGATCAGCAGCAGGGCGTGGCTGGGGCCGCCGTCGCCGGACTGCCCGATGATCTGCTCGGCGATCGTCTCCGGGACGGTGGCCGGGTCGACGTCGCCGGCGGCGGCGCGCAGTTCCTCGAAACTCGCCTTCAGGGCCGCCTCGAAGAGCCCTTCCTTGCCGTCGAAGTAGCGGCTGATCAGGGCGACGTTGACGCCTGCCTCGTCCGCGATGTGCCGGACGGTGGTCTCCGCGTAACCGGCCGTGGCGAACCGGCGCCGGGCCACGTCGAGCAGGAGCCGGCGGGTGCGTGCCGCGTCGCGACGGCGCGGCGGGGTGGCGCTGGTGGTCACGATCGCAAGTGTGCCTGACCGTTTCCGTTCATGCCGGTGGGCCCGCGACCGTCGCCGCGGGCCCACCGGTGGTGCGAGCTACTTCCAGCTGTCGTTGATCGTGTACGCCGCGGCGGTGCCCGTGGTGTACGTCCGGTTGGCACCGGACTCCCAGGTCACGTTCCCGCCGGCGTCCTTCTTGATGTACTTGTACTCGAAGGAGGTGCCGGTCGGCAGGGCCAGCGTCGCCGACCAGGTCGGGTAACCGCTGGAGCTGAGCGCGACGGCCTTCGCGGTGTCCCAGTTGCCCAGGGCCCCGATCGAGCCGACCAGGAAGACGTTGGTGCCCCAGGTGGTGGTCGCGTACTCCTTGAAGGTGACCTGCGCGGTGCTGCTGGTGACCGTCGTGCTGGGCGTCGGCGAGGAGGTCGGGCTGACCGTCGGCGAGACGGTCGGCGAGCCGGTGGTGCCGCCGCCGGACTTGGCGCGCACGTCGATGGCGACCGCGCCGTTGGCCGGGATGGTGACCGACGCCCGGCCGCCGGACACGCTGATCGAGGTGCCGGCGCAGCCGCCGGTGGTCGCGCCGCCGGTGATCCGGTCGCAGTAGGTGCCGTCGGCCAGGCCGGTGGGGTAACTGGCGGTGGACGCGCTGCCGGAGCGGTTCACGCCGAACCAGCCGAGCGAGCCGCGGCTGAAACCGATCACGTTGCTGGCGGTGCTGGTCCAGTTCGACACGGTGGTCGCCGACTGGGTGGTGTTGCGCCAGGCCACCATGCCCTTGATCCCGGTGCTCTGGGTGAGGCACTGCCACGCGCCGTTGGTGCAGCTGGTGTCGCTGACGTAACCGCTGGAGCCGGCCGGCGGCGAGGCGCCGGTCGCCGAGGTGGAGAAGGTGAAGCCGTCGTAGAGGAACGGCTGGCCGTACGGGTACGCCAGCAGGAAATAGTTGGCCAGCGTGTAGGCCGAGCCGTCCTGGTAGCGCAGGGTGCTGCCGTTGCGCTCCAGGTCGTGGTTGGTGACCATGGCCGCGGTCAGGTCGCTGGACGCGTCCAGGCTCCACGACGGGATGCCGGACAGGTTGCTCAGCGTGCCGTTGGCGAACTGCGTCTTCAGGCCGTACGCGTAGGAGAAGCCGAGCACGTCACCGATGCCGGTGTAGGCCGACGGGGCGATCGCGCCGCTGCCGCCCGGGATGACCTCCTGGGCGAAGTACGCGGTCTTGCCCTCGGCCGTGGTGCTGTGCAGCTGCGCCTTGATCGCCGACAGGTCGGCGGCCGCCATGTGCTTGGCGGCGTCCACCCGGAAGCCGTCCACGCCCAGGTCGATCAGCTTGTTCAGGTACCCGGCGATCTTGGTGCGCACCGAGGTGTCCTGCGACTTCAGGTCGGCGAGCGCGACCAGCTCGCAGTTCTGCACCTCCGCGGCGTTGTTGTAGTCGTCGATCTCACCGTCGTCGTCGGCGCAGTAGCCGTCGTTCGGGTGGTGGAAGTCGCCGTAGGAGTACGGCACCGCGGGGTAGGAGTAGCCGCCCGGGCTGAACGTCGAGCCGCCGTATCCGCTGGTCACCGTGTTGTTCTTGCCGGCCATGTGGTTGATGACCGCGTCCACGTAGACCCGGACACCGGCGTTGTGGCAGGCGGTGACCATGCTGGTGAACTCGGCCTGGCTGCCGAGCCGTCCGGCGATGTGGTACGAGACCGGCTGGTACACCTCCCACCAGGGATGCGCGCCGTCGCTGCTGGTGGCCAGGGTGACCGACTCCTGGGGCGGGGCGACCTGGACCGCGCCGTACCCGGCCGGGCCGAGCTGGTTGGTGCAGGCGGCCGCGATCGACCGGAAGTTCCACTCCCAGAGGTTCGCTGTCACGTCGCTGTTGTTCAGGGTGGCGGCGGCGCTGGCGGTGGTGGCGAGGCTGACGCCGACCAGGCTCGCGGCGGCCAGCGCGACGCTGGTCACGGAGCCAAGAACCAGTGTGCGGGTTCTCTTTCGCATGGCGGGAACGCTTTCTGCTGAGGACGGGGATGAAAGTTCTTTCACCTGAATTACCGGGCGGTTCGGGGGGATTCACCCAGTTTTGCGGGACGCCGGCGAAGCGGTGGTTCGCGGCGCTCTGCAAGTCCTTGCAAGTTGTTTCAGGAAGTTACCAAGCGGTGTCGGCGACGTAAAGGGATCGCCGGTGGTCGTTACAAAAAGAGAAGCGCCCCGGAGATCCGGGGCGCTTGCCGATGGCGGAGCGTGGTCAGACCGCGACGGCCGACACCTTGGCCAGCCGGCTGGCGAAACTCTTGGTGTTGGCCCACAGCTTGTAGATCAGCAGGAGCTCGAAGGCGAGCATGAACACCGCGCTGGCGAGCGTGACCACGGTGAGCTGGTTGGTCACCGGCCCGACGATGAACACGAACATCATGAACTCGATGCCGCTGAACAGGTGCGGCCGGATCCGGTTCGCCACCAGGAACCGGCGGAGCGCGGCGAACCGGCCGAACTGCTGCCGGAAGTCACCCTGCAGGTCGTCGGCGTCCTCGGCGTCGGGCTCCGGCCCGGCGGGCACCGGCACGGCGGGCGCCGGCGTCGCGGCGGCCAGCTGCTTGCGCATCTCGCCCTTGACCTTCTGCATCTGCAGGTTGTTCAGGTACCGGAACATGTCCAGGAAGATCACCAGCAGGCCGAGCCAGAGGTACGCGACGTTGTCGGTGCGCTGGAACTCGCCGCCGAACAGGCCGATCGCGCAGGCCAGCACGCGCAGCCTGTCGAACACGTAGTCGAGCCAGGTGCCGAAGAGCGAGCCGGTCCCGTTCAGCCGGGCGATCTTGCCGTCCATGCAGTCCAGCACGAAGCTGACGTGGAACAGCAGCGCGCCGAGCAGCAGCCAGGCGTATCCCTGGTGCCAGAACGCGGCCGCCGAGCCCAGGCCGACCACGAACGCGGCCGCCGTCAGCCGGTTCGGCGTGACCCACCGCCACGGCGCCACCAGCCACACCAGACGGGATGCCAGGGGATCGACCAGCCAGACGGTCCACCAGGCATCCCGGGCCTTGTAGGTGCGCTCGCGGATCGCCGCAAGGGTCGGACGTTGTGCCATCTGCCGTTCTCCACCCGCCTGAGAGATGAACCGAGGTGGAACGACGGGTTTACACTCGTCGTCCCCCGCTGTGCAGGGACATCCAACACCACCGGCGCAAGGGCGGTCACCGGCGGCTCGGAGGCCCGGCCACCCGGCCCAGGGCGAGCAGGCCGACCAGCGTGGCGGTGAGCAGGACCAGCGTGGCGGCGGCCGCGTCGAAGGTCTGCCCGCGGTCGGTCAGGGTGAACACGGTGACCGGCAGGGTGCGCCAGTCCCGCCTCGGCCGGGGGTGAGGGTGAGGTCGGCCAGGTCGTGCCAGCCGAGCGTGTGCAGCACGCGGTCCGCTGTGGACCGGGAGAACCCGGTGGTCAGCGCGTTCAACCAAAGACCCGTTCCGGGTACGCCGGAAGCCGCCGTCCGGTGACCCGCCGGACGGGCGTCAGGCGCGGAGGTGGGTCTCGAAACCGATGCGGTCGCCCCGGTAGAGCGAGCGGACCCGTTCGATCGGGCGGCCCGACGCGTCCGAGGAGACGCGCTGCATGAGGAGCATGGGCTGGGCGGGGTTGGTGTCCAGCAGCATGGCCTCGCGCGGGCTGGCCAGCACCGTCTCGATGCGTTCGACGGCGGAGGCGTAGGTCAGGGCGTACCGGTCCATCATGTGCTGATAGAGCGAACCGGTGCCGTCGTAGCCGTCCATCAGGCCGGGGAAACGGGCCACCGGCAGGTAGGTGCTCTCCAGGCCGAGCGGCTCGTCGTCGGCCAGCAGCACCCGCTCCAGGTGCAGGACCTCGTCGGTGGGGGAGAGGCCCAGTTCCGGGCCGAGGGCGGCGGCGGGCACGGTCTCCACCGTGACCACCCGGCGGCTCGGGTTGCGGCCCATCTCGCGGAGGGCCTCGGTGTAGCTGCGCAGGGCCAGCGGCTGCACCAGTTTCGGCGGGGCGACGAAGGTGCCACGGCCGCGGTAGGCGCGCAGCCGGCCCTCCATGGTCAGCTCGCTGATCGCCTGGCGCAGGGTGGAGCGGGCCACCCCGTACGCCGCCGCCAGGTCCCGCTCGGCGGGGAGCAGCGCTCCCTCGCCAAGCTCGGCCAGCAGGTTGAGCAGCTGACTCTTGACCACGTAGTACTTGGGGACCCGACCGTGCTCGGGGACGCCCCCACGAACCGCTTCGACCGTCACCGGCCCGATGATAGGCGGAGCGGGTCAGCCGACCCGCAGGTCGTCGATGACCCAGTACCAGTTGTTGGCGGCGTCGTGGTAGCGGAACTTGACCACCATGCTGGTCGCCCCGGCCGGCACTGTCACGTAGAGCACCAGGTCGCGACGCCCGTTGCGGTGCGAGACCACCCCGACGGGGAAATCAATCAGCGTGAACGGGAAGTGCCCAGCCGGCGGGCACCTCGGTAACAGGTTCGGACCAATCTACGACCGGGTGGCCCGGCGCCGGATGAGGACGAACCCGGCGGCGCCGGCGAGCAGCAGGACGCCGATCCCGGCGGCCAGTCCCAGGCCGAACCCGCCGCTGTCCTCGCCGGCCGGTTCGGCCGCGATGGTGGCGGCCGCGCTGACCGTGGTCGCCGCCGGGCTCGGTGCCGCCGGGGTGGCGGACGCGGGCGCCGAGGTGGCCGCGCCCGGCACGGCCACGGTGAACTTGTAGGAGCTCTCGGTCACGTGGCCGTCCTCGGCGGCCACCTGGTACTCGACCGTGTAGACGCCGTTGGGCAGCGGCTCGGGGAAGGTCACCGAGATCGTCTTGCCGCTCACGGCGGCCGGCGACTGCTCCGGCGACGACCCGTCCGCGCCGGTCACCGCCATCTTGGTGGTGTCCGGCAGCTTCTCCAGGAACCGCAGCTTCACCGCCGCCGGCGCCTTCGTCAGTGTCGCGTTCTTGGCCGGCGTCGCCTCGACCAGCGCATTGTGCGCCCACGCCGGCGCGGCCGGGATCAGCAGGGTGAGCGTCGCGGCGAGGGCGAGCAGGAGGCGTTTCGTCATGGCGTCAGTAGATCTCTCTCTCGCAGGTGCCGGTTAGTCGGCCCACCCCGCCGTCTGGTTCCCGGCGGCTTCGCGGCCCTCAAGATCAAAACCGGTTGACGGTACGTCCGGAGCACTCTTAACCGTTTCTTACGTGCTCGTAGCCGCAAGTCTTAGCCACCGCCCGCATCCTGGTCAGGCCCCCTGAAAGTGTGCTGAGCCCCGGAGTCCCCCATGAGTGACACCCCACCCCCCTCGGAAGAGCCCACCCCCGCGGTGACCGGGACCGAGCATGTCTCGGCCGTCGCCGGTACGCCCGCGGCCGTGCCGCCGCCCCCGCCCGGCTGGGCCTACGTGGCCGCCGGGACCACGGGCGGCCACCTGCCGCCGCCCCCGCCGGGGCTGGCCTACACCCCGCTCGGCCCGCCGGGCGACGCCGGCCGGCCGGCCGGTGCCTGGTCCGGGCGGCGCGTCCCGCTGCTGGCCACGATCGCCGCGCTGCTGCTCGGCTGCGTGCTGGGCGCGGGCGTGACGGCGGCCGGCGCCGCCGTGGTCGGTCACCACCGCGACGGCGGGAACCACGATCGGGTGGGGCCGGGCGGGAACCGGTTCGGCGGCGAGCGCGGCGGGTACGGGCACGGCGGCCGGCCGGGCGATGGGCGTACCCGCAAGGGGGCAACCGCGCCCGGAAGCGTGCCCGGAACCGCGCCGTCGGCAGCGGCCCCGGCGCCCTCCGCGTCGCGCTAGGAAAACGAACGAGCCGCCTGGCGGGATGCCGGGCGGCTCGGGGAGTCAGCGGACCGTGACGTCGAACAGCGGGTTCGCGGCCAGCTTGCGGAACGCGGCGAGGCTGGTCGCGGTGCTGTCGATGCTGATGTCGCGGTCGCCGAACAGGTCCTTCTTGGTGTCGAAGTAGACGATCGCCTTGATCGCCGGGCGCTTGGCCAGCTCCGGCAGCACGCTGGTGAACTGCGCGGCCTTGTCGACGACCTTGCCGACGCGGTGGTAGGCGCCCCACTCGGCGACCATGATCGGCTTGGCCGGGTGGTTGGTGACGGCCCAGTCGTAGAAGCCGGTGCCGCCCTTGGCCTTACGGTCCAGCAGGTCGGCGAATTTGCCGGCGTGGTAGTAGTTTTTCTCGGCGCTGACGTAGGAGTCCAGGCCGATCCAGTCGACCACGTCGTTGCCCGGGTACAGGTCCTTCCACCAGGACTGACCCATCCACTTCTCGTTGCCCATGTAGGCGATGACGCTCACCGCGTTGGTGGCGCCCTGCGCGCGCAGCCGCTGGATCACGTGCCGGTACGACGCGGCGAAGTCCTTGGCGGTCATGCCCAGCTTCGGGTCGGTGCGGACGTCGTCCTCCGGCTCGTGGTTGAGCACCAGGAAGAACTTGTCGGTGAACTTGCTCTTGAGCCGGGCGGCGAACGCGTCGATCCGCTTGTCCATCTTGCCGGCCGCGACGTTCGCCCAGGTCGAGCCGTACTCGACGCGCCAGTTCAGGAGCAGCACCCGCGGGCGCGCCTTGTCCCGGGCCATCGCGATCTCGGCGTCGGTGGGGAACTTCTCGTCACCCTTGTGATACGTGTGGAAGATCGTCGCGGTGCGGCCGGAGAGCTTCTCCCAGGCCTTGTGCTCCTCGTCGCGCGGCTTGCCGGTGAACCCGCCGGCCGCGGCGCCCCACAGCACGCCGCAGCTCGGGACCAGCTTGGCGCCGGTGACGCAGGTCTTGGTGGTGGTCGGCGCGGCCTGGGCCGAAGCCGGCGCGGCGGTCGCGATGCCGAGACCGGCAACGAGACTGGCCAGCGTCAGTACGGTCGTGCGCAGCGTCGAGCGCTTCACTGAGAATCTCCCCCGAGTTGTCCAGCGGTGTTGCCCGCCGGGCATGGGTAAGAGATTCCAGGGACGCGGTTGTCAGAGCGGTGCCCGCAAAGGTGCCCGCCGGTTGCGGTGCTCCGGACCGCCGCCACGGCCCGGAGAACTGCTCGGGGTTAGTTGTCGGCGACCGCCCTCGCCACTTGAGAGGAACGGCGGCGAAGTCGCCAGAGGCGCCCGGCCGCGACCACCGCGAGCACCCACAGCACGTAGGCGAGCGGGGTCCATCCGCCGCCGGTCCGGCTCACCGGACCGGCGCCGGTGGCCGTGACGGTCACCGTGCTCTGCAGCCAGGCCAGGCCGGGCCAGGTGAACGTCCCGACGCCGTGCGCGGCGGTCACCCCGGCCTGGAAGGCGTCCGCCGCCTCGGTCAGGAAGAAGTTGAGCAGCAGGGGGAGCAGGCCCGCCGCGTAGCCCGCGGCGATCCACGAGTGCCGGGGGCGATCGCCGAACTCGGCACGCAGATACTGCTCGGCCAGGCCGCGGCTGCCGCCGATCCGGCGCAGCGCCTCGGTCGTGCCGACGTCGGCGGCGGCCGCCAGGAGATTGGTCCGCACGTCCCGCCGGGTGGCGATCCGCTCGGCGCGGGGCAGGTCGTAAAGCTGCTGGTCGAGCATCCAGACCAGGCGCTCGATGCGCAGCCGGTCCCACCATCCGATCGTCACGTCAGTGTCCTCCCTCAGCGGTCAGTGGCCTGGCGAGCACCGCCTCGACCCCGGCGACGTGCCGGGACCAGGCGGCGGTGGACTCGGCGAGCGCCCGCCGGCCCTGCTCGGAGAGCCGGTAGTACTTGCGGGCCGGCCCGGCCGGCGACGGCACCAGCCGGGTGCCGAGCAGGCCGTCGCGCTGCAACCGGTTCAGCGCCGGGTAGACGCTGCCCTCCAGCACGTCGGCGAACCCGGCGGCCTGCAGGCGCTGCACCACCTCGTAGCCGTACGACTCCCGCTCGGCGATCAGGTGCAGCAGCAGGAGCGACAGCACGCCCTTGAGGAGTTGCGGGTCATGGCTCTCCGTCACGCTCCTATACTTGGCCTGGTACTAGTTGATGTCAAGTACCGGCGAAGGCTCAGCACTTGAGCCACGCGACGTGGTACACGGTGTCCAGGCTGGCGTCGGAGGAATCCATGGTGAGGAAGCTGGTGGTCTTCCGTGACGAGGTGCCGGCGCTGACCCGCAGCTCGGTGTTGACGTTGAGGTACCGCTGCTCGCCGCACGGCAGGTAGGAGAGGGAGCTGACCTCGACCCGGTCGGTGTGCTGCCAGTCGGTGTCCATCCAGCCCCGGAAGTCGTGCTTGATCCGGGTGGTGTGCGTCTCGCCCTGGAAGTAGTAGAACGCCGTCTCGGAGCCGGTGGCGCCGGTCTCGAGGTGACCGAAGCCGCGGTAGTCGGCGCCGGCCACCGCGTACGTGTAGCCCTGCGGCACGTGCACGTCGAGGGCCAGCTGGCAGTTCTTGCGGAAGTCGGTGGGCGTGGCGTCCGGGCCGACCTGGGCCACGAAGTCGCTGTAGGTGACGGTGAACGCGGTGTTGTCCGGCGACACCGTCACCTTCGCGGTCTTGTCCGGACAGCCGGAGCCGTTCGCCGTCACCACGTCGATGACCATCTTGTCCAGCGGTGGCGGTGCCCCGTGCCATGCCGCGGCGGGTGTCCCGCCCAGCGTGGAGATGAGCAGGGCGCCCGCGGTGATCGTGCTCAGCATCGATGTCCTCCATCGGAGAAAGGTGAAGGGGAATTGCGCCCGGAATGTCCGGGCCGCCGAGAGGAAACGTACGTTTCGGCAGGTCCGGATTCCGTGATATCGCCGCTCGACCCGCTCAGGGGGGCACGCCATTTGTCCGATTGGCGCATCACCCGCCCGGCTTTCCGGGCAGAAATGTCCAATTCTGCCCCGCGCGTCCCGGGTTCGGTGCTATGGGCAGTGGTAACCGCTGCGGTAATCGACGGGCGAGCCGCATCGATGCCATGGTTCGGGCATGAGCATCAAGGATATTTTTCTGGACGCGTTCGGCAGGTTCGCCGCCGGCGATCTCGACGTGCTGACCGAGGTCATCGGCGCGGACTTCGTCAACCACGACCCGGCCAGTCCCCGGGACAAGGACGCCTGGATCGAGTTCACCAAGAACGGCCCGCTGGTGACCTCGACCATCGATCTCCAGCGGGTGATCGCCGACGACGTCTTCGTGGTGGCCCACTACCGGCTGATCCCGCCGGAGGGTGGCCTCGGCGAGGCGGTGGTCGACGTCTGGCGCTTCGCGAACGACCTGATCGTCGAGCACTGGGATGTCGCCCAGCCGGTGACCGCCCCCGATCAGGTGTGACGGTAAACGACCCGTGTCGATTGTTGCCCGAATAGTGCACCTAGCCTATCGGTAAGGTAGGTTTCTGAGCATGCGCAAGTTGGTTCCTGCTCTCCTGTCCGTGACCGTGCTGCTCGCCGGCTGCCAGGGCGGCGGTGGCGACGGAGGGTCCACCTCCACCGCGGCCTTCGACCCGGCGACCTGCCAGGGCGGCACGCTGACGGTGCTCAACCAGGGTGGCATCAACCACCTCGACCCGGCCCGGCTCTACACCTCCGGTGGCGGCAACCTGCCGTCGCTGCTGTTCCGCACGCTGACCACCCGCAACCGGCAGCCCGGCGAGGCCGGCACCAAGCCGGCCCCGGACCTGGCGACCGATTTGGGTACCCCGTCCGACGGCGCCAAGACCTGGACTTACCACCTGCGCGACGGCATCCTCTTCGAGGACGGCACGCCGATCACCGCGCAGGACGTCAAGTACGGCATCGAGCGCTCGTTCGCCCCGGAGCTGCCCGGCGGCGCGCCCTACCTGCGCGACTGGCTGGCCGGCGCCGCCGATTACCAGGGGCCGTACAAGCAGCCGGACGGCATCGCGTCGATCGAGACGCCGGACGACAAGACGATCGTCTTCAAGCTGCGCAAGCCGGAGGGCGACTTCCCCTTCCTGGCGACCGCCACCCAGTTCGCCCCGGTGCCGAAGGCCAAGGACACCGGCGTCGACTACGAGAAGCACCCGATCTCCTCCGGCCCCTACCGGGTCGAGTCCTACGAGCCGAAGAAGTCGCTCGTCCTGGTCCGCAACACGCACTGGACGACCAAGGCCGACCAGCTGCGGTACGCCTGCCCGGACCGGATCGAGGTCACCTCCGGGCTGGACGCCGCGGTGATCAACCAGCGGCTGGCCACCGGCGCCGGTCAGGACGCCAACGCGGTCACCACCGACGCCGTCGTCGGCCCGGAGCAGCTCGCCCAGCTGGGTACCGGCTCCCCGCTGGACAAGCGGGTCACCCGCGGCGAGTTCCCGTCGACGCTCTACCTCGCGTTCAACACCAAGAAGGCGCCGTTCGACAACCCCAGGGTGCGCGAGGCCCTGTCGTACGCGATCAACCGCACCTCGGTGGTCAACGCCCTCGGCGGTTCCGCGGTGCAGGGCGCCTCGACCACCTTCCTGCCCCCGCAGAAGGCGCTCGGCCAGCAGCCCTACGACTACTTCCCGGCCGGGCCCGGCGGTGACCCGGCGAAGGCCAGGCAGGTCCTCGCCGAGGCCGGACTGACCGGCCTCACCGTCGAGGTGACCCACGAGAACGACGACAGCGAGGGCATCGGCCCCAAGGTGGCGGCCGCCGTGCAGGAGGCGTTCAAGCAGGCCGGTGTCACGGTCAAGCTGAACGCCATCGACGCGGCGACCTACCGGGACGTGATCGGCAAGCCGGCCACCCAGCCCGGCCTGGTGCTCACCACCTGGGGTGCCGACTGGCCGTCCGGCGGCCCGTTCCTCATCCCGATCTTCGACGGCCGGCAGATCATCACCGCGGGCGGCAACTTCAACCTGGCCCAGTACGACGACCCCGAGGTCAACAAGGAGATCGACGCGATCAACGCGCTCACCGACCCGGCTCAGGCGGCAGCGCGCTGGGGCGCCCTGGACGCCCGGATCGGCAAGCTGGCGCTGGTCATCCCGCTGACCTACGAGAAGGACGTCTACCTGTACGGCAAGAACGTGAAGAACGCGTACGCCGACGGCTGGCGCGGGCAGCTCGACATCGCGCGGGTCTCCGTCAAGTGATCCGTGAGCTCCGCGGAGATCGCGGGTTCGTCGCGGGTGCGGTGATCGCGGGCGGCATGGTGCTGGTCGCGGTCGCCGCGCCGCTGCTCGCCGCGCTCGCCGGGCAGGACTACACCACGTACCACGACAGCCTGCTCGACTCGGCGCGCGGCGGGGTGCCGATCGGATCGTTCGGCGGGATCAGCGGCGAGCACTGGCTCGGCGTCGAGCCCGGGACCGGCCGGGACCTGTTCGCCCGGCTGGTCTACGGCGCGCGGGTGTCGCTCGGCGTCGCGGTCGCCGCCACCGTCCTGCAGGTGCTGCTCGGCGTGACCGTCGGGGTCACCGCCGGGCTCGGCGGCCGCTGGACGGACGCCGGGCTGAGCCGGGTGATCGACCTGGTCCTGTCGGTACCGGCGCTGGTCATGGCGATCGCGCTGCTGGCCGTCGTGCCGCCGGACTGGCCGCGCCCGTTGCTGCTGGCCGCGGTGATCGCGGTGCTCGGCTGGGGCGGCACCGCCCGGATCGGCCGGGGGGAGACGCTCACCCTGCGCACCCGGGACTACGTGGCGGCCGCCCAGGTGGCCGGCGCGCCCTGGTGGCGGGTCGCCCGGCGGGAGATCCTGCCCGGCCTGACCGCCCCGATCCTGACCTACGCCGCCCTGCTGCTGCCTACCAACATGGTGGTGGAGGCCGGCCTCTCCTTCCTCGGCGTGGGCGTGCGCCCGCCCACCCCGTCCTGGGGTCAGATGCTGTCCAGCGCGACCACCTGGTTCCGGGCCGACCCGATGTACGTCCTCCTGCCCGGGCTGCTGCTGTTCCTCACCCTGCTCTCGTTCGTGCTGGTGGCCAACGGCCTGCGCCGGGTTCTCGACCCCCGGCAGCGGGAGGTGCTGCGATGATCGGCTATCTCGGGCGCCGGATCGTCGGGGGCGCCGTCGTCCTGCTCGTGCTGTCCGCCCTGATCTACGCGCTGTTCTATCTGGCGCCCGCCGACCCGGCGACGCTGGCCTGCGGCAAGGGCTGCACGCCGGAACGGCTCGCCGACGTCCGCGAGGCGATGGGTCTCGCCGACCCCGTCGGGACCCAGTACTGGCACTACCTGCAAGGCATCGTCGCCGGCCGGGACTACTCGCTCGGCCCGGAGGTGCGCCACTGCCCGGCACCCTGCCTCGGCTACTCCTTCGAGACGTCGCAGCCGGTCACCACCCTGCTGCTGGACCGGCTCCCGGTCTCGTTCTCGCTCGCCCTCGGCGCCGAGATCCTCTCCCTGGTCCTCGGCATCGGCGCCGGCCTGCTCTCCGGGCTGCGCCGGTACCGCTGGCTCGACCGGATCGTCAACGGCCTGGTACTGGCCGGCTACGCGGTCCCGGTCTTCCTGGTCGGGCTGCTGCTGCTCCTGCTCTTCTGCGTGCACCTGCAGTGGCTGCCGTTCCCGCAGTACGTCCCGTTCACCACCGACCCGCTGCTCTGGGCGCAGAACCTGCTCCTGCCGTGGATCGCGCTCGCGGTGATCCAGACCGCCGCCTACGCCCGGCTGACCCGGGCCGGGCTGGCCGAGAGCCTGGCCGAGGACCACATCCGGACGGCCCGGGCGTACGGGATCCCGGAACGCCGGATCCTCTGGCGCCGGGCCCTGCGCGGGGCGCTGCTGCCGCTGATCACGCTGACCGCTGTGGACGTCGCCTCGATCCTGACCAGCGCGGTGCTCACCGAGACGATGTTCGGCCTGCCCGGTGTCGGGCAGCTGCTGGTCGGCGCGGTGAACCAGATCGACCTGCCGGTGGTGGTCGGGGTCACCCTGCTCACCGGCCTGGTCATGGTGGTCGCCAACACGGCCGCCGACCTCCTCTACGCCGCCGCCGACCCCCGGGTGCAACTACGATGACGCTGCTGACGGTTGACGACCTGCGGATCAGTTACGGCGATACGACGGCGGTCGACGGGCTGTCCTTCCAGCTGCCGGCCGGCGGCTCGCTCGGCATCGTCGGCGAGTCCGGGTCCGGCAAGAGCACGGCGGCGCTGGCCCTGCTCGGCCTCAGCGCGGGCCGGGTGACCGGCAAGGCTGACTTCGACGGCGTCGACCTCCTCGAGGGCGCCGCCGCGATCCGGGGCGCGCAGATCACCATGGTGTTCCAGGAACCG
Source organism: Actinoplanes oblitus (assembly GCF_030252345.1). Taxonomy (NCBI): domain Bacteria; kingdom Bacillati; phylum Actinomycetota; class Actinomycetes; order Micromonosporales; family Micromonosporaceae; genus Actinoplanes; species Actinoplanes oblitus. The sequence goes on along the minus strand of NZ_CP126980.1, from coordinate 6,868,325 downwards.
CTCACCGCGCTCAGCCCGTTCCACACCGTCGGCGACCAGATCGCCGAGGTGTACCGGCTGCACACCGGGGCGTCCCGGAAAGCCGCCCGGGACCGCGCGGTCGAGGTCCTCGGGCAGGTGCACATCCCCGACCCGGCGCGCCGGGCGGCGGCGTATCCGCACCAGTTCTCCGGGGGGATGCGACAGCGGGCGCTGATCGCCATGGCGATCGCCTGCCGGCCCCGGCTGATCGTCGCCGACGAGCCGACCACGGCGCTCGACGTGACGGTGCAGGCGCAGATCCTCGACCTGCTCGACGAGGTGCGGGCCACCACCGGCGCGGCACTGCTGCTGATCAGCCACGACCTCGGGGTGGTGGCCGGATCGACCGAGCAGGTGGTGGTGATGCGGCACGGGACGGTGGTCGAGCAGGGCGCCACCGAGTCGGTGCTGGTGGCGCCCGAGGCCCCGTACACCAGGGCGCTGCTGGACGCGGTGCCCCGGCCCGGCACCCGGGCGTTCACCCCCGGCGAGCCGTTGTTGCGGGTGCGCGACGTACGCAAGCATTTCCCGCAGCCGCGACGTGGCGGCTTCCGCAAGCCTCCGCCGGTCCGCGCTGTCGACGGGGTGACACTGGACGTGCACGCCGGCGAGACGCTCGGCATCGTGGGTGAGTCCGGCACCGGCAAGACCACCCTGGCCCGGATGATGGTCGGCCTGATCCCGCCCACCTCCGGGCGGATCACCTTCGACGGGGCCGACATCGGGCGCCGCCGGGGTCGCTCGGTGCAGATGGTCTTCCAGGACCCGCTGTCGTCGCTCAACCCGCGCCGCACCATCGGCGAGAGCATCGCCGACCCGTTGCGGCTCTCCGGGGTACGCGATCCGCGCCCGCGCGTCACGTCGCTGCTGGAGCGCGTCGGGCTGTCCGCCACCGAGTACGACAGGTACCCGCACCAGCTCTCCGGCGGCATGCGGCAGCGGGTCGGCATCGCCCGCGCGATCGCGCCGTCGCCGCGCCTGATCGTCTGCGACGAGCCGGTGTCGTCCCTCGACGTCACCACCCAGGCGCAGGTGCTCGCCCTGCTGGAGGAGCTGCGCGAGGAACTCGGGCTGGCGATGGTGTTCGTCTCGCACGACCTGGCCGTGCTGCGTCAGATCGCCGACCGGGTCGCCGTGCTCAAGGACGGCACGGTGGTGGAGATCGGGCCGACCGCCGAGGTGTACGAGCAGCCGCGGCACGCGTACACCAAGGAACTGCTCGCCGCCATCCCGGTGACCGATCCGGTGGAGGCGCGCCGCCTGCGGGCCCTTCGCGGGTAGGCCCGTGACGGTCGTGCGGGGCGGGGACGACCGGATTGACGGCACCGTCTAGGGTGGCGGCCGAGCCTAGGACGGGGAGACACCACGATGAAGATGCGACGTCTGGCCGTCACGGGTGTGGCCCTGGTGGCGCTCGCCGGGATGGGCGCCTGCGGTGACAAGAAACCGGCACCGGCCGGTGCCACCGGAGCGACCGGTGCCCCGGCCGCCACCACCACGACGGCCGCCGCCGCGCAGTCCTCCGCGGCCCGGACCGAGCTGCTCGCCGGCGTCACCAAGCTGACCGGCACCAGCGCCCGGATCCACATGACGTCGTTCGGCGGGATCGTCGGCGACGGCTCCTTCGACGGCGCGAAAAAGCTCGTCGACATGAAGCTCGACATGGGCAGCCTGGGCAGCGTCAACATGCGCACGATCGGCGCCGACCTCTACATGCGCTACGGCGGTGCCGCCGCGAAGACCTTCGCGAACGGCAAGTGGATGCACATCGACGCCACCAAGATGCCCGCCGGCAGCGCGCTGAGCATGGCGAAGAACGACCCGCGGAACTCGGCGAAGATGCTCGAGGCCGCGACCGCGGTGACCAAGACCGGCAAGGGACGGTTCTCCGGCACGCTGGACATCGCCAAGTCGCCGTCCGCCACGCCGCAGCTGCTCAAGCTCCTGGACGGCAAGGACACCCGGATGCCGTTCACCGCCGAGGTCGACGCCGACGGCTACCTGAGCGCGATGTCGGTGGACCTGAGCGCGATCGGGGCCGGGCAGAGCGTCGCCACCTACTCGGACATGGGTGCCAAGGTCACCGTCGCCAAGCCGCCGGCCAAGCAGACCGTCGAGATGCCGAAGTCGGCACTGCAGGCCATGGGTGGCTGAGGTTTATTCGGTCGAGTAACCGGCCGCTTCAGGCTAGGTTTCACCCATGTTCGCGTACGGTCGTCAGCTCCCCACCCCGGTGGGCGCTCCCGTGCGCGCTTTCCTCGATACCCGAATCTGACCCTTCCCCAGCAAGTAGCAGAACCCGGGGAAGGGTGGATTCGTCGTGCGCGGTTCTGGCGCGCGCCGGCTGGCATCGGCGCGCGTACCACCCCATGCCTCGCATCCAGTGAGGATTGAGCACATCATGGCCAAGAGCCAGTTCATCCGTACCAAGCCGCACGTCAACATCGGCACGATGGGTCACGTCGACCACGGGAAGACGACCCTGACCGCCGCGATCACCAAGGTCCTCGCCGACCGCGACCCGGTCGCCAACCGGTACGTCGCGTTCGAGGGGATCGACAGGGCGCCGGAGGAGGCCGCCCGCGGGATCACCATCACCATCGCGCACGTCGAGTACGAGACGCCGGGCCGGCACTACGCGCACGTCGACATGCCCGGGCACGCCGACTACGTGAAGAACATGATCACCGGGGCGGCGCAGGTGGACGGCGCGATCCTGGTCGTCTCGGCGCAGGACGGGTCGATGCCGCAGACCCGCGAGCACGTGCTGCTCGCCCAGCGGGTCGGGGTGCCGCACCTCGTGGTCGCGCTGAACAAGAGCGACGCTGTCGACGACCCGGAGCTGCTCGACCTGGTCGAGCTGGAGGTCCGTGAGCTGCTGTCGGAGTACGGGTTCCCCGGCGACGAGGTGCCGGTGATCCGGGTCAGCGCGCTGCGCGCCCTCGAGGGCGACCCGCGCTGGGTGGCGTCGATAGTCGACCTGCTCGACGCGGTCGACGGTTACGTGCCGATCCCGGCGCGCGAGCTGGGCGAGCCGTTCCTGATGCCGATCGAGAACGTGCTGTCGATCAGCGGGCGGGGCACCGTGGTGACCGGGAAGGTCGAGCGCGGTGAGCTGCGCGCCGGCGAGCCCGTCGAGATCGTCGGTCTCGGCCCGACGGTGACCAGCGTCGCGACCGGGCTGGAGACGTTCGGCAAGGTGCTGACGTCGGCGCAGGCCGGCGACAACGCCGCGGTGCTGCTCCGCGGGGTCAGGCGCGAGCAGGTCCAGCGTGGCCAGGTGCTCGCCGCGCCGGGCAGCGTGCGGCCGCACCGGGTCTTCACGGCGCGGATGTACGCGCTGACGAAGGAGGAGGGCGGCCGGCACACGCCGTTCGCGGCGGACTACCGGCCGCAGTTCTACTTCCACACCACCGACGTGTCCGGCGGGCTGGACCTGGGCGACCGGGACCTGGTGATGCCCGGCGACACCCTCGACGAGGTGACGGTGACCCTGGGCAAGCCGGTCGCCCTGGAAGCCGGCCTCGGCTTCGCGGTCCGTGAGGGCAACCGCACGGTGGCCGCCGGTACCGTTACCGCACTGCTGGACTGATGCCGGCCCGGAGGTGTGCCGGTGGGCGACGAGCCTCGGCACACCTCCGGCTTGTACCAGGGATGACGGCGCACTTGACAAGCCGTTCCCGAAGGCTGATGGGCAGCTCTTGGAGATCGTCCGGACTCTGTGCGAGCAACGGCGCATCTGGTGCCCAAGGGCGCCGGCATCGTCGGTGGTGTCGCTCGCGGCGGAGGTAGCCGCTCTGTGCGACGGACGTCATGTTGATGGCCCTTGACCGCCATTCGTGCCGGTCGGTGGCAGGTTGATCACAGGCTGCCGAAAAATCGGGATCGTGCCCTTCCGGGAGGCTCCCTAAAGTGATGGTCATCTTTCCGAGTGGGGACGGGAGCCTGTCGGTGGCAACGGTGCAGCAGCTGGTGTCGGCTCGCTGGGATGTGCAGCTTGGGGCAGTGACGGGACGGTTCGCGGAACCGGGCTGGTCGTACGAGGAGCCGGTAGCCAGAGCCTGCCCCACGTGCGGAGGTCAGTTGCACAGCTTCCGCAAACCGTACGAGACCCGAGGACGGCAACAGCGGTACGTGGCGCTGGTGTGCCCCGTGTGCCCGGCTCTGTTCACCCTGCCCGATCTTGGCCTGCGGACCTATGGCCAGGTGAAGAAGCCCGTCCGGCCCGGCGGTGCCACGGAGGCGCCGCGCTCGCCGCGGCCGGGAACCACGGTGGCGGGCCGCCCTGCGTCTACGCCCGCCCCAGCTCCGGCAACACCGACCCCGGTTCGGTCGACACAGGTGAACGGCGAGGCGGCGCGGCGCCGAGACGTCTTGCGGTACTGGCGGTCGGTGGAGTTGTTCGCGGCGCAGACACTGGAACGCCCTAACCCGCGCGAGCGTCGGTATGCGCCACGGCCCGGTGATCTTCTGCCGTGGCAGGACGGGCATGCACTGGGGCGCCAGGATGTCGGCACTGACTTCGTGTGGCGGCACAGCGTGTATGGCGGGGTGTTCTCGCTGGACCGGGTGCATGCGGTGACACAGCGGGTGCTCGGCACATCGCCGGAGGATGTCGACGAGCGGATCCCGCGTGGGGACACGGCGCTGTTCGCGGTCGTGCTGACCAGCGACGGGCGGATGCTGCTGGACACCCTGGTGCTGTCGACCGCCGGGTGGGCGGCAGGCCGGACGACCGATCCGGGTCCGCACAACCCGGGCTGGCTGGACGGGTTCGATACCGACGAGCAGCGCTGGGCTGACCGGGTGCGGGACCTCGTCGCCGCTGCGGACGACGACCACGAAGCGGCCCGTCTCCTGGAGGACGGCATCGCGGTCAGCCAGCCGGTTGGTCCGCAGTTGCTTACGCGGGTAGTGGAGATGACCAGCGACCTGCTCGGTGTCACCGAGACGCTGCAGCCGCAAGGGCTACGAATACACAGCGAGCGGGTCAAAGCATGGCGCGAGCTCGACGCTCAGAGCGATTTCCTCAACAGCTTCTTCGTCGAAGACCTGCGCCGGGTCGCGGACGCTGCCGCCTCCGGTGACTGCGGACCCGCACTGGTCGACTATCTCAGCAGTGATGACGCCGTCGCCGGGTTGCCGCATTGGGATGTCCGCGACACCGAGCAGACCGGCCGGCTGCTCGACGAACTGGCGCCGGAACGGGTGCCGGCCGGACGCTGGCCCGCGAAACCCGCCCATTCGCTAGCCACCAGCCAACAGCTCGCCATCAACGCCATGCTTCACCGGCTGTCCGGCAACGCCGGAGTGTTCGCGGTCAACGGACCGCCCGGCACCGGCAAGACCACCATGTTGCGCGACCTGATCGCCGCACTGGTAGTCGAACGAGCCCGCCGACTGGCGACCCTGCGCAGCCCGGCCGGCGGCTTCACTACCTCGGAGCTGGGGTGGAAGACCGACAAGAAGCAGCGGCGAATCCGGGCTCTGAAAGCGGAGCTGACCGGGTTCGAAATGGTGGTCGCCTCGGCCAACAACGGTGCCCTGGCCAATGTGACCCGCGAGATCCCGCAAACCAAGGCGATCGACGACCACTGGACCGGCGAAGCGTCCTACCTGCGCCAGCACGCGGAACGGGTCCTCGGCGAACCCGCCTGGGGCCTGGTCGCGGCGATGCTGGGTAACAAGACCAACCGGCGTGAGTTCCTGGGCCGATTCTGGTATGGCGATCCCGCCGACCCGCGGAAGAAGAGCGGTGACGACGGGCCGGGCTTCTTCGACTGGCTCAAACAGGCCGACAGCGTCCCCGCTTCGTCGTGGGCACAAGCGGTCAGGGCCTTCAACGAGGCGCTCGCAACCGAGAAGCGGCTGCGTGATGCCCGGCAGCACGCGCACGCCGTTCTCCGGAGACTGCCGCAGTTGCGGCAGGCGGCTGATGCTGCCGCCGTGCGGTACGACGAGGCAGCCGAACGGCACCGGCGTGCCGAGGCCGTCGCCGGTGACGCGGCCGCTACTGCGGCTACCGTCCGTCGCGCGCTCGAGGCAGCGGCCGCCCGGCGGGCCGCGCATCGGGATCTCAAGCCCGGTCTGTGGGAGAACGTGTTCACCTTCGGCAAGGCGATCCGACGCTGGCACGCCGAGGACATCCCTCTGCAAGCCGCCCTTTCCGCAGCCGAACAACACGCCCGGACCGCAGCTGACGCCCAGGTCGCCACGCGCAGTGCCGCACGAACGGCGGCGGAAGCGGTGAGTCGTGCCGCAACCATGCATACCCGCGCCGCTGCCGAACGCGATGCTGCCATGGCGATCGTCGACCAGGCGCGCCGCGACTATCCCGGTGCGGTGCCGGATGCCACCTGGCTGGCCGACGAGGAGCACCGAGAACTCGCCGCACCATGGGCGGACGAGGAATGGAACACTGCCCGCACCAAGGTCTTCCTGGCCGCGCTCAATCTGCACACCGCGTTCCTGACCGGTGCCGCCGGCATCATGCGAGCCAACCTGACCGCCGTTGCCGACATCCTTTCCGGTCAGGCCCCCGGCAGCGCACCGGCTGCCGCGATCCGCGCCGCCTGGCAGTCGTTGTTCATGGTCGTGCCGGTCATCTCCACCACGTTCGCCTCCGTGGAGCGGCTGCTACGCCCGCTCGGTGCCGAAGCACTCGGCTGGCTGCTCGTCGACGAGGCCGGTCAAGCCGCGCCGCAGCAGGCCGTCGGAGCGATCTGGCGCAGCCGCAGGCTGGTCGCCGTCGGTGACCCGCTGCAGCTCGAGCCCGTCGTCACCGTCCTGCACACCACCCAACAGGCCTTGCGCCGCCATCATCGGGTGGCCGGAACCTGGCTGCCCGGTGGTGGTTCCGTGCAGACTCTCACCGACCGGCTCACTCCGCTCGGCACCCACCTGCCCGACCCCAACGACCCGGAGTCCAAGGTCTGGGTCGGCGCACCCCTGCGGGTGCACCGGCGCTGCGACAACCCGATGTTCGACATCGTCAACACCGCCGTCTACGACCAACTCATGATCCACGGCACCGCGCCTCGCCCGCACCCGCTCACCACACGCGAGAGCTCCTGGATCGATGTCGTCGCCACCGAAGCCGAAGGCAACTGGATCCCCGCCGAAGGCGACGCCGCGGCCCGCATCGTCAACTACCTGATCAACGCTGGTATCGGCCCCGACCAGCTCATGATGATCAGCCCGTTTCGTGACCCCGCCCGCCGGCTACGACAGCGTTGGCAGCCCATCCATCCGAAGATGACCTGCGGCACCGTCCACACAGCCCAAGGTAAGGAAGCCGACGTCGTCCTGTTCGTCCTCGGCGGCAACCCGACCCGTCCCGGAGCCCGGGCTTGGGCCGCCAGCCAGCCCAACCTCTTCAATGTCGCCGTCTCCCGCGCGAAGCAACGCCTCTACGTCATCGGCAACCATGACAGCTGGGCGAAGCTGCCCTACTTCAGCACTCTCGCCCAGACTCTCCCGACACGCCAGTTGAAGGAGCAGCAAGGGTGAAGGCAACCGAAGGCGCACCACCCGGGGGAGAGCCCGAAGCCCGCGAGCCTCCGACGAAAGCGGTCGCGGGTCAGGACGTCTCGAAGAGTGCGGCCGGTACTACGCCGCCACGCCCGCGGGCCTCAGCCGCCTCTGGATGGTCATGTTCCGCCCATCCGACGCGCCGCCAGAAGCCGCTCGCCTTCGCATCCAGCCTCGGCTTCGCGGTCCGTACGGGCAACCGCACGCTGGCCGCCAGTACTGTCACCGCACTGCTGGACTGCGTACCGGAGGACACGATGCCCGCATGGGAGACGTTGCGACAGCTGCTGAGATCACCGGCGGTCGGTGACACGCCGGCCGGCGGGCCGATGGTGCGGGAGCCGTGGGGCCGGGATTTCCCGTCCGACTACCGGCGTTTCGTCGACGAATACGGGGCCGGGACGATACAGGCCTACCTGGACGTGCTGGCGCCGGACGGGATGCGCACGGAGACCGCGAACGCGGAATATCAGTGGGCCGAGACGGCGAAGGCGCCGGAACTGGCGGGCGCGAACCCGGTGCTGATCGCCTGGGGCACCACTGCCGACGCGGACATCCTGTGCTGGGACGGCTCCGGGGCCGACCCCGATCGCTGGCCGGTGCTCGTCTACTGCCGGACCTGGTCGATCTGGCGGCGGTACGACCTCACGGCCACGGAGTTTCTCGTCCGGGTCCTGCGGGGCGGATTCCCGGAGAATCCGCTCGGCGGCGCCGGGCTCTTCGGCGCCGGGACCGCCACCTTCCTGACCGATGCCGAGCAGCGCGGGCGGCTGCGTGCCGGGCTGGATCCGTGGACGGGCGAGCCGGACCCGTACGCGGGGATGTACACCTACCCCGAGTAGCGGGCACTGGGTGGCGTCGCCGGGCCCGGGCCCCGTTGTGGTCAGGCCGGGACCCGCCCATCCGGTTCGGCTCGCTCGCGCCGCGGTGCTCCTCAGTTGTGCGTGTGCGCGGAGGTGGTGCTGGCGGTGAACTCGGCGAGGTGCACCCTTCCGCCGTGCTGGAACTCCAGGAAGAGCCGGTAGACCCCGGCCGCCGGGACCCGCGCGTCGAAGGTGACATCCGGGCCGGCCGCGGTGCCCTCCTGCGGGTGCATGTGCAGGTAGGCGAGGTCGCCCTGGCGCAGCGCGACCAGGTGACCGTAGGCGCCGAGATAGGGCTCCAGGGTGACCGGCTGCCCGGCCTTGCTGACCGAGACGGTCATCCACGACTCGGTGCCGGCCTGGGGGTCACCGGCGCGGGTCACCGTGTAGCCGTCCACGACCGTCTCCCAGGTGGGTCCCGGCAGCTCCCGCGGCTGGTAGTCACCGGCTGCCGGGATGTCGGCGCCTAGCACGAAGTTGTCGCCGCGGGCGCGCGGCGTGAAGTCGGCGAACATCCGATACTGCCCCGGCGGCCCGGCGGTGAACGTCGCCGACCAGGTGCCGTCGGCGGCGCGGGTGGGGTGCGGATGCTGGTAGCCGGCGAGGTCGCGCCGGACCACGATGAGGTGCAACTCGGCCCCGTGCTCGGCGGTGTACTGCGTGACCGGCTTGCCGTCCGGCCCCAGGATCCGGAAGGCGAGGACCTGCCGGCGTCCCGGGCGGAGCGCGGTGGTCACCGGACTGAGCGCGTAGCCACCCTGGGTGATCTGCAGCCCGCCCGGCAGCTGTGTGGTGGTCGCCTCGTGGCCGGCGTGCCCCTCCGCCGTGGCGTGCGGCGTCTGTGTGGCGGGCTTGTCCGTCCCGGCCAGGCGGCCGGCGCTCACGGCCGCGCCGAACAGCACGATCAACCCCAATGCGTACGCGCTGAGCCGCACCGAAGTCCTCATCGCTCCACCATACTCATACCCCTAGGGGGTACAAGGCCCACGCTCTCCGGAATCAGCACTCCCGCCTTGCTGACCTTCCTCTCACGGTAGGTTTCCGGTCCCTGTCGACCCCTGCGGGGTACGCTCGCAGCCCCGCACCCGCCGTCGCCACTCCGGCCGTGCGCGCTTCCCGGCCGTCGGCGTCCCCGTCCCGGCCCCGGCCCCAGCCCGGTCCCGCCCTGGCCCCAGCCGTAGTCCTATGTGGTCGACAGTCTGAAGCCGGAGCGGCCTGGTGCCCCCGGGACGCCGGCCGCGCGGAAGGTCAGGCCCACTCGGCCTCGGCCACCGGCGGTGTGCCGTGGGTGTGGAACGTCTCGATGGTCTTGAGACCCCAGGCCTGCCCCTTGGCCCGCTCCGCCTCGGTCCAGGTGACCACCTCGTGGTCCGGGGCGAGCAGCAGTCGCGCGCCGGCGTTGCACAGCTCGATCCGGTTGCCGCCCGGCTCGTAGACGTACAGGAAGAACGTCTGCTGGATGGCGTGCTTGTGCGGGCCGGTCTCGATGTGGACACCGGCCTCGAGGAACACGTCAGCGGCCCGCAGGATGTCCTCCCGGGTGTCCGTGGCGAACGCGATGTGGTGCAGCCGGCCGGTCGAGCCGGTCCAGTCCCGGGTGTAGACCACGTCGTACGACTTGTCGCCGAACGTGTACCAGACGGCGGCCTTGGTGCCGTTGTCCAGCACGATCTGCTCACTGGGCCGGCCGCTGAGCGACTCGTTGACGAACGTCTCGTTCTCCGGCACGTCCCTGGCCAGGAAGTTGATGTGGTCCAGACGGCGCGCGTTCGAGCCGCGCCCGGGGAACCGTGCCGCCTGGTTCTTCAGCGACGGCCGGGTCTCGTCCGAGGCGACGTAGCGCCGGGTCTCCCAGTAGATGCCGAACGGATGCCCGTCCGGGTCGGTGAAGTGATAGACCGGCCCGTACGCCGGCTCGTCCTTGCTCCAGCCCTCGCCGAGGCCGGACCGCTCGATCGCCGCGACCCGGCGCTCCAGCGCCTCCGGACTGCTGGCGCGCAGCCAGCTCCGCCCGATTCCGGAGGCTGGCGCCGCCGTGACCTTGACCGAGAACCTCTCGTAGTCGTCCCAGGTGTGCAGATAGACGCTGTCGCCGCGGCGATCCACCACCTCCATCGCCATCTGGTCGGTGAAGAACCGCACGGTGTCGTCCAGCACCGGGGTGAAGAGTTCGACCGCGGAGACGTGCGCGATGTCGCGGGTACGTTCAGCCATGTGTTACCTCACGGGGGTAGACCTGCCCCTCCAGGAGCAGGCGAGCGGTGCTCACGATCGCTGAGCGGCCGACCGTGATCTCGTCTCCGGCCACGTCCACGTCGATGACCACGTCGTAGAAGCCGGTGGGGTGTTCCAGGCGGATCGTCGCGGGGTGCTCCGGAACGAACGCGACGCTGCCCGGGAGGGCGGCGGCGGTGCCGGCGCTGACGGCGGCGAGCACACCGATCGAGGCGTGCACCCGGTGCGGGATGAACATCCGGGTGCACAGCGTGCCACCGTGCGACGGCGGCGCGACCAGGCACATCTTCGGCACCGTGGTGGCCGAGACGTCGCCCAGGCCCATCAGCTTGCCGGCGATCAACCGCAGCTCCTCGACCCGGCGGCACAGGCCGGCGTTCGCCTCCAGCCGGGCCGGCGTCTCGTAGCCGGAGACACCCAGGTCGTCGGCGTTCATCAGGACGACCGGCATGCCGTTGTCGATGCACGTGGCCGGGATGCCGGCCAGGTCGTCGCGGACCCGGCCGGTGGGCAGCAGGCCGGACGCGACCGAGCCGGCGGTGTCCCGGAACTCCACTTCGATCCGGGCGGCGGTGCCCGGGACGCCGCTGAGCGCGGTCTGCCCGGCGTATGCGACGCGGCCGTCCGGGGTGGGCACGGTGATCACGGCCAGGGCGCCGGTGTTGACCATCCGTACCCGGACCTCGGTCTGGTTTTCCCGGGCGGCGACGAGGCCACGTTCGATCGCGAACGGGCCGACCCCGGCCAGGATGTTGCCGCACGGCTGTTCCGCGCTCACCATCGGCTTGTCGACGTGAACCTGCAGGAAGAGATAGTCGACGTCGGCGCCGTCCGCATCGGACCGGCTGATCACGGCGACCTTGCTGGTCAGCGGATGCCCGCCGCCGATGCCGTCGATCTGCCGCGGGTCCGGCGAACCCATGATCGCCAGCAGCAGCCGGTCCCGCTCGGCCGGGTCGGCCGGCAGGTCCTCGGCGCGGAAGTACGCCCCCTTGGACGTCCCGCCGCGCATCACCAGAACCGGAACCGGGACACTCATCGGTACTCCACGCCGAGCTGTTCGAGCAGCGGGCGCAGCTGGTACATGTCCACGCCCAGCTCGCCGGCGGCCAGCCTCTCGCGTTTCGCCGCCTCGTTCGCGGTACGGTCGCGAGCCGCGTCGAGAACCGTCGAAGCGCGCTCCCGGGGGATCACCACGATGCCGTCGTCGTCGGCGACCACCGCGTCCCCCGGGTTGATCACCTGGCCGCCGGCCACCACCGGGACGTTCACCGAGCCGGGGCTTGCCTTCACCGTGCCCTGCGGACTGATCGCCCGGGCCCACGCCGGGAAGCCCATCGCGCGCAGCTCGGCCACGTCGCGCACGCCGGCGTCCAGGATCACGCCGATCGCGCCGTGTGCGGCCAGGGAGGTGGCGAGCAGCTCGCCGAGCATGCCGTCGGTGGACGGCGAGGTCGTGGTGATGACCACGACATCACCGGGGCGGACGGTCTCCACCGCCGCGTGGATCATCAGGTTGTCGCCCGGGTGGCAGGACACGGTCACCGCGGAGCCGGCGATGCGCGCGCCGCTCTGGATCGGCTTCACGCTCGGGTCCAGCGACCCGCGCCGCCCGTCCGCCTCGTGGACCGTGGAGACGCCCTGCTCGGCGAGCCCGTGCAGGACTTCTGCGGGAACCCGCTCGACGTGCTGGACGACGACGTGGCGGCTCACGACAACTCCCGGGTGACCTGCGGGTAGATCCGCATGTAGGCCTCGCCCCTGGTCTCGTCCGGCAGGCCCAGGTTGGGCCCGGAATTGCGGGCGGCCTGCAGCCCGCGCCGGGCGCCCAGCTCGGTGTAGTAGGTGTGCAGGTGTCGCTGCGCGGCCAGGATCTCCATCGCCTCCCGCTTGCGATCCCACACCTCGGTGATGTCCAGCAACACGTTCGGCACGAAGCCGCACTGCTCGGGCTGGTGCGGCTCGAAGCAGAAGACCGGCGGCGCGCCGATCACCTCGCCCGTCCCCTCGACGCCCGGCGCCTGGGCCAGCACCCGCGCTTTGAGCGCGATCTGGTGGGCGAACGCGTGGTCGCCGTTGTAGGGGTCGGCCGGTGCGTGAGTCAGCACCACCGCCGGCTGCACCGCGCGGTACAGGTCGATCAGGCCCTGCAGCAGCTCGGGCGTCTCGACGAGCGGATAGTCGTTCGCGTCGAAGAACCGGATTTCCGCGCCGAGCACCTTCGCGGCCTGCGCGGCCTCCTCGCGCCGGACCGCCTTGACCTGGTCGAGGGTGTACCCCTTGCGCCAGAGGGAGGCGGACTCGCCGCGCTCTCCGAAGCTCATGCAGCCGATCACCACTCGCCGGCCACGGGAGTTCGCGAGCGCGATCGCGCCGGCGGCACGCCAGACGAAGTCTCCGGGGTGTGCGGTGAGTACCAGGGTGGCATCGGTCATGACGGCTCCCCATCGTCTGCCAATATGATTGTCAACAACAAATGCGCTGCTGACCCGCGCGTCGCTCACACTAGGGCAAGTGATTCGCTCAAACAATTGTTGACAATTTTGTAGCCTTGCTGGAAGGCTTGCGGTCCGGTGAAGGCGGCTTGCCGATACTGCAGCGATGGGAGTCGATGCATCCGAGGGCTCGGCGCGCACCGTGATCTTGCGCGGCGGACCAGGCGCCGGGTCAGCCAGCTGGAGCTGGCGGTCCGGGCCGGCACCACCCAGCGCTACCTCAGCTTCATCGAGAGCGGCCGCTCGTTCCCCGGCCGCTCACGGAGGGCGCGGCCGCGCACCTGCTCACCCCGCCGATCAACGTGCCCCGGCTCCAGCTCCATCCGGAGGGCCTCGCCCCGCGCATCGTCAATCTTGACGAGTGGGCCTGGCACGTGATCGACCGGGTCCAGGCGGATCGCATGCGTAATCCGACCGACCGCCTCATCCAGCTCTGCCTCGAGTTGGTCGACCTGGCGCCGCCGATGCCCGACGAGCTCTCCCCGAGCTATCTGGGCTTGGCGGGGTGGTGAAAGCAAAGGAGGTGCTAGGGCGGCCCTGGCGGGCGCCAGGACCATGCGGGACGACGGGACCGAGCGGGGCGGCAGGACCAGGCGACGCCGCTGTCGGCGGAGCTGCGCTAATCCGTCAGCTTCAGGTCGATGATGACGCCGTGATCCGCGCACGCGGACTGGAGACCGCTGATGTGCTCGGTCAACGGCTGGAGGTAGGTGAGTGCCACCATCTCGTTGTCCGGTCCCCATTGCGTTAGCTGCCACAGCACGTCCATCAGCTTCGTGCCATGTTCCCGCAGGTCAGCGTAACGGGAGTTGGCGAAGACCTGCCGCATCGACAGATATTCGTCCTTGGTCAGCTTGTCGTCGGCCGTGCCGCCGCCGTTCTTCTCCTGATCGGCGAGCGCCCGGCAGGCCGTCACCCCGGAGTCCTCACGCAGCACCCGGTCGTAGAGCAGCCACCCGCCCCCAGCGAGCAGCATCAGCGACAGCGCCGCCACCGCGGCGAGCCAGGGCCAGAGCGGCCGGCCCACGGGTGGTGCCGGCGAGTAACCGGAAACGAACGGCTGAGTCCGGGGCAGGCTGACATGCGGTTCCCGCGGCGGCACAGCGGACGCGGAATCCCGCGGCCACGAAGGCGGCGGAGACGCGGAGCCCGGTGACCACGCAGAAGACAAGTAAGGTGAGGAAGCCCGCGGCCGCGGTGAGGGCGGCGAGAACGGGGGAGTGTGCGACCACGGTGGGGCCGCGGGATCCGGGGGCTGCGGCGAGGACGGTGGGGGTGCGGGATCCTGGGACCACGGAGAAGGTGGCGGAAGGGGCGGCTGCTGGGGTGGGTACGTCATGTCACTCCACAGGGTCGGTCCGACACACCGGCCGCCGGACCCGAGCGGCCCGCCTACCCCACTCTCAGCCGCCGCACCGCCCCCCACAGTGGGCCGAACGGTCAGGAGTCCCCCCGGTCACCCGATCAGGCGCGCCCGGCGAGCGCCTCCGCGGCCAGCTCCAGCAACATGTCCACGTCACCGCCCGCCGGGATCGGCTCCGGGTCCAGGCAGCGTTCCAGCAGCAGCTCGACCAGCGCGGCGCGGTCCACGATCGGGCCGGCCTCGATGGCGCCGGGGAGGATGCGGATCTCCACGGTGTCCCGGACCGGAGTGTCGGTGAGCAGCTGGGTCAGGTTCACGTCGAAGTACTTCGTCAGCTCACCTTCGGCCGCGGCGGCGCGCAGATCGTCGTACGTCGGATTCTTGGCCACCGCGTCCACCAGCGGTCCGGGCAGGGGCGCCAACCTGCGGCAGGCCGGGTTGGTGCGGAGCACCTCCCGCAGCGGCTCCCGCCAGTGCGCGAAGAGCCGGACCAGGTTGGCCAGAGCGTGCGGCGCCCGGAACGGCGCACCGTCCAGGTGGAGGTGCACCGCGGCCTCGTAGGGGACGGTGAACCCCAGCTCGCGCGCCGGCCTGAGCAGTTCGTCAAGCGATTCCTCGACATTCCCGGTCAGCGGCGGCGTGACGATCTCGCACGGCCGTTCCCGTTCGCCGCCGAGCGGCGCGGCCAGCGCGATGGTCACGTCGCCCGCGTCGTTCAGCCGGTACACGTCGCCGAGCTGCTGGACCTTGCTGCCCCAGAGACCGGCGGCTTCGTCCAGCACGGTGCCGATCGTGCCGCCCGGATCGCTGTGCCGGGCGAGCAGGCGCAGCAGCCGCCCGTCGTCGGTCAGCACCCGGAACCAGCCCGGCAGCGGTGGCGCCTTCGGATCCAGCCCGGCGAGCAGGGTGATGTCGTCGACCAGGGTGCAGAGCGGGGCGCCGTCCGGACGCAGCACCTCGAATCCCTGGGTCAGGTGCAGGAACCGCCCCAGCCCGGGGACCAGGGACGGTTCGCTGTCGGAGTGCCACACCGGCCGGACGCTGCCCCCGCAGCGCCCGGCCAGCTCCGTGGCGAGGCTGCGCCGGCTGGCTCCGGGAGGGGCCATGAGTTCGATCTCGAAGCCGGTACGCCGGCGCAGCCTGCTCACGGCTTGATCGGCAGCGTCTGGCCGGCCAGCAGCCTCTTGCCGCCCGCGATCTTCGCGTCGTACGGGGTCTTCAGCTTCCACATCTTGGCCAGCTTGACCGCGTCGTCGTAGTCGTAGCCGGCCTCGAAGAACGCGTTGACCTGCAGCTCCTCCTTGTACGCCCGGGCTGCCGCCGGGTCCGGCTTGACACCCGGCAGGGTCTGGCCGGCGAGGAGCCGCTTGCCGGCCTTGACCTTGGCGTCCCACGCGGAACCCAGTTTCCAGGTCTGGGCGAGCTTCACCGCGTCGTCGTAGTCGTAGCCGGCGCTGAAGAACTTCGTCACCGAGTCGGGGACTCCGTCCGTGCCCCCTGTCGACGGGTCGGCGGGCGTCGCCGGGCCGGGCTTGATCGGCAGCGTCTGCCCGGCCAGCAGCCGGCGCCCGGCCTCGGCCTTGACCCCGCCGATGTCGCCGACCGGCATGTTCCAGAGGATCGCCAGCTTCTCGGCCTCGTCGTAGTCGTAGCCGGCGCCGAAGTAGGCGTCGAGCGCCGCCTGATCCGGGTCGGCGACCGGGCTGGCGACCGGGCTGGCGGAGATGGCCGGGCTGGCCGGTGCGGCGGCCACGATGGGTGCCGTCCCCTCCGACGAGCCCTGGGCGCTGGGGAGGACGGCCGGCAGGTTCACCACCGCGGCGATCAGGCCGGCGCCCAGCGCGGTGCCACCGGCCATCGAGGCGCCCAGCCGGCGCCGCTTGTGCTTACGGGACAGTTCGACGACCCGGGCGTACACCTCGGCCGGATCGGGGGTTGGGGACTCGTTGCTCTCGAAGATTTGGCGGAGCCGGTCACCGTGGTACGTCACGACTTCTCCTCGGCGGAAATCAGGATCTCTCGCTCCGACTCGAGCCGGAGCGTTTTCAGCGCCTTCGAGGCCTGGCTGCGCACCGTTGCCGGGGAGCAGTTGAGCAGATCCGCGATGGATTCGTCGTCGAGTTGCTCGTAGTAGCGGAGTACGAGCACGGCTCGTTGCTTGCGCCCGAGTGTTGCCAGGCGGTGCCACAGCGCGTCGGTTTCGGCGATCCGGTCGGCGTGGTCGTGGACCGCACCGCGGGCGTCGTCGATCTCGACCAGGCGCTCGCCGGCGAGATGCAGGTTGCGCACCGACCAGGAGCGGCGCCAGGAGAGGTACTCGTTGAGCACCATCCGCCGGACGTACGCCTCCGGAGAGTCCGCCTCGCTGATCCGCCGCCACCGGACATGGGCCCGGGCCAGCACCTCCTGCACGACATCCTGCGCCAAGTGCCGGTCGCCGGTGAGGACGACCGCGTAGCGCAGCAGGCTGGGCAGTCGGGCCATCGCGAATTGCTCGAAGGTCACACCCATGTCGACGCCTCCCGCACGTTTCCTGTGCACCGCCCCGCCGATCTTTTTTCGGCAGTGAAGCGTCACCCCACTAGGTAGGCGGTCTGCTAAGCAGTTAGCCTGACTACATGATGCCCAAGCCGTGGTTGCACGGCTTCCTCGACCTGTGCCTGCTCGCCATGCTGCGCGAGCGCGCCGACTACGGTTACGGTCTGGCTCAGCGCCTGGCCGCGGCCGGGGTCGCCGACGTTCCCGGCGGCACCCTCTATCCTGCGCTGCTCCGGCTCGAGGAGCAGGGACTCGCGCTTCCCAGCTGGGCGCCCTCCGAGTCCGGCCCCCGCCGCAAGTACTACGAGATCACTCCGGCCGGCACCGCGTTCCTCGCCACGCGGGGAGCCCAGTGGTCGCGCTTCCGCGACGGGGTCGACGCCCTGCTGAGCGCCGCCCGGGAGGCCCGATGACCTGGCCGGAGCGTTTCGAGGCCGAGCTGGTGCGCCTCGGCGTACCGGAACCGCGCGCCCGCCGCCTCACCGAGGACACCGCCGCCCAGGCCGCCGAGCACGCCGCCGACCCGGCCGGCCTCTTCGGCCCCGCCCACCTGTACGCCCGCCACCTGGTCACCGAGCTGTCCGCCCCGGTCGGCCCGGAGCCGCCGCGCTTCGCGACGGCCGGCCCGGTCCTGCTGCGTCTCGCGGGCGTCGGGAAGCGATTTCGCCGCCGGACCGTCCTCCGCGATGTCGATTTGACGGTACGCGCCGGGCAGGTCGCCGCCATCGTCGGCGCCAACGGTTGCGGCAAGTCCACCCTGCTCCGCATCTGCGCCGGGCTCACCCGTCCGGACGCCGGCACGGTGCACCGCACCCGCCGGGTCGGTTACGTCCCGCAGGACGGCGGCACCGCCGGCTGGCTCACCGCCGACGAGCACTTCACCCTGTTCGGCGCCGCCGCCGGCGTGGTGCCACGGCGCGCCCGCTCCACCGGGACGCACCTGGCGGCGAGGCTGGCCTGGCGCCCCGATGCCGGGCAGCGCGTGCAGCAGCTCTCCGGTGGCACCCGGCAGAAGCTGAACCTGGTGCTCGGCGAGCTGCACGGCCCCGACCTGCTCCTGCTCGACGAGCCCTATCAGGGCTTCGACCAGGGGACGTATCTCGATTTCTGGCGGCAGGTGCACGCCTGGCGGGATGCCGGCCGGGCCGTCGTGGTGGTCACCCACCTGCTGCACGACCTCGGCAATGTCGACCACGTGCTGGATCTGGGGGAGCGATGACCGCGTTGGTGGTGGCCGGGTTGTCGGCCCGTGAGGTGAGCCGGCGACGTGCCGCGGTGCTGCTGGTGATCGCCCTGCCGCTCTGGTTCTACCTGGTCCGGCGGGATCTGGCCGGTCAGTCGATCCGGATGCTGGCGCTCGGCATCGCCTGGTCGATCTCCACGCTGACGCTCTTCGTGGTGAACGCGTCCCGCGGCGTGGATCCCCGGCTGCGCCTCTCCGGAGCGTCGGTGGCCGGCCTGGCCGGCGGCCGCCTGCTGGCGATGAGCGGCGCCGGCACGCTGCTGGCGCTCGGCTACTGGGCGCTGGTCGCCCTCGACCAGTCCGTGCCCCATCCGTTCGCCACCGGCCTGATCATGATGCTGGCCGGCCTGGTCGCCGCCCCGTTCGGCAGCCTGGTCGGCGCCCTGCTGCCCCGCGAGTTGGAGGGCGCCCTGGCCCTGCTCAGCGTCTGCGCGGTGCAGATGCTGGCCGACCCGGACGGCCTGGTCGCGAAACTGCTGCCGTTCTGGTCGGTGCGCCAGATCGGCACCTACGCGGTCGACGACGCCGGCATCGGCCTCCTCTGGCAGGGCCTGGCCCACTTCGCGGTGTACTGGCTGATCTGCACCGCCGGCACCCTGGCGATCTTCGCCTACCGCCTCCGGATCGTCCGATACCCCGAGCCGTAGCAAGCGGGAAGCCCGCGATCCCGGCCGGCTCCCAGGGTGTCCCGGAGCCGGCCGGATGCCCGCGGGGCCGGCCGGGACCGTCAGCGGCGGCGCCTGAGGTGGCGGCGCAGCACCGACCGGGCCACCAGCAGAGCGACGACCGCCACCGCCTGGCCGCCCAGGATGACCTTGTTGACGTCGACGGCGGGCTTCCAGGAGACGTCACCGTTCTTGATGATGAAGACGCCGGCCGGCTTGGCGCTCAGCCCGTAACCGGCACCCGAGCCCTCGCCCTGCTGCGGCGCGCTGACCGCCTCGTCGCCCGGCTTGGCGACACCGCTGCCGCCGCCGCCTCCGCCACCCGCGGCCACCTTGGCGACCGGCAGCAGAATGATCCCGTCCCGTTCCACCGGTTCGCCGAACACCCGGCTCACCACGGCGTTGTCGGTCGCGGCCCGGGCCTTGTCGAGCAGTGTGGCGCTGTCGATGGTGCTGGTCATCATGTGCCTCCTTCGTCGATGACAGCCTGGCAAACCGGAGGCGGCCGGAGGGTCGGTCAGCCGACAGTCCGATGCGGAGCGGTGCTGCCCCGCACCACCAGATGGGTCGGGACCAGGTCGGTGCCGGGAGCGGCCGGCCCCGATCCGATCTGGGCCAGCAACGCCTGGACGCACCGCCGCCCCACCTCGGCGAAGTCCTGGTGCACGGTGGTCAGCGGCGGCAGGTAGGACGACGCGTCCGGGATGTCGTCGAAGCCGACCACGCTCACCTCGTCCGGCACGCGTCGTCCGCGTTCGGTCAGCGCGCGCAGCACACCGAGGGCCATCTGGTCGTTCGCCACGAACACGGCGCTGCACGAGTCGGGCAGCCGCAGGCCGGCCCGGTAGCCGCTCTCGGCCGACCAGTCGCCCCGGCCGATCGGCGGGACCGGCCGGCCGGCCTCCTCCAGCACCGTGCGCCAGGCCTGGGCGCGGCGCTCCGCCGAGTAGGAGCCGGCCGGTCCGGCGATGTGCCAGACCGTCGGATGGCCCAGGTCGAGCAGGTGCCGGACGGCCTGCCGGGCGCCGTCGGCCTGGTCGGTGTCGACCACGGGATAACGCTCTCCCGCATCCGAGTCGACGACCACCACGTGGACGCCGGGAGGCAGCGCCACGGTGGCCGCGTCCAGCAGGTGCACCTCGATGATCACGATGACGCCGTCGACGGCGAGCTCGCCCATCCGGGTGAAGGCGCCCAGCACGTTGTCCTGGGTGGGCACGCCGACCGGGATCAGGGTGATCGCGTAACCCTCGGCCGCGGCGTGGGTCGCTATCGCCTCGACCGTACGACTGTTGCCGGTCGACGAGAGTCCGAAGAGGATCACCCCGAGCGTGTTGAACCGCCCGTACCGCAGCGAGCGGGCGGCGCTGTTCGGCCGGTAGCCCAGCTCCCGCATCGCGGCCAGGACCTGTTCGCGGGTGGCCTCGACGACGCCGGGCTGGCCGTTGGCCACCCGGGACACGGTCTGTGACGAGACGCCGGCCAGCTTGGCCACGTCGGCCATCGACACCCGTTGTTTGCGGCGCCCGCCGGGCACGTCGGATCCACCGCGGAGACGCTGCGCTTCGATGTCCTGACTCCTTGACCGTGCTGGTGACGCGTGCCACTATACGGCACACATGTTTACGCAAACATTTCCAACCGCAGTCGAACATGTTTACGTAAACATCGACATCGCAACCCAACGTAAGGAGGCACGGTGACCCGGCGGTCCTGGATCGGCTGGCAGTTCGTTGCCCCGTTCCTGGCGGTGTTCGCGCTGGTCTTCCTCGCGCCGATCGCCTACTCGATCTACCTGAGCCTCTACCGCACCAAGCTGATCGGCGGCACCGGCTTCGTCGGCCTGGAGAACTACACCAAGGCCTTCGAGGATCCGCAGTTCTGGTCGGCGGTCGGCCGGGTCAGCCTGTTCCTCGTGGTCCAGGTCCCGATCATGCTGGTCCTGGCGCTGCTGGTGGCGCTCGCCATCGACAGTGGGCGCCTGTACGGCGCGGCCTTCTTCCGCATCGCCATCTTCCTGCCCTACGCGGTGCCGGCCGTGGTGGCCACCCTGATGTGGGGCTTCATGTACGGCAGCCAGTTCGGCCTGATCCGCTACTTCAACGACTGGTTCGGCGTCACGCTGCCCGACCCGCTCGCCCCGGATCTTGTCCTGGCCGCCATCGGCAACATCACGACCTGGGAGTTCGTCGGCTACAACATGATCATCCTGTACGCCGCGCTGCGCGTCGTCGATCCCTCGCTCTACGAGGCGGCGGCCATCGACGGCGCCGGCCAGCTCCGGATCATCCGGGCGATCAAGCTGCCCGCCCTGCGCGGCCCGCTGCTGATCACCACGATGTTCTCGATCATCGGCACCTTCCAGCTCTTCACCGAGCCGGTGGTGCTGCGCACGATCGCCCCGAACGCGATCCTCACCTACTTCACCCCCAACTACTACGCCTGGCAGCTCTCCGTCGGCGGCCAGCAGTTCAACTACTCGGCCACTGTCGCGGTGGTGATGGGCCTGCTCACCATGCTCGTCGCCTACCTCGTGCAGGCGCGTGCCGTACGAAAGGCGGGGTGATGGTCGCCGCACCCACGATCCGCCCGGCGGCGCGCCGGCAACCGCGGCCCGCGGCGGCCCGGATCAAGCGGACCAAGAGCTGGTCGCTGACCGCGCTCACCACTCTCATGCTGGTCTACACGCTGCTGCCGCTGGCCTGGCTGGTGATCAGCGCGAGCAAGACCCAGGACGGCCTGCTCAGCACGTTCGGGCTCTGGTTCGGCGGGGATTTCGCGCTGGCCGACAACGTCGGGAAGGTCTTCACCTACCAGGACGGCATCTACCTGCGGTGGCTCGGCAACACGGTGTTCTACGTGGTGATCGGGGCCGGCGGGGCCACCCTGCTCGCCGCGCTCGCCGGGTACGGCCTGGCCAAGTTCGCCTTCCGCGGCCGCAAGGCGGTCTTCGCCCTGATCCTCGGCGCGGTCGCCGTGCCGCCCACCGCGCTCGCCGTGCCCACCTTCCTGCTCTTCGCGAAGATGGGGATCACCGACACGGTCTGGGCGGTGATCATCCCGTCCCTGATGATCCCGTTCAGCCTCTATCTGATGTGGGTGTTCGCCACCGACGCGGTGCCGGACGAGATCCTCGAGTCGGCCCGGGTGGACGGCGCCGGCGAGTTCCGGATCTTCTTCAGCCTGGCCGTGCCGCTGCTCTCCCCGGGCCTGGTCACCGCCCTGCTCTTCAACGTCGTGGTGACCTGGAACAACCTGTTCCTCCCGCTGATCATGCTGAAGGACCGGAACCTCTACCCGATCACGATGGGCATCTACACCTGGAACCAGCAGTCCCAGACGGTCGGCGGCGACGTCGTCTTCAACCTGGTGATCACCGGGTCCCTGCTGGCCATCATCCCGCTCATCGCCGCGTTCCTGCTGCTCCAGCGCTACTGGCAGTCGGGCCTGGCGGTCGGCAGCGTCAAACAATGATCGAGAAGGGAAACCCATGAGAATCACCCGCCGGCGTGCGCTCCTCGGCGCCGCCATGTCGATAACGCTCCTGGCCACCGGCTGCGGCTCGGCCGACGACACCAGCGGAGACGCCCCGGCCAAGACCAGCGTGTCGGACGCCGACATCGAGACCGCGCTGCAGACCGGCGGCAACCTGACGGTCTGGGCGTGGGAGCCGACGCTGAAGAAGGTGGTCGCCGACTTCCAGGTCAAGTACCCCAAGGTCAAGGTCAATCTGGTCAGCGTCGGTAGCGGCAACGACCAGTACACCGCGCTGCAGAACGCGGTGAAGGCCGGCACCGGGGTGCCGGACGTGGCGCAGATCGAGTACTACGCGCTGCCGCAGTTCGCCCTCTCCAAGGCGGTCACCGACCTGAACGCGTTCGGCGCCACGTCGCTGGACGGCACGTTCACGCCGGGCCCGTGGGGTTCGGTGCACTCCGGCGACAAGATCTTCGGGCTGCCGATGGACTCCGGCCCGATGGCGCTGTTCTACAACAAGGAGGTCTTCGACAAGTACGCCATCCAGGTCCCGACCACCTGGGCCGAGTACGCGGCGGCGGCCGAGAAGCTGCACAAGGCCAACCCGAAGGCGTACCTGACCAGTGACAGCGGCGACGCCGGGTTCACCACCAGCATGATCTGGCAGGCCGGCGGGCGGCCGTACCGGGTGGACGGCACGAACGTCGGTATCAACTTCGACGACGAGGGCACCAAGAAGTGGACCAGCCTGTGGCAGGGGCTGATCGACAAGAAGCTGCTCGCGCCGATCCCCGGCTGGTCCGACGCCTGGTACAAGGGTCTCGGTGACGGCACCATCGCCAGCCTGGTGATCGGCGCCTGGATGCCGCCGAACCTGGAGTCCGGGGTGAAGGCCGCGGCCGGCAAGTGGCGGGTCGCGCCGATGCCGCAGTGGGCCGCCGGCGAGAAGGTGACAGCGGAGAACGGCGGCAGCTCGCTGGCCGTCACCGAGGCGAGCCAGAACAAGAACCTGGCCTACGGCTTCATGAAGTACGCCACGGTCGGCGACGGCGCGCAGAGCCGTACCGACCAGGGCTCGTTCCCGGCGACCACCGCTCAGCTCACCGCGGACGCCTTCAAGAACAAGGAGTTCCCGTACCTGGGCGGGCAGAAGGCCAACGAGGTGCTCTCGGCGGCGGCCACGCAGGTCGCGAGCGGCTGGTCGTACCTGCCGTTCCAGGTCTACTCGAACAGCGTCTACAACGACTCCGTCGGCAAGGCCTACACCGGCGGATCGACCCTGCACGACGGCCTGAAGGCCTGGCAGGACGCGTCCACCAAGTACGGCCAGGAACAGGGCTTCACGATTCGATGACGACGGAAGACACGACGCCCCGGCGCTGGCTGCGCCGCGCCGGGGCGCCCCGGCTGGAGTACGGCGCCGACTACAACCCCGAGCAATGGCCACGCGAGGTCTGGGACGCCGACGTCCGGGCCATGCGCGAGGCCGGTGTCACCGTCGTCTCGCTGGCGATCTTCTCCTGGGCCCGGATCCAGCCGCGGCCCGAGGTGTACGACTTCGCCTGGCTCGACGAGATCATGGACCTGCTGCACGCCGGTGGCATCGACGTCGACCTGGCCACCGCCACCGCCTCCCCGCCGCCGTGGCTGATCGCCCGGCACCCGGAGATCCTGCCGGTCGACAAGCACGGCAACACCGTGTGGCCGGGTGGCCGGCAGCACTGGCGGCCCACCTCGCCGGTCTTCCGGGCGCACGCCCTGCGCCTGGTCCGCGTCCTGGCCACCCGGTACGGCAAGCACCCCGCCCTGGTCGCCTGGCACGTCAACAACGAGCTGGGCTGTCACAACGTCTACGACTACTCGGACGACGCGGCGGTGGCGTTCCGCGCCTGGCTGCGCGACAGGTACCACACCCTGGACGGGCTGAACGCGGCGTGGGGCACCGACTTCTGGTCGCAGCGCTACTCCGACTGGGACCAGATCATCCCGCCCCGGCAGGCCACCACCCATCCGAACCCGACCCAGCGGCTGGACTTCAAGCGGTTCTCCTCGGACGCGCTCAAGGAGCACCTGATCGCCGAGCGGGACCTGCTCCACGAGCTCACCCCGGACGTGCCGGTCACCACGAACTTCATGGTGATGGGCGAGATGAGCCCGATGAACTACGCGGACTGGGCGGGCGAGGTGGACTTCGTCGCCAACGACCACTACGTGCAGCCCGGCCCGCAGGCGCGCGACGAGCTGTCCTTCTCGGCGAACCTGACCGGGAACCTCGCCGGTGGGCGGCCGTGGTTCCTGATGGAGCATTCGACCAGCGCGGTGAACTGGCAGCCGGTGAACCTGGCGAAGAAGCCGGGGGAGCTGCACCGGGACTCGCTCACCCACGTGGCGCACGGTGCGGACGCGGTCTGCTTCTTCCAGTGGCGGCAGTCGAAGGCCGGTGCGGAGAAGTACCACTCGGCGATGGTGCCGCACGCCGGGGAGGACAGCGCGGTCTTCCGTACGGTGGTCGACCTCGGTCAGCGGCTGGCGTCCCTCGCGTCGGTGGCCGGCTCCGCCAGGACGCGGGCCGACGTGGCGATCCTGTTCGACTGGGAGTCGTGGTGGGTGGCCGAGCACGACTCGCACCCGACCGACCGGCTGCGCTACAAGCAGGAGGCCCTCGACTGGTACACCGCGCTGCTCGACCTGGGGATCCGCGCGGACGTGGTGCCGGCCGGGGCCGGCTGGGACGACTATCGGATGGTCATCGCGCCGATCCTGCACGTGGTGCCGGCCGACCTGGCGCAACGGCTCACCCGCTATGCCGGGAACCGAGGGCATCTGGTCACCACCTACTTCTCCGGGATCGTGGACCAGAACGATCAGATCTGGCTCGGCGGGTACCCGGGGGCGCTGAGTGACCTCCTCGGCATCCGGATCGAGGAGTTCGCCCCGCTCCTCGACGGCGAAACCGCCGAACTGGACAACGGGACGACCGGCACGCTCTGGACCGACCGGATCGACGTCACCGGCCCGGACGTCGAGATCCTGGCCCGTTACAAGACCGGTGACCAGGCGGAACGTGCGGCGATCACCCGGCGCGCGGTGGGCGCCGGGTCGGCGGCGTACGTCTCCACCCGGCTCGGCGCCGACGGCCTCACCGTGGTGCTGCCGGCGCTGCTGGACGCGGCCGGGGTGGTCAGCGAGTTGCCACCGGAGCTGCGTGGCCGGGTCGAGCTGGCGGTGCGTGGCGAGCACCGGTTCCTGATCAACCGGACGGCCGAGCCGGTCGACCTGGGCCCGGACGGCATCCTCGAACCCCGGGGTGTGCTGGTCCGCTGACCGCGACGACGAGGGTGCTGCTTCGGGGGCCTTGAAGCAGCACCCTCGTCCGTCAGCCCACGTCCCGCGGGACGAGGGCGAGTGCGCCGTCCTTGCGGAGGAACAGGCGTTCGCCCGACTCGACCACGAACAGGTCCGAATAATTGATGGACCGTAACGTGAGTGCGGCTCCCGAACGAATGACGACCGGGCAGAAAGTGGCGTCTTTCGCGAAAAGATCGGACCAGTCCTGCCGGTGGAGTTTTATTGCGAAGTTCTGGTGCCGCAAAAAATACCCTGGAAAGTTTACAGATTCGAGGGATACGCATCCGGAATTCGCCAGTCCGCCACGGACGGTGAAGCTGGAATCGGCTCGGCCGGGGTCGTCCCGGCCCGGCCCGATGGGGTCGATTCGTCCGAGAAAGTCGCGGTGCCGAACGCGGTACCCGGGGCGGTCGGCGACGGTCAGCGCGACCGTCGAGCCGACACGCAGCGTGACCGCCGGGCGCCGGCTGGGACTGGCTGACGTAGTGACCGGCTTCGCTCGATGGCGCGGCGTGGATTTGGGAGCGCTCCCGATCGGACTGAAGCTGAAAGCCGGGCTTGAGCTGGTGGTCGGCTCGATGATGACGGTCTGCGCGGGCGGCGGCACCGGCGGCACCGTGCCGGTCAGGAACTCCGGCTCGGCGGTCGGATCACCGCCGCGCAGGGCCAGGAAGGAGACCACTGCGGCGCCGAGGGTGGCCACCGCGACGGCGGCCAGCGCGGCCCGCCGCCGGGTGCCCCCGGCGTGCCGGGGCCACGGCGGGAAACCGGCGATCGAGGGGGGCGGGAACGAGGGGGGAGCGGTGGACCGGATCGGCTCTTTCCGGGACCGTCCATCGGGGGAATACGGCGGAACCCAGCGGCCGACCCGCAAACCTGAACGGGTGTCGTCTTCCGGCATGTATTTCGCTTCCTGCTGAACTTGGACAAACGAATCTTTCCCGGGCGGCTGGCGGATATCAAGAGCTTGCTCAATCAATTTTCCGGACGGGGGACAAATCTTTGGGGTGCGGCCGAACCGATGTGCGGATCGATGCGTATACCTCCAGGGACCATCCGGCTACATGGGGTGCCGGGTGACCGCATCGAGGAGACCCGCGTGGAAAGTGCAGCACCCGAGACCGGCGACGAACCGTCCAGACTCCCATCGGGCCTGCCCCGGATCTCCGACTACTGGCCCGACGCGCCGCACCGGCTGGGCCCGCCCGCCGACCACTACGAGCTGCCCGGAGCCGATCCCACGCGCCTGCGGACCCCGCCGGTGGCGCGCGTGTATCCGGAGACGGTGCCGGACCGGCGTACCGGCAGGGACCTCAAACCCGCGATCGTGCTGCTCGCCGCGGTCCTGCTGGTCGGCGGCGGCGTCTTCGCCGTGGTCTCCCGGCTGCGGACCCCGGCCGGCGACCCGATCGCGAGCCTGCCCGCGCCACCCCTGCCCGTGCCGTCCGCCGTCACCGAGGCGCCCAACCCGCCGGTGTCGATAGGCACCTCGCCGCCGCCCAGCCCGACCACCGCCGCGCCCACGTCGGCGGCCGCACCGCGTGGCGCCGGGACGACGACCTCCGCCGCGCCGGCCGTCCCGGAGGCGGCCACCCTCGAACTCGCCGACGGCGTCACCCGGCTGCAGGTCGAGGTCGGCGACGTCGGCGACGGGATCGTCGCGGTGAGCGTCGGCGAGGACAGCACGATCAGGGCGCGCGCCAAGGTGGACGACGACCGGGTCACCGTCACTGTCGCGCCGAGTGGCCGGGAGACCGGCTCGGCCAGCCTGGCGATCCGGCTCAGCGACGAGGTGCGCTGGTCGTTCACGATGCGCGGCGGGGTCAACACCGGCCGGATCGACCTCTCCGGCGGCCGGGTCGGCGCGATCGAGCTGATCGGCGGCGCCGGCACCCTGGACCTGGTGCTGCCCGCCCAGCGCGCCGCGATCCCGATCGTCGAGCGCGGCGGGCTCGGCAACTGGCGGATCGTCACCGACCGGGAGGTTCCGGTCCGCGCGTTCTTCCGGGAGGGCGCCGGCTCGGTCACCGTCTACGGCCGGACCGACGACGGGGTGGGCCGGGGCGACGTGATCAGAAGCGGTCGCGGCGACGACGGCATCCGGCTCGACTCGGAGGAGGGGGTGGGAGCCCTCACCGTCCAGTCCCGCTGAGGTCAGGCAGAATCGCGGGGTGACACGTACCCAGGGTGATGCCATGCCGCCGGAGGCGTCCTACTCCCTCGACCATTTCATCGGTCTCTACGAGGCCAAGGACGATCCCTGGGACAACGCCACCAAGTGGAGCGACCAGCGCAAATACGCTGTCGCGATGGCCAGCCTGCCCGGCCGGCGCTATCGGCGCTGCTACGAGCCGGGCTGCGCTGTCGGTGTGCTCAGCGTGATGCTCGCGGCGCGCTGCGACGAGGTGGTGGCCGTCGACTGCGTCGAGGAGGCGGTGGTCCAGGCCCGCGCGGCGACCGCCGCGCTGCCGCACGTCCAGGTCTCCCGCGCCCTGCTGCCGGCCGAGCTGCCGGACGGCACGTTCGACCTGATCGTCGTCGGCGACCTGCTCTACTACCTCTCCGCCGACGATCTCCAGCTGATGATCGACGGCCTGCTCGCCCGCCTGGAACCCGGCGGCGACCTGCTCTCGGTGCACTTCCGCGACCGCGACAACCCGGGCGGCTACGACGGCTTCAACGTCCACGCCCGGCTCGCCGAGCTGCCGGCCCTCGACCGCGTCATCCACCACGAGGACGAGTGGTTCGTCCTGGACGTCTTCCGCAAGATCTGATTTCGGTACGCCCGGAGCCGTCCCGCCCAGCCCGCCCCGCGACGTCCGCGCCACCCCGGTGCCGCGGCGCGGCTCTCAGGCGGCCAGCACCAGGCTCAGCCTGCCCACCTGCTTGGTCTTCTTGGCCTCGTACATGGCCAGGTCGGCGCGGCGCACCAGGTGGTCGACGGTGTCGGCGGGCCGGGCCTCGGCCGCGCCCACGCTGATCCCGATCCGGACCTGTTCGCCACCGGCGGCGAACGGTTCGGTGGCCATCGCGGCGATCCGGTCGCTGACCGCGGTGACCGCGCCGGGACCGTGGCAGACCAGCACGAACTCGTCCCCGCCGAAGCGGCTCACCAGGTCGCCCTCCCGGACGCAGCCGCGCAGCCGGTCCGCCACCGCGACCAGCAACTCGTCGCCGGCCGAGTGCCCGAGCCGGTCGTTGACCGGCTTGAACCCGTCCAGGTCGCAGAAGAGCACGGTGAGGTGATCACCAGGGGCGGGTGAACCCGCCGCGGGGAGGACGGCGGTGGCCGGTGCGCCGGCGGTGGCGGCCGGCAGGGCGACGGCCAGGGCGTCGAGGCAGGCGGCCCGGTTGGGCAGGCCGGTGAGGGCGTCGCGGGTGGCCAGGTGGTGCAGCGCCTGCTCGGCGGCCCGGCGCTGTGCCGCGAGCCGGGCGATCCGGATCATGACGAGGGGGACCAGCGCCGCCGACGACAGCGCGATCAGCTCGCCGTCCACCGGCAGGCCCAGCATCGCCCGGCCGCCGCCGACCAGCGGGGTCAGCGCCAGCATCGTCCCGAGGAAGGTGAGCCGCCCGCGGGTCAGGTCGTCGTCCGGCGCCGGCGTGCCGCTGAGCATGGTGGCCACCGACGGGTGCAGCGCCGCGCAGCCCAGCGCCGCGTAGGCGGCCAGGTAGATCACGTTCGTCCAGTCCGGCCGCATCCCGTCCACGCCCGTCACCAGCGGCGCCATCACCTTGCCGGCCAGGGTCAGCGCGATGCCGGCCGCGAGCAGCCGGACCGACGCCGACCGGCCGGCCACCGAGTTCCGGGACACCCGCAGCATCGCGCCGAGCGTGCCGCTGACCGCCAGGAGGTCCAGGAAGGCGGCGATCTGCTGCGTCGGCGGCAGGTGGTGAGCGGTGTTCACCGGCAGCAGCACCGCGTCCCACAGCACGCCGCCGAGCGCGACAGCGGTGATCACCGAGTCGATCACCCCGCCGATGTCGCCGCGGCTGCGCAGGCGTACCACCAGAAGTGCTCCGGCCAGCAATAACGCACCGGCCGCGGTGAACAGGACGTCGGCGAAGCCGCCGTCACCGTTGGGTCGCCCGCCGACGGTGGTGAGCCAGATCCAGATGACGTTGCCGGTGTTGTAGAGCACCATCGCGGCCAGCATCAGCCACCACGGCGCCCGGCTGCCGGCCGGCGCGCGGCGCAGGGCGACGAGCACGGCGGGCACGGCGGTCGAGGTGACCGCCAGGAACGGCCAGGACCGCAGCTCGTACGGCCACGCCAGATACGTCGCCACCAGCACGGTGACGATCGCGGCGTAGCAACGGAGCAGCACGTGCGAGCCCATCGGCCGGTCCGGCGCGTACCTGAGGAGTCGGCGACGTGCCGCAGCCCGGCTGGCCCGCCGCCGGCGACCCGGCCGAGTGTCGCGCCGGTCCGCGCGTCGCGTTGCCGGCGACGTTCCCGGTCGCGGTGCCGGCGAAGGTGGGGTCGCCCGACCGGGTGCTTATCGCCGATCCGGACAAAAACGGCGCGCCGCGGGTGGTCACCCTCGTCTACCGGGGCGGTACCGTGCGGTTTGACCAGTTTGACGGAATGGTGGACCCGGTGTTCCTGAAGACGGCGCCGGACGGGCAGTGGGTGGAGGGTGTCGGTGACGTCGCGGTGCGGCTGACCGCGCCGCATCCGATCACGTACGTCGACGAGGGCGGCGTGACCCGGACCGAGACCGCCCGCCTCGCCGGTCCGGCCCTGATCGGGAGCTCCCGGACCGTCACCTACCGGCTGGAGGGATTCGCCACGCTCGAGGAGGCGAGCGAGGTGGCCCGATCGGTGCGCTGAAACGGTGAAAAAGGGGACATGAGAGTTCGTTGCGCGGTCCTGGCCGCTGTCGCGTGCGCGAGCGTCGCGGCCTGCACGGCCGAGGCCGGCTCCCGGCCCGAGCCGGTGCCGGCGCCGCCGGTCGAGCAGTTCTACGTGGAGCCGGCCGGGGCGGCGGCCGCCCAGGTGCGGGCCTGGGACGCGGCCGGCCGCCCGGCGGACGCGGCGGCGGTCCGGCGGATCGCCGACGAGCCGACCGCGGTGTGGTTCGCGGACGCCGATCCCGGCTTCGCCGACCGGGCCCGCGACCTGGTCACCTCGGCGGCGGCGGCCGGGCGGACCCCGGTGCTGGTCGCCTACTACGTGCCGCGTCGCGACTGCGGCGGCCACTCCGGGGGCGGGGCGCCGGACGCCGCCGCCTACCGGGACTGGATCGCCCAGTTGGCCGGGGCGGTGCACGGGTCGCCGGCGCTGGTCGTGCTGGAGCCGGACGCGGTGACCCACGTGCTGCAGGGCTGCCTGTCCGACGGGGACGCCGGTGAGCGGTTCGCGCTGCTCGGCGAGGCGATCCGGGCGTTCGAGGCGGATCCGGGGGTGCGGGTCTACCTGGACGCCGGGAACCCCGGCTGGGTCAAGGACGTGGACCGGGTGGCGGACGCGCTGCGGCGGGCCGGGGTGGCCGACGCCGACGGGTTCAGCCTCAACGTGGCGAACTTCGAGACCACCGAGGCGAACATCGGGTACGGGACGGCGATCTCCGACGAGCTGGGCGGCAAGCACTTCGTGATCGACACCAGCCGCAACGGCAACGGGCCGGCCACCACGGCGAGCTCCGGCGACGGCCACTGGTGCAACCCGCCGGGCCGGGCGCTGGGCCCGGCGCCCACCACGCAGACCGGGCACCAGCGGGTCGACGCGTACCTGTGGGTGAAACGCCCGGGCGAGTCGGACGGCGCATGCGGCTCCGGCGCGCCGCCGGCCGGCCAGTGGTGGCCGGAGTACGCCCTGGCCCTGGCGACCAACTGAGCCCCGCCGGCCGGATCAGACCAGTTCGGCCTGGTGGTCGGCGGCCCATCGGGCCAGGGCGGCGAGCGTTCCTAGCGTTCTCGGCGTCATCACCTCGACGAAGGAGATCGCTGTGAACGTTGGCATTCTCGGTACCGGCAGTCTGGCCCGGGCGCTGGGCCGGGTCTGGGTGGACGCCGGCCACGCGGTGCTGGTGACCGGCCGCGACCCGGAGCACGTCACCGAGGCGGCGCGGGAGATCGGCGGCCACGGCGCCGATCCGGCCGGCTTCGGTTCGCGGGTCGACGTGGTGGTGATCGCCGTCGCCTGGGCCGGTCTGGCGGAGGCGCTGGCGCTGATCGGCGCGGATCGCGGGACGCTGGCCGGCAAGGCCGTACTGGACTGCACGAACCCCGTGGACTACGCGACCGGCGAGCTGCTGGGCTCGGCGGCGGAGTTGGTGGCGCGCACGGCGACCGGCGCCTCGGTGGTGAAGGCGCTGCACCTGTTCGCCGGGGCGTCGTGGCCGCGCACCGGGCCGGCCGAGCAGGCGCCGGTGGTGGCGATCTGCGGGGACGACCCGGAGGCGCTGGACCGGGCGTCGGCGCTGATCGGGGATCTCGGCGGGCGGGCCGGGGTGGTCGGCGGGCTGGGTGCGGCGCGGCAGTTGGAGGAGGCGGCCGGGTTCGTGATGCGGGTGGTCGGATCCGGTCACAACCCCCGGTTCGCGGTGCCCGACGTGGATCCCGCGCTGCTGCGCCCGGCCGGCTGAGCGCGGGGGAGGGCCGTGGTGGCGGCCCTCCCCGCGAGTCAGGAGACGTGCACCCAGGTGGCCCGGGACGGGATGCCCGCGGTGTCGGTGACGAAGAGCATGTACCAGCCGGTGGGCACCAGGCCGCGCTCCTGCGGGATCTCGACCAGGAGGCCGCCGGGGGCGCGGCGGATCGGGAGGGCGATCGAGCGCTGATCGAGGTCGGTGGCGTGGGTGACGGCGCTGGGGCGGATCAGCCGTGCGGTGCGGATCCGGTCGGCGTCCCAGGTGCCGAACGAGACGGTGTGCCCCCGGGCGACCTCGTCCGGTCCGCCCACGATTTCCGGGCGGGCGCCGCGGAACAGGTAGGGCGGGCTGTAGATCTCGATCCGCTGTTCGAAGACGCCGGGGTTCCTGCCGGAGCGGTCGTAGATCGGGTCGCTGCCCATGGTGACCACCCGGCCGTCCGGCAGCAGCAGCGCCTCCGAGTGGTAGTCGCGGCCCACGGTGGGCGCGGCGGCGGTGCGGAACAGATTGCGGTACGGGTCGTAGATCTGCGCGGTGAGCAGGTCGCTCCGGTTCTCGCCGCGGTACGGCCCACCCCGGTAGCCGGACGAGCCGCCGCTGGTCAGGACGGTGTCGTCGGGCAGCACGACGGTGTTCAGGTACCTCGTCGGGTGCGGCAGGTCCGGGCCGGGCTGGTAGACCGGGGCCGGCCGGCTCAGATCGGCGATCGCGGTGCGGGCGGTGGACTTCGGTGAGTCGCCGACCGCGCCGCCGCCCATGATCATGACGCGCTGGCGCTGGGCCGGGGGGAGCAGGACCGAGGCGCTGGTCTCGGTCATGGTGGCGTCGCGCAGGCCGGGAACCGGGCGGAACTCGTTGGTCCGCACGTTCCACAGGCCGGGGGTGCGTCCCTCGGTGGCGGAGCCGTATCCGGCGTTCGAGCCGGAGAAGAAGAGCCGCTCGTCACGGGTGAGGAACAGGGCCGGATAGGTGGGGAAGGCCCGGGTCAGTCTCGGGGCGGCGGCCCAGCGGTGGTCGCGGGCCACGTAGACCTCGTTGCGCCCGGGCAGCATCCGGCCGAACTGGTCGAGGCCGGAGACGGCGAGGACGTTGCCGCCGGCGAGTGGGGCCAGGGTGGGGTACCAGCGGTGGTCGGTGAGGTTGCCGGTCCGGACGTAGCGCTCGGCGCGCGGGTCGAACTCGTAGGAGGTGTTGTCGCCGCCGTACTCCTGTTTGTCCCGGGTGATCTTGTCGGCGACGCCGTAGACGTTGCGGGCCTTCGTCCCGGTGAATCCGGCGAATCGATACTGAGCGGGCCGATCGATCACTCCCGCGTCGCCCGGTTCGACCGCGTCCGCCCACACCTCCACCTCGCCGGCGTGCACCATGGTGTGGCCACCGTGCTGCATCTTCATCGCGGCCGGGACGACGACATCGGCCCGGGTCGCATACTGCCGCCCGTCGGGACTCGTCAGCCGCGTCCCCTTCGCGATGGTCTGCGGCCCGTCGTCGGGCGACTCGTTCTTGATCTTCATGACGCCCGCCGCGTACCTGATGTTCGCCGGCAGCACCTCGTAGGACCTCGTCCCGCCGGCCACCAGCAGCTTTCCGTCCGCGAGGAAGGTGTGCCCGGCGCAGAACATGTCGCTGGGCGTCGGCACCTGCGAGAACCTGTCGGTCGCCGGATCCCACAGGATCGACCGGAACGTGCCGGCCTCGAAGTTCTTCCGGTTGTTCCCGGAGCCCGCGACGATCAGGAC
The DNA here is from genome assembly GCF_030252345.1 of Actinoplanes oblitus. NCBI lineage: Bacteria > Bacillati > Actinomycetota > Actinomycetes > Micromonosporales > Micromonosporaceae > Actinoplanes > Actinoplanes oblitus. Next base: position 6,834,212 of record NZ_CP126980.1, on the reverse strand, counting down.
CTTGCCGGTGCTGAGCAGGGCCGCGTGGATCGCGTTGATCCGGAAGCCGTCCGGGACCGCGAGCATCGACCACTGGCCGTAGGCGGCCTTGTAGCTCGCCTGGTCGATGCGGAACTCGTGATATCGCTGGGCCGCGAAGACCACGATCGGGCGGTTCGCGGCGAGGACCGCCGCGATGGCCGGCAGGACGGCGAGGCCGCGGAGGAGGCGGCGGGTCAGGGTGGGCTCAGGGCTCATGCGTACGTCCTCAGGGGCTCTTCCGTGCGTTGTGCGGGGATCTTCACCGGTGCCGGGGCGGGTCGCGGCGTGAGACGCCACAGGGCGATCGGGGTCAGGCAGAGCGTGAGGTTCAGCGCCGGCCACAGCCACATCAGCCCGTGCGTACGCCCGGTCGCCACCGCCGTCACGAGCAGTACCGCGAAGAACGCCGCCCAGCTCAGATGGGTCCGGAACGTGCTCACCCGATCCGGGCTGGCCGAGTCGCCCTTCGGCGTGACCACGAACCCGGCCCGCCGGCGCAGCAGCGTCTGCCGGAACGACGCCACGTAGATCGGCGCGCACAGGGTGGAGAGCAGCATCCCGGTCAGCCCGGACGACCCGGCCTCCTCGTGCGGGCTCACGTTGTGCCGGCGGTTCCACAGGTAGAGGCCGACCTGGAACATCGCCGCGTCCACGTACAGCATCGACCACATCTGCTGCGGCACCTGCACGCCGCGGACGCCGAGGACGATGTGGGCGACGGCGGTGGCGGTGCCGAGCAGCCACGCCACGGCGGTCATCGGGTAGTACGCCATCAACAACGCGTAGTGCAGCGTCCGGCGTACCCCGAGCTGGGGAATCTTGGCGAGGAAACCGGTGACGCAGACCTCGTCGGTGCCGCGCGACCAGCGGTGCTGCTGGCTGAAGTAGTCGGTCCAGGCGGACGGGCCCTCACCGACGGCCAGGACGTCCGGGGTGTAGACCGAGCGCCAGCGGTTTCCGGTCACCGGGTTACGGGTGGCGTGCAGGGCCAGGCTGGTCGCCATGTCCTCGGTGATCGAGTCCTGCAGCCCGCCGATACCGCGCAGCGCCGCGATCCGCACCGCGTTGTTCGTGCCGACCAGCATCGGCGCGCCCAGCCGGTTGCCGGCCCGCTGCAGCAGCGAGTGGAACAGGTACTGCTGCGACTCGGCCCAGCGGGTCACCAGGTTGTCGTAGTTGCCGTAGATCTGCGGGCCGACCACGAACGCGACGTCCGGGTCGCGGAAGTAGCCGAGCAGCCGCTCGCAGAACGACGGCAGCGGCACGTGATCCGGGTCGACCGAGACGAACACGTCGTAGTCGTCACCGTGCGCGTCCACCCAGGCGTTGTAGTTGCCGTGCTTGGTCTTCGCCTTGAAGCCGCCGCCCGGAGTGTTCCACCGGGCCACGCCCCGGCGGCTGAAGTGCCGGACGCCGGCGCTCGCGCACATCTTCTTGACCTCGTCGTCGTCGCCCTCGTCGAGCAGCCAGACGTCGTGGTCGCCGCGGATCCGGGTGGCCGCCCGCAGGGTCTGCTCGACCATCTCGATCGGCTCCTTGCCGGGGACGATGGTGGTGAGGAAGGCGACCCGCAGGCCCGGATCCGGCGGTACCGGCACCGGGTCCCTGGCGCGCAGCGTGGCCAGGCACAGCGTGACCACGTTGACCAGCCGGAACAGTTCGATCAGGGCGATCATCGCCGGGGCGAGGCCGCCACCGGACAGGTCGGCCTTGGTGAGCAGCCAGCCGAAGAACGTGGCCTCCAGGAGAAACGCGAGACTCGTGAGCAGGAGGTTGCGGATCGGGCGGTGCCGGGTCAGCGGCCGCAGCCGGACCCGGTAGTCGCCCGTCGGGACCGGGTCGGCGGGACCGGCCAGGCGGCTGAAGCTGTCGTAGTCGTAGGGCATCGTGCTCCCTGAGCAATGTGGACAGATGGCCCGGTCGATCCAGCAGGCATATACCGATTTTTCAGAGGTGAACCGGATTTTTCCGGGCACAACTGGACAGTAGTCAGCCGGGCCGGGACTGGACATCCCCGCTACCCGATCGTGGAAGCTGGACGGATGATCGTGGACGCCTGCCTGCGCGACGGCCGGGGCGGCAGCCCGACCCTGGTCATCGACGACACGCCGATGCCGGACGCGGCCCGCGCGCTCGCCGTCCGGCGCAGCGGCGCGTCGCACGGGGCGTTCGTCACGGTGGGTGACGACGTTGCCGACGTACGGTTCTTCACCTCGACGGGGGAGTTGCCCGCCTGCGGCCACGGCACCGTCGCGGCGCTGGCCTGGCTCGCCGACCGCCTCGGCCGGGACGGCGAGTTCGTCCTGCGGGTGTCCGGGCGGACCTTCCACGGCTGGGCCGAGGGCACCGAGGCCTGGTTCGAGCAGGCCCCGGTGACGCTGCGCGAGCCGAGCGGGGTGGAACCGGTGCTCGCCGCGCTCGGACTGGACCCGTCCGCGCCCGGCGTACGGGCCGCCTCGACCGGGCGATGGCGGCTGCTCGTCCCGGTCACGTCACGCACCGTGCTGGCCGGGCTGCGCCCGGACGTCGACGCGCTGCGCCGGGCCTGCGACGCCGCGGGCCTGCTCGGCTGCTACGTCCACAGCCCGGTCGAGGACGGTGGCCGGCTGGCGGCCCGGATGTTCGCGCCGTCGATCGGCGTACCGGAGGACATCGCCAACGCGAACAGCACGTCCTGCCTGCTCGTCTCGCTCGGGGCGGGGTCGCTCGCCGCCGACATGGGCGACGCGCTGGGGCGCCCGGCGACGGTGCTGGCCCGGCTGGCCGGTGGCCGCCCGCAGGCCGGTGGAGTTGCCCGCGGGCAAAACCCGAAACCGTCGAACCGATACGCCTTGTGATCCGTTTGCTTTGTCGAGGCGGGCGAACGCAGCCCGTCCCGGAACCGACAAGGCGGTGGCGATGCTAGTCCTCTTCCTGCTCATCCTGGTCCTGGCCGCCGCCTGCGTGCTCGCGGTGCACGGCGTCCGCGCCGAGGCCCGGGCGGCGGCGGATCCGCTGGTCGTGCCCGAGTCGTTCTTCGCCCCGCAGAGCCTGGAGGGCGTCCTCTGCGGCCAGCTGCTGGACGGTGGCATCAGCCGTCGTCAGTACCTGCGATCGATGGAGGGGCTCGCCGCGCGCGACGAGGAGCGTCACCCGCTGGTCGTTCCGTGGCACCTCGGTGCTGGCGAAGAGTGACGCCATCACCGGCACGTGCGGGTCCAGCACCAGTAGCGTCATGGTGACGGCGAAGATGCCGTCGCTGAGCGCCGCGAGCCGCTAGACACTGCCGCCGGCGACCCGGTGGTAGAGGGTGCGCCGTTTCGCCTGCTCCATCCGCCGGCCAGGTGAAAGGTCGGCGCCCGCGCGCGACCCCGTCAGGCCTGCAGCAGCCGGGCCATCTCGGGAAGCTGGAAATACTCCGCGGTGGCGAGCGCGGAGGGGGTGCCGGCGTGCGGATCGGCGCCCGCCCCGAGCAGGACCCGCACGGTGGCCGGGTTCTGCCGGAAGACGGCGGCCGAGAGCGCGGACTGGCCACGGTCGTTCACCCGGTCCGGGTCGGCGCCGTGCTCCAGCAGGGCGGCCACCGTGTCCGGGTGGTTGTGGTAGGCCGCGAGGATCAGCAGCGTGTCGCCCTTGTCGTTGGTGAGGTTGGGCGGCAGACCGGCGGCGACGTTGCTGATCAGCTCGGCGGTGTCCCCGGCCCGCGCCAGGTCGAACATGCGATGCGCGTACGCGATCGTCTCTTCATCCAGATCTGCCACGTGGCCGCAGTTACCCACCGGACGGCCCGCGGAACCAACCGTCGGGGACTCAGGTGCTCACCGAGAGCTGGACCCTAGCGGAGCCCGACTTCGATCCCTTCGACCGCCCGAACCGGCATTGGCGCCTCGCCCAGGACAGGATCGCTTGCGAGGGACGCCAGTCGCGGGAGGAAGGAAAGCATCAGTGGTCGGTTTGCGGGGGTCCAAGTCGTGCATGATGGACCGGCGAGCAGGCCGGAGGTGAGTTCAATGACCGAATCAGTGGGCGAGGACCTCGTTGTCCGTGCTGTCGGTCCGGCGACGGAGGGCGGTCGCTTGCCGCTCTCGGAGTTGGCTCGCCTCGCGGGTGGGCTGCAGGCGTCGCTCGAAAGGATCGCGCTGAGCCTGAGCGGCAACACCAGCCGTCCGGGCCGCCGGCCGCGGGAGATCGTCGACGCTGTCCGGCTGGACTTCGTGGGTTTTGCGTCGGGCTCGGCCGTGCTCCATATCTCCCGCACCGGCCAGCACGGGCTCGACGACCTGCTGAGCACCTCACTCGATGTTCTGGAGGCGGGCGTCGGAAGTCTCCACCGGGACCCGTCGACACTCCCGCCGCACTTCACTCCGCAGGTCGTCAACGGTATTCGTGATTTGACCGGTGGCATCAGTGCCGGCGGCGTGACGGGCATCGAGTTCTCGCGCGGCGGAAGAGTCCGGTTCACTCTCGACGAGGCATTACAGAAGGCGGTTCGGTCAGTGCAGACGGAATCGGTTCAGCAGATGGTCACCGTGGTGGGCCGGTTGCACATGGGCGACTTCTCGCCTGCCGGGCTCCGGTGCCGCGTCGACACCTACGCTGGCAGTGTTCTGTGCGATTTCGCGCCGGACCTGCGGGATGCCGTCCTCGACGCGATGGATCAGATGGTGATGGCCGAGGGAAGGGGCGAACTCGACCCCAATGGTGTCTCGGTTCATGTGCTGCACCTGACCCGGTTGGGGATGCTGCAAACAGCTCGGCCGAGATCGCTCAGCGATCTGGCTCGCGAGCAGGGGATCCGTCCGGTGGACTCGCTCGACGACCTCGGGGGATCCGCTGTCGAGGATTTCGAGGCGTTCCTGGCCGCCGTCCGCTCCGCGCGTCTGGGTGACGCATGAAGTTCGTGATCGTCGACACCGACGCCTTCTCGCACCTGTCCTTCAACACTGCCGCCACCGAGTCACTGGGTTCGCATTTGGCCGCCGCGGTCCCGGTCATCAGTTTCACCACTGTCGCGGAGGTGCATTTCGGTGCGGCCAAGGCCGGGTGGGGCCAGCGGCGAGTCGACCGGCTCGAGGAGGCGATCCGGCGTTACGTCGTCGCCCCGTTCGACCAGGATCTCGCCCGGCTCTGGGGCCGTCTGAAACATCAGGCACAGCAGGCCGGTCACCCGCTCGGTCACAACAGTCAGACCAATGACCTGTGGATTTGTGCCACAGCGATCTACCACAACGCCCCGCTGCTGACGCTGAACCGGCGACACTTCGAGAACTTCCCAGGTCTGGTTCTGCTTACCTGAGCACTCGGCGGCGGGCGCGGTCTTTCCCACAGAGTGCGCCGGCCGCGGGCGGAGTTCCTGAACGCGTGCTTAGCTTTTCAGCATGATCGGCGACTCCATCGACGCGGCCCGCCTTCAGGAAGCCCTGGACGGGCGGTGGGCGCACATCCGGCAAGCGGTGCGGGACAAGCTCGGCAAGACCGGTTTCGCCGCCGTGCACGGTGAGACCGGCGACGAGGCCCGGGACCGGATCAGCGCGCTCATCCGCCGGATCCCCACCGACATCGGGGTGGCCTCGGCGTTCCCGAAGGTCTACGGCGGGTCGGACGACCCGGGCGGCTCGGTGGTGGCCGCCGAGATGCTGGCCTACGCCGACCTGTCCCTGATGGTGAAGGCGGGCGTGCAGTGGGGGCTGTTCGGCGGCGCCGTGGTGGCGCTCGGCACCGAGCGGCACCACGAGGCCTACCTGCGCGGGATCATCGCCACCGAGATCATGGGCTGCTTCGCGATGACCGAGACCGGCCACGGCTCGGACGTGCAGAAACTGCGGACGACCTGCGTCTACGACCCGGACACCGAGACCTTCGACCTGCACACCCCGCACCAGGCGGCCCGCAAGGACTACATCGGCAACGCGGCGCGGGACGGCCGGATGGCGGTGGTCTTCGCCCAGCTGATCACCCAGGGGCGCAACCGTGGCGTGCACGCCTGGCTGGTGCCGATCCGGGACGCCGACGGCAACCCGATGCCGGGGGTCACGCTCAGCGACGCCGGGCACAAGGCGGGCCTGCTCGGCGTGGACAACGGCCGGATCAGCTTCGACCACGTGACGGTGCCCCGGGACATGCTGCTGGACCGGTACGGCCAGGTCGCCGCCGACGGCACGTACTCCAGCCCGATCGACAACGACACCCGCCGCTTCTTCACGATGCTCGGCACGCTGGTCCGCGGGCGGGTCACCGTCGGTGGCGCGGCGTCGGCGGCGACCCGGGCGGCGCTGACCATCGCGATCCGTTACGGCGACATCCGCCGGCAGTTCGGGGTGCCCGGCGAGGACCGCGAGGTGGCGCTCAACGACTACCTCGCCCACCAGCGCAAACTCCTGCCGGCGCTGGCCACCTCGTACGCCTACGCGTTCGCTCAGGAGGAGCTCGTCGGCACCCTGGCCGACGTGCAGACCGGGTCCGGCCCGGTCGACGAGCACCGCCAGCGCGAGCTGGAGTCCCGCGCCGCCGGGCTGAAGGCGATGCAGACCTGGCACGCCACGCACACCATCCAGATGTGCCGGGAGGCGTGCGGCGGCGCCGGCTACCTGTCGGAGAACCGGCTGCCCGCGCTGAAGGCCGACACCGACGTGTTCACCACCTTCGAGGGCGACAACACAGTGCTGTTGCAGCTGGTCGCGAAGGGCCTGCTGACCGGCTACCGGGACGCCTTCGGCTCGCTGGACGGCTGGGGCCGGGCCACCTTCGTCGCCGAGCAGGTCCGGGAGATGGTGCTGGAGCGCACCGCGGCTCGCGGGCTGATCCAGCGGCTGGTCGGCGCGGTGCCGGGCCGCGACGAGGAGGTGGCGGTCACCGACCGTGGCTGGCACCTGACCATGTTCGAGGACCGCGAGAAGCATGTGCTGGAGGGCGCCATCCGGCGCCTGCGCAACGGCGCCGCGACCAAGAAGGACCGCCCGTTCGAGATCTTCAACGACGTGCAGGACCACGTGCTGAAGACCGCTACCGCGCACATCGACCGGATCACCCTGGAGGCGTTCGTCGCCGGCATCGAGCGGACCACCGACCCGGCCGCGCAGACCCTGCTGAACCGGGTCTGCGACCTCTACGCGCTGGTCACCATCGAGGCCGACAAGGGCTGGTTCCTGGAACACGGCCGGCTCACCCCGGCCCGCTCCAAGGCGATCACCACGGTGATCAACGACCTGCTCGCGGAGCTGCGCCCGCACCTGCGCACGCTCGTCGACGCGTTCGCCATCCCGGACGAGTGGCTCAACGCCGCGATCCTGCGCGAGGAGCCCGGCCGCCAGGAGGCGATGGCCGAGGAGGACGCGCGCGTCACGACCGCGTGATTCCTTTTCCGGTACGACTCGGAGCCCCGTGGCAGCCGGCCCGCGAGGCCGCTGCCACCGGCGGACCGCGGCGCGTGTCGTGCGGGTCCGCCGGGGTCCGGGAGCGCCGCCCGGCCCGTGTCCGGACCCGGCGCGGTCCCGGTGCCCGGCTGCTGGTTCAGCCGGAGCGGCCGGGACGCGCCGCGGCCCGGCTCAGAAGCCCGTGGTGTCAGCCACGCCCGCCTGGTCGAGGCCGACCCAGAACGAGATGACGATGTAGGCGGCGTACATCCAGGCGCCGGAGGTGAGGATGCCGGCGATCGCCTGGCCGCGGCCCGGCTGCCGGGTCTTGTTGATCTGGGAGACCGCGATGAACCCGAAGATCAGGCCGAGCGGGAACAGGCCGATGATGCCGGTGACCAGCGAGAGGGTGGCGTACCTGTTGGTCTCGCCGACCGGGGCGGCCGGGAAGGCCTGGTAGGGCGACGGGTAGCCGGGCGGCGGGCCGTAGGGGACCGGCGGGTATCCGGTGGCCGGGTCGTAACCGGGGGCTCCGTAGCCGGGCGCTCCGTAGGCGGCCGGCGGGTAGGCCGGGCCGGGCTGACCCTGATACGCGGCCGGGGGATATCCGGGCGCTCCGTAGCCCTGATGCGGATAGCCGGTGGCCGGTGCGGCGTAACCCTGATGCGGGTAGCCGGGGTCCGGTGCGGCGTAACCCGGGTCCGGTGCGGTGTAGCCGGGCGTCGGGTAGGCGGGGCGCGGCTGGCTCGGCGCGGGCTGGCCGGGCTCCGGGTGAGCCGCCGCCGGGAAGCCGGGCGCGGGGCTGGTCGCCGCCGGGAAGCCGGGTGCCGGGAACGGCGTGGTGGGCGCCGGCGGCTGGTAGGGGCTCGTCGGCTCGCCGGGCGGCAGGTAAGCGGTGGGCGGGGTGCCTGGCGGCGCGTAGGGGGTCGTCGGCGGGTCCGCGGGCACCGGGTTCACGGTGGTCGCCTCGTTCGCCCCGGGGAAGGCCGGCAGCGTCGGGTCGGCCGGCGGCGTCCCCGGGCTCGGCGGGGGTGACTGCTGATCGCTCACCCTGGGACGTTAACAACTTCCAAGATCAACAGTTACCCCCGCTGAATCTCGACTTGGCAACGGGACGCACATTCTTGTCAGGGGTGCTCTCTACCATCGCGGGCGTGCAGAAGCTGAGCTACGCCGAAGGCGACGCCACCGAGCCCCTCGGGGACGGCCCGCGGATCATCGCGCACGTCTGCAACGACATCGGCGCCTGGGGCCGGGGCATCGTCCAGGCCATCTCCCGCCGCTGGCCGGAGCCGGAGCGCGCGTTCCGCCGATGGCACGGCGAGCCGTCGTTCCGGCTGGGTGCCGTCCAGCTGGTCGCCGTCGCCCCGAGCCTCTGGGTGGCCAACATGGTCGGTCAGCACGGCATCGCCACCGAGCGCGGCCTGCGCACCGCCACCGGCTATCACCCGGGCGCCGGCCCGCCGGTCCGTTACCGGGCGATCCGGGAGTGCCTGACCACCCTGGCCGGGCATGCCAGGGAGCACGACGCCTCGGTGCACATGCCGCGGATCGGCTGCGGCCTGGCCGGCGGCGAGTGGTCCGAGGTCGAGCCGCTGATCCTCGAGACGCTGGCCGCCCACGACATTTCCACCGTCGTCCACGATCTGCCGTCCCGGGCCGCCGGCCCCGGGGCCCGACCGGCGGGATGACCACCGGCGTGCCGATCGGGGCGCGTCAGCAGTCGAGCGGGAACCAGTCGTCGGCGTACTTGCACACGCCGAACGGGTCCTTGCCGCCCTTCTTGGCGGGCTTGTCGGTGTTGGTGGGCTCGGTGCTGGTGGTCTTGGCCGGGGCCTGCGGCTCCCGGTACGGGTCACCCACGATGATCCACCACTTCGACGTGGTGTCGCTCTGCGCGATGCACTGGGCGTTGGAGATCTCCTTGTTCCATTCGGCGGCCTCCGCGTTGGCTCTGCAGTCCGGTAGTGACCAGTACTGGCCGTCGAGCTTGATGATGCCGGGGCCGGTCCGGGTGGCGCTGGTGCCGGTGATCTGGCCCGTCGAGGGCGCCGCCTGAGCCGGCGTGCTGACCACGAGGGCGCCGGCCAGGCCGAGGCCGGTAACGGCGATGGTCGAGATCTTGTGCATGACGGATCCTCTCGCTACGGATGACGAAGGCGGTGCGATGTGGTCCTCACGAGCCCACCACTTCCGTATCGCCGCAGCCGTGGAACCACCGGTAGCCGGACGTTCAGGGAGTCATCACAGCCGACCGGCCAGACTTCACCGGACCGGCATCCGAAGATCTCGATCTTGTGCGGGGCGCCGCGGGCCGCTCGTCACGTCTGCAGCCGTCCGGGGACGTAACGGGCCTCCGCGACGGCGGCGTCGTCCTCGCCGGCCACGGCGGTGAAGGCGGCCCACGGCATCCGCTCGACCGCGTCGGCGGCGCCGCTCTCGCCGATCGCTCGGTAGGCGGTCGACGCCGCCCGCATCGCGGCGAGCAGGGCGGCGACCGGGTGCAGGACCAGGCGTACGCCGACGGCCAGCAGGTCCGCGTCGGTCCAGGCCGGCCGGTTCGGTGCGGCTTCGCTGCGAGTGAGCACCATCGGTACGCCGGGCAGTGCCCGGTGGATGGCGGCGAGCTCGTCGATCCCCGGTACGCCCTCGGGGACGACAGCGTGGGCGCCGGCCTCGGCGTACGCGCCGCAGCGCACTATCGTCTCGGCGAGACCGTGCCCGGCGTACGCGTCAGTCCGGGCGATGACGGTGAGCTCCGGGACCTGATCGGCCAGCGCCTTGATCTTCGCGGCCGCCAGGCCGATCTCGATCAGTTTCGGGCCGGCCCGGCGCTCGCGGCGGTCCGGACTCGCCCGGTCCTCCAGGAGCAGCCCGGAGATCCCGGATCGGCGGTAGGCGAGCCCGGTCCACACCGCGTGCTCCGGGGTGCCGAAACCGGTGTCCGCGTCGGCCAGCAGCGGGGTGCCCCGCAACGCCGGGGCCAGTGTGGTGGCCCGGTCGGCGATCTGGGTGGCGTGCACGAAGCCGAGGTCCGGGCGGCCCAGCATGGTGGCCGCGACGGCGGCGCCGGACAGGTGCACGACCTGGTGCCCGGCCGCCACGGCGAGCGCGGCGGTCGCCGGATCCCAGACGCCGGGCACGTGGGTGACCCGGTCGGCGGCGAGAAGCATGCGTAACGCGGAAGCGGCCATGACAGATTGTGCAACGCGAATCGGTTTTCGACACGCGCCACGCGCGGGTCGCCGCCGGTGCCCGGACGGGCTTGCGGAAGATCTACCGGGCGGTACGCTCACGCGATGTTCGACGAGGCGGTACTGGTCGGGGTCACGGCGTTCTGTGCGGGCGCGGCGGCACCGCCCGGTGAGGAGATCCGGGAGAACCTGCTCGGCGGCGGTGTGGAGCCGTGGCTGGCGGAGCGCCTGCTGGTCTTCCTGCCGATCGCCTTCGGCCGCCGGATGCTCGGCGGCGTCACCGTCGACGCCACCTTCGTCGACGGCGGCACCACCCGTCAGCTCGCCGGCGACCCGGTCTTCGCGGCCGCCGCGCGGATCGCGCAGCTGGCCGGGCAGGCGGAGACGGCCCGGATCGCCGGCTACAGCCACGAGGTGGCCGCGGTCAGCCAGGCACTGCAGGGCGGCGCCAAGGTCGAGGAGATGACCCTCGGCCCGATCACCCTCGACGAGCCGCTGCCCGAGCTGGGCTCCGGCAGCGGTGGCGTGCCCGCGCCGTCCTCGGTGTTCGCGCACTGGATGGCCGCCTACGGGGTACCGGTCGGCGACGACCTCCGGGTGGGTGACGCCGAGTTCCGGGCCACCCTCACCCCGCATCCGCGTCCCGCGCCGGGACTGGTCGTGGCGCAGGTGAACTTCGCCGTCAACCATCCGGCGCTGGCTCGTCAGTGGATGGTGGAGAGCTGCGTCGGCGTGGCGAGCACCTGGAAGGAGGCGATCTTCCAGAGCCTCGCCATGTTCGAGCGGGCCGTGGCGTACCCGATGATCGCCGCCCTGCTGGACCGCCGGGCCGCCGGTGACCAGGTGCTGGTCGAGCGGTACAACCACCCGGGCGGCGAGTTCGAGCTGCTGCTGGGCGCGCAGGTGGACCTGTTCGCGACCGGGCCGGTGCCGTCCGCCGAGCCGCTGCTCGACCAGTTGCTGACCGCGCTCAAGGACGTCCCGCTGAGCCGGGCCGTGCACGCGCTGCGGTTCTTCACCGCGCACCAGGACGGTCAGCTGCTGACCAACGAGGTGGTGCTGGACGGCGAACCGTGGGAGACCGGCATGAAGGTCACCGCCGCCGCCCCGCCGCCGCTGCCGGCCGGCCCGGTCGGGGTCCGCGTCTTCGCCTTCCTGGTCCCGGTCGGCTGACCCGCCAGGTGGTCCCGGCCGAGACCGTGGACACCACCGGCTCCGCGGACCACGGCCAGCAGTTCACCCAGGGGTACGGCCTGGCTGGGTGGCTTCCTCGCCGGCGGTGCCGGGTGTCACGTTTGTCCTGCTCGCGCCACTGCTGCCTTCTCCACCAGGGCGAGGTCACGTTCGTCCGGTTCGCCCGCTGCCGCCTTCTCAGCCCCGGGTCGGTCAACGCGTGGCCGTTGCTCGAACGGTAGGCGCGTGTGCTTCGCCGCAGTCCAGCCATTCCTGCGATCGAGCCCGGCTACCAGCGCATCGACGTCCACCACGACCGGCCCGACGGGACCGGCCATCGATACGTCGCGCCTGCCTACTGCCGCTGCGGTACCGGCGCGCTCCGCGAAGGCCGCGCGGTCGACGGTATGACTTAAATGACATATTGATGGGATTTGCTAAATCTACTAGATTGATCGTCATTGATCACCTGCGCCGGTTTCCTGGATCTCCGTCGCGTTGTGAGCCCCCATGAAATGAGAGAGGTAACCGCGCGTGCGTATTTCTCTACGTCCACTCTGGGCGACGTGTGTCGCTGTCGGGATTGCCGTTCCGGCCGCAGTCGCCGTGAACGCGGACGCGGCGACGGCCGCCGACGCCACCGGCCTGACGACGACCGTCCAGATCGACGAGGTGTCCAGCAGCAGCTTGACCGTGCGTCTGACGACGCGGAACACGTCGTCGTCGCCGGTCAGCGTGCTGTCCCGGGACCTGCCGCGGGCGGGCCTGTCCGGCGGGCTTCTGGCCGTGACCCGGGACGGCGTGCCGCTTCCGTATCACGGCAGACTGGTCAAGTACGCCAAGCCGACTGCGGCCGACTACACCCGTATTCCCGCCGGCGGTACGTACGCGGTGACGATGAACCTGGCCGACGACTACGACCTGTCGCGGCCGGGAACCTTCACCATCGCGCTGGCCGCCACCCGGATCCGGGCCCTGCGCGGGCCGGGCGCGGCCGTCGCCGACACGGTGCGGGTCCGGGCCGGCCAGGCGAGCGTGAGCACCACCGTCGCGATCCAGGGCGCGCGCAAGCCCGCCGGCGTCGCGGCCGCGTCCAGCGAGCGGGTCAAGGTCGCCGCGAGCGCCGTCACCATCGTCTACAACAGCAACTGCAGCACGAGCCAGAAGACCTCCATTCGGCAGGCTGTGACCGACGCCGCCACGCTGTCAACGAAGTCGAAGACCTGGCTCTCGAACAACCCGAACGGCGGCGCCGCCTACACGGAATGGTTCGGCACCCGCACGACGACCCGGTTCAACACGGTGGCCAGCGAGTACAGCAACATCACCAGCGAGCTGACCAGCAAGACCGTGACGCTGAGCTGCCTCAACGAAGCCGGCGTCTATGCGTACGTCTACCCCGACGACCCCTACAAGATCTACCTCTGCGGCGCATTCTGGACCGCGCCGGCCATCGGAACCGACTCCAAGGCGGGAACGCTCGTCCACGAGTCCAGCCACTTCACTGTCAACGGCGGCACCGACGACTGGGCTTACGGCCAGACCGCGGCCAGGAATCTCGCCTCGACGAACCCCGCCAGGGCCGTCAACAACGCCGACAACTACGAATACTTCGCGGAAAGCCGCTGACCTGATCGGCGGTGTGCCGTGACGTGACATGCCGCCACCGGACAGCCTCATCGCAGGGCCCCTCGGACGAAGTCATCCGAGGGGCCCTGCCGGGTCTGTACACATCGCCTCTGCCCACCCGTGAGCCCCGATCCGGTCCAGCGTCGCCGGGGTTGTTTCTCAGCCTTCCTCGACCACTCCCAGGGCGCGGAGCAGCAGTTCCCGGATCTCCTGGAAGCCGGGGTCGCTGGCCCTGCGGCTCTCCGGCAGGCCGGGCCGCACGTCGACGGCGATGTGGCCGCTGTCCAGCACGACGATCCGGTCGGCCAGCTGCACTGCCTCGTCCACGTCGTGGGTGACCAGCAGCACCGCGGGCTGGTGACGCTTGCACAGCGCCCGCAGCAGACCGTGCATCTTGATCCGGGTGAGGGCGTCGAGGGCACCGAACGGCTCGTCGGCGAGCAGCAGCTCCGGCTCGCCGACCAGCGACCGGGCGAGGGCGACACGCTGCTGCTCACCGCCGGAGAGCTGGTTGGGCCAGGCCCGCTCGCGGCCGGCCAGGCCCACCTCGGCGAGCGCGTCGACGCCCTTGCGCCGGGCGTCCGGCACCCGCAGCGCCAGGATCACGTTGTCCAGCACCCGCCGCCAGGGGAGCAGCCGGGAGTCCTGGAAGACCACCGACACCCGGTCCGGGATCCGCAGGTCGCCGGAGCCGGCCACGTCGTGGTCCAGCCCGGCGAGCGCGCGCAGCAGGGTGCTCTTGCCGGAACCGCTGCGCCCGAGCAGGGCGACGAACTCGCCCGGCGCGATGTCCAGGTCGATCCCGTCGAGGACGGTCTTCTCGCCGAACCGGCGGGTCAGCCCGGAGATCCGGACGCCGTGGGTCAGTTGGTCAAGGTACGGCGCCATCCCAGCACCCTCCGTTCAGCGATGCGGACCAGAGCGTCCGAGAGGAAACCGAAGATGCCGTAGATCACCAGGCCGACGATGATGATGTCGGTCTGGGCGTACTCCTGGGCCTGGGTCATCATGTAGCCGACGCCGGAGAGCGCGTTGATCTGCTCGACGGTGATCAGGATCAGCCAGGAAGCCGTCACCGACAGGCGCAGGCCGACGAACACGCCGGGCAGCGCGCCGGGGAAGACCACATGCCGGACGAACTCCCAGCGGGAGTAGTTCTGCACCTGGGCGAGTTCCACGTACCGCTGGTCGATGCCGGTCAGCCCGGCGTGGACCTGCACGTACATGTAAACGGCGACGGCCACCGCGATGATGGTGATCTTGAAGCCCTCGTTGATGCCCAGCCACAGGATGAGCAGCGGGATCAGGCCGATCGTGGGGATCGCCAGCTTGATCCGCATCGGGCCGTCGATCAGCGCCTCGCCGATCCGGCTGGTCCCCGCCAGCAGGGCCAGCACCAGGCCGGCGAGCGCACCGATCACGAAGCCGAACACCGCGCGTTGCAGGGAGGCGAGAATGTGCTCCTGCAGCGTCCCGGCCTCGATCAGGTCGGCGAAGGTGCCGGCCACGGTCCACGGCGCGGACAGCTTGCGCGGGTCCAGCACGCCGGTCGCCGAGGCGAGCGCCCAGATCGCCAGGAGCAGCACCGGCCCGAGCGTGCGGCCGTACGGAATGGGCTTTCCGGGCCCCACGCGGCGCCGCCTCCGGCGCGGTGGGGCCGTGGCGGCGCGAGGGCGGGCGGCGACGGAGATGGTCTCGGTAGCCATGATCACTCCTGGTACTTGGCGGGAACCGCGCTCGAGGCGATGCCCTCGAAACGCCTGTCGAACAGCTTCTCCGGGTCGATCTTCTTGATGAAGCCGCCCTCGACGAGCAGGCCGGCGGACTCCCTCTCCCAGGCCACCGCCTTGTCCCAGCTCGTCGGGAAGAACGGCTGCTGCAGCGTGGTACCGATCCGCTTCGCGTCCGCCTCGGACACCTGCTGGTCCTTGACGTAGTAGGCGTCCAGCCACTTCTCCGGGTTCTCCCACCGCCAGATCTGGTCCTTGGCCCAGATCGGGATGAACGAGCGGATCGCGGCGACCTTGGCGGAGTCGGCCAGCACCTCGGACGGCGCCCAGAGCACGCTCAGGTAGTCGACGGCGGTCATCGGGAACTGGATGGCGCCGTCCTTGCCGTACTCGGCGAGGTACTTGGTGATGGCCGGCTCGTAGAGCGGCGCGACGTCGACCTGCTTGCTCTGCAGGGCGACCAGGAACTTCGTGCTGGGCAGGGCGACCAGCTGCACGTCCTTCGTGGACAGACCCTGCTCCTTGAGGGTGCGCAGAACCACCAGGCCCTGCGCCTGGCCCTGCGAGAAGGCGATCTTCTTGCCGCGCAGGTCGGTGATGTCCTTCACCGGGTTGCCGGGCGCCGTGACGAACGTGTACTGCGGCTTGTGCACCGTCTGCACCGCGACGATCTTCGCGTCCACATTGATCGCGGCGGCCTGGATCGGCGGGATGCCGGCGTTGTTGGCGAGGTCGATGGACTTGGCCCGGAAACCCTGGATCACGTCCGGGCCGGCGGAGATGTTGGGCCAGTCCTTGACCTTGAACGGGATCTTGTCGATCTCGCCGGAGGCGGTCAGTCCGACCTGCGAGGTGTGGATCGAGATGATCAGCTGGGTGGCCGGGTCGACGGTGGTGGGCAGCGGGTCGGCGGCGGAGAGACTCGCGGAGGCGGCATCGTCGCCGGCACATCCGGTCAGGCCGAGCGCTGTCACTCCGAGGAGCCCTCCGAGCAGCGTGCGGCGGTTCAGAATCGGACTAGTCATGTGCGTTTCCCCTTGAGAAATCCACGGCGGCGGTGACGATGCGTGTCCGCGGGATGACCGGCTCGATCAATATACATTACCTATCGGGTTTATAGGTTTTAACGACTTGTCACGGTAGCCGGCCGGACCATTCTTCGGTACGGCGGGAGTGCTCACCGCGTACCGGAAGCAGTTTTTGGTACGCCGTGAGCCGCGCCCGCCGAGCGGTCCGCAACCGGGCCGCAGCCTGGGAAAACTCGATCCGCAACCGGGTTCGCCCGATCGTGCTGGCATGCTGCGCCGACTCGCCTCGCTGGCCACCGCCGTCACCGCCGCCGCCACCCTGACCCTGGCCGGCCTGCCCGCTCCGGCGCTCGCCGCGTCGGTCCCCTGCCGGCCGGTAGCCGGGAGCCCGCGCTGTTCGGTCTGGACCGGCAAGGTCGCCTGGGTGGCTGACGGTGACACCCTGCTGGTGGACGTGAACGGCGACGGCACCACGACGCCGCGGTCCATCCGGGTGATCGGGGTGCAGGCCATGGAGCAGCACGTCTACTCGCCGAAGGCGGCGAAGCGGCGGGGCGACTGTCACGCCCTGGAGGCGACCGCGCGGGTCGAGCGGCTGGTCCGGGCGGGCAACGGCGTGGTGCGGATGACGGCGCAGCACGCGGACAGCCAGAGTCGTAACCGTCCGTTGCGATCGATCTCAGTCAAGATCAACGGGACGTGGCGGGACATCGGGGAGGACCTGGTCCGGCACGGGTACGCGCTCTGGCTGCCGTTCGCCGGCGAGTGGGCGTGGGACTCGGCCTATGAGCTGGACGAGGCGCGGGCTTCCACCGAGAAGCAGCTGATGTGGGACGAGAACTACTGCGGGGCGGGGCCGGCGGCGGCCGCGAACCTCACCGTCTGGGCGAACAGTGACGCGGACGGGGACGACGGCGGAAACCTGAACGGGGAATGGATCCGGATCGGCAACCACGGCTCGGCGGCGGTGGACCTGAGCGGCTGGTGGGTGCGGGATTCCGGGCTGCGGCGGTACACGTTCACGGCGGGGACCGTGGTGCCGGCCGGCGGGGCCGTCTATGTGCACGTGGGGCAGGGCGTGGACACCGCCACTGACAAGTACTGGGGACTGTCGGCGCCGATCTTCACGAACGTGGATCCGCTCCGGAACTCGGTGGGTGACGGGGCGTACCTCTTCGATCCGCAGGGTGACCTGCGGCGGTCGTTCGTGTATCCGTGCCAGGTGGGGTGCGGAAGTCCGCTGGCCGGGAAGGTCTCGCTGAAGGTCAAGTACGGCGGGGTCGAGAGGGTCGAGGTGGTGAACGTCAGCGACGAGCCGGTCGACCTGCAGGGGCACGTGGTGGTGAGCCGGTATCAGTACCGGTTCGAGGAGAGCACGGTGCTGGCGCCCGGGGAGTCGATGGTGGTGCCGCTGGCCGGTGGGCGGGCGGTGCTCGATGATCGCGGTGGGGAGGTGCGGCTGCAGACCTCGGACATGTGGACCGTAGCGTGCCGCTGGTGGGGCACCGGTAAGTGCTGATTTTCCGGACTTGTTACCCGGGTGCCTCGTCGCCGCCTGTCCGCCGCTGTCGACCTTCGGTGGCCTGTCACGGGGACACCCGGGAGCGTGGTTGCCGCCCGGCTGTCAGGCGGGGCCGGGCTCGCCGTTGCGCCGGCGGGAGTGTGGTCGCGCTCGGCTGTCAGGTGCGGCCGGGTTCGTCGTCGGGCCGGCCGGGAGCGTGGTTGCCGCTCGGCTGTCAGGCGGGGCCGGGCTCGCCGTTGCGCCAGTGGCGGCGGCACAGCACCCGGTAGGAGACCGCTGACGTCTCGGTGGTGTCGCCGACCGCGACCTGCTCACCGGCCCGGGCCACCTGGCCGTCGACGATCCGGGCGTTCTGCCGGCCGGGGCGCCCGCACCAGCAGGTCACCTCGACCTGCAGGGGCAGGATCACGTCGGCCAGCTCGACCAGTCGCTGCGCACCCGGGAACAGCCGGGACAGGAAGTCCGTGGTGATGGCATAGCAGTCGATGTCCACGCCGAGCTCGTCCGCCGCCCAGGCCAGCTGCTCCACCTGCGCCGGGCTGAGGAACTGTGCCTCGTCCACGATCACGAACCCACCGGCCGGCACCGTCTCGGCGACCAGCGAGGCCAGGTCCATCTCCGAGTGCACCTCGATGGCGTCGGCGGCGACCCCGAGCCGGGACGACATGATCCCCTCACCGGCCCGGTCCTGGCTGGTCAGCAGGACGCCCGGACGCCCGGCCTGCTGCCGGTTGAACGCGTTCTGCAGGGCCAGGGTGCTCTTGCCCGACCCCATCCGCCCGGTGAACAGCGTCAAGGTCCCGAAGACCGGAGCCAGCGCCGGCTGCCGAGAAGCAATAACGGTCGCGGCGGTGACCGGCATCAATCGGGGCCTTCTCTCCGTGGGCGTGTCATCAGGCGTTTCCACCGTCGCCCGGCCGAACCGGCGCCGAACAGCACCGTCGCTCCGTCCGGGCGGGGCCGGTACACGCTACCTGGTGATCGAACCCCGGGTTACCGCCGGTCGACGATCAGCTTCGAGACACCTGACGAAGATTTCTGCCGGACGGGCCCCTCGTCCCGGCCGACCGGGCGGCGCCCGGTCGACGCATGCGGCGGGCTCGTCGTCGACGTCACGGTCGTCGACGACGCAGGCCGGGCCACCGCCCGATCGAATCCGCTGCCATGCGTCGACACGGCACACCCGGCTGTCACTCGCGCACGCTCAAACGCTCCCTTTCCGGTGCCTGGGGCACCGGGCGCCCGTCATCGGTCCCGGGCTTCGCAGCCGAGCGCGCCTCCTCCCGCGCCGGGATGATCGGCGTGGTGGCTGTCACCTCCGCCGAGGTGAGGTGGTCGCCGGACTCGGGGCGGTTAGCGGTCTCGCGCTGGTCGGTGGTCGCGGGGCGGTTAGCGGTCTCGCGCTGGTCGGTGGTCGCGGGGCGGTTAGCGGTCTCGCGCTGGTCGGTGGTCGCGGGGCGGTTAGCGGTCTCGCGCTGGTCGGTGGTCGCGGGGCGGTCGGCGGCCTCAGGGCGGCCAGTGGTCTCAGTCCGGGCAGCGGTCTCGCGCCGGTCAGCGGGCTCGGGGCGGTCGCCGGACTCGGCGCGTTCGCGGGCGAACGGGTCACCGTAGGCCCGGATCGCGCGGCGAGCGAACGCCTGCTGCAGTGTCGCGACCCGCTCCGAACGGCCGCGCCCGACGAAGCTGACCGCCCAGTGCAGCACCGCCGTCACCCTGTTCTTGAAGCCGACCAGGTAGAACAGGTGCACCGCGACCCACACCACCCAGGCGGGGAAGCCGGACAGGCGCACCTTGCCGATGCTGGCCACCGCGGAGAACCGCGAGATCGTTGCCAGGCTGCCCTTGTCGAAGTACTTGAACGGCTGCCCGGCCTCCTTCCCGGCGATCCGCCGCTTGATCTGGTCGGCCGCGTGCCGGCCGCTCTGGATGGCCACCTGCGCCACCCCGGGCAACGGCTTCCCGTCATCGCCGGCCAGGTTCATCATGTCGCCCAGCACGAAGATCTCCGGGTGTCCGGGCAGCGTGGTGTCCTGGTCCACGAAGACCCGCCCGGCCCGGTCGGTCTTCGCCCCGGTCGCCTCGGCCAGCTTGGCCGCCAGCGGCGGCGCGGACACCCCGGCCGCCCACACCTTGGTCACCGACGGGATGCGGTGCCGGCCGGTCGCGTCCTCCACCTCGATCCCCGTCGAGTCGACCCCGACAACCTTGGTGTTCAGCTTCACCTCGACGCCGAGTTTCTCCAGCTCGCGCTGCGCACCTGCGGAAAGGTCGTCGCCGAACGTGTTCAGCACCGCCCCGATCGCGTCGACCAGGATGATCCGGGCCTTGCGGGGATCGATGTGCTTGTACTGCCCCGGCAGGTTGCGGTGGGCCAGCTCGGCGATCTGGCCGGCCAGCTCCGTGCCGGTCGGGCCGGCGCCGACCACCACGAAGGTCAGCCAGCGCTGCGCCGCCTCCGGGTCGGTCTGCAGGTCCGCCACCTCGAACGCGCCGAAGATCCGGGCACGCAGTTCGAGCGCGTCGTCGATGCTCTTCATGCCGGGCGCGTGGTCGGCGAACTGGTCGTTGCCGAAGTACGACTGCGAGGCGCCGGCCGCCACGATCAGCGTGTCGTACTCCACGGTGTAGTCGATGCCGGGGCCGGACACCGACACGACCTTGTTCTCGACGTCGACGTCCGTCACCCAGCCCAGGCGAACGTCCACATTCTCCTGACGGCGCAGGACCTCCCGGATCGGCGGAGCGACCTCGCCCTCGGACAGGATCCCGGTCGCCACCTGGTAGAGCAGCGGCTGGAAGAGGTGGTACGCCGTACCGTTGATGAGGGTGATGTCCACCGGAGCCTTGCGCAGCGCCTTGATCGCGAAGAGCCCACCGAAACCGGCCCCCACCACGACCACGCGTTGGCGGTGACTTGCCTGAGTCATTGCCTGCTCCCGTCCCAGTCGATCTGCTAAGTACAGCGCACTTCCGCATACCCGTATGCCGTGAAAATGACCACTCACGTGCGCATTCTCACCACGCTCCGGGCCTGGGGCGACTTGTGGCGGCGTCTCAACCAGGGGATCGCCGGCTCCGGTCGGGAAGATCCGCTACCTGGTCGCGGCGCCGGCGCGCACCGTGACATCGGTCGCGCTGTTCACCATTCGCTACGCGGGAAGTGGCTTGCTGCCTCTCGTCTCGGATTCCTCCCCGGGTGGGATGCGTGGTGGTCGCGGCCGGTGTGCCGCTCAGCCGGCGCCGTCACCACCGCCGGACGATGCCCCGCGCTCAGACCGCCGGGTGGCTCCCGATCGAACCGCGGGGTGGGTGTGGTGGCGAGCGGGCCGCCCGTGATCACCGGAACCGTGGCCGGCATCGAGCGGTGTGAGCCACAGCCTCCCGCACGCGTGCTGGCGCGGCGGGATAGCGGGATGGCCGTGGGCGGCGCTCGCCACTCCAGGAACCGGACAGGCGGGGCGGGGCGGGAGACATCAGCACGGCGGTCTGCGACCCGGCACTCACGGGCGCCACGGGAGGACGACGCCGTCGCGGACGAGCTCGCCGTAGTGGTCGGGTTTGATCGGATCCAGTGCCAGGGAGAGCAGCGGCACCGCGGCCCGGGCCGGAGTGGGCGCGTCGCTGACGTCCCACCAGAGGGCGGAGGTGGGTGTGTTCATCATGCCGGGGCAGGCGGCGGCGAGCAGGATGCCGCGTCCGGCGTCGGACTCCCGTCGCTCGTGGGCGAGCGCTCGGACGGCGGCGACCTGCGCGATCTTGGACGGGATGTTGACGAATCCGGGCCAGGCGCCGGCTCGGGCACGGCCGTCGCGGACCTGATCACACCAGTCGGCGGTGGCGGCGTCGACCGCGTCGAGTGAGGGCAGTCCGTCGAAGTGGCGATGCAGCACGGGGGCCAGGAAGGTGAGAGTGCCGAGCGAGCTGGCCACCACGATCAGCCGGCCGCCGTCGCGCGTCAGGGGAGCGAAGGCGCGCAGCACCCGGGTGGTCCCGAAGTCGTTGACCTGCGCGTAGTCGTCGATGATCGCGCGTGGGTCGTCATCCGGGCCGACACGCATCACCGCGTTGCTGAAGACGATGTCGACGCCACCGTGGCGGCGCTCCAGCTCGGCGGCGAGACCGGCGACCGACTCCGGGTCGGACACGTCCAGCACCTCACCGCGCACCTCAGCGGGGTGAGCCGGAAGGGAAGCGGCGGCCGCGCCCACCCGGGCCGCGTCGCGGCCGGTCAGGTAGACGGTGTCGGCGGCGCCCAGGCGCTGCGCGAGGCCCGCCGCCAACGCCGTGCCGAGCCCCTGAGTAGCCCCGGTGACCAGGGCGATCCGAGAAGTCATGCGGCAAAGCTAGGCCGCCTCCGGCGATGCGACCAACGAGATTTACTCATGCCTGGTATGAGTAATCGTCATGGCGATCACGGACGCGTCGTTGGTAGCGTTGCGAGTGTTCCGGGAGGTGGCGGAGCGCGGCACCTTCACCGCCGCGGCGACCGCGTTGGGATACACGCAGTCCGCGGTCTCCCGGCAGATCGCGGCTCTGGAGCGAGCCGTGGGGGCGGATCTTCTGGAGCGACGGCACGAGGGGGTGAGGCTGACTTCGGCGGGGCGGATCGTGTTGCGCCGTGCGGTCGCGGTGGCCGAGCAGGTCGACGCGGCGGCGCGCGAACTGGCCGGCCTGCCTGGTGCGGGCGGCCGGGTGCGGCTTGGCTGGTTCACCAGCGCCGGCGCGGGACTGGTGCCACGTGCGTTGAGCGAGTTGCGGCGTGCGCACCCCGGAGTGACAGTGACCAGCCGTGAAGCGTCCACGCCCGCGCTGATCCGTGCCCTGCGCGCGGGGAGCCTCGACGTGGCCGTGATCGCGACGGAGCCGCCGCACCGGCCACCGGACACCGAGGCGCCGCCGTTGCGGATGCGGGTGTTGACCGACCGCAGCTTGATGGTCGCGGTGCCGGCCACGCATCCGTTGGCCGGCGGTTCCTACGTGGACGTGTCGGAGTTGCGGGGCCAGGAGTGGATCGCTGGGCAGAGTTCGGGTGGTGAGCGACTGATGGGCGTGTGGCCGGGGCTCGACGAGCGGCCGGTGGTCGCGCATGTGGCTCGCGATTGGCTGGCCAAGCTGCATCTGGTCGCGGCCGGGTGTGGGCTGACGACGATCCCGCCGCTGCTGGCCGGTGCGGTGCCGGACGGGGTGCGGGTGTTGCCCGTGCATGGTGGTCCGGAGGAAGGGCGGCGGATGACCCTGGCCTGGGTGCATGATCCGCTGCCACCGGCGGCGGCGCGGCTGGCCGAGGCACTCCAGGCCGCGGCCACTGTGGAGATCGGAGAGGGGTGAGCATGGCGGATTCGCCGAGGATCCTGGACGTGTCGTGGGGAAAGATGGCGGTCGAGGGGCTGCCCGAGGGCAAGGATTTCAAGCTGTGGCCGGGCGGTGGGCGGCCGTGGGACTGGACCGAGACCGGAACCCGGCACGACCCCGGCATCCAGCCGGCCGACGTCGCCGAGTTGCTCGATCACGGAGCCACGGTCCTGGTGTTGTCCCGGGGGATGGACTCGGTGCTGCGGGTGGATCCGGCGACGGTGCAGATGCTGCGGCAGCGGGACGTCGAGGTGCACGTGGCGGAGACCACCGAGGCGGTGCGGATCTACAACGAGTTGGCCGGTGCGGTGGCGGTCGGTGGGCTCTTCCACTCGACCTGCTGATCACCACGGTGCTCGCCTGAGGCCGAGGTGACGCCTGGCTGTCAGGAGGACCGACTGATACGTTTCACAAGGTGACCCATGTCTGCTTCACGCTCCAGGTGGACCCGGCCAGACTGGATGCCTATCGCCAGGCGCATGCCGCTGTCTGGCCCGGCATGCTCAAGGCCTTGCACGAGACCGGCTGGCGAAACTATCGGCTGTTCCTGCGCCCGGACGGCTTGCTCGTCGGGACGTTGGAGACCGAGGATCTCGCCGCGGCTCAGGCCGCCATGGCGCGGACCGAGGTCAATGCTCGCTGGCAGGCTGCGATGGCCGAGTTCTTCCCGGTTCTGGGCGAGCTCCGCCCCGACGAGGGTATGGTCGTGCTCGACCAGATCTTCCACCTCGAGGAGCAGCTGGCGCGCTGCGATCGAGCCGTCGAGCCCGGGAGATGACCGCCGCCGGTCGGGCGATCCAGGACGAGCCGCGGCGGCAATCTCGATGTCACTGCCGACCAGCGGCCGGCATGGCGCCAGCGATGGCGGCAAGAGACAGCGGGGAACGGCCGCGCCGCCGAAATCAGGGTCATCTCTGATCGATTCATGTAACACGGGCGATGTAGGTTACCTTCGCCCGGATCGATCGGAGGACCAACGTGACAACGTCCGTGGAGCGGCCACAGGTGGCCGGCGCGGTGACCACCGGCCCGGTGTTCACCGCGCGGGAGCGGTGGGTGCTGCTGGTCGCGAGCGCCTGGCTGGTGATCGGGCTGCAGCTCGACGCCTACGCGCACGCCACCACGCCGGAGCTGGAGACGTTCTGGACCCCCTGGCACGGTGTGCTCTACTCGGGCATCGCGGCGTCCGGCTTCACGCTTCTCTGGATCATGAAGTCGCGGCTGCCGGCGATCCCGACCTACCAGAGCCTGCTCGCCCTGCCGAACGCGTTGCGCATCCCGCTGGCCGGGATGGCGTCGCTGCTGGTCGGTGGTGGCATGGACACGTTGTGGCACAACATCTTCGGGATCGAGAAGAACCTGGAGATCTTCGTCAGCCCCAGCCACGAGCTGATCATCCTGGGCATGGTGCTGGTCGCGATGGGCCCGGCGCTGATGACGGCCACCCTGCCCGGCCGCGTGCTGAGCATCGGCGGCGCCTGGCTGGTCGGCATCTCGGCGCTGTTCGCGGTGCTGCCGCTGCACATCTACTCGCTGCACGCCACCGCGCTGGGCTTCTACCACCTCGGCACCGGCAGGGCCGAGCCCAACGTGTTCTCCGTCGACGGTCAGCTGGTGCACGGCTACCTGTTCAGCACCGTTCTGCTGCTCGTCCCGATCCTGATGATCGGTCGCCGCTGGCGGCTGCCGATCGGGCTGCCGACCGCGCTGGTGTCGATCCCCGCGCTGCTCATGCACCTGATGTTCGCCTCCGAGGGGCCGTGGTGGCCGCAGCTGACCGTGGCGATCGCCGTGCCCGTCGTCGAGCTGCTGCTGCGCCTGGGAAACACCCTGGTCACCCTGCCGGTGACGGCACGCTGGAGCACCCTCGGGCTGGTCGCGCCACCGATCGTGTGGGGAGCCGTGCTGCTGGTCGGCAAGATTCAGACCGGCACGGTGGGGTGGAACATCCACATCGTCAGCGGCCTGTTGACGCTGACCGCGCTGACCGGCGTGGCCACCGTGCTGGTGGTCCGCAGCATCCAGCGCCTGCAGTCGGAGTGATCCCGGTGCGTCGCCTCGTGGTGTTGCTGGCCGTCGTCGCCGGGCTGCTGCTCGGGACGGCCGGACCGGCGGCGGCGCACGCCGGCGGCCTGGTCGCGACGAACGCGCGCAGCCAGGTGGTGACGATCACACCATCGGTGCCCGGGCTCGCCGTGGTCGCCATCGAGGACGGCGCCAAGCTGCGCTTGACGAATCACACCGGCGGCCCGGTCACGATCCGCGGCATCGACCGGACCGTCCCCGCCGGCACCTCACTGACCTGGGCCGACTCCCGATTCGCCCCCGAGGGGAAAAACATCACCTTCGGGCGTACGGCGGACTGGGCGCTCGACCTCGACGCCGGCGGCACCGCCGTGACGGTGTCCGGCGTGCTCACCGGGGAGCGGCCACCGAACCCATTGCCCTGGTGGGCGCTGGCTATCGTGTCGGCCGTGGCCGTACCCGTGATCGCCCGCCGCCTGCACCGCGCCGACCTGCTGCTCGCCGCGACCGGCGCGATCGCGATGGCCGCGTCGATCACCCACGTCCTCGGTTCCACCCTCGCTGTCGAATCGGCGCCCCCGGCCGGCACCTTCCTCAGCGCCGCCGGCATCAACCTGCTGGCCTGGCCGCTCATCCTGGGCGGTGCGACGGTGGCGCTGCGCGGCCGGCCCGCCGGGCTGCTCGCGGTCTGTGCCGGTGCCGCGCTGACCGCGGTGTTCGTGCTGCCCGACGTGACCTCGTTCCACCGGGCGGTGCTGCCGTTCGCCGGGCCACCGGCGGTCGAGCGGGCGCTGGTGGTGCTGGCCCTCGGCCTCGGAGCCGGGGTCGCGGTGGCCGGGGCGTCGGTCCTGCGGCGACTCGCGCAGCGGGCGGCTCCGGCCGTGGAGGTGCCGGCGTGAAGACGTGGACCGGGCTCCTGCTGCTGGTGGCATCGGTGGTGCTGGTGGTGCCCGCCCTCTTCGGCCTCACCGTGCTGATGTCGGCGACCAGCCTGGTCACCTTCTCGTCGATGTTCGCGGCGTTCGTGCTGGTGGTGTCCTCGGCGTCGATCGCCATCTTCGCGCAGCTCGGCGTGCTGACGCTGATTCAGCGGGAGCCTGTCGGCTTCGGCGGACCGGTGGTCCCCACGCCGGCGCCGTCCTCCGGTGGGCGCCGGGCGTTGCGGACGGTGCCGTTCCTGCTGGCCGCGCTGGCGCTGCTGCCCGGCTGCACGAGCGCGCCGGCCGCCCAGGCGGCGACCCCCGCCGCCTGCGGGTCCGCGTCGCCCGACCAGGTGGTGGCGACCGCGGCGCTGGAGGACGGGAAAGCCGTCCCCGCTCCGCGACGGGTCAGCGTGCCGCTCGGCAGCCAGGTCCGGCTCGGCGTCTCCGTCGACGTCGCCGCGCGGATCCACGTGCACGGGTACGACCTGGAGTACCCGGTGCGGCCGGGCGAGCCCATGTGCATCGTCTTCGTGGCCGCGCGGGCCGGGCTGTTCGACGTCGAGGCTCACCCGGACACGCTGCTGTTGCAGCTCGAGGTGAAGTGACGGTCCTGGCCCACGGGGTCGGTGGCTCGTCGGACCTGCCCCTGCCGCTCGACCTGGTGTTGCAGGCCGGCGCGGCGACAGTGGTGCTGTCGTTCCTGATCTCGGCGGTCTGGTGGAGGAAGCCGCGACTGGCCGCAGGCGTGCCACGGACGGTGCGAACGGCCGGCTGGCTCCCGGTGCTGCGCGGGTTCGTGCTGCTGCTCGCGCTCTATCTCGGGGGAAACGCGCTGGCCGGGCCGGCCGGGCCGGAGAACCCGGCGGCGCACGCGTTGTTCGTGTGGTTGTGGGTCGGGCTGGTGCCGGTCAGCGTGGTGTTCGGGCCGGTGTGGCGGGCGGTGAACCCACTGCGGACGCTGTTCCGGATGTTGCGGCTGCCGGCTGCCGGGCTGCGCCCCGGTGCCGGGCTCGGAGTGTGGCCCGGGGTGTGCTGGCTGCTGGCGTTCGTGTGGTTCGAGCTGGTGGCGCCCGGCCACGCGGATCCACGGCTGATCGGCTGGTGCCTGGCCGGGTACGCGGTGGCACAACTGGGGATGGCGGCTCTCCGGGGCGAGGAGTGGTTCGCCCGGGGGGACTGCTTCGAGGTCTATTCGTCGCTGGCCGGGCGGCTCAGCCCGGTTCGGTGGCGCCGGCCGCTGAGCGGGCTCGCGGCGCCGCTGCCCCACTCGTCCGCCGGGCTGCCGTCTGCCGGGCTGGCGGCCTTTGTGGCGGTGTGGTGGGGATCGACGGTCTTCGACAGTGCTTCCGGGTCGCCCTGGTGGGCCGGGTTCGTGCAGCGGGCCGGGCATCCGGCGGTGTGGGCGACGATGGCGCTGGTGGCGCTCTGCCTGGGCGTCTGGGTCGCCGTGCGCAAGACGGCCGGGGATCTGGACGTGGCCGCATCACTGATCCCGATCGCCGTGGGGTACACGCTGGCGCACTATCTCTCGCTGCTGATCGTCGAAGCACCGCGGGGCGTTCTGCTGCTGACCCGGCAGTGGGGGCTCGGCGAAGGGGTGAGTTGGAACGTCGTCCCTGTTCCGGCGGCGATTGCCGGGGCCCAGGTCGCGCTGATCCTGGTGGGACATGTGCTCGGGGTGATCGTGGCGCATGACGCCGCTCTGGCGGGTGCCGCCCGGCCGGTGGGGGTTCGACGTGCGGGGGCGGTCACCGAGGCCGGCCCCAAGCCCGTGCTGGCGACGCTCGCCGAGGAGTTTCCGCTGGTGCTCTTCATGATCGGCTGTACCTGGGCGGGGCTCTTTCTGCTCTTCGTCCGCTGAGCCGTCGGCCCGGCCGTTTTCGTCGGAGGGTCGTGGCATGGTGAGGCGGTCAGTGGGGTTGGGCGGAGAGGTCGGTGGTGGCGATGTTCCGAGCGGGCGGTTCCGGTCACGGTTCGTACATTTGATCTAATCATCGGGTAAGGTACGGGACATGGGCGTCGATGTCGGCGACGAGCCGCGACCGCGGATCTCCGCCAAGCAGGAGCGCATTCTCGCTGTCATTCGCGAGTCGGTGCGGGAGCGGGGCTTCCCGCCGACGGTGCGGGAGATCGGGGCGGCGGTCGGGCTGGTCTCGCCGTCGTCGGTGGCGCATCACCTCAAGGTGCTGGAGCGGCATGGCTTGCTGCGCCGGCAGCCGCACGGGTCGCGCGCGGTCGACGTGCGGGAGCCGGGGGAGGCGGGGTTGCCGGCTTCGGGTGCCTCAAGAGGGCGGCTGGGCGCGGTCGGCTCCGGTGTGGCGGGTTCGGGCGCGGTTGGCTCCGGCGTGACGGGTGCGGGTGCCGCCGGCTCCGGCATTGCGGATTCGGGCGCGGCTGGCTCCAGCATTGCGGGTGCGGGTGCGGGTGCGGGTGCGGGTGCGGGTGCGGGTGCCGCCGGCTCCGGCATTGTGGGTTCGGGCGCGGGCGGCGTGGTGGGCTCCGACATCGCGGATGTGGGCACGGCGGATCCGGGCGGGCTGGCTGAGGTTCGGGAGTTGATCCGGGCCGATCAGGTGGTGGCGATTCCGGTGCTCGGGGACATCGCGGCCGGTGCGCCGATCCTGGCTGAGGAGCATGTGACGGATCGGCTGGTGGTCTCCGCCGGGATGGTGGGGCACGGCACGCTGTTCGCGCTGAACGTCAAAGGTGACTCGATGATCGACGCGGCCATCTGTGACGGGGACGTGGTGGTGGTCCGGCAGCAGCCGGTCGCGGAGAACGGGGAGATCGTTGCCGCGATGATCGACGGCGAGGCGACGGTGAAGACGTTCCAGCGGCGGGATGGGCATGTCGCGCTGGTGCCGCAGAATTCCAGCTATTCGGTCATTCCCGGCGACGACGCGGTCATTCTCGGGAAGGTGGTCTCGGTCATCCGCCGCCTGTGACGGCCGATGGCAGCCGGCGGACGGAAGGTGTGGGGATTCGCGGTTCGGTCTCCGGGGGTGGATCCGGTAGGGTGCGGCGTGTGACCCGGATCGACGCCATCGCCGCCGCCTATGCGGGCTGGGTCACTCCGGATCTGCCGCTTTACGGCCTTGACCACGATCGGGCCGATTTCGCTCCCTGAGCGTTCGTTTCTCCCGCAATCCCGTCCGGCCGGACCTGCGTAGCGGCGCCACTCGTGAAGCGACGACGCCCGCGCGACGACAACGGCCCGCGATGAGGTCCGCACGCGCGGCGGTAGCGGCTTCCGTGACGGACCGGTCCGCGACGGAACGGTCCGCGCAACTGCGGCCTCGCGTGTAGCGGGAACGATCCGCGCAATCGCGGTGGCCGCGCTGTGAAACCGCTCGCGACGGAACGATTCGCGCGGCGACGGCAAGCGCGACGACGGCAAGCGCGTCGTCCGCAAGCGCGTCGTCGGCAAGTGCCTCGTCGGCAAGCGCGGCGTCGAGAAACGCGGCGTCGGCAAGCGCGTCGTCGGCAAGCGCGTCGTCGGCAAGTGCCTCGTCGGCAAGTGCCTCGTCGGCAAGTGCCTCGTCGGCAAGCGCGACGACGAGAAACCCGCCGTCGGCAAGCGCCTCGACGGCAAGCGCGACCACGAGACACCCACTGATGACGAGTGCCCACCCCTGGAACGAAAGAGCGACGCATGTCCGCACTCACGAAACTGCTCGCCACCCCGTACGTGAAACGGCTTTTGATCGCGAGTCAGACCGGGCGCCTGCCCATGGCCTCGGCCCCCCTCGCCCTCCTGCTCTTCGCCCGCGAGGCGCACAGTCTCGCGCTCGCCGGCCTGGTCGTCGGCGCCTACACCGCGGGCATGGCGGTCAGCGCGCCGATCCTCGCCCGGATCGTCGACCGCTGGCGGCAGCCGCCGGTGCTCTGGGGTTCGGCGCTGCTCTCCGCTGTCGGCTTCGTCCTGGTGGCGGCGGGTGGCCACGCGCTGCCGGCGACGATGACCGGCGCGGTGCTGGCCGGCCTCGGCACCCCGCCCCTGGAAGCCTGCCTGCGCGCCCTCTGGCCGGACATGGTCGAGGCCGGCACGGTGGCGGCCGCCTACTCGCTGGACATCGCGGTGCAGGAGGTCATCTATGTGACGGGCCCGCTGGTCACCCTCGCCGCTGTCGGCGTGGCCGGCCCACCCGCCGGCCTGATCGTCGCGGCCCTGCTGCAGCTGGCCGGCGTAGCGGTCTTCGCCGCGACGCCCGCGGTCCGCACCTGGCGCGGGGTCGCCGCCACCCGGCACTGGGCCGGTCCGCTGCGGGTAGCCCGTTTCGTTGTCATCCTCCTCGGCGTGACCTGCGCCGGCGCCGCGATCGGCAGCCTGCCGGTAGCCGTCACCGGCTATGCCGAGGCCGCCGGGAACCGTTCCCTCAGCGGCTGGTTGCTGGCCGCCCAGGCGACCGGCGCGCTGATCGGCGGCCTGCTCTACATGCGTGCCCGCCCCGGCGGCCGGGGTCGCCTGCCGCTGGTCACCGCGGGGCTAGCCGCCGGTTTTGTCCCCTTGCTGGCGATTCCCGGGCCGTGGCCGATGGGTCTGCTGCTCGCGCTCTCCGGCCTGTCGCTGCCGCCGGTGCTGACCGCGGTCTTCCTGACCGCCGACCGGATCACCCCGGCCGGGACCGCTGTCGAGGCGTTCGCCTGGATCATCACGGCGTTCACTGTGGGCAGCGCGGCGGGCGCGGCGATCACCGGGCCGCTGGTGGGTGAGAGCATCCGCTCCGGGTTCGCCTTCGCTCCGCTCGCCGGGCTGCTCGCGGTCGGCGCGATGTCCGCCGCGTCGCTCACCGGCCGCCACCCCGCCGATCGGCGCGAGGCCGCTGTCGGTTCCTGATCTTTTTCGGTACGACCCGGGGCTGTCCCAACCGCAACCACGCCGCCCCAGCCAACCCGCGAGGCGGTCCCACCCGGGACCGACCAGCGACGCACGGGTGTGTCCCGGGGCCGGCGCGATGTCCGCCACCGCGCCGGCCCGTGCCGCGCCCCCGGCCCGTGCCGCGCCTCCGGGCACGGCGTGTCTCCGGACTGGAGCGCGGGCCGGCGGGTCCCGCGCCCGGGATGGGTGCCGGTTACGGGACAGGGCACGGTGCTTCGCTGATCATTCTCGGCCGCTACGTTCCCGGGGTGCGGTCGGTGGCGGCGTTCACTGCCGGCGCTGTGGGTTACCCGGGCCGGCGGTATGCCGCTTTCACCGCGGTGGGTGCGGTGGGGTGGGCGGCGCAGAGCGCGCTGCTCGGTTATCTCGGTGGGGTGGCGTTCGCGGATCGTCCGCTGGCGGGTTTCGTGGTCGCGTGGCTGGGGGCGGCCGTGGTGACCGTGGCGGCGATGGCCGTGCGGCGCCACGCGTCCGGCGCCGGGCGCCGGCTGACCGCGCTGACCCGCCGACGGACGGAAGTCAGGGCCCTGGCCGGGCGTCGCTGACCGCGCCGGGGCGCCGACGCACGGAAGCTGGGGCGAGAACCCGGGCAGCGGCCGGAACCGGACCTGCCAGCGACACCGAGCACGGGGCCGGCAGGCGCGCCGCCAGGGAACAAATTCGTGCTCGAAGCCCGGTGTGACCGGCCAACCGCGAGGGGCGACGATCGACCGGAATGTGGGATTGGCCACGGGTTTGCCGGAAAACTGATAGCGCCGCACGCGTGCCTGCCGGGACAGGTGCGGCTAACGTTCCGGTGTGGCTAAGGGATCTTTGGCGGTGCTGGTCGCCTGTCTTGTGCTCGCGGTGCACGTCGGCCTCGGCCTGTTCGCCGCGAACTGGTTGTGGACCGACACCGACGATCCGACGCAGTGGATCTACTTCTACGGCACCGGCGGTTGCTGCATCGCGCCGATCACCGCCTCGGTCGGGGCGATCGCGGTGAACAACCCGCGGTTCAAGGCGATCGGCATCGGCATGCTGGCCGGTCTCGGGATCGCCCTGGCCGCCGCCGCGGTGGCATTGCTGAGCGGCTACGTGCCGTCCTGGGTGAACGGCTGACAGGGGCCGGGACACCGCACCACTGCCGAGGAGGCCGGCCCGTCCCGCGAATCACCGTGGCACGGCCGGTGTATCGCGGTAACCCCCGATACACCGCCTGATCAGCGGGTTAGCATGAGTCATCCCCCAATGCCGGTTCGGTCGCGAGACGCGCAGCCATGGGTGGTGGGGGATGCTTACCAACAGTCAGACAGTTCTGCTGTCCGGTCCCGATGTCGGCGACCTGGAGCAGGACTACGTGCTGGCCGCCCTCCGATCCGGCTGGATAGCCCCGGTCGGGCCGGACCTGGACGCGTTCGAGCGGGAGATCGCCGATCGGGTCGGCGTGCCGCACGCGGTGGGCCTCAACTCGGGCACCGCCGCGCTGCACCTGGCCCTGCTGGGCGTCGGCGCCGGCCCCGGCGACCTCGTCGTGGTGCCCACCCTCACGTTCGTGGCCACCGCGAACGCCGTCGTTTACACCGGCGCCACGCCGGTCTTCGCCGACTGCGACCCGGCCACCGGCAACCTCGACCCGGACCTGCTCGCCAGTTTGCTCGCCGAGTTGCACGCGGCCGGCACCCCGGCCCGCGCGGTGCTCACCGTGGACCTCTACGGCAGCTGCGCCGACTACGAGCGGATCCGCCCGCTCTGCGACGGGTACGGCATCCCGCTCGTCGAGGACGCCGCCGAGGCGCTCGGCGCCACCCACCGGGGCCGGGCGGCCGGCTCGTTCGGCCGGGCCGCGGCGTTCTCCTTCAACGGCAACAAGCTGCTCACCACGTCCGGTGGTGGCATGCTGCTCACCGACGACGCCGAGCTGGCCGGCCGGGCGCGGCACCTGGCCGGGCAGGCGCGGCTGCCGGCCGAGCACTACGAGCACGCCGAGCTCGGTTACAACTACCGGCTGAGCAACCTGCTCGCCGCGCTGGGCCGGGCGCAGCTGTGCCGGCTGGACGAGATGGTGGAACGTCGCCGGGCGGTACACGACGCGTACGCCAAGATCTTCGCCCACGTGGACGGCGTACGCCTGCTCGCCGACGCCGACCCGGCGGCGAACCGCTGGCTGACCGCTGTCGTCGTCGATCCGGACCGGGCCGGATGGGCGGCCGGCGAGCTGGCCGCGCACCTGGCGGCGCGGAACGTCGAGACCCGGCCGATCTTCAAGCCGATGCACCTGCAGCCGCTGTACGCGGACGCCCGGGCGTCGCTCAGCGGCGCCGCGGAGCGGCTGTTCCGGGACGGGCTGGTGCTGCCCGGCGGCTCGGCGCTCACCGGCGAGCAGGTGCGGCGGGTGCTCGACGAGATCGCCGAGTTCCTGGACGGCCGCCGATGAGCCTCGCCACCCGGGTCACCGACGCCGTGCAGCGCGCTGTCGACATCGGCGTCGCGGCCACCGTACTGGTCGTCTCCGCGCCGGTCATGGGGGCGGTCGCGGTGCTGGTCGCCCGGGACCTGGGCCGGCCGGTGCTGTTCCGCCAGCCGCGACCGGGCCGGTACGGCCGGCCGTTCACCCTGATCAAGTTCCGCACCATGCGGGACGTGGACGAGCGGCGCGGCCTGGTCACCGACGCCGACCGGCTCACCCCGCTGGGCCGCGCCCTGCGCGCCACCAGCCTGGACGAGCTGCCGACCATGTGGAACGTGCTGCGCGGCGAGATGAGCCTGATCGGGCCGCGGCCGCTGCTGATGCACTACCTCGACCTGTACACGCCGGAGCAGGCCCGCCGGCACCTGGTCCGGCCGGGCGTGACCGGGCTGGCCCAGGTGAGCGGGCGCAACGCGGTGAACTGGGAGGAGCGGCTGGCGCTCGACGTCTGGTACGTCGACCACCGGTCGCTCGGGCTGCACGCCCGGATCCTGGCCCGGACCGCGCTGATCCTGCTGCGCCGGCACGGCATCACGGCGCCGGGTGATGCGACGATGCCGCAGTTCACCGGGGGCGCCTAGTGCGGATCACCTACCTCCACCAGTATTTCAAGACGCCCGGCATGGCCGGGGCGACGCGCTCCTACGAGATGGCCCGGCGGCTGGTCGAGCGGGGCCACGAGGTGCACCTGATCACCGGGGACCCGGACGGCGGCCGGGACCGGACCACCGTCGAGGCCGGCGTCGTGGTGCACTGGCTGGCGGTGCCGTACAGCAACGCGATGAGCTACCGCCGCCGGATCCGGGCGTTCGTCGATTACGTGTGCCGGTCCGCCGTGGTGGCCGGGCGGCTGCGGCACGATCTCGTCTTCGCCACCAGCACCCCGCTGACGGTGGCGATCCCCGGCGCGTACGCGGCGCTGCGCCGCCGGGTGCCGATGGTGCTGGAGGTCCGCGACCTGTGGCCGGAGCTGCCGATCGCGCTGGGTGCGCTGCGCTCGCCGGTCAGCCGGTGGGCGGCCCGGTGGTTGGAGGGGTGGGCGTACCGCCGGGCGGCGCACGTCATCGCGCTCTCGCCGGGGATGGCCACCGGCATCCGGCGGCGGAACCCCCGGGTCCCGGTTACCGTCGTGCCCAACAGCTGCGACCGGGAGCTGTTCGCCGGCGCCGACCGGGCCGGCGCGGCGCTGCGCGAGCGGACGCCGTGGCTCGGTGACCGGCCGCTGATCCTCTACGCCGGAACGCTCGGCCTGGTCAATGGCGTGGACTACCTGGTCCGGATGGCCGCCCGGCTCGCCGGGACCGACCCCGAGGCGCGGATCGTGATCGTCGGCGACGGCCGGATGCGCGATCAGGTGCGTGGCCTGGCCGCCGAGCTGGGCGTGCTGGACCGGAACCTGTTCCTGCTCGGACCGGTGGCCAAGACCGAGGTGGTGGCGTTCTTCGGCGCGTGCGACCTGGCGGTGTCGGTGACCGTCGACGTGCCGGAGCTGGCGCACAACTCGGCGAACAAGGTGTTCGACGGCTTGGCCGCCGGCCGGCCGGTCGCCGTGAACCACGGCGGGTGGATCGCCGACCTGATCACCGAGACCGGCGCCGGCCTGGTGCTGCCGCCCGGCGATCCGGCGGGCGCGGCAGCGGCGACGGCAGCCTTCCTGCGTGACCGGGCGGCGGTGGCGGCCGCCCGGGCGGCGGCCCGGGACCTGGCCCGCCACCGGTTCGACCGCGACCTGCTGTTCCGGGACTTCGAGCGGGTGCTGACCGGGGTGGCCGGGCTACCGCCGGCTCGGGACCGGGGCGTGAGCCGGGCGTACCGAGGCCAGTAGCAGCAGGATCCACATCAGCCGGGCGTCGTAGTAGTCGCCGGAGAAGAGGCTGGCGCCGCCGATGAAGATGCCGCAGTAGGCGGCCGTCCGGGACTCCAGGCTGCGTTCCGGTTTCGGTACGGCGATGTAGGCGTG
Organism: Actinoplanes oblitus; assembly: GCF_030252345.1. Lineage (NCBI taxonomy): Bacteria > Bacillati > Actinomycetota > Actinomycetes > Micromonosporales > Micromonosporaceae > Actinoplanes > Actinoplanes oblitus. Next base: position 6,798,996 of record NZ_CP126980.1, on the reverse strand, counting down.
CCACAGGCCGAGCCACGCCATGGTGAGCAGCGCCAGGCCGACGAACCCGCCCTCGGCCGCGGTGGCCAGTGGCAGGTTGTGCACGTACTTCTCGCCGGGGCCGAGGTCGGTGACCGTGTAGAAGCCGCTCACCCCGGTGCCCAGGATCGGGCGCTGCAGGAAGATGCGCAGCGCCATCCGGAACAGCACGTCGCGCTGCGACGCGTAGCCCTCCCCGATGGTGGCCTCGACGAAGCGGGACTGGACGAACCCGGCGATGTACGGCCCGGCGGTGATCACCAGCACCGCGCCGACCACGAGCAGCAGCCCGAGCGGCTTGGCCAGCCGGTCGAAGTCGAGCTTCGGCCGGATGGCCAGCAGGGCCACCCCGGCGGTGATGCCGAGCGCGGCGATGCCGCCCCGGGAACCGGAGGCGATCGCGCCGAACAGGAACGCCGGGATCGGCACCAGCCAGATCAGCCGGTCGCCGCTGCGCAGGTAGAGGTAGATCGAGCTGATCACCCCGAGGATCATCAGGCGGACGAAGACGTTCGGGCCGCCGCCCAGCGCCGCCCAGCGGTTGCCCGGGGCGTGGCCCCGGCCGGAGGCGGCGGCCAGGAAGTAGATCCAGGCGGTGACCTGGAACAGCACCAGGGTGGTCCCGGTGACCTGGTCGCGGTCCCAGTTGGCCAGCGTGTAGTAGACGACCAGCAGCCCGGCGACCGCGCACAGGTCGCCGACCACCGGCCCGGTGGGGGTGCCCGGCGGCACCCACAGCGCGGACAGGCCCTGGTAGCCGAGCAGGGCCAGGACGCCGAGCAGGGCCTCGCCGCCGCTGACCGGGTGCGGGCCCATCCGGTGCGCTTCGAGGGCGAGGCACAGCAGCAGCACGAAGAAGAGCGGCACCCGTACGTCGTTGACGATCGGGATGTCCACGCCGGCCCGGGACAGGGTGAACCGCCCGGCCAGCGTCACGATGAAGGCCATCACGACGACCGGGCCGGGGCGGCCGGGAGCGATGGTCATCGGCGGGAACGGCGCAGGGCGCGGCTGGTCAGGCCGACCGCGTCGCAGCCGAGCGCGGTGGCCGCGGCGATCAGCCCGAGCACCGCGGCGTGCGGTGGCGCGACGAACGCGGTGCCGATCCAGGTGGCGACCACCTCCAGCAGCAGGCAGGCCAGCAGCAGCCGGCTCAGGAAGGTGGCCTCCAGCAGGGTCTCCATGGTCGGGCGGGCCGCGTAGAACATCGCGAGCGGGATCGCGGCCACCACACCTAGCCGCAGCACCGGGATCGCCCCGGAGAACTCGTCGCCGAGGAACTCGCGCACCAGCGCCGGCGCGCACACGAAGATCACCAGGGCGGGCGCCGTGGCGAGCACCCCGGCCACCAGCGGCAGCGCGGTGAGCAGCCGTCGCACGCCGGCGTCCGCGCCGGCCCGGTGGAACAGCCGGCTGAGCCGGGGCAGCAGCACCGGGGTGAGCATGGCGAACAGTGAGCAGATCAGGGTGACCGCCGAGGTGGTGAAGCCGACGTAGCCCGCTTGCGGGCCACCGGGCATGGTCACCGCCATGGCGAAAGTGGGGAAGGTGTAGAGCGTGGGCAAGGCCCATTCGCCGGGCATGCGGCGGACGCCGTACGCGACAAGGGTCTTGATGGTGGGTTCCAGGAAGCCGTCGCCCTGCGGCACGCCCGGCCGGCGGACCACCAGCGTCCCCCACAGCCCGATCGCGGCGGCTCCGACGCCCTGGATGATCAGAAAGTCCTCGATCCGGTCCGCGGCGACGAACGCGACCAGCGGCATCAGCCCCAGACCCAGCCCGTAGGTCAGGTACGCGTCGATCACCTGATGGTTGCCGCGCAGCGCGGACAGGGCGACGGTGCACAGGCAGGTGCCGCCCAGCATGATCACGATGGCGGTCACCGCGGGCCGCCCGCCCGGCAGCCCGAGCAGCTCGGCGAGCCGGTCGCCGGCGCCGACCGCCGCCGCGCCGGTCACGGCGACCAGCGCGGCCTCGAGGTAGAACGCCCGGCGGCCGAGGCGGCGGGTGGTGTGCTCGGTGTGCGGCAGGTAGCGCTGCAGGCCCAGTCCGAGCCCGAGCATCAGGACCGGTTGCAGCGTGCTCACCGCGCCCCGGGCGATCTGGTAATAGGCGAACCCGCCGACACTGCCGCGCTGCGCCACCAGGTGGAACAGCACCAGCCCGGTGCCCAGGACGAACCACTGGACGACCAGGCTGGCGACGTAGTCGCGGCGCACGGCGGTGGGGACGCTCCGCAGCAGCGATCGGAGACCCTCAGCGGCGGGCATGGCTCATGCGGACACGCCCAGCAGCTCGTGGGACATCCGCCACCAGCGGCCGCGCCGGCCGGTGCGCGGGGTGAAATAGGTGTCGTAGTGGGGCACCGCGTCCGGTCCGGAGCGCGCCACCATGTTCAGCACGCACCCGAGCAGCGTGGCGTTCACCGTGTGCAGTGCCCGGACCGCGGCGGTGACCTGCGCCGACGTGGTGCGCCGGGCCCGCACCACGAGCAGCGTGCCGTCGGCGCGGGCGGCGACCACCGCCGCGTCGGTCACCGGCAGCACCGGCGGGCAATCGAAGATCACCACATCGAATCTTTTCCGTACGTCGTCCACCAGCTCCGTCATCCGGGGTGAACTGAGCAGCTCACTCGGGTTCGGTGGCGGCCGTCCGCTGGCGAGCAGCCACAGCCCGGCGCCCCATGGTTGCAGCACCTGCTCCAGCACCGCGGTGCCGTCCAGCACCGAGCTCAGCCCGGCCGAGCCCTCCCGGCCCAGCAGCGCGGCGAGCCGGGGGTGCCGCAGCTCGGCGTCGACGATCAGCACCCGCTGCCCGGCCTCGGCGAAGAGCAGGGCCAGCCCGCAGGCGGTGGCCGACCGCCCCTCGCCGGGGACCGCGCTGGTCACCGCGAGGGTCTTCACCGAGTTCGTGGCGGCCGCGCACTGCACCTGCGTACGCACCTCGCGCAGCGCCTCGGTCCGTGGCGACGCGCTCGGCGAGACGAACGGGTTGCCGGCGTCCATCGGTACGTTGGCCAGCACCGGGGCGGACGCGAGAACCTGCAGGGCCTCGGCGGTGCGTACGGTGTTGTCGGCCACCTCGCGGCCCACCGCCGCGGTCGCCCCGATCACCAGCCCGACGACACTGCCCAGGGCGAAGTTGTTCAGCACGTCCGGCGCGACCGGATCGTCCTCCAGCGCCGGCCCGGAGACGACGGTGACCTTCACCGTCGGCGGCTCGGTCGGCGCCGCGCGCTCCAACTCCTCGACCGCGGTCTCGAAGCGGTGCGCCAGCCGGGTGAGCAGCAGCAGCGCCCGGTCGGCGTCCCGGTCCTCCACGCTGACCACCATCATCACGGTGTCCGGGATGGGCTCCGAGGAGATCGCGTCGCGGATCTCCTGCGGGTCCAGGTCGATGCCCGGCGTGCCGGCCAGCGGGGTGGCCACCTCGTCGCTGGTCAGCAGCTTCGCGTAGGTGGCCAGCCGGCTGGTGTTGAACAGGCTGGCCGGGTACAGGTCGGTGGCGAAGGTGACCGGGGTGGAGAAGACGAAGGTGACCCGGGCCGCGTACATCGGTGTGGTGTTGAGGTTGACGATCAGTGCCACGCCGAGGCCGGCGATCACCGAGGCGAGCAGCAACCACCGGTTCCTTCTGGCGACACGGAGGTATTCGCGCAGGCCCACCCCGACCTCCCGTTCCGTGGCTCTAGCCACCATATGGCGATGTTTGGTGCCGTTCACCAGTATCGAAAAAGTCCGTTTTAAGGGGTATTGCCCTGCTAGGCTGCTGATATGAGGGGCGCACGCCTGCTTCCGCTGCTCGTGGACGGCGCCGCATGGGGGGCCGGCCTGCTCGCGGCGGTCCTTGCCCGGTACGACTTCGCTCCCGGCCGCCGGGTCCTGGCCGGCACCCTGGTCGCGGTGGCCCTGGCCGTCGTCCTGCAAGTGGCGATCGGGCACACCCGGCAGCTCTACCGGGGCCGCTACCGGTTCGCGAGCTTCGACGAGTTGCGGGCGGTGGCCACCACCACCGCCGCGGCCACCTTCGCGCTGACCGCTGTAGTTGTGCTGCTCTCGCCGCACCCGGTCCCGCCCGGCCTGCCCGCCCTGGCCGGCGCGGCCGCGCTGACCCTGATGCTCGGCGTCCGCTACCTGCGGCGGACCCAGCTCTCCCGGCGGTTGCGCCCGGACGTCCGCACCACCGCCCCGGTGATCCTGTTCGGGGCCGGCTCGGCCGCCGACCACCTGGTCGCCTCGATGCTGCACGACCCGAAGGGCCGCTACCTACCGGTCGGCCTGATCGACGACGACCGGGGCAAGCGGCGGCTGCGCATCCTCGGCGTCCCGGTGCTCGGCTGTCGCGACGACATCCCGGCGGTGCTCGCCCGGACCGGCGCCGAACTGCTGATCTTCGCGGTGGCCAACGCCGACGCCGCACTGGTCCGGGAGATCCGCGACCGCACCCTGGCGGCCGGCGCCGCGTTCAAGGTGGTGCCGTCGGTCAGCGAGCTGATGGACAGCTCGGTGGAGGTCGGCGACATCCGCGAGGTGCAGGTCACCGACCTGCTCGGCCGGCACCAGATCGACACCGACCTGTCCACCATCGGCGGTTACCTGACCGGCAAGCGGGTGCTGGTCACCGGCGCCGGCGGGTCGATCGGCTCGGAGCTGTGCCGGCAGATCCACCACTTCGGCCCGGCCGAGCTGATGATGCTGGACCGCGACGAGACCTCGCTGCTGGCCGTGCAGCTCTCCATCGACCCGCGGGCCCGGCTGGACGACCCCGCGGTGATCCTCGCCGACCTGCGCGACGCCGACCGGATCCGGGAGATCTTCCGGACCCGGCGCCCGCAGGTGGTCTTCCACGCGGCCGCCCTCAAGCACCTGGCGCTGCTGCAACGACACCCGGCCGAGGCGGTCAAGACCAACGTGCTGGGCACCCTCAACGTGCTGGAGGCGGCCGAGTCGGTGGAGCGGTTCGTGAACATCTCCACCGACAAGGCGGCCGATCCGATCAGCGTCCTGGGTTACTCGAAACGGATCACCGAGCGGCTGACCGCGTGGACCGCGCGCCGCAGACGGGGGACGTTCCTCAGCGTGCGGTTCGGCAACGTGCTGGGCAGCCGGGGGTCGGTGTTCACCACGTTCAGCACCCAGATCGCCGAGGGTGGGCCGGTCACCGTGACGGACCCGGAGGTCACCCGGTACTTCATGACCACCCAGGAGGCGGTGCACCTGGTGATCCAGGCCGCCGCGATCGGAAAGGGTGGCGAGGCGCTGGTGCTGGACATGGGCGAGCCGGTGCGGATCGCGGAGGTGGCCCGGCAGATGGTGGCGCTGGCCCGCAAGCCGATCCCGATCGAGTACACCGGGCTGCGGCCGGGGGAGAAGCTGGCCGAGACGTTGTTCGGGACGGGCGAGACCGACCGGCGGCCGATCCATCAGTTGATCTCGCATGTCGAGGTGCCGCCGCTGGATCCCGCGCAGTTGCGGATCCCCGGACCCGGGGTGGACACCGCTGTCGTGATCGCCCGGCTCGCGGAGGAATGCGCGCTGCCGGCGCCGTTGCCGGCGCTGCACTGAGCCGGCCGCCACCGAAACCGACAAAGCCGAAGAATGCCATTCTCCAGCGCGAAAGGCTGCGCGCTGCTGCAATCGGGACATGGAACGCCGGAGTGACGACGACCGGCCCGAGCCGAGGCCGGCACGCGCCGGTGTACACGCGGCGCTGCGGGCCTGGCGGGAAAGCCTGATCGATCTCGGCGACAACAACCGCCTGATCAACTTCACGGCCGGCAATGCCGACCTGGTGGAGATCACCGCCCCCGAACCGGACCAGGTGGTCACCACCCTGACCCGGGGCGCTACCCGCCCGCTGACCGGGCCGGGCGCCGCCGACCCGGGCGGCGGCGTGTTCCGCACCGAGCTGGCGGAACGCTCGCTGGGCGCGGTGCTGCGCCGGATGCTGCGCCGCGACCAGCAGGAATACCTGGACCGCGGGGTCTCGGTGCTGCACCTCGCGCTCGGCCTGCTGCACTGGCGGCCGCTCGCCGAGGACGACGAGGGCGCCGCCGAACCGGCCGGTTACGCCAGCCCGCTGCTGCTGCTCCCGGCCGAGCTGGTCGCCGGCGAGCTGGGCGAACACCCCGAACTGCGGCTGCGCGACGAGGAGCCGGTGGTCAACCCGGCGCTGGCGCTGCGCCTGCGGCAGGCCGGCATCGCGATCCCGCCCCTGACACCGGGCGCCGAGCTGAACGTGTCGAAGTTCTGGGCGGACTTCACCGACACGGTGGCCCGCCGGCACGGCTGGCACATCGAGCGGACCGTCATCCTCACCTGCCTCACCTTTCACAAGGAGGCGATCTACCGGGACCTGCAGGAGAACGAGGAGCGCATCCTGGCCCACCCGGTGATCCGGGCGCTGGCCACCACCGACCACCGGCGGCAGACCGACCAGTTCCGGTTCACCCCGATCCGGCCGGAGGAGGTGGACCGGCTCGCCCCACCCGAGGACGTGCCGCTGGTGCTGGACGCCGACTCGTCGCAGCGCGCCTGCGTGGCCGCCGCCCTGGCCGGGCACAGCTTCGTGATGGACGGGCCGCCCGGCACCGGCAAGTCGCAGACCGTGGCCAACATGATCGGCGCCCTGCTGCACGCCGGGAAACGGGTGCTGTTCGTCTCGGAGAAGGTGGCCGCGCTCGACGTGGTCCGCAACCGGCTCGCCGAGGCCGGGCTGCACCGCTACATCCTGGAACTGCACGGGCAGCAGGCCGGGCGGCGCGAGGTGGCGACGCTGCTGGCCGCGGCGGTCGACGAGGCGCCCGAGGTGCCCGGCGAGGGACCGGTGGTGGACCGCGGCGCGCTGCGCGAGCGCCGGGAACGGCTCACCGCTTTCGCGTACGCCATGAACGAGACCCGCCGTCCGCTGGGCGCCAGCCTGCATGAGATCATCGGCCGCTGCGCCGGGCTCGCCGAGGCGCCGGCCGCCCCGGTGCCGACCATCACCCCGGACGCGCTCACCCCGGACGTCATGCACCGGGTCCGCGAGGCCACCGACCAGCTGGCCCGATCCTGGCGGGCAATGGTCGACGGGGACGGCCTGCTCTGGCGCGACGTGATCACCCGGGATCCGCTGGACCCGGCGCTGAGCCGGGCCGAGAAGGCACTCGCCGCGCTGGCCCGCTCGGCCCGGATCGCCGACCCGGCCGCCCGGGCGTTCGGCCTGCTCCGTCCCGCGGACGCGGCCACGCTGGCCCGGCTCGCCGACCACGCCGGCCGGCGACCGGACCGGGTCGCCGACGACTGGCTCACCGCGGCCGACCTCGATCCGGTCCGCAAGGCCGCCGACCGGCGCAGCGACGAACTGGCCGCCGCCGGGGCCGCCGCCGAGGCGGCGCAGCAGCGCGCCGGGGTGCCGTGGACCGCGCTGCCGTCCGCCGCGGACCTGCCGATGCCGCCCTCGCTGGAGGCGCTCACCGCGCCGGTCCCGCTGGAGACGCTGACCGCGAGCGAGGCCGACGAGCTGGCCCGCTCGTTCACCCGGGCCGCCGAGGAACTGGACCGGCACCGCCGGGCGGTCAACCGGGTCACCACCAAGCTGGGCCTGCCGCAGGCGCACACGATCCGGGACATCTCCCGGGTGGCCGCGGTGGCCGAGCTGGGGACCAAGGCGCACAAGCCGGAACGGTTCTGGTTCTCACCGGGCGCGCTGGCCGGGGTGCAGGCCGGTGCCACCGCGCTACGCCGGGCCCTGGAGGTGCTGGTCGGGGCGGAGATCCAGGCCCGGCCGTACTTCTCCGAGGGGCTGCTGGCCCAGCCGGTCGAGGAGCTGGCCGAACGGTTCGCCACCGTGCACCGGGGATTCGGGAAGCTGCGCGGGGCGTACCGGCGGGACAAGCGGCAGGTGGCCGGGTTCGTGCTGCCGACCGCGCACCTGGGCGACGCCATCGACCGGCTGGGCACCGCTGTCGCCTGGAAACGGGCACTGCAGGAGCTGGCCGCGGCGGAGCACCGGTACGCGACCGCGCTGGGCCGGTACTGGCAGGGCCGGGGCACCGATTTCGCGGCCCTGGACGAGGCGATCGGGGTGGCCACCGCGGCGCTGGCCTCGGCCCCGCCGGCCGGGCTGGACGCGGTGCTCGCCTACATCTGCGCGCCGGCCCCCGACCCGGAGCCGATCCACGTGGTCACCGAGGCCCGCGAGGCGCTGCTGCGCTGGCAGGCCACGCTGCGCCCGGCACCCTACCCGGCCGCCCGGCCGGAGCTGGTGTCCGGCCCGATCGACGACGCGATCGCCTGGCTGCAGGCGCACGTGACGGCGCTGCGCGCGGCCGCCGAGACGGTGCGGGCGTTCGACGCCGCGACCGGGCGCAACCTCGACTACGCCGAGGCGCTCCGGCTCGCCGAACTGCGCGCGGAGGCCGCCCGGGCCGAGGCCGCGCTCGGCGGACCGGCGGCGGGCCTGCCGGAGGCCGACCCGGCCACGCTCGGCGCGACCGTCGACTGGGCGGCGGGCGCCCGCGAGTTCGCCGGTGGGCCGCTCACCGAGGAGCAGGTCGCCGCGTTGCGGGATCTGCGGCCGATCACCGGGCTGGCCGAGCGGGCCCAGGAATGGGCCGAGGCGAGCCGCGCGGTGCTCGCCGGTTTCGGCCCGGCCCGGCAGGCCGACCTGCGCGACCGCTTCGCCGACTACCAGCGGGCGGCCGCGTTCCTGCGCGACATCCGGGACGACAGCAGCGGTCAGGAGGAGTGGTTCGCCTGCCTGGACGCCCGGGACGTGCTGACCTTCCACGGCCTGGACGCCGCCGTCGAGTTCTGCGCCGACCAGCACCTGGACAGCGGGGACGTGCCGGCGGCGCTGGAACGGGCGCTGCTGCACGGCTGGGTGGACGCGGTGGTCCGGGCCGACGACCGGCTGCTGCCGTGGCGCGCCGAGGACCGGGACCGGCTGCTCGCCGAGTTCCGGCAGGCCGACGAGAAACTCGCCGCCGTCGCGGCCCGGGAGATCGTTGCGGCGGTCGAGGCGCGCCGGCCGCCGGCCGACAGCGCCGGCGCCGCCCTGCTGCGGCGGGAGGCGATGAAGGCCGACCGCCAGTCCCCGGTACGCGAGTTGATCGCGCGCACCCGGGACGTGGTGCTCGCGCTGCGGCCCTGCGTACTGGCCTCGCCGCTGACGGTGAGCCAGTCGCTGCCCGCGGACATCGGCTTCGACGTGGTGATCTTCGACGAGGCGTCCCAGATCACTCCGGCGGACGCGGTCAACTGCATCTACCGCGGCCGGTCCCTGATCACCGCCGGTGACGACCGGCAGCTGCCGCCCACCTCGTTCTTCGACCGGGCCTCCACCACCGTGCCGGACACCGAGGTGCTCGACTACCAGTCGGTGCTGGAACTGGCCAAGGCCTGCGGCGCCTTCCCGGGGATGGGCCTGACCTGGCACTATCGCAGCCGTCACCAGGCACTCGTCGCGTTCGCCAACGACGCGTTCTACCAGGGCCGGCTGAGCACCTTCCCGGCACCGGGCAGCGGCGGCCCGGACACCGGTGTCGAGCTGTTCCCGGTGGCCGGGGTCTACCGGCGGGCCACCAGCCGGGACAACCCGGTCGAGGCGGAACGGGTCACCGAGCGGATCGTGCACCACTTCACCACCCGGCCGGACCGCACCCTGGGCGTCGTCACCTTCTCGGTGGCCCAGGCCGAGGCGATCGAGCGGGCCCTGGAGTCGGTGGCGGCCGGGCACCCGGCGCTGGAGCGCGCGGTCGCCGACGACCGGCTGCACGGCTTCTTCGTGAAGAGCCTGGAGTCCGTGCAGGGCGACGAGCGGGACGTGATGATCTTCTCGGTCGGCTACGGCTACGACGAGACCGGCAAGATCAGCGCGAATTTCGGCGCGCTGAACCGGCCGAACGGCTGGCGCCGGCTGAACGTGGCGATCACCCGCGCCCGGCACCGGGTGGAACTGGTCACCTCGATCCTGTCCCGCGACGTGCCGGAGTCGGAGAACGAGGGGGTCCGGCAGCTCGCCGCCTACCTCGACTACGTGGAGCACGGTGCCGGCGACACCCGGTCGGACCTGGCGGACGGGGTCGGCGAGTTCGTCGACTCGGTACTGGAGACGGTCCGGTCCTGGGGCTACCCGGCGCGGACCGGGCTGGGCACGGCCGGCGGGCGCGTCGACATCGCGATCCGCCACCCGGACGACCCGGAGGGCGATTACCTGCTCGGGATCCGGTGCGACGGCCCGGGTTATCGGGACTGCCCGGCGGCCCGGGACCGGGACCGGCTCACCGACCAGGTGCTGACCGACCTGGGCTGGCGGTTGCACCGGGCCTGGGCGCTCGCCTGGTACCGCGACCGGGCGGGCGAGGAGGCCCGGCTGCGGGCCGCTCTGGAACGCGCGGCGGCGGCCCGTCCCGGACGGTCAGGCGCGGTCGAGGGGCCCGCCGTCGACCGGGCCCCGAACGCCCGCCCACGGGTGCTGCGGACCGCGCCGGCCCGGCATTAGGCGGCGGCGCCGCGCAGCAGGGCGTCGACCAGGGCTTCCGGGAGGTCCTCGTCGGCCACGCCGGTGGCCGAGCCGAACAGACCGTGCATCATCCCGGGGCCGGAGAGCATCAGGACGGTGAGGTCGACGTTGAGGTCGGGGCGCAACTCGCCGCTGGCCATGCCACGGCGCAGGATCCCGCGCATCACCTCGCGGCGCGGTTCCATCACCGCGTGGTGCATCTGCCGCAGCTGCTCGTCCTTCATCAGCTCGGGCAGCAGGCAGGCGGTCACCTTGCCGTAGTCCTGCACCCGGGACGAGCGGTTCGCGGTGACCAGGGCGATCAGGTCGTCGCGGACGGAGAGGCCGGCCAGCTCCGGGATCGGGCCCTTCATGCCCCGGACCGCGTCGATCAGCAGCGCCTCCTTGTTCGGCCAGCGGCGGTAGATGGTGGCCTTACCGACGCCCGCTTTCGCCGCCACCGACTCGATCGAGATGGCGGCGGCGCTCTGCCCGTCGGCCATCAGCGTGAGCACCGCGTCGAGAATCGCCTCGTCGGCCTGGGCGTTGCGGGGCCGGCCAGGAGCCTTGCGCTCCTGGCCGGTCGTCGTGGTGCTGGTCATGGGGTTCATTGTTACTTGCGGGTCATGCCTCGACCAGGGCCACGCCCTGCTCCTCGGCCAGCACCGGGGTGTGCCGGCCGGCCGGGCGCTTGCCGGGCAGGAAGAGCGCCGCGACGAGCGCGCCCAGCAGAGCGAAGACCAGCCCACCGGCGGTCGCCCAGTGCATGGCGGTGACGAACGCCTGGTTGGCGCCGTCGATCAGCGCGGGACCGGCCGGGCCGGCCTGCTCGGCCACCGCGTACGCGCCGGAGATGGACTCGCGGGCCGCGTCGGCCGCCGGGCCGGGCAGGCCGTCGGTGGCCGCGCCCAGGTTGTCGCGGTAGACCGAGGAGAGGACCGCGCCCAGGACCGCGACGCCGAGGGCGCCACCGAGCTGACGGATGGTGTTGCTGACCGCGGAGCCGACGCCGGCCTTCTCCCGGGGCAGCGCCGACATGATCGACTCGGTGGCCGGCGGCATCACGTTCGCCATGCCGACGCCCTGGACGAAGAACGCGAGGGCGACGACGGCGATCGGGGTGTCCGCGCCGATCGGCAGCCAGGCGGCCAGGCCGAGCGCCACCAGCAGCAGACCGACCGTGCTGACCAGCTTCGGGCCGAACCGCTTCACCATGGTGGAGCTGATCGGGGCGAAGACCATCTGACCGACGGCGAACGGGACGAACAGCGCGCCGGAGGCGAGCGGACCGTAGCCGCGGACCAGCTGCAGGTAGAACGCGCCGAAGAACATCGCGCCCATGGCCGCGAAGAAGACCAGGCCGATCATGGAAGTGGAGGCGGAGAACTGCCGGTTGCGGAAGAGCTTGACGTCCAGCGACGGGAACTCGATGCGGCTCTGGTAGAGCACGAAGCCGGCCAGCACCAGCACGCCGGAGGCGAGCGGGGCCCAGGACAGGGTGTCGCCGAAGCCGTCCTCGCCGCCCTTGATCACGCCGTAGGTGAGCAGGGTCAGGCCGACGATGGAGAGCAGCACGCCGAGCACGTCGATGCGGCCCGGCTTGGGGTCGCGCGACTCCGGCACCAGGGTGAGGACCAGCGCCACGCCGGCGATCACGATCGGCACGTTGATCAGGAAGACCGAGCCCCACCAGAAGTGCTCCAGCAGGAAACCGCCGAGGATCGGGCCGAGGGCCACGGCGAGACCGACGGCGCCGGCCCAGACCCCGATGGCGCGCCCGCGCTCCTTCGGCTCGAAGACGTTGGCGATGATCGACAGGGTGGCCGGCATGACGGCGGCGGCGCCCAGGCCCATCACCGCGCGGGCGGCGATCAGCTGGTCGGGCGAGTCGGCGTACGCCGAGATCAGCGACGCGATGCCGAACAGCACCAGGCCCACGGTCAGGGTGATCCGGCGGCCCAGCCGGTCGGCCAGGATGCCGGCGGTGAACAGCAGGCCGGCGAAGACCAGCGTGTACGAGTTGATGGCCCACTCGAGCTGGCTCTGCGTGGCGCCGAGGCCACGCTGCGGGTCGGAGATGATCCGGAGTGCCACGTTCAGCACGGTGTTGTCGAGCACCACCACCAGCAGGCTGATGACCAGCACGCCGAGGATGGCCCAGCGCCGGGGATGCCCGGTCTGGGGTGTGTCTTGCGCGTTCATCCGGTGTTTCCCCCCGGTTTCGAAACGGAACTGTCTCGTATCTCAATGAGCACGCTAGTCCCGCCGGAGAGGAAAACGGAACGCTCTCGTATCGAAAGTGTCGGGGGTCACCTACGGGGCACTGGCTGTACCCCGCCGGTCTGCATGTCGGCCCTATGGGTCGAGACGCTGCGGTCCGCAGCGCTCCTCTCGTTCTTCGTCATCGGTGACGGCTTTTCCGGCTCGGCCAGATGGCCTTGAACGGCGTATTGATTTCCAGGATTGACAATTTACTGGTGTGGGACGACTCTGAGACGATCGCCACAGCCGGTGAGCCCGCAGACCACCGGCGCGTGGTCCCCGCGGCGTTCCGGTGGTGCGTGCCTTCGTGCCCTAGTCAGGGAGCTATATAGATGATTGTCGGGAAAAAGTGGGCGGGCCCGGCGCTCGCCCTCACGCTGGCGATGACCGGCTGCGGCGGTGGCGGCCGGCCGGCGGCCGCGGAGACGTTCGAGCTGACCGAGACCACCCCGGCCGCGACCGGCGACGTGGCGAGCGTGACCTGGGCGCTGCCCGCCGGCGAGCCGGCGTCCCTCGACCCGGCCCGGACCGGCGACTACTCGGCCAACACGGTGGGCACCAACCTCTGTGAGAGCCTGCTCCGGCTGAACACCGACTACTCCACCTCGCCCGGCCTGGCCAGCGAGGTCACCCAGCGGGACGCCACCACCGTGGTGATCACCGTGCGGGACGGCGTGCGGTTCTGGGACGGGGCCGCGCTGACCGCCGAGGACGTGGTCTACAGCCTGCGGCGGAACCTGGATCCCCGGCTGGCCTCCTACAGCGCGCACGTCTTCGCCAACGTCGCCTCGATCGACAAGACCGGACCGCTGGAGGTCACGGTCCGGTTCCGGACCCCGGACATGCAGTTCATCCCGGACCTGGCCGGCGTGCCCGGTGCGATCGTCGAGGAGAGATTCGCGACCAGGGCGGCCGCCCGGTTCGGCACCGCGAGCGGCGGGCTGATGTGCACCGGGCCGTTCCGGCTGGACGGCTGGCAGAGCGGCCGGAAGATCACGCTGAAGCGGAACGACGCGTACTGGGACGCCGGGCGCCGGGCGAAGGCGGCCACCTTCCAGTTCGTCTTCCTGACCGACAGCAGCACGCTGACCAGTGCCCTGCTCTCCGGTGAGGTGGACGGCGTGTACGGCGCGCCGGCCGGGAGCATCGCCGCGCTGCGCAAGACCGGCGCCGGCAGGCTGTACTTCGGGCCGAGCACCGAGACGGTCAGCCTGGGTGCCGTCGCCGCCGACGGGCCGGCCGCCGACCCGCGGATCCGGCAGGCCCTGGACCTGGCCATCGACAAGGGCAGCTTCGTGACGAGCGTGCTCAAGGGTGCCGGCGAGCCGCTGAAGACCTTCACCCCGCCGCTCGCCTGGTCCGGCAGCCCGGCCAAGAGCGTCTACGACGCCGGGTACGCCGCCCTGCCGGACACCGCGAAGGCCGACCTGGGCGCGGCGAGGCAACTGGTCACCGACGCCGCGCCGAGCCGCCGGGACCTGGTCGTGGCGCTGCCGGCCGGCGACCAGTCGCTGCTGCAGACAGCCACCATCGCGCAGGCCGCGGCCCAGCGGATCGGCCTGACCATGACGATCAGGCAGCTGCAGCCGGCCGAGTTCTCAGGGCTCTTCTACGACCCGGGGCTGCGCGACGGCATCGACTTCATCGCCACCACCGGGTACCTCGAGGTACCGGGTGCGCTGTACTACGCGCCGGGCTTCGTGCTCAAGGGCGCCACGTTCAACTGGACCCACTACGACAACCCGGAGGTCACCAGGAACATCACCGCCGCGGTGTCGGCCACCGACCCGGCCGCGTCGGCGCGGGCCTTCGTGGCCGCGCAGGCGATCTACGGGCCGGCGAAGCTGCAGATCACGCTGGCCGAGTCGTACAACCGGCTGTTCCTGAACAAGCGGATCACCGGGGCGCCGGCGTCGTTCAGCTACATCTCGTCGGCCTGGGCCGCCCTGGTCGGGCAAGCATGATCGGCTTCGTCGGCCGCAAGCTCGCCGGGGTGGTGGCCACCATCGCGGTGGCCAGCGTGGTGATCTTCGGCGCGTTGTACCTGGCACCCGGGGACCCGGCGAGCCTCCTGGCGGGCGGCCACGAGGTCACCCCGGCGACCATGGCGGCGATCCGGGCGCGGTACCACCTGGACGAGCCGTTCTGGGCGCAGTACTGGCACTGGCTGTCCGGCCTGCTCAGCGGGGACCCGGGGACCTCGATGGCGGGCAACGAGCCGGTCACCGCGTTGATCTCGGCGCGGATCGGCACCACGGCGCTGCTGGTGGCGTACGCATCGCTCCTGATCGTGATCTTCGGGGTGGCCGCCGGGATCCTCGGCGGGACGGCGGGCCGGGCGGTCGACGGGGCGCTCACCGTGACCACCACGGTGCTGATGGCCGCACCCGCCTTCGTCGCCGCGATCCTGCTCATCTGGATCTTCGCCACCGAGCTGTCCTGGTTCCCAGTGTTCGGCTCCGGCGACGGCTTCGGGGACCGGATCCACCACCTGACGCTGCCGGCGCTCGCGCTCAGCGGCGGCTATCTGGCCTACGTCAGCCGGATCACCCGCACCGAGGTCCGGACCGAGCTGGCCGCCGATCACGTGGCGGCCGCCCGGGCCCGCGGGTTGCCGCGCCGGGCGGTGCTGCGGCGGCACGTGCTGCGCAACGCCGCTCCGCCGATCCTCGCGGTCTCCGGGGTGACGGTGGCCGGGCTGTTCGCCGGGACCGCGGTGGCCGAGCAGGCGTTCGGGGTGAACGGGCTCGGGTCGCTGCTGGTGCAGAGCGCGGCTCGGCAGGACCTGGTGGTGGTGCAGGTGCTCTCGCTGCTGCTGGTCAGCGCGTTCGTCGTGGTGAACATGCTGGTGGACGTGCTGAACGCGGCGCTTGATCCACGGCTGGTGGCCGGATGACGCGTCGCCCGATGACACGCCATCTCGCAGCAGCACCCGTGGCTTGCGCTCTCGTCGTGCTGATCGCGATCCTCGCACCCTGGCTCACGCCGCACGACCCGAACGCCGTCGACCCGCTCAACGCCTACGCCGGCTTCAGTGGCGAGCACCCGCTCGGCACCGACGACCTGGGCCGCGACCTGCTGTCCCGGCTCATCGCCGGTACCCGCGCCAGCCTCGCCGGCCCGCTCGTCGTGGTCCTCGCCGCCGGTGCCGCCGGCACCCTGCTCGCGGTGAGCGCCGCCTGGTTCGGCGGCTGGTTCGACGCCGCGGTCTCGCGCCTGCTGGACATCCTGTTCGCCTTCCCCGGGCTGGTCCTGGCGATCACCGTGGCGGCGATCTTCGGGACCGGCTTCGCCGCCCCGGTCGTGGCGCTGTCGCTGGCGTTCGTGCCGATGATCGCCCGGGTGATGCGGGCGGCGGCGCTGCGCGAGCGGAACCTGCCGTACATCGAGGCGCTGCGCGTGCACGGCTTCTCCGGATGGCACATCTGCCTGCGGCACCTGCTGCCGAACCTGGCGCCGCTGCTGATCGCCCAGGCCGCCATCGGCTTCGGGTACGCCATGATCGACCTGGCCTCGATCTCGTTTCTCGGCCTGGGCCGGCAGCCCCCGGCCGCCGATTGGGGCCTGATGATCGCGAACGGTCAACCGTCCATCCTGGCGGGTTTCCCGCAACAGTCCGTGGCGGCCGCCGTCGCCGTAGTGCTCACCGTGGTGGCGTTCACCGTGCTGGCCGAACGGCTGGCCGCCCGGTTCGGCGGAGGTGTCCGATGAACGTCCTGGAGTTCGACCGCCTGCGCGTGACCATCGGCAACCGGCCGATCCTGCGCGAGGTCACGCTGGCCGTGCGACCCGGCGAGGCGGTCGGCCTGGTCGGCGAGTCCGGATCCGGCAAGTCGATCACCGTCCGGTCGGTGCTGCGCATGCTGCCGGCGGGTGCGACGGCCGAGGGAAGCGTCCGCCTCCTCGGAGCGGAGATCGGCGAACTCGACCGGGCGGCCCTGCGCAGGGTCCGCTCGCACGACGTGGCAATGGTCTTCCAGGACCCGCGTGCCACCGTCAACCCGGTCCGCACGATCGGTGACTTCCTCACCGAGGTGCTGCGCGACCAGGGTGTCTCCCGGCGGGACGCGGGACGGCGAGCCGCCGGGCTGCTCGCCGACGTCGGCGTCGACCACGTCGGGCGGCGGATGCGGCAGCGCCCGCACGAGCTCTCCGGCGGCCTGCTGCAACGCGTGGTGATCGCGGCGGCGCTGGCCACCGAGCCGAAGCTGATCCTGGCCGACGAGCCGACCACCGCGCTCGACGTGACCACGCAGGAGGAGGTGGTGGCGATCCTCGGCGAGCAGCGGCACCAGCGGAACGCCGCGCTGCTGTTCGTCTCGCACGACCTGGAGCTGGCGGCGGCGGTCTGCGACCGGATCGCGGTGATGTACGCCGGCGAGATCGTCGAGATCCTCCCCGCGGCCCGGCTGCACGAGGACGCCCGGCATCCCTACACGCGGGCGCTGCTGCGCTCCCGGCCCGGCACGGTGCCGCCCGGATCCCGCCTGCGGACGGTGCCCGGGATCCCGCAGGCGGCGTTCGACGCCCCGGCCGGCTGCGTCTTCGCGGATCGCTGCGGACACGCGACACCCCACTGCTTTTCGGTACGCCCGGAGCCACGTCCCGCCGGCGCCGGCCTGGCCGCCTGTCACCTGCTGGGAGAGCCGCATGTCGCTTGAGGTCCGTGACCTGCGCAAGGTCTTCAAGGGCGGCTTCGTCGCGGTGGACGGGGTGAGTTTCCAGGTGCCGGCCGGCGGTTCGCTGGCAGTGGTGGGGGAGTCCGGCTCCGGCAAGACCACCTGCGCCCGGATCATCACCGGACTGGAGCGCGCCACGTCCGGAACGGTCACCGTGGCGCCGGGCACGGTGCAGATGGTCTTCCAGGATCCCTATCAGTCACTGGATCGGCGGCAGACCGTGGCGAGCTGCCTCAACGAGGTGATCGCCCACCACTCGGATCTGTCGAAGCGCGACCGAGCCGTCCGGACAGGTGAGCTGCTCGCCCTCGTCGGACTGGACGAGCGGCACGGCGACGCGCTGCCCCGCGCCCTCTCCGGCGGGCAACGGCAGCGGGTGGCGATCGCCCGCGCCCTGGCCGCCGACCCGCAGCTGCTCGTGCTCGACGAGGCGGTCGCCGCCCTCGACGTCTCGATCCAGGCGCAGATCCTGAACCTGCTGGTCGACGCGCGCGCGGCCACCGGCATCGCGTACCTGTTCATCACCCACGACCTGGCCGTGGTCCGGCACGTCTGCGAGGACGTCGTGGTGATGCACCGCGGGCGGGTGGTCGAGTCCGGCAGGGTGGAGCGGGTGTTGGACTCACCGGCCGAGGCGTACACCCGCAGGCTGATCCGGTCGGTCCCGCGCCCCGGCTGGGTACCGGCCCGGGGAGCCGGCCGTGCGGGCTGACCCGGTACCCGACGTTCCCGAGGAGTCCACCGCGCGGTCCGGCCCGGCATCGGACGCTCCCGGCTGGTCAGCCGGGCGGGTCGAGGCGCTCCAGCAGCGACTCGGCGGCGGTCCGGACCAGCCCGCCGGCGGCCACCGGCAGCTGGAGCTCGGCCATCATCGAGTTGCCCATCGCCAGGCACCACAGGCCGTACGCCACCGAGCGGCGGGCGCCGGGCGACGCGGCCGGGTGCTCGGCGGCGAGCGCGTCCTCGACCGACTGGATCGCCTGGGTGTAGTGAGTCTGCAGGGTGGTCCGGATCCGCTCGTCGGCGATTCCCGCGGTGATCAGCTCCCGGATCACCGCGTCATCGTCGCTGATCGGCAGGAAACCGCTGCTGAACAGGTAGTCCATCGCGATCGGCAGCTTCTCGCGGGCGTCCGCCGCGGCGATCCGGCCGATGAACTCGGCCTCGTAGCCGGTGTAGAGCCAGTCGGCGAACCGGCGCAGCAGGTCGTCCCGGTTGCCCACGTAGTGCCGGACGTGGCTGCGGCTGAGCCCGGACTCCTCGGCGACCCGCTCCAGGGTCGTCCCGGCGAGACCGTGTTTCTGCAAGCAGCGTGCGGTGGCCCGCATGATCTGCTCGGTCCGTTCCGCCGCCATGCTCGGCCGACCCATCCCGCCCCCTCCGTCACGCGTACCCACAGCCTAATTGATTGTCATTTACGAAAAGGAAACGAGGACCGCATGTCTGAACTACCCGACCCCCGGCTGCTGTTCGCCTTCGAGGCGCGAGTGGACGTGGCCGAGAGCAGGCACGTCGGCCGGGGCCCGGACGAGGTCCTGATGTTCACGCCGATCACCGGCGGGACGGTGTCCGGCCCGCGGCTCAACGGCAGGGTGCTGGCCGGCGGCGGCGACTGGTCGACCACCCGCGGCCAGGTCACCGAGCTGGACGCGCGGTACCTGCTGGAGGCGGACGACGGCACGGTGATCGACATCTGGAACCGCGGGTTCTGGCGGGCCACGCCGGAGGTCGACGCCCGGGTCGAGGCGGGGGAGGACCTGCCGGAGACCGAGTACTACTACCGCACCAGCCCGGTCTTCCGCACCGACGCCCCGGCGCACCGGTGGCTGGCGTCGTCGGTCTTCGTCGGGCTGGCCCGTGGCGAGGGCGGCCAGGTCCGCATCCGCTTCTTCGAGGTGCTCTGATGACCCTCTCCGTGCGGCGGACCGGCCCCGGCCCGATCGCGCCGACCGCCACCCAGTTCATGGTCCGGATGCGGGACGGCGTCCGGCTCGCCACCGACGTCTATCCGCCCCCGGGTCCGGCTCGGCCGGGGCCGGTGGTGCTCACCCGCCTGCCCTACGACAAGTGCGGCGAATACACCTTCATGCCCCGGGTCGCCGCCTACTTCACGGCGCGCGGCTACACGATGGTGGTCCAGGACGTCCGGGGCAAGTTCCGCTCCGAGGGCGAGACGCTGCTCTTCGTCAACGAGGCCTACGACGGTTACGACACCCTCGACTGGATCGTCAACCAGCCCTGGTCGGACGGCGTGGTCGGGATGTGGGGTGACTCGTACTACGGCTTCACCCAGTGGGCCGCGGCCTCCACCGGGCACCGGGCACTGCGCGCGATGGTGCCCCGGGTGACCGGCACGAGGCTCGGCGAGCTGCCGGTCCCGGCGCCCGGGCAGCGCACCCACGATGTGGAGATGTCCGTCCACCGGTTCTACCCGCTGAGCATGTTCCACGATCGGGACATGCTGGACTGGGAGATCGACTGGACCCGGCGGCCGCTCGCCGCCCAGGTCGAGGAGTTCTTCGCCGCGGTCGGCAGCCGCTCGGCCTCCTACGACCTGTGGTTCCCCTACCCGGTCAGCCTGCGCCGCTTCCCGGCCGGCAGCCCGTTCGACGCCCCCGCGGTGCCGGTGCTGATGACGATCGGCTGGTGGGACAACTGCGCGCCGTGGCAGTGGTCCGATCACCGGGAGATCATCCGCAAGCCGGCCTGGGCGCGCAACGAGTACCTCCTGCTGGAGGCGATCGACCACGAGAACCACAGCCACTTCGAGCGGGATCCGCTGGTCCGGGCCGCCGAGTCGGACGCGGCGCTGCCCCGCTACCTGGATCCGGCCATCGAGTTCTTCGACGTGTTCCTGCGCGGCGAGCAGAAGGAGATCCCGCGGGTCCGCTGGCAACTCGCCGCCTCCGGGGACCCCGCATGGCGCTCGGACAGTGTCTGGCCGCCTGCTACCTCGTACCAAAAGGCGTTTCATCCGGCTGGAGCCCAAGCGGCGGTGGGCGACGCTCCCGGCGGATCCCTCGACCTCGAACCGGGCCGGGCCGAGACGGCGACCTGGACGCACGACGCCGCCGACCCGGTACCGTCACCGGTCGGCGACGCCTTCGCGTTCCTCGCCGAATACCCCGACGAGCGTGCCCTCGCCGGCCGCCCGGACGTGCTGGTCTTCACCGCCGCACCGGTCGGCGAGCCGCTCGACCTGGCCGGCCCGATCGGCCTGGACGCCGTGATCGGCTCGGACGGGCCGGAGATGGACCTGTTCGCCAGGCTGCTCGACGTCGCGCCGGACGGCAGCGCGCGGCTGATCGCTCGCGGACAACAAACGATCATCGAGCCCGGCGACGCCTGCCCGGTCACGGTGGACCTCGGGCACACCGGCTACCGGCTGAACCCGGGGCACGCCCTGCGGCTGACCCTGGCCAGCAGCGACGCGCCGGAGTTCGTCCCGGCGCCGGGCACCGGCGAGCACCGCTGGCTGGCCGCCAAGACCATCCCGAACCGGCAGCGGATCCGCCTCGCCGAGACCCGGCTGACCTGCACCGTCCTTCCCCGAGGAGAGGCGCCTTCATGATCAACCTGACCGCCACCGAGATCGCCGACGGGGTGCGCAGCGGCAAGTTCACCGCGGCCGCCGTGGTGGACGCCCACCTGGCCCGGATCGACGAGGTGAACCCGCAGGTCAACGCGGTGACCGTGGTGCTCGCCGAACGGGCCCGGCAGGCCGCCGCGACGCTCGACGAACGGATCGCCGCGGGCGACGACCCGGGCCCGCTCGCCGGGGTGCCGCTCTCGGTCAAGGAGAACATCGACCTGACCTGGTCGGCGTCCACCTCCGGGCTGCCGTTCGCGGCCGGCGACGTCCCGCCGGCCAACGCCACCTTCGTCGACAGGCTCCTCGCGGCCGGCGCGATACCGGTGGCCCGGGGCAACATGCCGGACATCGGCCTGCGCTGGGACACCGACAACGACCTGTTCGGCCGCACGCTGAACCCGTGGGACCCGGCGCGGGTACCGGGCGGATCCAGCGGCGGCGACGCGGTCGCGGTGGCCACCGGCATGGTCGCCGCCGGTCTCGGCAACGACTACGGCGGCTCGCTGCGGCTGCCCGCGCACGCCGCCGGCATCACCGCGCTGCGCACCTCGGCCGGCCGGGTCGCCGCGCCCGGCCGGGCGGTCCAGCCGCTGCCGCTGTCCTTGCAGGCCATGGCGGTCAACGGGCCGCTCGCCCGCAGCGTCGCCGACCTCGACCTGCTCTTCGGCGTGATGCACGGTGCCGACGAGTACGACCCGCTCAGCGTCACTGTCGACCACCCGTCCCGGTACGACGGCCCGCGCCGGGTCGCGGTCACCGTCGACCCGTGCGGCTGGGGCGTCGACCCGGGGGTGGCGTCGTCGGTCCGGGCGGCGGCGTCGGCACTGGCCGCGGCCGGCTGGGAGGTGGCGGAGGTGGAACCGCCGGCGGTCGACCGGTGCGCCACCATCTGGCGGCAGCTCTCCGCCACCGAGAACGCCCCGATGCTGCTCACCCCGGGCGTCTTCCCCGGGCCGCTGTCGGCCGGCACCGTGCGGTACTTCACGGACAACATCGTCGACGTGGACCTGCTCGACACCTCGGCCGCCTACCAGGGCGCCTGGGCCGAGCGGTTCGTGCACGCGGCCGCGTGGCGCGCCTTCCACGCCCGGTACCCGATCGTCCTCGGCCCGGTCACCACCCAGCCGATGCCACCCATCGGCTTCGACCTGTCCGGTCCGGCCGCCGCCACCGAACTCTGGCGCGCCCACCGCCTGCTGGTCACCGCCAACTTCCTCGGCCTGCCGGCGGTCGCGGTACCGACCGGAGCCGCCGGCAACCGGCCGCTGGGCGTCCAGGTGATCGCCCGCCTGCACGGCGACCACATCGCGCTGGCGGCGGCCCGCGACATCGAAGCCGCCTTCCCGCCGATCACCCCGGTGTCGCCACGCTCCTGACCGGCCCTCACCCGCCTCGACATGGACGGCACCGGACGCCTTTCACAACCCGATTTTCTACGCTCTACGGGCATCACAGGCGCAGCAGCCTCGTCTCGTGGCTAAGCGCGTGGTGGTCCCGGTGCCGGACCGCGACGCCGTGCCGGGCTGGGCTCGCGCGGTCCGCTGTGCTCGGGGCCGCGACGCCGTGCCGGGCTGGGCTCGCGCGGTCCGCTGTGCTCGGGGCCGCGGCGCGGGCCGGGCTGGGCTCGCGCGGTCCGCTGTGCTCGGGGCCGCCCGTCCGCGACGCCCGTCCGGCTCCGGGCCCGGCCGCGATCCCGCCCTTGGCTGGTCGTGAGGGTGGTCTCGGTGGTGCTGAGACCACCCTCACGACCAGCCGGTGCCCGGGGGCGCGGCACTGCCTGAAGTGGAGCGTGCCCGGCGAGCTCAGCCCGGCGCGGCCTCGCGGCCTCGCGCCGGGATCACCGCGCGTTCAGCCACGGGACGAGGCTGCTGCGCTTGTGGTGGCCCGAGAACGTACAAAATCGGGTTTGTCCGGCGTGGCGAACCTCGGGATGACAACGGCCGTAGGCGGTCCGGGTCTTCGGGAATTCGGAATGCTCAAGCGAGGGACTGCCAGGCGGTGGTCAGTGATTTCCGGAATTCGGCGGTCTGGGTCTCGGTGAGGTCGGCGGTCATCCGGGACTCCAGGTCGCGGACCGGGGTGGCGACGGCGGTCAGCAGGGCGCGGCCCTCGTCGGTGAGGTGGAGCAGCAGCTCGCGGCGGTTGGCGGGGTTGCGCTCGCGGCGGATCAGCGAGCGGGTCTCCAGGGCGCGGACCATGTCGGCGATGGACTGGGCGGTGACGAAGGAGTCGCGGGCCAGCTGGGCGGCGGAGAGGCCGTCGTGGCGTTCCAGGACCGTGAGCGCGGTGTATTGCAGGGCGGTGATGCCGTGGCCGCGAACCAGCTCGTCGAGGCGGGCACGGACCGCTAGTTCGAGCTGTTTGACCAGGTAGAGCAGCGAAGGCATCAGGGGTTCTCCGTCCGAGAGCAGATACCGGGAGATTACCCCATTGACAGGAAACCTGATGAACAGGAATCCTGTTAATCGAAGGCGGCGCGCGGGTCGAGGGGCTGCGGGGCCCGGGCCGCGCGCCGCCACTTCCCCCACGTCCACCCTCGTGAGAGGTTGAAGAGCATGGATCTCAGCGGCAAGGTTGCCGTCGTCACCGGCAGTGGCCGCGGCCTCGGCCTGGCATATGCCAGGGCGCTCGCCGCGGCCGGCGCGTCAGTGGTGGTCAACGACGTGGACCCGGCGGCCGTCGACGCGGCGGTCGCCGAGGTACCGGGATCGGTCGGCGTGGCCGCGGCCGTCGGTGCCACGGAGAGCGCGGAGCGGCTGGTCGCGACGGCGGTGGAGGCGTTCGGCAGGCTGGACGTGCTGATCACCAACGCCGGCATCCTGCGGGACCGGGTGCTCTGGAAGATGACCGACGACGACTTCGACGCGGTGATCGAGGTGCACCTGCGCGGCACGTTCACCTGTGCGCGGGCCGCCGCGATCCGGATGCGGGCGCAGGGGACCGGCGGGCGGATCATCCTGATCTCGTCGCCGGCCGGGCAGCGCGGCAACTTCGGGCAGACCAACTACGCGGCGGCCAAGGCCGGGATCGCGGCGATGGCCCGGACCTGGGCGCTCGAGCTGGCCCGCAGCGAGATCACGGTGAACGCCGTGGTGCCCGTCGCGGCCACCGAGATGACCAGGACGATTCCGGCGTTCGCGCCGGCGATCGAGGAGGCGGAGCGGACCGGGCAGCCCTATCCGGCGTGGCTGCGGCGCGACGAGGGGCTCGGGACGGTGGACGACGTGACCGGGCTGATCACGTTCCTGGCCTCGGACGCGTCCAAGGGGATCACCGGGCAGGCGATCGGGATCGGCGGGGACAGGCTGGCACTCTGGTCGCACCCGGCGGAGAAGTCGGTGGTCCACCGGGACGGCGGCTGGTCCGCCGCTGAGATCGCCGCGGCCTGGAACTTCGAGCAGGAGACCTACGGCATTCCGGCGGCGAAGTGATGGATGTCGCCGAGCTGGTCGCCATCGACGTGCACACGCACGCCGAGGTCAGCAGGAGCGGGCACACCTCGCTGAGCCCTTCGCTGCTCGGCGCGTCCGCCGACTACTTCGGGGCGCACGGTCACCGGCAGCCCACCATCGACGAGATGGCCGCCTACTACCGGGACCGGCGGATGGCCGCTGTGGTGTTCACCGTCGACGCCGAGCACGCCACCGGGCACCCGCGGATCGCCAACGAGGAGATCGCGGCGAACTGCGCGGAGCACCCCGGCGTGCTGATCCCGTTCGCCAGCATCGACCCGCACAAGGGCAGGGCCGGCGTCCGGGAGGCGCACCGGCTGGTCGCCGAGCACGGGGTGCGGGGTTTCAAGTTCCACCCCAGCATCCAGGGGTTCGCGCCGGACGACCGGCTCGCCTATCCGCTCTACCAGGCGATCGAGGAGCTGGGCGCGGTGGCGCTCTTCCACACCGGGCAGACCGGGATCGGCGCCCGGGTGCGCGGCGGCGGCGGCATCCGGCTCAAGTACTCCAACCCGATGCTCGTCGACGACGTCGCCGTGGACTTCCCTGACCTGCGGATCATCCTGGCCCACCCGTCGTTCCCGTGGCAGGACGAGGCGCTCGCGGTGGCGACCCACAAGGAACACGTGTACATCGACCTGTCCGGCTGGTCGCCCAAGTACTTCCCGCCCCAGCTGGTCCGGTACGCCAACAGCCTGCTGCAGGACAAGGTGCTGTTCGGCTCGGACTACCCGGTGATCACCCCGGATCGGTGGCTCGCCGATTTCGCCGGGCTGGACATCAAGGACACCGTCCGCGACAAGATCTTGTTACGCAATGCCGCCCGTCTGCTCTTTGGAGAGGAAACGCCATGACCACCACCGTGCACGGACTCGACGAACTCAAGGCGCTCGCCGGCCGCGACCTCGGCGTCAGCGAGTGGCTGGAGATCACCCAGGAACGGGTGAACACGTTCGCCGACGCGACCGGCGACCACCAGTGGATCCACGTCGACCCGGAACGCGCCAAGGCCGGCCCGTTCGGCGCCCCGATCGCCCACGGCTACCTGACGTTGTCGCTGGTCATCCCGCTCTTCGGGGACCTGCTCAAGGTCGAGGGGGTGAAGATGGGGGTGAACTACGGGCTGGAGAAGGTGCGCTTCCCCAGCCCGGTCAAGGTGGGCTCGAAGATCCGGCTGGCCGCCACGGTGGTCAGCGTCGAGGACGTGCCGGGCGGGACGCAGAGCACCTTCGACTTCACCGTGCAGATCGACGGGGTGGACAAGCCGGCCTGCGTCGCCCGTACCGTCTACCGCCAGTACGCCTGAGGACACCTCGTGCACAACGCGGGGCTGGGTTCCTGGCCGGGGCGCCGGGCGGCGATGTCGCCCGGGCGCACCGCGCTGATCTTCGAGGGGCGGCGGGTCTCGTACGCCGAGCTGCACCAGCGGATCGCCCGGCTCGCCGCCGCACTCCGGTCGTCCGGCGTGCGGCGCGGCGACCGGGTCGCCTATCTCGGGCCGAATCATCCCTCCTTCGTCGAGACGATGTTCGCCACCTGGGTGCTGGGTGCGATCTTCGTGCCGCTCAACTTCCGGCTGACCGCTGCGGAACTCGCCTACCAGCTGACGCACAGCGGCGCCTCGGTGCTGGTCCGTGCCGCCGGCATGCCCGCGGTGACCGCGCCGGTGACGTTCGCCGCCGACGCCGTTCCGGCGGCGGATCCGATTCATCCGGACGAAACGGTGGGCCTGGACGACGTGGCGGCCATCCTCTACACGTCGGGGACCACGGGACACCCCAAAGGGGCGATGCTCACCCACGGCAACCTGGTCTGGAACTGCTACAACCTGCTGGTCTGCGTGGACGTGGCCGGCGACGAGGTGACGCTGGTCAGCGCGCCGCTGTTCCACGTCGCGGCCCTCGACCAGTGCCTGCTGCCCACGTTCCTCAAGGGCGGCACTTCGGTGATCATGCCGGGCTGGGACGTGGACGGCTGCTTCGACCTGATCGCCCGGCACCGGGTGACCTGGATGTTCGGCGTCGCCACGATGTACGCCGGGCTCACCCAGTCACCCCGCTGGGCGGACGCCGACCTGTCCTCGGTGCGCAGCCTGATGACCGGCGGCGCGTCGGTGCCGGCGGCGCTGATCCACCGCTACCAGGAGCGCGGCCTGCTCTTCTGCCAGGGCTACGGGATGACCGAGACGGCGCCGGGGGCGACGTTCCTGGAAGCCCGGGAGAGCCGGGAGCACGCCGGGTCGGCCGGGCTGCCGGTGTTCTTCGCCGACGTGCGGTGCGTGCGGCCCGACCTGACCGACGCCGCCGTTGGCGAGCCGGGCGAGGTCCTGGTCCGCGGGCCGAACGTGACCCCCGGTTACTGGAACGATCCGGCGGCGACCGAGGC
Organism: Actinoplanes oblitus; assembly: GCF_030252345.1. Taxonomy (NCBI): domain Bacteria; kingdom Bacillati; phylum Actinomycetota; class Actinomycetes; order Micromonosporales; family Micromonosporaceae; genus Actinoplanes; species Actinoplanes oblitus. The sequence goes on along the minus strand of NZ_CP126980.1, from coordinate 6,772,123 downwards.
GGCGTTCGTGGACGGCGGGTGGTTCCGGTCCGGGGACGTGGCGGTGGTCGACGAGGACGGGCACTTCCACATCGTCGACCGGACCAAGGACATGTACATCTCCGGCGGGGAGAACGTGTACCCGGCCGAGGTGGAGGCGGCGATCTTCGAGCACCCCGGGGTGGCGGAGGTGGCCGTGGTCGGGGTGCCGGACGGGAAGTGGGGTGAGGTGGGGCGGGCGTTCGTCGTACCCCGGCAGGGGTACGCCCTGTCACCGGACGACGTGCCGGGGTTCCTGCGGGAGCGGCTCGCGAAGTACAAGATCCCGGTCTATGTCGACGTGGTGGCGGACCTGCCGAAGACCGGGTCGAACAAGGTGCGCAAGGGTCCGTTGCGCGCGCTGCCGCTCCCGGACCGCGCCTGATCTCCGTCTGGTGACCCGGCTCAGGAGAACCCGGGCCATGTCGCGGTGACGAGGGCGGGCAGGATCTCGGCGGCGGGGCCGGCGAGGTTCACCTCGGCGATCGGGTCGAGCGGGGTGGGCTGGGGGTTCACCTGGATCACCGCGGCACCGAAGCGGCCGGCCACCCGGGGGATCTCGGCGGCCGGGTAGACCAGGGCCGACGTTCCGACGGTCAGCAGGACGTCGCACTCGGTGGCGGCCTGGACGGCGGACTCCAGGGCGTCCTCCGGGAGGGCCTCGCCGAACCAGACGACGCCCGGTCGGATCAAACCGGCGCAGTGCCGGCAGTGCGGGGGTGCGACGCGGCGGCCCTCGTCCGGCTGCTCCCCGGTGCTCTCCGGCACCGGCGCGGGACGGGCGCAGGACGCGCAGCGCGGGGTGAAGAGGCTGCCGTGCAGGTGGGTCACCGCCGGTGAGCCGGCGCGTTCGTGCAGGTCGTCCACGTTCTGCGTGATCACGGTGAGGCGGGGGACGTGGGTCGCCAGCCGGGCGACGGCGAGGTGCCCCTGGTTGGGGCGGACCCGCTGGACCAGCCGGCGGCGCCACTCGTACCAGCCCCAGACCAGGTCCGGGTCGTCGTCGAAGGCCTGCGGGGTGGCCAGCGCCTGGGCGTCGAATCGGGACCACAGGCCGGTCAGGGCGTCGCGGAAGGTGGGCACCCCGCTCTCCGCGGAGATGCCGGCGCCGGTGAAGACCACGACGTGGCGGGCCGGTCCCAGGAGGTTCGCGGCGTCCTGCAGGGCCATGGTGCTGCTCCTCGATCCGGAGAGGTCGGCGTACTCGGAAGAAAGAAGTGTGGCAGCGGCCCGGACGGGCCGCATCACCGTTCCCGTGGTGGGTCGTTTGAGGATCAGACGGGCGTGCTGGAGGTTCGGTGAGGCGAGGACGTCGGCTTCTGCTGGCCGTGGTGCTGGGAACGGTGCCGCTGGCCGGCTGCGACGGGTCCGCGGCGGACCGGTCCGGGGCGCTCGCGCCGGTCTCCGAGAGCCTGCCGCCGGGGGCGTCGTGGCAGGCCGGGGCGAGTCCGGCGGCGCCGAGCCGGGGCGTGCTGGCACCCGAGGAACCGGCCCGGACGGTGCTGCCGGGGGATGCCGCGCCGGCCGGAACGCGGGATCCCGCCGGGGACGGGGATCGCGCCGGGAACGACGGACGGGGGCGGGCGCGGCCGGCGCCACGGGAAAGCCGGTCGCGCCCGTCGGTTCTACCGGATCGGCGGACTTTGCCGGGACCGGCGGCCGGAGTCGCCACACCGGACAGCGATGTCCCGTCGGCCACCCCGAAGCCCTCGGCGAAGGCGAGGAAGCCGGCGACCAGGCGGACCAGGAAACCGAAGAAGTCGCAGAACCCGGCGCCGGTCACCGCACCGGCGACCCCGGCCGAGCCCGATCCGGCGGCCGCGCCGACCACACCGGCCGCGGCGGCGGCCCGGCAGGAGAGCGGGGCTGTGCCCGCGGCGGCCTGCGGTGACGTGGGGTGCCGTTGACACCGGTCCGGACCGCCGTGGACTGGCGGCAGCGCCTGGACCGGTTCGGGTCACGCACGATGACCACGATCGGTGACTGGATCGCGCCGGGCTCACGGGTGCCGGCCTCGGAGCCGCGGATCAGCGCCCTGGTCGCCTTGGTGGCCGTGGTCGGCGGGGTGCTGCCGATCCTGATCATGGCGGTGACCTGGGCGCGCAAACCCGATCCGGCGCCGCGGGAGGTGGCCTGCGCGCGCTCCGGCCACCTGGTGGCCGGGCAGCCGGAGAACCAATGCAACGCCGCGGGTGGGAGGAACACGGTGTCGCGTACCGGAGTCGGGCGGTATCTGGTCACCTTCGGTGGCCTGGGGGTGGACGGCGGGGACGCCGAGGTGACGCCGGACTCCGCCGACGACCGGAGCTGCGCGGTGGTGGACCGGCACCCGGACGGCCGGGACGAACTGGTGCGGGTGGACTGCTTCGACAGGTCGGGCCGGCCGGCCGACAGCGGGTTCACGGTGCGCTTGCGGCAGTGATGGTGATCGGGCTCCGGGGTCAGCGGGGCGCGGGACGCAGGATCAGGTCGGCGCAGCGCTCCGGGGCGTCCGGGAAGGGCAGGTGGCCGCAGCCGGGCAGCCGGACGTGGCGGGCGGCCGGCAGGGCGGCCCGGGCCCGGACGGCCTGGTTGCGGTAGGGCAGGACGGCGTCCCGGGTGCCCCACGCGATGGTCACCGGGATCCGGGTCAGGGCGCCGGGATCCCGGCCGGACCAGGGCGTCAGGTGGCGGAACGCGGCACGCGCCGCGCCGAAGCCCGGAGCGCCGGCCAGCGCCCGGGCCGCGGCGACGCACTCCTCGGTGTCCAGCCCGGCGGGATGGGCGTAGAACGGCGCGCACAACGCTGCCCGGCCCGCCCGGGACGACATCAGGCGGGGTAGCAGCGGATCCAGGGCGGCGCTGCCGGCCCGGGCCGCGCCCACCACGAAGCGGCCCCAGCGGGCGCCGCCCGGTGGCCAGAAGCCGGCCGGGGAGAACGCCGTCACCACGCGGGCCCGGCCGCGGTGGCCGAGTTCCAGGGCCACGCCGCCGCCCATCGAGCTGCCGGCGATCTCGACCGTGCCCAGGCCGAGGGAGTCCAGGAAGGACGCGACCAGGTCGGCCAGGTGGGGCACCGAGCCGGGGCGGACGCCGGGCGGCGGTGCGGGCCAGATCGGGGAGGTGCCGAAGCCGGGCAGGTCGACGGCGATGACGTCGCGGTGTGGTTCGAGCAGCGGCAGCAGCGGATGCCACACCTGCCAGTGACTGCCGATGCCGTGGATGAGCAGGAGCGGCGGCCCGGATCCGCGCCGGTGGTGGGTGAGTGCTGTCATCCGGCGAGCCGGTGGCGAGAGGTCATCCGAGCACCATGCCGTCCGCCGGGCCGCAAGGGGACCGCCGGACGGGTGGATTGGCGGTGCGGGCAAGACTGGGAACACGTTGTTGACATGTTGCCAATAAGGGCGTGATGCTACGGCGATGTCGTACGACTACGACGTCCTCGTGATCGGCTCCGGGTTCGGGGGCAGCGTGACAGCGCTGCGCCTGACCGAGAAGGGCTACCGCGTCGGCGTCCTCGAGGCCGGCCGCCGTTTCGCCGACGACCAGTTCGCCACGACGTCCTGGCGGCTGCGCGACTACGTCTACGCCCCGGCCCTCGGCTGCTACGGCATCCTCCGGCTCACCATGCTCAGGAATGTGCTGATCATGTCGGGTGCCGGGGTCGGCGGTGGCTCGCTCGGGTACGCGAACACGCTGTACGAGCCACCTGACGCGTTCTACGCCGATCCGCAGTGGTCCGCGATCACCGACTGGAAGGCCGCCCTGGCCCCCTATTACGACCAGGCCAAGCGGATGCTCGGGGTGACGATCAACCCGGTCGAGACGGATGCCGACCGGGTCCTGCGCGCGGTGGCTGACGATCTCGGGGTGGGGGACAGCTATCGGCGTACGCCAGTGGGGGTCTTCTTCGGCGGGGCACCCGGCGCCGTGGCGGCGGACCCGTTCTTCGGCGGGGCCGGGCCGGAGCGCAGGGGCTGCACGCTGTGCGGCTCGTGCCTGACCGGCTGCCGGGCGAACGCGAAGAACACGCTGGTCAAGAACTATCTCTACCTGGCCGAGCGGGCCGGGGCGCGGGTGCACGAGCGGACCACGGTGCGCGACGTGCGGCCGCTGCCCGGTGGCGGGTACGCGGTCGTGACCCGGCGGACCGGCGGGCTGGCGCGGCGCACCTTCACGGCCGAACAGGTGGTCTTCGCGGCCGGCGCGCTCGGCACCCAGCGGCTGCTGCACCGGCTGCGCGACCGGGGCAGCCTGCCGGCCGTCTCGGCGCGGCTGGGCGAGCTGAGCCGCACCAACTCGGAGTCCATCCTGGGCGCTCGCACCCGGCGCCGGGACCGCGACTACAGCCACGGCGTCGCGATCACCTCGTCGATCCACCCGGACCCGGTCACGCACGTCGAGCCGGTGCGGTACGGCCCCGGCAGCAACCTGCTCGCCCTGCTCGCCACCGTGATGGTCGACGACGCGGGACGACAGCCGCGCTGGTGGGCGGCGCTCAAGGCGCTCGCGAGGGCGGGACGTGACCTGCGGTTGTACCTGTCGCCGCGGGACTGGTCCCGGCAGACCGTGGTGCTGCTGGCCATGCAGCCGCTGGACAACTCGATCACGGTGTTCCGCAGACGGGGACGGCTGACCAGCCGGCCCGGGGTGGGCCGGCCGAACCCGGACTGGGTGCCGGCGGCGCACGAGGTGGCCCGGCGGACCGCGGAGAAGGTGGACGGCGTGCCGCTCGGGTCCTACACCGAGCTGGTCGGCAAGCCGGTGACCGGGCATTTCATCGGCGGCTGCGCGATCGGGGCGGATCCGTCGAGCGGCGTGGTGGATCCGTATCACCGGCTCTTCGGCCATCCGGGGTTGCACGTGATCGACGGGTCGACGGTGGCGGCGAATCTCGGGGTCAATCCGTCGCTGACCATCACGGCGCTGGCCGAGCGGGCGGTCGCGCTCTGGCCCAACGCGGGCGAGCGGGATCCCCGGCCCGCCACCGGATACGCCGAGACGGCACCGGTCCCGCCGCGCCGCCCGGTGGTCCCGGCGACCGCGCCGGCCGCTCTGCGACTCGGCCGCCGATGACCCGCATCCTGATCATCGGAGCCGGGTTCGGCGGCGTGGCGGTCGCGAACGAGCTGCTCAAGGCCGGGTTCACCGACATCACCATGGTGGAGAAGGCGGACCGGGTCGGCGGGGTGTGGCGGGACAACAACTATCCCGGGTGCGCGTGTGACATCCCGGCGCCGTTGTACTCGTACTCGTACGCCCAGAATCCCGCCTGGACCCGGCGCTTCCCGCCGCAGCCGGAGATCCTGGCCTACCTCGAACGGTGCGTGGCCGATTTCGGTCTTGCCGGGAAGGTGCGGCTCGGCACCGAGGTGACGGCCGCCGAGTGGACTGACGGGGTGTGGCGGGTGCGCACGGCCAGCGGCGAGGTCCTCGAGGCGGACGTGCTGATCCCGGCGGTCGGCCAGCTGTCCCGGCCGGTGACACCGCAGCTCGGCGGCGAGTTCGCGGGGCCGGCCATGCACACCGCGCGCTGGAATCCGGCGGTGCCGCTGGCGGGCCGGCGGGTGGCGGTGATCGGGACCGGGGCGAGTGCGATCCAGCTGGTGCCGGCCCTCGCGGGGGTGGCTTCGCGGGTCGTGGTCTTCCAGCGGACCGCGCCGTGGACGCTGCCGAAGCCGAACCGGCGCTACGGCCCCGTCCGGCGGAGTCTGTACCGGCGTCTGCCCGCGCTGATGGGGCCGGCGCGCGCCGGTACCTGGCTGATGACAGTGGTGACCGGCCGCGCCCTGACCGGCCACCGGATCGCCGGCGCGCTGCTGCACGGCCTCTCCGCGGCGCAGCGCCGCTGGCAGGTGCGCGACCCGGAGCTGCGCCGCAAGGTCACCCCGGACGAGCCGATGGGCTGCAAGCGGGTGCTGTTCACCAGCGACTGGCTGCCCACGCTGGCCCGCCCGGACGTCGAGCTGATCACCGAGAAGGTCGTCGCGCTGACGCCGGGCGGGGTGCGGACCGCCGACGGGGTGGAGCATCCGGCCGACGTACTGGTGTACGGCACCGGTTTCGCGGCCACCGAGTTCCTGGTCCCGATCCGGGTGACCGGCCGCGCCGGTACCCGCCTGGACGAGGTGTGGCGGGACGGCGCGCACGCCTATCTCGGCATGGCGGTTCCCGGCTTCCCCAACATGTTCTTGGTCTACGGCCCCAACACCAACACCGGCAACACCTCGGTGGTCTTCTTCCACGAGGCACAGGCCCGCTGGATCGCCCAGGCCGTCCGGCACCTCTCTCACCATCGAAACCCGCTCGAGGTACGCCCGGAGATCGCCGCCGCCTACGACGCCGAGCTGCAGAGCCGCCTCGCGGAGAGTGTCTGGACGTCCTGCCAGAGCTGGTACCGCACGGCGAGCGGCCGGGTGGTCACCAACTGGCCGGGCATGGCGTCCGAGTACCGGCGGCGCACCGCCCGCCTGCGCCCAGCCGATTTCCTTCCCACCCGCGACTGATCGCCCGGTCCTGGGGCCTCCCACCCATGACACTCTGATCAGCGGCATTCCGCCGGGCTCCAGGTTCCGCAAGCCGGGAAATTGGCAGGGGGCGCGCACGGCCGCCCACGTATCGTGAAGACGTCACTTGGACCCCGCTGTCTTCGACCCCCGCGTCTGCGCGAACCGAGGAGTCACAGTGACCGTCCAGTTCACAGCTCACCGGCCGCCAATCATCCAGGATGGAGTCGGGAACGTCCCGCTGTCGGTGGATCCGCGGCGTACTACCTATTACGCGGCGGGCTAGCTCATGTCGACGCGTGACACCATCCGGTACCCGGCCGCTCCCCGCCCGCTGGCCGCGGTGGCGTTGATCGAACTCGACTTGATCAAAGCGGCCCCGACGCCACGGCCGGGACTCGAACGCCCCGTTCAGCACGACTCGAAGCCTGCCGGGCTCAGTGCGCGTGAACTGGAGATACTTTGCTATCTGCCCACGATGTGAAGCCAACGAGATCGCGGGCGAGCTGTATATCTCCGGCAACACCGTCAAGGCGCATATGAGGTCTATATATCGTAAGCTGGGCGCGTCACGACGACAGGAGGCCGTCGCCCGGGCGCGCCACGTCGGCATCTTCTGACTGGACGAACCTCATTCCCCGCATCGAAAACCGGCTGATGCGGGTCAGTCCCGGGCGCCGATCAGCGGAGCGGTGAGACGTCCGAGCCCGCGGCGGACCGGTCTCCATGAGGGTTCACCGCAGTGACGCACCTGCTGCTTTGCGGGGGTGGCTCTTCCACCGTGGCCCAGACGACCTTGCCGCCGTGCGCCGGCATGGCACCCCAGGCCGTAGCGAGCGTGTGCACCAGTCGCAGGCCCTGTCCCCGCTCATCGAGCGAGGCTCGCACGCTGGCGAGCGCTGGTGCGGCCGGGTGCGGGAACTGAGGGGCGCCGTCACGGACTGCCACGTGCAGTCCGGTATCACCGCGCGTGACGGTGAGGATGAAGTCGGTGCGGGCGTGCTGCACGGCGTTGGTGGCCAGTTCGGACACGATCAGCGGGGCGTCGGGCAGCAGATGCGGCAGATGCCACTTGCGGCAGCCGTGGGCGACCAGGTCACGGGCGGCACGGACGGAGACCGGCCGGGCCGGCAGGCGGGTTTGCAGCCGGTCGGCGCGCGACATCCGCTCACCGATGGCCCGGTGGGCCTCGTGCGTGGTGGTGAAGACCCGGGGCTGCGGTCCTTGCGGGTTGCGCAGCCGCCAGCCCAGCGTTGTCGTCGTCGGCAGGGTGAACGCCAGTTGTGTCGGCGGCAGGCCGAGGCGGGCCCGGCGCCAGGCCGCGAGCCAGAACGGCACGCTCGCCGCGGAGGGATCTTCGACGTGGTGCAGGTCGACGATGATCCAGCCGGAGGGGCCGGCCAGGCACGAGCGCAGGACGGCACCGATCTGGTCGCGCAAACGCCGCGACCAGGGACCACGCAACATCATGTCGAGCACAGCTGTGGTCGCATCGCTGGTGACGGACACTCCCACACCGTGCCGGTCGCTGGGGGCGGTGAGCAGGAGCGGGGACGCGGGCGGCTGGACCGGCGCGCGCTGATCCGCGCCGGTCATCGCGGACCGGCCAGACTCGGGGCACGGTCACCTGATCGCACGGCGCGAGGTCGCGCCGCCAAGTGGACGGGACGATTTCCGGCGGCCACAGCTGCTCCCGGGCACCTTGTCGACAACGTGGTGCGCCACCGAGGTCTGGGGCAGCGGGTGGGACGAGGCGTCATCCCCGTTCCGTACCGTATACCCACCAGCCGCAGATCGCCGTCATCGAGAGCGTGACCATCACCCTCCGGGTGATGGCGGTTCCCGTTGCCGGTAGCCGTCCGCACCGGAAGTCCGTAGTCCCGGAGAACGGCATCTGGATCACGTTCGACGGCCGTGCGCGGGCGTAGCATGGAGCCGTTGCCCCGGACCCCGGCGATGCGCTCGACAAGATCCTGATCTGGTGGCTGTCCAGCGCGAATGTGACCCGTCAGACTCAGCGCGATTCGCCGGCGTCGATGCTAGGCGGTCAGGGTGGTGACCGGTATGCGCAAGCTCGTGACCGATGACGAACACCAGCGCCACGCCGTACCAGGACACCACCAACAGGCCGGAGACGTGACGTTCTCCCAGGTCGCCCGGCTGGAGCTCGACGACCTCCTCGATCAGTTGCTGGTGCGGGTGCGTGATGTGCAGGGTGCGCAGGGGCGGCTGCGGGGCCTGTTGCGCGCGTTCCTGGCAGTGGCGCGCGCCGACAGCCTCGACACGGTGTTGCAACACGTGGTCGAGGCCGCGCGGGAGTTGGTCGACGCCCGCTACGCGGCCCTCGGCGTGATCAGCCGGGGCCACCTGGCCCGGTTCGTGCACACCGGCATGGACGCCGAGACGGTGGCCGCGGTCGGTCACCTGCCCGACGGCAAGGGACTACTCGGCCTGCTGGTCGAGCATCCCCAGACACTGCGTCTGGCGAACATCGCCGAGCATCGCGCCTCGACGGGGTTCCCCGACCACCACCCGCCGATGCGCTCGTTCCTCGGCGTCCCGATCCAGATCGGCGGCCGGATCTTCGGCAACCTGTACCTTACCGACAAGCAAGACGCCGCCCAGTTCACCGACGACGACGAACAGCTCGTACAGGCATTGGCCACCGCGGCGGGCGCGGCGATCGAGAACGCCACCCTGCTTTCGGAGAGCCGCCGCCGGCACACCTGGCAGACCACGATGGTCGAGGTCAGCACGCAGCTACTGGCCGGAACGGACACCGACGAAGTGCTCAAGCAGCTGGTCCACCACGCCCGGCAGACCCTGGGTGGGGTCGCCGCGAGCGTCAGTGTCCCCACCGACGACCCCGGTCGGCTGCGCGTGGCCGTGACCGAAGGCGACCTCGATCAACCCCTGTCCGGCGCCCTCGTCCCGAAGGCGGGCTCGGCCGGCGGGGCTGCGATCATCGCGGGAAAGATGATCATCATCGACGACCCGCTCACCGATCTGCGCGCGACCGCCGATTGTCCGATCGGCCCGATCGGCGAGACCATCGCGGTACCACTCATCGGCGCCGACACCAGCGTCAACGGCGCCCTCACCGTTTCCCGCGCACCGGACACCGAACCGTTCGACCAACTCGACAAGGACCTGATCACCGCGGTCGCCGCGCACGCAGGGCTGGCCCTGCACCTGAGCCGGGTCCGCGCCGACGCCGAGCGACTGCACCTGCTCGACGACCGCGAGCGCATCGGCGACGACCTGCGCCACACCGTCATTCAACGGCTGTTCCGGCACGGACTGGAACTGCAGTCCGCCGTCTCACGGTCCAAGGAACAGACCACCCGCGCCACCGTGCAGATCCAGATCGACGAAATCGACGCGATCATCCACGACATCCGCGCCACCGTGTTCGCCCTCGGTAACGCCGAGCCGACAGCCGACGACCCGCCGGCGGGGCAGGACGCCGGCACCGCACCCTGACACCAGCGACTCGCCGCCCGCGTCTACCACATCGAGGCCGCGGCCTACCATCTGTGCCGCCACACTGAACTGCTCGGCGGAGTCAGTGTCTGACCCGGCTTCTCCATCGAGTCCGAGCCGGCATGACGCCGGCACCTTGATCACGCACGTGGGGGAAGACGGCCGGCCTCGCTCAATTCCGTTGGATCGATTTCCAGGGTCGCCAGCAGACTGCTGTTCTTACCGGTATCGACAACCTCGGGTAGCTGACGCTCGAACCAGTCGGCCCGGGCATGTTTCCCCCTGGAGTGCAGGATGGCAACGATGTCCGCTTTGCGGATAAGTGTCGCGGTCATGAACTATCCTCCTCATCAAGCGGCGCGGCTCGCGGCGCTCGCCACAGCACTGCCGTCGGCGTTGACCGGCGAATTCACGATGGCGGACCCCTCTTGTCCCCTGCCAGCCTGCACCCAGCCGACCGGATGAGGCAGGGCCGTTCTACCCGCCGCGGCAGGGCATGTCGACGGACGGGGCCAAGTCGAGCCGAAGTGGAAGCCGGCTTGGCCGGCGCCCGCACGGGAGCCGCTGCGCTGGCGACCGGTGCGCGGCTGCTCGGCGATGACGTCGGGCCGCTGGGGTGGGCAGGAGGTCTTCGAGCCGCACATCTGGGAAGTCGCGCGACGCGAGGGTGAGCGGAGCCTGAGTTCCGGGGGCGCCGGGACTTCGGGAGTCGGGTGGGGAAGGGCCGGAGCCGAGGGGGAGTCGCCGGCAGCCCGGGGGACGGGCTGCCGGCGACGAGGGTCAGCTCAGCTTGAAGACGGTTCCCGACTTGCCGGTGGTCACCGCGCCGGCGGCGACCCGCAGGTAGAGCGCGGGGTCGGCGGCGGTACGGATGGTCACCCCGCCGCGGGCGGGGATCCGGCGCACCGGGGTACCCGCGGCGGTCAGCGTCACCGCCGTGCCGCTGACGGTGACGAACAGGGACGGCTGGTCGACGGACTGGATCGTCTCGGTGCCGTCCGGGCCGGCCACGAAACGGAACTGGGTGGCACCCAGATCCCGCGGCGCCGGGAGGACGTCGAGCCCGGTCGCCGAGCGGTGGACGAAACCCGACCGGTCGGAGAGGCGGACGATCGGACCGCCGTCGCCGACCGGCACCCCGAACAACGGCGTCCCGTCCGGGTGCCAGTAGAGCTTCTGCACCCGGGCGTGCCGGTTCGGGTCGTACAGCGGGTCGCCGGTGATCTGCTTGTAGTCACGGGCGTGGTAGACCAGCACGTCGGTCTTGCCGTCCTCGGCCACCGTGAACGAGTTGTGCCCGGGACCCCAGCGCTTCGTGGCGTCGCTGCTCACGAAGACCGGGTCGGGGCTCTTCGTCCAGCTCGCCCGGTCCAGCAGGTTCGCGCCGGCGTCCGCGGTGAGCAGCCCCATGCAGTAGTTGGCGTCGGTGGCGCTGGCCGAGAACGTGACGAACACCCGCCCGTTGCGGACCAGCACGGCCGGCCCCTCGTTCACCTTGTAGCCCTGGATCTCCCAGGTCCTGGTGGGCGTGGTGAGCCGGGTCGGCTTCGACTTGAGCGTCCACGGGTTGGCCATCTCGGCGATGTAGACACTGGAGTTCGCCGCGATCTCCGGCTCGCTCTGCGCCCACAACAGGTACCGCTTGCCGCGGTGCGCGAACGTGGTCGCGTCGAGCGCGAAGCTGTCCCACTCCAGCGCGATCTCGCCCTTCACCGACCAGCCGGCCGGGTCCATCGGGTCGGCCAGGGACGACTCCAGGACGAACGGGCGGATGTGCCAGATGTCGTTCGCGTCGCTGTTGGTGAAGTAGACGTACCACTTGCCGTCGATCCGGTGCAGCTCCGGCGCCCAGACGAAACCGCCCATCTTGCCGCTGGCCGGCCGGGTCCAGATGGTGGTCTCGGCGGCGTCGGTCAGGCCGGCCAGCGTGGTGGAGGCGCGCAGCACGACGCGGTCGTACTCCGGGACCGAGCCGGTGAAGTAGTACTTGCCGTCGACCCGCTGGCTGATGAACGGGTCGGCCCGCCGGCTGACCAGCGGCTGCGTAGTGGGCACGCCGTAGATCTCGGCGTCGGTGCGCACCGGGTCGGCGTGCGGTGCGCCCTCGGCGCCCGCGGGCAGGACGGTGGCCAGGGCACCGGCGGCACCGCCCAGCAGTAGGGTCCGACGATTCATGACGGGGCTCCTCATCGGGTCCGGATGCGCAGGAAGGTGACCGAGTTCGCCGGGAACTCGCGGGTGAAGCTCGACGAGACGCCGTGGATGGTGCTGGTGACCGGCTGGATCGGCTCGGCGGTGCGGGTGTTCTGCTCGCCCGGGTCACCGGCCAGGACTGTCATCCGGGCGGTGCCGCGGACCTTGCGGCCACCGAGGTCGATCCTGGTGACGGCCGCCTTGTCCTGGGCGTTGACCACCTTGACGATCAGCTCGCCGGTCTTCGCGTCGGTCGTGACGACCTGGGCGAACGGCTCGGTGACCGCGTTGTCGTCGAAGCTGCCCCACTCGGCGCCGTCCAGGAACAGCGTCACCTTCGTACCCCGGACTTGGATCTTGAGGTCGTAGGTCTGCCCGGTGTTCACCGTGTTCGGCTTGGTGAGCAGCTGCTCCTTGGCCGAGGTGAGGCCCTTCTCGACGGCGCCCTGGGTGTTGTTCCAGCCGCCCAGGTTCCACCAGTAGAAGTTGCCGGTCTGCTGGATGCCGAACGCGACCAGGAAGCCCTCGGCGCCGGCCCGCTTGGTGGCCTTGAGCGTGTAGTCGTAGTCGGTGTCGGTGATCGTCGCCGCCTTGACCATGGTGTCCTCGGTGTCCGTGGTCGTCTGGGCGTAGCCGCCGTCGGCGACGGTCCAGTTGCCGCGGTTCGTCACCGGGGTCCAGCCGTCGGCGTTGCCGTCGCCGAAGTCGTCGGCGAAGAGCACGGTGCCGTCCGGCTTGGTGACCTTGACGTCGTCGTAGGTGGCAGCGGTCCGCCAGGTGGAGAGCCCGATCGCGCCGGTGATCGGCTTGGGGGTGATCACGCCGCCGCCGCTGACCGCGCTCGGCACCACCCGGTCGCCGACGTTGTTCATGAACAGCTTCTGCATCTGGTAGCTGGTCGAGCCCCACGACTCGTCGTTGTCGAACCAGATCATGTCCGGCTTCCACTGCACGTTGTCGATGTTGGCGAGCAGCGGCGCGTAGGACGCCATCTTGACCACGTCGGCGTTGCGCTCCAGGCCGGTCATGTACGCGGCCTCGGCGAGCGAGTTGGCGAACTTGGCGTCCAGCGAGGCGTACTCACCGAGGAAGACCTTGGGGCCGGACCTGTCGTACGCGTCGTACCGGTCGTTGTTCTGCAGGAACCAGGCCGGGCTGTTGTAGTAGTGCTCGTCGACCATGTCGGTGCCGTTGGCCTTGTTCTTGGCCCACAGGTTCTCGAACGTGCCGCCCTGGTCGTCCGGGCCGGCGTTGCTGATCACGGTGATCGACGGGTACTTCGCCTTGATCGCGTCCTCGAACTTGACGAAGTTCGCGAAGTACTCCTCGGGCAGGTTCTCCTCGTTGCCGATGGCGACGGTGGTCAGCCCGAACGGCTTCGGGTGCCCCATCCGCGCGCGGACCTTGCCCCAGGTGGAGGTGACCGGACCGTTGGCGAACTCGATCAGGTCCAGGGTGTCCTGGATGTACTTCGCCAGCAGTGCCGGGTCGTTGGTGGCCTTGTTCTGCCCGCAGCCGGTGACCAGGGCCGGCAGCACCGGCAGCGGCATCGCGCCGAGGTCCTCGGCGAACTGGAAGTACTCGTAGTAGCCGAGGCCGTAGGAGGCGTTGTAGCCCCAGAAGTTCTTGTTGGTGGCGCGGGTCTCGACCGGGCCGACGGTGTCCTTCCACTGGTAGGACCGGGCCCGCGGGTAGTTGTTCGCCGCGTCGTAGGGGTACATGCTGCCGGTGTTGACCAGGCAGCCGCCGGGGAACCGGACGAAGCCCGGGTGCAGCGCCTCGATCTTCTCGGCCAGGTCGGCGCGCAGGCCGTTCTTGCGACCCTTGTAGGTGTCCCGCGGGAACAGCGAGATCTCGTCCAGGCGCACCGGCGCGGAGGAGGCGACGGTGAGCCGGCCCTTGTCGGTGGTGGCGGTCGCCCGCACCGAGGCGGTGTACTTCCGCCAGCCGTCGCCGGCCGTGGTGACGGTGATCGGCGCGGCGCCGGTCAGGGTGACGGTGAGCGTGGCGCCGCCCCGGGCCCAGACCGAGAAGTCGTACCGCTCGCCCTTGCGCACCGCGATGCCGGAGTTGTAGCCGGCGTTGGTGACGCTGCCGTCCAGCGACAGGTAGTTCCGGTTGCGTTCGTTGAGCCGCTGGTCGTCGTTCAGCACGGTGGCCGAGCCGGCGACGGTCCAGGCGGTCAGGCCGTTGAAGCCGGTCGCGTCGGTCGCGGTGAACTCGAACGAGCGGTTGCGGACCAGCTCGGCGTAGAGCCCGCCGTCGGCCGCGTAGTTGATGTCCTCGAAGAACACGCCGTACATCGACTTGGGGATCGTCGCGCCGGTCGCGTCCGGGCTCACCTTGATCGTGTAGTCCGGCTCGACGGCCGACGCGGCCACCGGCGGGGCGACCGCGAGCGGCAGCGTGACCAGCACGGCTACCGCCCCGATCAAACGGGTTCTGTTTCTGGGCATGCGGATTCCTCCGGTGCGGGGTGGGAACGCAACGTGAGATGTGTCGGGGATGTTTCGGTATCGGAAGCTCTGCAATGTGTACGCAAACATCGATCGTGCTGTCAAGAGGATCGCGTCGATGTCCTACCTGCCGAAAAAGGCCTCTGGTGCACCGTGCGCTCGTCTTGTTAACGTTCACCACACCGACGTTTGCAGCGCAGCAAAACAGGCCGCTTTCTTACCTGTTGCCCCGACGGCCGGCACCCGCTTCCGGTACGCCCGGAGCACCGTCCCCCGACTCGTCGCGGCAGCGCGCTCCCGCCGTACCGGAAGCCCGGCGGATCCGCGGGGCCGCGGACCGGAAGCGGGCGGCGATCCGATCGAGGACCTTGACGTTCATCGGGCGTTCACCCGGATCCGGTGGTCGCTGTACACCTGCCCTCATAGCGTCCCGGGAGCCCCGCCATCAGCGCGGACGTTCCACGAGGGGAAAACGATGCCAGACTCGATTCGCCGTCTTCTGCCGCTGCTCGGCCACAGCGGTGGCAACCGGGACGCGATGACCTGTCTTTACCGGTGCGGGAACGCCTGTGACCACCCCGCGCCCAACGAGTCCGCCAACAGCTACCTGGGCGACGTGGTCAGCGCCGAGATGACCCGTCGCGGCGTGATGCGGGCCGGTGCGGCCGGCGGTCTCGTGCTCGGCCTCGGCGGTGCCCTGGCTGCGGCCGGCCCCGCCACCGCCGCTCCGGTGACGCACCCGACCGGCCACGGGCACACCCCGAAGCCCGGCAAGGCCGGCGCGCTGACCTTCGAGCCGGTCAAGCCGAACACGCTGGACGCGGTGACCATCCCGGCCGGCTACCGCAGCTCCGTGGTGATCCGCTGGGGTGACCCGGTGGTCGCCGGCGCCCCGGCCTTCGACCTGCACAACCAGTCGGCGCACCGGCAGTCGCTGCAGTTCGGCTTCAACAACGACTTCGTCGGCGTGCTGCCGCTGCCCGGCCGGCACGACCGGGCGCTGCTCGTGGTCAACCACGAGTACACCAACGAGGAGCTGATGTTCCCCGGCTTCACCAGCCTGGACGCGCTCACCGTCGGACAGCTGGAGACGGCGATCGCCGCGCACGGCCTCTCCGTGGTGGAGATCGAGCGGGTCGGCCACACCGGCGAGTGGAAGCCGGTGACCGGCCACCGCCTGCGCTACAACCGCCGGTTCACCGCGCTGGCCACCGAGTTCCACCTGACCGGCCCGGCGGCCGGCTCGGCAGCCCTGCGGACCGCCGCCGACCCGCGCGGTCGCACGGTGATCGGCACGCTGAACAACTGCTCCGGCGGCGTCACCCCGTGGGGCACCGTGCTCTCCGGCGAGGAGAACTTCAACCAGTACTTCGTCGGCGGGGACGCCGTCTCGGACGCCGAGAAGGTCCGGCTCGGCCGGTACGGCATCACCACCACCGCCCGCTACCCGAGCGGCTCGCGCAAGTGGGACCGGGCCCAGGAGCGGTTCGACCTGGCCAAGCACCCGAACGAGGCGAACCGGTTCGGCTGGGTCGTCGAGGTGGACCCGTTCGACCCCGACTCGACGCCGCGCAAGCACACCGCGCTGGGCCGGCTCAAGCACGAGGGCGCGAACGTCATCGTGGCCAAGAACGGGCACGTCGTCGCGTACCTGGGTGACGACGAGCGGTTCGAGTACCTGTACAAGTTCGTCTCCGAGAAGAAGTTCCTGCCGGGCGGCTCGCACCTGGCCCGCAAGCACAACCTGACCCTGCTGGAGTCGGGCACCCTGTACGTGGCCAAGATCACCGGCGACAGCCCGGCCGCCGAGATCGACGGCACCGGGCAGCTCCCGTCCGACGGCCGGTTCGACGGCACCGGTCAGTGGATCAAGCTGGTCTCCGGGAACAAGTCGTTCGTCCCCGGGATGACCGCCGCCGACGTGCTGACCTTCACCCGCCAGGCCGGCGACGCGGTCGGCGCCACCAAGATGGACCGGCCCGAGGACGTCCAGCCCAGCCTGCGGACCGGCAAGATCTACGCGGCGATGACGAACAACACCAACCGCGGGGTCGGCAGTTACGCGCCGGTCGACGAGGCCAACCCGCGCAAGGCCAACAAGCACGGCCACATCTTCGAGATCACCGAGGACTGCGGCGACCACACCGGCACCAGCTTCACCTGGCAGCTGCCGATCGTCTGCGGTGACCCGGCCGCCGCCGACACCTACTTCGGCGGGTACGACAAGACGGCGGTCTCGCCGATCTCCTGCCCGGACAACGTGGCCTTCGACAGCGCCGGCAACCTGTGGATCTCCACGGACGGCGCGCCGAGCACCCTCAAGACCAACGACGGCCTGTTCGCGGTGCCGGTCGAGGGCCGGGAGAAGGGGCACCTCAAGCAGTTCCTGTCGGTGCCGATCGGTGCCGAGACCTGCGGCCCGTTCATCACCGGCGACGACAAGTCGGTATTCGTCGCGGTGCAGCACCCCGGCGAGATCACCGGCGCCACCGTGGACAACCCGGCCTCGGTCTGGCCGGACGGCGGTTACGCCAAGCCCGCCGTGGTCGTCACCTGGCGTCCGGACGGCGGCCCGGTCGGCAGCTGACCGGTCGTCTGAGACGAGGGCCACGGCGCCGGGGCGCCGTGGCCCTGCCGGGACTGGACTCGGCGCGCTAGCTTTCCTCCCGGGAGTGCCACGCGACGGGCCGGGTGACACCGGCGGGGGAGACTGGTGACCGACTTACAGACCGGCGTGCGGCCGGCGATGGCGACGTCCGTGACCGGTCGGATCCGGGCCGTCGTCCCCGGCGCGCTCGCCGGTCTGCTGATGCTCGCGGTCGCCCTGACCGGCGCCGGCCGGCCGCGGCTGAGCTGGGACGAGGTCACCTCGGCCGAGGTGTCCCAGCGGACCATCGGCGAGATCTGGCAGCTGGTCCAGCACGTGGACGCGGTCTTCGCGGCGTACTACTGGTTCCTGCACGTCTGGACCGGCGTCTTCGGTGACGGCGAGCTGGCCCTGCGGCTGCCGTCGATCCTGGCGATGGCCGGTGCCGTCGGGCTCGCCGCCGAGCTCGGGCGCCGCCTGTTCAGCCCGCTGATCGGGCTGGTCGCCGGCCTGATCCTGGTGATCATGCCGAACACCTCGCGGTACGCGGCGGAGGCCCGGCCGTACGCGTTCGTCTGCTTCTTCTCGATGCTCGCCCTGCTGCTCCTGATCACCGTGGTGGGCGAGCCGGCCCGGATCCGCGGGTGGGTGGCGTACTCGGTGACGCTGCTGCTGCTGGGCGGCTTCCACCTGGTGTCGCTGACCACCCTGGCGGCGCACGCCGTGCTGGTCGGCGTCGCCGCCTGGCGCCGCCACGACTGGCGGCTGGCCCGCACCTGGCTGATCGCCGTGGTGCTCGCGATGTTGCCGCTGCTGCCGCTGGCCCGGTTCGGCACCCAGCAGGACGCCACCCAGCTGCACTGGGTGAAGCCGATCACGATCGGCCTGGTCCGCGCGATGCCCGGCGACATCGTCGGGTCCAGCCGGCTGGTCTGGCTGCTGATCGGCCTGGCGGTGCTCGCCACCTGGCGCCCGGCCCGGCGGATCGCGCCGATCGCGGTGCTCGCCCTCGCCCCGTTCACCGTGGTGGCCCTGGTGTCGGCGCTGGTCGCGCCGATGTGGGTGGCCCGTTACATGCTGGTGGTGCTGGCTCCGCTCGCCCTGCTGGCCGCTGTCGCCCTGGTCGCCGACACGCCGGAGCCGCGCGCCTGGCGGGAACTGCTGGGCGGCCGGTTCTTCCGGATCGGCGCGGTGCTGCTCCTGCTCGCCTTCGTCGCGCTGCCCGGCCAGCAGGACGTCCGCGGGCGGAACGCGAAGAACGGCCCGGACTACCGCGGCCTGGCCGAGCTGGTCGGCGAGTACGACCAACCCGGCGACGTGATCGTCTATCCGCCGAAGAACCGGGCGATGCGCGCCGGGATGGACTACTACCTGCGCCGGCAGTCCAGCCGCCCGGCGGACGTGCTGTTGCAGACGCCGGCACCGCGGACCGGGCTGCTGATCGCCGGGGAGTACCCGGACGACGCGGCCCGGGTGGCCGGCGCCCCCGAGGTCTGGCTGATCGTCGCGGACCAGCGGCCCGACCCGCTCACCGCCCGGCCCGGCCTGCGCGAGCTGCTCACCACCGAGTACGCCGAGGCCGGTCGCTGGCACAAGAAACACGCCACCGCCGTGCTGTACCGCCGCAGGGGCTGACCTGGCAGGCTGTCGATCCATGAAGGTGCTGCTGCCGGACTCCGTGGAACTCGACGTCGACCTGCCCGCCGGCGTCACCGCAGTGGTCTACCGGATCGACGAGCCGGTCCCGGAGGAGCACACCGACGCCGAGGTCCTGGTGGTCTGGGGCAACCCGCCGGCCCCGCTGGCCGACGCGGCGCGGCGGCTGCGGCGGCTGCGCTGGGTGCAGACCCTGGCCGCCGGGCCGGACGCGGTGCTGGCGGCCGGCTTCGGCCCGGAGGTGGTCGTCACGGCCGGGCTCGGGCTGCACGACCAGACCGTCGCCGAGCACACCCTGGCCCTGGTGCTGGCCGCCGCCCGCCGGCTCAACCTGCTGGTCCGGGCGCAGATCGGGCACCGGTGGGCGGGGGAGCTGGGCGGTCGGCAGCCGGTCCGGGACACCGGCGCCTTCCGGACGCTGCGCGACGCGCACGTGGTGATCTGGGGCTTCGGCGGGATCGCCGGCACCCTCGCCCCGCTGCTGGCCGCGCTCGGTGCCCGGGTCACCGGCGTGGCCCGGACGGCCGGCGAGCGCCACGGGTTCCCGGTGGTCACCGCCGCCGGGTTCCCGGCCCTGCTGCCCACCGCCGACGTGCTGATCTCGATCCTGCCGGCCACCCCGGCGACCGCCGGCGCGCTCGGCGCGGCGGTGCTCGACCTGCTCCCGCCGCACGCCTGGGTGGTGAACGTGGGCCGGGGCAGCACCCTCGACGAGGCGGCCCTGCTCGCCGCGGTCCAGTCCGGCCGGATCGCCGGCGCCGCCCTGGACGTCTTCGCCACCGAGCCGCTGCCGCCTTCCGCGGGCCTCTGGGACGAGCCGAACGTGATCATCACGCCGCACGCGGCCGGTGGCCGGCCGGTCGGCGCCGCCGGGCTGATCGAGGAGAATGTCGCGGCCTTTCTCGCCGGTCGGCCACTGCGCAACCGGGTCGCCTAGGCCCGGGTGCGGCTATCGGCCGGTGAACACCGGGGGCCGGCGGGCCAGGCTGGCCGCGATGCCCTCCGCGCTGTCCCCGGTCGCCCAGTGCACCTTCTGCTCGGCCAGCTCGTGGTCCAGGGCCTGCCGGACCCGCCCGGCCAGCCCGCCGCGCAGCGTGGCGCGCATCGACCGGACCGCCAGGGGCGCCGACGCGGCGATCTCCAGGGCCAGGGCCCGCGCTGTCTCCCGGACCCGGCCCGGCTCGGCGAGCCGGTCGGCCAGCCCGATCCGGTGCGCCTCCTCGCCGCCGACCCGGCGCGCGGTGAGCATCAGGTCGGTGGCCTTCTGCCTGCCGATCAGCTCGGGCAGCGTCACGCTGAGCCCGAAGCCGGCGTGGAAGCCGAGCTTGCCGAAGTTCGCCTGGAAGCGGGTGGCCGCCTCGGCGACCCGGAAGTCGGCGGCGCAGGCCAGGCCCAGGCCGCCGCCGACAGCGGTGCCCTGCACCGCGGCGACGATGGGCGTCCGCAGGTCGAAGAGCTGGGCGGCGCGCCGGTAGAGCCGCTCCGCCGCGGCCACGTGGTCGGCGGCGAACTCACCCCCGCCGAAGTTCGCGCCCGCGCAGAAGTGCTTGCCCTCCGAGGCGAGCAGCAGCACCCGGCAGGCCGGATCGTCGTCCAGCTCCCGCGCCGCGTCCACGATCTGGCCGATCAGCGCCTCGTCGAAGTGGTTGGCCGGTGGCCGGCGCATCTCGAGCAGCGCGACGCCGTCCTGGAGGCTGACAGAAAGATCCACGGACTGAATCTAGCGCTCAGCCCCGGGGCCGGGCGCGGACGTGCACCCGCTCGCCCTGCGGGCCGAACAGGTTGAGCACCTCGGCCGGCTCGTCACCTGGATTCAGAATCAGGTGCGGCACCCGGGTGTCGAACTCGGCGGCCTCGCCCGGCGCCAGCTCCAGGTCGTGCTCGCCGAGCAGCAGCCGGACCCGGCCGCTCAGCACGTAGATCCACTCGTACCCCTCGTGGCTCTGCTGATCCAGGTCGCAGTCCGGTGGCGTGGGCGGGATGATCTGCTTGAACGCCTGCATGCCACCCGGCCGCCGGGTCAGCGGGACGTAGGTGTGCCCGTTGCGCTCGATCGGCCGCTGCCGCACCCTCGGGTCGCCGGTCTCCGGCGCGTCCACCAGCTCGTCCAGGGTGACCTGGTAGGCCTCGGCGAGCGGCAGCAGCAGCTCCAGGGTGGGCCGGCGGGCGCCGGACTCCAGCCGGGACAGCGTGCTGACCGAGATCCCGGTGGTCTGCGCCAGCTGGGTCAGCGTGATGTCCCGTTTCTGCCGCAAGGTGCGCAGTTGCGGGCCGATGGCGGCCAGGTCCTTTGCCATAACGGCAAAGATACTTGCCGTTTCTGGGGGCGGCGAGGCACGGTCCGGGGGAACGTCGCTGAGGTGAGGAGACACCGTGGAAGAGCAGACGTACGACGTACTCGTGATCGGCGGCGGCGCGGCCGGACTCAGCGGGGCGGTCACCCTGGCCCGCTCCCGGCGAACGGTGCTGGTGATCGACAGCGGTGACCCGCGCAACGCCCCGGCCGGCCACGTGCACAACCTCCTCGGCCGGGAGGGTGTCCCGCCGGCCGAGCTGTACAAGACCGGCCGGGCCGAGGTGGCCGAGTACGGCGGTGAGTTCCTCGACGGCACCGCCGAGCGGGCCGAGCGGGACGGCGACGGGTTCCTGGTCACCCTGGCCGGCGGCGCCCGGGTGCGCGGGCGGCGGCTGCTGGTCACCACCGGCCTGACCGACGAGCTGCCGGACATCCCGGGGCTGGCCGCGCGGTGGGGGCGGGACGTGGCGCACTGCCCGTACTGCCACGGCTACGAGCTGCGCGACAGGCGGATCGGGGTGCTGGTCGGCGGCCCGCTCAGCCTGCCCGGCGCGCAGCTCTGGCGCCAGCTCAGCGACGACGTGCTGTACCTGCTCAACGGCGGCCCGGCCCCGGCGCCGGAGCAGGCCGAGCAGCTCGCCGCACGCCGGATCCCGGTGGTCACCGAGCCGATCGAGGCGGTGCTGACCGCTGACGACCGGATCACCGGGGTGCGCCTGGCCGGCGGCCGGGTCATCGGGCTGGCGGCGATCGCCGTCGCGCCGCGGTTCGTGGCCCGCTCGGCCCTGCTCGCGTCGCTCGGCCTGGAGCCGGTGCCGATGGAGATGAACGGGCACGTGATGGGCCTGCGGATCCCGGCCGACGAGTCGGGTGCCACCACGGTCCCCGGCGTCTGGGTGGCCGGCAACGTCACCAACCTGGGGGCCACCGTGGCCGTCGCCGCGGCGGCCGGGCAGACCGCCGCCGCCATGATCAACATGGACCTGATCGCCGGCGAGACGCGGGCCGCCGTCGACGAGTACCGCCGGCAGCAGGAGACCATGCACGAGGCGGAGAGCTGGGAGGAGCGTTACCGGGCCCGGCCGGCGATCTGGAGCGGCGAGCCGAACTCGCAGCTGGTCGCCGAGGCCGCCGGGCTGCCGGCCGGCCGGGCCCTGGACGTCGGCTGCGGTGAGGGCGCCGACGCGGTGTGGCTGGCCGGGCGCGGCTGGCAGGTCACCGGCGTGGACATCTCCGCTGTCGCGCTGCGCCGGGCCGCCGGGCACGCCGCCGCGGCCGGGCTCGCCGACCGGATCACCCTCACCCGGGCCGACCTGCGCGCGGAGCCACCCGCCGAGCGCTCCTACGACCTGGTCTCGGCGCATTTCATGCACCTGCCCAGCGGTGCCCGCCGGGAACTGTACGCCCGGCTCGCCGCCGCCGTCGCGCCCGGCGGCACCCTGCTGATCGTCGGGCACCATCCGGACGACCTGGCCGGCAGCGTCCGGCGGATGCACTTCCCGGACATGATGTTCACCGCCGAGCAGGTCGCCGCCGATCTGGACCCGGCCGAGTGGGAGATCGTGACCGCCGAGAGACGTCCCCGCCGGGTGTCGGCGGAGGACGAACCGGAGGTCACCGTCCACGACTCGGTCCTGGTCGCCCGGCGCAAACACTGAATGATGGTGGTGTCTTTCGGACGAATCGCCAGCAAGGGATCGGTTGCCTTGCTGCAATGGGCACATGCGGCCGGATGATGCAGAAGGACAGCCCGTCCCGCCGGGTGACGACGCCCGGGCGGCTCTCGCCGCCTGGCGGGACGGGATCACCGCCCCCGGCGCCGCCGACCGGCTGATCGACCTGCCGCGCTCCGGCGCCGACCTGGTGGAGATCACCGGTCCGGACGCGGCCGCGGTCACCGGCCGGCTGCGCCGCGGCCGGGACTGGTCGTTCGCACCGGGCGCCGCCGACCGGCTGAGCACCGAGCTGCCCGCCGACACCCTGCAGACCCTGCTGCGTCACCTGCGCCGGCACGCCCACCAGGAGAGCCTGGACCGGGGCGAGGACATCCTGCACCTGGCCACCGGGCTGCTGCACTGGACCGACGCGGACGGCACCGGACACGCCAGCCCGCTGCTGCTCACCCCTGTCGAACTGGTCACCCTCGGCCCCGGCGAGGTGCCCCGGCTGCGCGCCGCCACCGGCGACCCGGTGCTCAACCCGGCACTGGCCCACCGGCTCCGCGCCCACCGCGTGGAACTCACCGAGGACGCCGACGAGCTGCGGAAACGCATCTCCGGCCGGAAGGGCTGGCGGGTCACCGAGGCCGTCGTGCTGGCTCGCTTCGACCTGGCCGCCCAGGCGATCCGGGAGGATCTGACCGAGCACGAGGACACCGTCCTGGCGCACCCGGTGGTCCGCGCGCTGGCCGCCGAGGACGGCGACTTCCTGTTCACCCCGGGCGACGCCGCGCTGCTCGACGACGACGAGACGCCGCTGCTGCTGGACGCCGACGCCGACCAGCGGGCCTGCGTCGCCGCCGCGCTGGCCGGGCACAGCTTCGTTGTCGACGGCCCGCCCGGCACCGGCAAGTCGCAGACCGTCGCCAACATGATCGGGGCGCTCGCGCACGCCGGGAAACGGGTCCTGTTCGTCTCCGAGACCGCGTCGGCGCTCGACGTGGTGCAGCACCGGCTGGCCGCCGCCGGGCTCGGCAACTACCTGCTCGACCTGCACGGGCACCGCGCCGGGCGCAAGCAGGTGGCGGCGTCGCTGGCCGCCGCCCTGGAGGCGGTGCCGCTGCCGCCGCCCGGCATGGACGAGGTGGACCGGCACACCCTGCGGGAACGGCGGGCGGCGCTCACCGCGTACGCGAAAGCCGTCAACGAGCCGCGCGAACCGCTCGGATGCAGCGTGCACGAGATCGTCGGCCGGTACGCGCGGCTTTCCGGCGTGCCGGAAAGCCCGGCGCCCGGCCTGCAACCGCTCGCCCTGACCGAGGCCGCCCTGGACCGGATCCGGGCCGCGGCCGAGCGGCTCAAGGGCGCCTGGCGGCCGGCCACCGAGCGCAGCGGCTTCCGCTGGCGCGAGGTGATGGAGCGGGAGCCGCTCGCCGGGGCGCTGGAGGAGGCGCAGCTCGCGCTGGAGGCGCTGACCGAGGCGACCGACGCCTACGCGCCCCTGGCGAACGCCTTCCACGTGCGGCTGCCCGCCGACGCCGAGGTGCTGGCCGAGCTGGTCGAGCACGCGGCGCGGCGGCCCGCCGCGGCCGCCGACTCGTGGCTGACCGCGCCCACCCTGCGCCCGGTCCGGGAGGCCGCGGAGACCCTCGCCGCGCTGGTCGACGAGGTCCGCGCGGCCGAGGAGCAGGCCCGCGCCCGGACCGGCCTGTCGCCGGCGAAACTCGCCGAGCGGACCGTTGCCGCCCTGCCGGAGCAACCCGACCTGGACCCGCCGGCGGTCGGCCTCGGGCCGCTGACCGCGGCGGCCGCCAAGGCGCTGGCCGGTCGGTTCGCCGCGGACGCCGACGAGCTCGAACACCAGCAGCGCAACCTGGACCGGATCACCGGGCGGCTCGGCCTGCCCGAGGTGGTCAGCTTCTCCGACGTCGAGCTGGTCACCGTGATCGCCGAGCTGGGCAACCGGGCGGACAAGCCGGAACCGGCCTGGTTCGGGCCGGGCGCGCAGGCCAACGTGCACGCCGCGGCCGGCCAGCTGCGGAGGCACGTGGAGGCGGTCGCGGCGGCCCGGGCACCGGCTCGGGAGTACTTCACCGAGGCGGTGCTGCACGAGCCGGTCGAGGACCTCGCCGAACGGTTCGCCACCGTGCACCGGGGGGTGCGCAAGCTGCTCGCCGCGCACCGCTGGGACAAGGAGACGGTGGCGGCGCTCACCGCGCCCGGGGTCAGCGCCGACGAGGCCATCCCGCACCTGCCGCTGGCCGTCGCGTGGCGGCGGGCCAACGAGGGGCTGATCGCCGCCGAACGGCAGCACGCGGCCCTGCTCGGGCGGTACTGGAAGCGCCTCGACACCGACTTCCCGGCGATCGGCCGGGGCCTCGACACGGTCGCCGAGGTGCTGCGGGTGACGCCGCCCGAGGCGCTGCCCGGGATCAGCGAGTACGTCTGCAACCGCGGCGGCGACACCGAGCTGATGCGGGCGGTCACCGAGGCGCGCGACGTCTTCCGGCACTGGCGCGCCACGCTGCAGGCGGAACCGGAGGCGGCGGCCCGCCCCGAGCTGGGGCACGGGACGATAGCGGCGGCGGTCGGGTGGCTGCGGGCGCAGGTCGAGCCGCTGCGGGCGGTCGCCGAGGCGGTCGGGCAGCTCAGCGAGGTGGCCGGGCGGGAGCTGGACTTCGCGGCGGCCACCGAGATCGCCGCCGTCCGGGAGCGGGTGCTGGCCGCGGCCCGGGCGCTCGCGGAGGCCGAGCCCGGACTACACGCCCTGCTCGGGCCGGACCGGCGTGCTCTGGACCAGGCCCTGGACTGGGCGGCGCACGCGCGGACCCTGCGCAGCGGGGCCGACGCCGCGCTGACCGGGGAGCAGGCCGCCGCGTTGCGCGCCACGGCGAACCCGGACCTGGCCACGCTGATCGGCATGTGGCAGGAGGCCCGGCAGCGGATCATCGACGCCTTCGGGCCGGCCCGGCAGGTGCGGCTCGGCACCGCCCTCGACCGCTACGAGACCGCCCGTGACCTGCTGCGCGACCTGCGCGACGACGACACCGGGCAGGCCGAGTGGTTCGCCTACCTGGCGGCTCGCGAGGTACTCGCCGAGCACGGCCTGGACGCCGCCGTCGACCACTGCGCCGACCGGAACCTGGAGGTCGGCAAGCTGACCCAGGTGATCGAGCGGACCGTCTACCGGGCGTGGGCCGACGCTGTGATCGCGGCCGACGAACGCCTGGAGCCGCTCGCCGCCGTGGAACGCAACGAGCTGGTCGAGGAGTTCCGCCGGCTCGACGCCGACCTGGTGCAGGACGCGGCCGGCACGATCATCGAGGCGGTCAACGCGCGGCGCCCGGCGGTCACCGCCGACGGCGCGCCGGCGCTGATCCGGGCCGAGGGGCTCAAGCAGGACGGGCATCTGCCGGTGCGGGAGCTGCTCGGGCGTACCTGGGAGACCGCCGCCGCGC